>CAYLZE010000032.1:0-46247 GCA_964388035.1 uncultured archaeon
GAGAGTTGCAGAAACTTGGAAATTTCGATACGAAGACGTCGAGCTGGGTGAAAACACCTTCTAATATTAGAAATCTCGGTGGTGCCATCTTTTGCGATCGCCGCTACGACCATGTCTTTGTGTATCATAATAGTGCACCCTCTTTCTATAGCGTTAGGGGGTTCCGTGGCTCGCTAAGGGTTTGAATTTGGACTTTGATTTTTCTTATTAAATTAGATTTGATGATGGGAGGGAAATCGATTGCCTTAACATCATCGTAATAATAGAATAAGGTCTAAAATGTTGAATAAAATTAATCATGTCATGTGTAGATCGAACCTTCTATAAAAATTGCAAAAATATCTAAATTCTATATCATTAGTCTTTAATGGACTAAACTAAATATGAAAATATCTCTTAACTATTACTTTTAAATTAAAATGTATTTTGTAGAACAATTAATCCAACAGATTAAAGATAAGAAAAGTGTTGTCTGCATGGGACTCGATCCTAGAATCGGTAATGAAGGGCAGATCCCATCATATTTAACCGAAGAACTTCAAGAACCAAATGAGGTTATTAAAGAATTTAACAAGATTTTGATTGAAAGTGTACATGAATTAATCCCTGTAATTAAACCCCAGATAGCGTTTTATGAGAAGTATGATGCTTTAGACGCCTTGAAGGAAACCATTAAATTTGCCCATAAAATGGATTTGCTAGTGATTTTAGATTCAAAACGGAATGATATCGGTTCTACTTCTGAGGCATATGCCTCCTCCACTTTTGAGGTATATGGGGTAGACGCATGCACTTTAAATGCTTATTTGGGTTCTGATGGAATTACACCTTACCTTAAATATAAGGATAAGGGATTGTTTATTTTAGTAAAAACGTCAAATCCAAGTAGCACAGAATTCCAAGACCTTTTTAGTATAAGATTGAATGAGGTTGCCAATGATAGTACCAAAGTAACTCTCGCAAATGTTGAATTAGAAAGGAATTACATCCAAATGGCACGATTAGTAAATGAATGGGCTTTGGATGCTAATTTAGACACTTTTTTCTCATTCCACAATATGGGCGTGGTTGTAGGCGCGACATTTTTGGAAGAATTAAAAGCAATTAGAAGAATTGTACCGCATTCTTTTATTTTAATGCCGGGATTTGGGGCACAAGGAGCGACAGTCAACGCTATTAAACATGGATTTAATGAAAATGGGTTAGGAGGCATTGTTAATTCGTCAAGGGATATAATTTATGCTTATCATCAATCTCAAAAATTTGCCCCCAAGGATTTTGGAAAAGCAGCCAGAGAAAAAATCCTTAGCATGAATAAGGAAATAAATCGGGCAATTGGATTATAATTTTTAGTTTTTCTAAAAGATATTGTTGATGGTATTTCCAATCAAGATTCCAAAAATAAGTGTAGGAATTACGAAAAATAAGAACACTACTGCAGTTCTTTGCAATCCGAGCTTATGTAGTATATTAATGAGATTAAAATCAATAAACAATGCCAATATAATAAAAAGAGTTAATTGGGGGGCATAGGACATGTTCCAGTTTTCTGCTACTCCAAATAGTAATATGGGTATAAATAATAAGAAAATGGTGCCAATTTGGGCGAAAACACTAATAATAACAAAGTATATACTTTTTCGCTCCCGTGCTTTGACGATGAGAAGCCCAATTTTAAAAACAATTATTACAGTTATGAGATATAAGGGAATCAGAACGAATAATGGCGATAATCTAAAAATATCCTCTTGGAATATAATAAATAACATGCTTATCCAAACTCGATTATTTCATATTTTTTACTTATATTTCTAATATACAAAATTAAAAATTTAAAATTAATTAGTTTAGTCAGATGCCTATTTAATTAAAAATTAATAGGCATGTGTATTTTGTTTAATTAGGTATATTTTAATAAAGGAGGAATATATAAAAATACAATAGGAAATATTTGACAATGGTAGATACAGAGAATAATGAAGAAATTCGAATTTTCGTTGCTGTCTGTGAATGAGGCATCAATATCGCTGAGATTATTGATTCTAAAGCTTTAGCCGAGTTTGCAAAAACATTACCTAATGTTGTGGGAGCCGAACATTATCTAAGCTTATGCACGGAACCGGGAGCAGAATTCATTAAAGAGAACGTGGAAAAGTCGGGTGCAAATAGGGTCATTGTTGCAGCTTGCACTCCCAAAACGCATGAGCCCGTGTTTCAGAGCGTCTTAGAGTCCATGAACATGGATCCCTCCTATTTGGAATTTGTCAATATTAGAGAACATTCCAGTTTTGTACATCGAAATGATAAGGAAGGTGCTCAAAGAGTAGCACAAGATGCGATAAAGTCCGCCGTAGCAAGAGCTTCCGTTTTAGAGAAAGTTTTGGTTAAAAAGGTAGAAGTTACTCAAGAAGCTTTAGTAATTGGCGGGGGCGTGGCGGGCCTGACTGCTGCAATAGATTTAGCCAATCAAGGATTTAAAGTTCATTTAGTAGAAAAAAGTCCGACTATTGGCGGAAAAATGGCCATGCTGGATCGTACTTTCCCAACGGATGATTGCAGCATATGAATTCTCGGTCCCGTGATGCTTGAATCAGCTCGAACCGAAGGTGTGCACATGTATACTTATAGTGAGGTTGAAGATGTTCAAGGATTTGTGGGCAATTTCATTGTTACCATTAGGAAAAAAGCACGCTATGTAACCGATGATTGTAATGGATGTGGAGCGTGTACTGAAGTATGCCCCGCATATGGAGCTAACGAGTTTAATCAAGGTTTAAATCCCCGTAAAGCAATATATGTAGCCTTTGCTCAAGCAGTTCCTTCAAAAGCTCAAATTGATATGACAAGATGCATAAAATGCGGAATATGCCAAGGTGTTTGTGAACTCAAGGCGGTGGACTTCAATCAGAAAGATGAAATCATAAAAAAAGATGTTGGTTCTATCGTTATCGCAACAGGATGGGATGAGTATGAGCCCCCTACGGGATATTTAGGGTATGACGTATATCCGAATGTCATCACGCAGATGAAATTAGAACGAATCTTAGCTCCAAATGGTCCTACTGTCGGGCATCTTGTAAGACCCTCTGATGGGAAGAGACCAAAGAGGATTTTATTCATTCAATGTGTGGGTTCCCGGGATTTGAACAAAAATGCTTATTGCAGTTCGGGAGTATGTTGCATGATCTCCATAAAAAACTCAAAACTAATAAAGCAGCATTATCCGGACACGGAAATTAGCGTGGCATACATGGATATTAGAGCAGCAGGAAAGGATTACGAGGAATATTATACTGCTTCCCGTAAAGAGGGTATAAAGTATATCAGGACCAACGTTTCCAAAATTGATGAAGACCCGGAAACTCATAATCTTAGGATAATTCTACAAAATACATTAGGTTCCGGCGGTTTAAAAGTGGAGGAATTTGACTTGGTTGTTCTATCAGCGGCGTTAGTACCTCCAAAAGGAATCGAAAATTTACAGAAGATGTTAAAACTCGAAACAAGCAGGGATGGATTCTTTAAAGAATTTCATTCTCGGCTCAATCCAATTGATACCAAAATCCCCGGAATTGTATTAGCAGGCGTGGCACAAGGTCCCAAATCTATTGCTGAAGCGATTGCCCAAGGAAGAGCGGCTGCTTCTTCTTTAGCGCGACTTATGATTAAAGGGAAATATGAAATAAAACTGATTCGAGCTACCGTAGATAAGGAAAAATGTTCTACATGCGGATTATGCGAATTAAATTGCCCATATAATGCGATTACCACCGAAACAGAAGGAGCAGAAGTGAATGAAATCTTATGCCGGGGTTGCGGAGCTTGTTTAGCAGAGTGCCCATCGGAAGCCATCTCTCTCAGATATTATCGAGAACCACAATATGAAAAACAAATTGATGCTATTTTAGAAGAATTTTAAAGAGGTAATTAAAATGACGGAAGATGACATGAAAATCGTAGGTTTTTTATGTTGGAAATGAGGATATGGCGGAGCAGATATGGCAGGTACCATTAGAGCTCAATATCCCGCAACCTTGAGACCGATTCGAGTAAATTGCACGGGAAGAGTAACTCCCAATCTAATATTGCGTGCAATCTCTAAAGGAGCTGATGGCGTAGTTATTGCCGGATGATACCCGGGAGAATGCGATTATGATACTGGTAATTATATAGCAAGGAAGAATGTAGAATATTCCCGTGAAATTTTAAAAACTGTAGGAATTTCACCCGAACGGATCCAATTATTTTGGTGTTCTGCGGCTGAAGGACAGGTTTTTCAACAAAACATTCAAAAAATCACGGACATGATCAGAAAATTAGGCAGCAATCCTTTTAAAGGGTCCTTGGCAATTGATAAGGCAAAAGAGGACTCTAAAAAAAAGGAAAAACAAAAAGCCGTGTAGTATGACTCTTGTGAAAAAATCTTAGTCACAAGAAGACTGCCTTGCGTAGGTAACGGTTCTTTCACAATTTTTTTATGCTTTTTTTAATTTTTATTCTTTAATTCTTATCTTATTTTAAATACCTTGAAGGAAAATGGGAAAAGATCCTAACGAGCTTTATGAAAAAGGAAAATTACTTTACAAGGCAAAACAGTTTAAAAAAGCAGGTAAATTTTTCTCCAACGCGGGAGAAGAATTTGAAAGTTTAAACGATTTTGAATCCGGAAAACGGAGTTATATTAAAGGAGCTCAAGCTTATTTAGAAAAAGATGAATTTTTAAAAAGTATTCAACTTCTTAGAAAAGCCAGTCATGTATCTATTTTAAAAGATCAATTTAAAGAAGCTCTTGAAATTTTTCATAAAGCAATAATGATTGGATCCAAATTAGAAAAAGTTAAAGAACGAGATGAAATGCAACTTTTATTCACTACCTTTTCTTTCTTGAGTTATTTTCTAATTGGAGAGTATGATAAAGGAATCCTTGCAGTAAAAAAAGCAAAAAAGGTAGTAGATGACAACTATTTTAAGGAAAACGATTTTATCCAATTGATAAAAGACTTCTTGATCATCATAAAAAATCAAAACTTGAATTACTTGAAGAAAGTTGAGAGTGAAATTCCTCCTTATGATTTCTTGGAGGGAGAAAATAAATTAATTAAAACGGCCATAATTATCGCAAAAATATTTCTTCTTCTAAAGTCCGAAGTAGAATATGATAAAGAGGTTTACACCACTAATGATATCATGCATTTAAAAATCTCCCTTGATTTATCAATTATTCGTGAACTTTCGAATGATAAATTAAATGATTTTAAATGTAATGAAATAAAAATTACAAAATTCAACCTCCAATTAACAAGTAATTTTACCACTCATGAAAAACCAGAAGTCCCCATCTTTTTGGACTTAACACGCGAAAATACGGTGAATTTTGTTATCAAACCTCATTTTCAAGTGGAGAAATCGCAAATTGGACCAATTACTTTTACTTTCCTAATAGATGACATGTTCCTTTTTAATCACGATATCATGCCCTTGACTCCAAAATTGATATCTCCGCCTCCTGCCTTAACATTCTCTGCGAAAAATCTCAGGCCCCCTTTAATCGATCAAACTTTTCCACTACAGATCTTGGTGGAAAATACCAGCGAAGGAGATGCCCTCGATTTAAACCTGTCAGTATCTTTACCCGATCAGCTTAAATTAATCCGTGGAACTCTTGAAAAAAATGTATATTCCTTAAATTCTAATGAAAGTATCTCTTGGGAACTTCAATTAAGACCAATTGAAACCGGTGATTTTGAGATTAAAATGATGGTGTTATTCAAAGATCCTGATGGGAATTCTATTGAGAATGTTGAGCATTTTCCTATATCAATCAAGTTATGACGACTTGATTTGATATAATATAGTTCAATACTATCAGTTCAAAGTAATAATATATAGTATGTCATGCATTGAAGTTATTTTTTAAAAAAATTTTTTCAAGTATTTTATATTTATTCAGAGTGTGAGCTTAAGTTTTTCTCCTATTTTATATTAGGAAAAGCTGATTGAACTTTTATTCAAATTACCTTGATTATTCCCGTTATATTAACATGGCTTTAACTCCCGAGGCAATCTATAATGATTTTCAAAAGGACATATTAGATAAAGATACCGCCGAGGATCTACTCTTATCATTAATAGAGAATGTAGAAAATCCTCAAACCCGTATTTCTTGCATTAAATATCTAAGTGCGTTAAAATCTCGAAATATTAGAGTATATAAGATTTTAGAAAACATCTGCATATCTGATTTAAGCGATGAAATTCGAATACATGCTTTACAATCGCTAAGTGATCTATTCTATGATAAAGTGCTTCAATTAATGAAATGGTTATTGCATCATGAAAAATCGTTAAAAGTGATCCTCTCAATTATCCGAATTTTAGGAAATTTCAAATCCAGTGAAACGCGCAGCATTTTATTAAAAAAGTTCGAAGAAATCGGTAAGAAAAAATATAAGTATAATATCAAGAATTTTACTGGGAAGAATGATATTGAAGATCTTACAGATAATGAATTAAGTGAAATTTTAATTAATTATTACATCATATCTACTCTAAAACTAAAGTTGGGGTATTTAAAATTTGAGCCAAATGAAATGGGCTCAATAATCACCTTGGATTTATCTAGTGTGGGTTATCAAGGATTAGCAATAAATACATTAACGAACGCTCTTGATTCAATATTTTCGCTTTCAAATTTAAAGAAGCTTAACTTAAGCAATAATCTTCTAAGAGCTATTCCCGAGAATATGGGTCAATTTAATGCCATCGAAGATATAAATTTGAGCTACAACAATCTTTCAATTTTGCCTGATGCAATTTCATATTTTGGAAATTTAAAAATTCTAAACTTAAAATCTAATCATTTAAGAGTGCTACCGTCAACCATGGGGGAATTGAAATCCCTTGAAATTTTAATTTTAAGGGATAATATTTTAAAAGAAATTCCCGATTCCATTGGCTTGCTTGTTTTACTCCATGTATTAGATTTACACCATAATCAACTTTTTAGTTTGCCCAATATATTTGATAATCTGGAATTACTTAACAATCTGGAATTAGGTTGGAATAATTTCAGAATGGTATCCGACAGTATCAAGAAAATTAAAAATCTATCGGAATTGAGTTTAGGGAGAAATAATATAACTGAGATCCCGAATTGGGTAAAAGAAATTCAGTATCTCAGGAAATTGGAATTGTATGATAATAACATTACGGATTTACCCCACTTACCACCTAATTTAGAACATTTAAATTTAAGGAATAATCCCTTTACAAAACTCCCAGATACATTATTATCTCTTAAATCGTTGAAAAGCTTGAATCTAAGCTGGAATAAATTAACATTTCTTCCCGATTGGATTGACTCTTTGCCTTCCCTTGAGGTTTTAAACCTATGGGGGAATAAAATAGAAGACATACCCGAATCGATAGAAGAATTAAAAAATATCAAGGTAATCTACCTTAACTTGAATAAGATCAAGAAATTAACTCCTTCCTTGCAAAAGTTAAGGGAACGTGGATGCGAAGTAAAACTATAGTTCAGGTCAAAAATTCTGCAAAAAGTTAAGATTAATTTGTTATATTAAAAGTGGATCCTTAGGAGCTTGAGTCACTCGTTCGCATTTTTCTTTTTTAATGATAACATCATCTTCGATTCGAATTCCCCATTCATTTTCCCAATATAATCCCGGCTCATTGCTATAAACCATATTTTCAACTAAAATCTCATCTTTTGAAACATTTTGGCTTATTCTAGGCCCCACATCATGGACTTGGAATCCAATGGAATGCCCTAATCCATGGAAAAACAACTTTTCATGATCATAACCTGAGTTTGCCAGAGATTCTCGACATTTAATTGCGGGAAGATTACTTTGCATCCCATCAATGTAATATTTTAGGGAGTTTTCTTTTGATTCATTAAGGGCTGAATATGCTTTCAAAAACTTTTCCGATGGAGCGCCTCCAATCCAATACGTCCAAGTAATATCAGAGCACATCTGGTTTACTCGCATTCCCGTATCAATAAGTAATACTCCTTCTTTGATTTTTTGTTGACTAGAATTATGATGCGGATCAGCCGAATTCGCTCCTGTTGCCACGATGGTGTCAAAAGAAGGCTCCCCTAATTTCAAATACTCGTAATCTAACCTTGCCTTAACTTCTCGTTCTGTCATTGAGATTTTTACCCAGTCGGGAATATCGTTTAAAATTTCCATTGTAATTTTACATGTTTCTCGTAAATCATCCAAATCACTTACAGACTTAATGCTCCGAAGTTTATATATGATTGGTGCAGCAGAAAAAAACTCCGTTTTGGATGTGATGGATTTTAAAGATAGATAATCGCCTAAATGAATGCAATCCGCATATTCTGTATTCTGGGACGTATTTAATATTTCTCCATAATTTAAAGCAATTCGTTTTTGATCTACTACCGTGCCCAATTTTGATTTTAGGTCCGAAATACTTGAATAGGATTCTATTCTACAGGAAACATTTTGTTCTTCTAATGATTTTTTTATCATTGGATTCTCCATTGGAGTACCAATGACAATGTGATTACCATTAGCAGCTATATATATGTAATGACGAGCATGAGCTTTAACCCCAAGCATGAATGGAGAATGGATATCGCTATCCTCGTTGCAAATAATAAGCCACCCATCATAATTCAAATCTTGTAATATTTCCTGCGCTATACTAAATTTGTTCATGATTTTCTTATTTCCTCTTGATTTTATCTAAAGATAACATGCTAATAATAATCTACTATTTCTAAACAAGGTGAATTTGAAAGAAAATAATGAAGTAATTAGATTCTCTCAATCATCATACCACCTAAAATGATTGGTCCTCCCGTCGAGTTATAAATCTTTTCTGCCCGTTTCATCCCTACTTGACTATCAGAATATATCCTAAAAATTAACTCTCCTTCACTAATTTTAGCTCCTTGTTTTTTGAAAAGTTCGATTCCGGACTTTTTAGAATTGGGGCATCCTGCTGCTTTTGCAATTTGATTTATTATTGCATTGTTAACTTCAGTTATATGTCCTGACTTTTTGCTAAAAAACTCTTTAACATGTGTTCCTAATTCAATATCGGAGGGTTTTATGTCGGGATCTCCTCCTTGTGCCTCTATTATCCTCTGCATTTTTTCATAGGCTTTGCCTGAACATAAGATATCTTTCGCAAGGATTTGCCCTTTTCCTCTCTCTGCCTTTCCCCCTAACTCCAAGAGGATTCCTGCCAAAGAAGTAGATTTTTCAATCAATGAATTAGGACCAGCAGAATAATCCATCAACAACGTTAACGCTTCTTTAGCCTCGATTGCAGGACCAACTGTGTGCCCTATGGGTTGATGAGCCAATGTAAGCGCACATTCTGCTTGGATTCCTACATTTTTGGCTATTTCTTTGAATCTCAGTGCAAAATGTCGTCCATCATCTGGTAGTGGAAATTTCGTCCCGGGACCGACGGGAATATCTAAAACCAGCTTTTTTACTCCCATGCTTAATTTTTTAGCAATTATTGAAGGAATCATTAACCCTATTGGATCCATTTGGAGAGGTCGTTCGATTTCAATCAATGCATCATCCGCCGGTGCTATATCGAGGGCTCCACCCCAGACAATGCAAGCATTCTCTTTAGATATAATTTTTTTTAATTCTTCCGAATCAAATGTCACGCAAGCCAACACTTCCATGGAATCTGCAGTTCCTGAAGGAGATGTTATGGCACGAGTTGATGATTTTGGAATTAATAGACCTGCTGCTGCTATAATGGGTACAATTATCAATGAAACTTTATTGCCCGGAACACCACCTTTTAGCTAAATTTACTATATGTAAATTCATGTGCTATGTTTATCAAACACTTCCGGGCCAAAATCAAAGATTTCACCACTCCGTGCTTCAGCTAAAGTAAGAGACGTAATCTCCTCGTGGTCCATTCCATTTATCGATGTTGCCGTGATAAAAGCGGCTAAGTCAATTTTAGATAAAGATCCTGACACTGCATCCGTGATAATTCTATTGATTTCATCACCAAGTAATTTTTCTCCCTTGATTTTTTTCCTTATAAAACTGAAAGAATCTGGTGGCTCTGCAGGTTTTACTGAAACTAGAGAACCATGAACAAGGTCTTTCTGTCTTTTTATCAAATCAAGAAAAATGCCAATCTCTCCAGGATGAACTATAGAATTGGAATAATCTATTTGTAAAATAGCGTACCAATATCTATTTTCTATTGACTTAGATTCTCTGTTTTTAATAATAACACGTTCTCCCGCTTTTTTACCTATTTTGAGCGCATCACTAACACTTAAAATAACATCTTTCTTATTGCTTGTTTCAAAACTAATTTCTTTAACTGTTAACTTCATGTTCTTTACTTATGACAATAATAGTGTATAAATAATAAGAATGGATTACATAAAACAATAAGCAATTAATCAATTCATCCTAAGATACTTAGCTCAATGGGGTTTTTTTATATGACCTTTCTATAAATTAAAAATCTTTAAGACTTGAATTCGTGGAAAAATTTTATGTGAGTGTGAAATTATTATAAAATAAAATCATAAATTTCAAAACCCTAAACGCTTATTTAAGAAATAATGGAAACCTCTCCTCAAAAGATTCTTGAAAATTTCTACGATAAACTCGTAAATCGGGAGATTACGCTAGAGAAGATTCTCCATATTATCGAAAACTCTGAAAACATTGAATATAGAATTCTTAGTATAGAAATTTTAAAACAGCTGGCTTCTAATGATGAGATGGTTTTTAACGTGCTTGAAAATTTAATTATATCTGATTCTGAAGAATCAATCAGAAATCACGCAATTGAAGCCATTGGAGAATTATATCTTGAAAAATCCTTTCCTTTATTGAAATGGGCTTTTGAGCATGAAAAATCTTTAATTTGTTTGATAAATATTATTAAGACCATAGGAGAGATGAACAATTCCTCCTCAAAATTGTTCTTATTTAAAATTATCCAAGATATAGATAATCCCCGCTTTAAAAAAGATATAAATCAAATTCAAAATCAACAAAGAGAACTCAAAAATAAAAGTCTCGCATCAATCATTATAAATTATCTTATTGTCGACTTTTTAGAAAAAAAATATGATAGAATCGACTATGAAACCAGAGATGGGTTAATTACAGAATTAGAACTTTCAAATATAGGCTCGACAGTATTCAATTTTAACGTCCTACGTAAAATACCTAAATGTATCTCTTACTTATATCATCTTGATAAATTAGATTTAAAAATCAATAGAATTGCCAAAATTCCCTCTTCGATGGCTTCTTTGACTTCTTTAAAGTATTTTGATATGAGTTATAATAGATTAAAAATATTACCTTCTTCAATCGGCGCTTTTTCTTCCTTGAAAACCTTATATTTAAGATATAATCATTTAATAGAACTACCCGTTTCGATTGGAAATTTATCTTCCTTAAAAATTCTCGATCTTAGCTCAAATAACATTAAAATTCTTCCCGATTCAATTACTTGTTTAAAAAATTTAGAAATTCTTGATTTACATGGAAATGGGTTGCAAGAATTGCCCGATAATCTCGGGATGTTAAGGTCTCTTGTTTCTTTGGAATTGGGTTTGAATGACTTGACAAATCTCCCGGACAACATGAAAAAGTTATCCAAGTTAAATAAATTAGTTTTGGGAGGCAATAAACGCTTGAATTTGGATCATATGGATTGGATTTCTAAACTTCCCCACCTTAAAGAATTATTTCTATACGAAAATAACATAAAAAGCTTGGAAAAAATAATTAACACCCCTTCTCCTATTGAGTTTCTTAATTTGGATAATAATTCATTAGATTCTCTACCAATGGAACTACTTTATCTAAAAAATCTTAAATCTCTCAATTTGAAATGGAATAACCTTACTGAAATTCCAGAATGGGTGATTGAATTACAATCCTTAGAAGAATTAAAATTATGGGGTAATAAATTAAAAACATTTCCAAAAATAATATTACAACTCCCCGCACTTAAGTTAATTGATTTAAACTATAATAAGATTAGTTCAATTGATTTGAGTATCATTACCTCTTTAAATAATAAAGGAGTTAAATTATTAAGGTAATTTTAAAGTGGAACAGAATTCTCCCAAAGTGCTTTTGGAAAAATATCATTCAAAAAAGTTGAACAAGGATTCGCTTATCCAGCAACTAATTGAATTAATAGAAATTAGCAATATTGCTGACCTTCGATTGGAAAGTATTACGATATTGGATCTTTTACAAGTACAAAATCACTCGTTCTTCAAAACTTTAGAACATTTATTGATTTCCGACTCAAATTGGAAGATTAGAGAAGCAGCAGCGAATTACTTGAAAGGAAATTATTTTACAGCTTGCTATGAGCCCATAAAATGGGCATTTTTTCACGATGATTCTCCCCAAATTCAAACAACCCTTTTTATTACTCTAAAAGAGATTATTCAAGACAAAGTAAAAATTCATTCACCAGCCGCGCGTAATTTTTTGGTGAATGAAATCACTCTAATCGAAAGTAAAGAATTCAAAATTGGATTTGAGGATTTATGCGAAAAGCATTCCTTACCCGAAGTTAGCATTGAAGAATTAGGCGAGATTCTGATAAATTATTTCATTTATGTTTATTTGCAGAAAATATATTGGCGATTGAAAATCAAGATTAACAAATGTAAAATTACGGAACTCGATTTCATTTTTAAGGGTTTAATGAAATTACCTGAAATTTTAAAACATTTAACTCATCTAGAAAAACTAGTATTACGTTATAACCAGTTAGTAGAATTGCCTGAATGGTTAGGATCTTTACAAACTTTAACGGAACTGAATTTAAATGTCAATAGTCTTATTAGTTTGCCAAAATCGATTGGATCATTACATGATCTTGAACTCCTTTCATTGTGGAAGAATGAATTAGAAATGCTTCCCAATTCTATAGGAAAGCTCAAATCGTTAAAATATTTGAATCTGAGGTTAAATCATATAAAGGAATTACCTTATACAATTAGTCAATTATCTCTTCTTGTTGAATTAAATCTTCATGATAATAGGTTAAAAAGATTGCCTGAATCAATAGGAAAATTAGGTGCGTTGAAAAAGTTAAATTTAAGTTGGAATGAAATTAATGAACTTCCCGATTCTATAGGAAATATGAAATTTCTTGAAGTTTTAGATTTGGAAAGGAATGAGCTATCTGTTATTCCAGATTCTATTAGTTCTCTGAGATCATTAGAATTTTTAAATTTAAGGGATAATAAAATAGAACAACTTCCGGAAAATCTTAAAAATATACGCTCTCTTAAAATTTTAAATTTGACCCGAAATAGATTACACGTTGTTCCTGAAATTTTGAGTGAATTATCCAATTTAGAAGAACTATATTTAGGAGAGAATTTTATTAATGAATTGCCCAAATCGTTAAAAAATGAAGAAAAACGAGGATTAAAAATTTATTGGTGAATTTTATTGAAGTTCATATAATTCTTCTATCTCTTTTAGTGTGGTCACATCTTTTGGCTCCTTATCTGGGCGAAATTGCTTAAATACGGGAAATCTGAGACTATAAACGTTATCGCGGACGGTAATTTCATCCCCCATTATTTCTATCACAATTTTTGGTTCCAACCAGGTATTCGGATTTTCTGTGGAAGATACAAGTTTCGATTTTGTCTTGCGTTCTAAAGGTTTAACTTGTTTCATTAATTCATCCATGATTTCATCTGTCCATCCGGAAGCAATCTTAGTAAATGCGACAAATTTATCCTCTGAAGGGTCGTACACGGCACCAATGTATGTCCCATACCATCCAACTCTCCTCCCTCTGCCATAATTTGCTCCCACTAATACCACATCAATTGTATCTTTTAATTTACTCCCCTCTAACCCTTTCATTTTAATCCACTGAAAACCCCTATTCCCAGCTTGGTAAATTGAATCCTCTTTAATTGACTTTGCCATGATACCTTCAGCTTTAGCTTTTCTTGCCTCATGAAAGAATTTTAACAATTCATCTGCAGATTCAATTTTTATCGATTCCACCAACCGAATCTCATCTCTTTCTTGAATAATTTCTTCTAATTTTTTGCGCCTTTTAGGGAGAGGGTAATCAATATAAGACTCATCACCTAATTGAAGTAGATCAAATACAAATAGACATACGGGGACCTCTTTTGTCAAATCTTCCACACCATGCTTTCTCCTTCGCTTGCTTAGAGTTTGAAAGGGCTCCATTTTCTCATAAAAAGCATCCATTGCAACAACTTCCCCTTCAATAATGCAATTTTTAGCTTTTACATTTTCTTTTATCACTTGACAGACATCTGGATACTGATTTGAAACATCATTTAAGATTCGTGAAAACAAATAAATTTGATCTGCTTGTTTATGAACTTGTAGTCTTTCTCCATCAAGTTTATATTCTGCAACAAAAGGAGTATCTAATTTTGAAGGAATTTCAATATATGGAATCCGCGAAGCTAACATCATTCTAATGGGAGTTCCATAAGATATTTTTACCCGCTTTACCGCTTCAATTCCTTTTTCCGCCAACAACTTTGTAATGTCACCTAGATCTGGATGCAAATTATATGCTTTTTCTAGATAATCTCGATTTTCTTTATCTCCGGTAAACCCCAAAGCGATGCCGTCTATAATTGTTTGAGTAGAAACACCAACTCTTAAAGTTGATGTAATTATTCTCAAAAGATATTTGATTTCTAATGGAGAGCATTTTCTCATGAGTCCTCTTAAAATTCCAAGTTTAATATCTTGAGAACCGGTGCCTTCTGTTGTGGCAATTTTTTCTAATTCTGAGTATAGCTCTTGAATTTCTAAGGATGATTGTTCATTCTCTTTATCTTTATTAAATTCTATCAAAGATTTCTGGGTCTTTTTATTTTTTAAAATTTCTTCTGCTGCTGCACCGATATCACCTTTTTCAATAACCTTTTGTTTAATTCTTTCTGTCGAAATTCCCGAGGGAATTTTTAAAGCTTGAATTAGCATTTTCTCCGCAATTCCCAGTTTAGGAAACTTTTTAATATTAGAAACTAATTGTCCTTCTAATAAATAAATGATTTTGTCCAAATCATTAAAATCTCCAGAAGATTTTATCTCTGAGAAGAAAGAAGCAAGAAGACCCGTCATTTCAAGTCTTTTAGAGGTTGATTCTAATGCATCAAATAATTTTGCTAAGGTTTGGAACTTCATTACTTCACCACTTTTTATCCTAACTATATAAAAGATAGTTGTTATTTATATTTTGAAGTAGATCACTATTTCTAATGGTTTCTTTTGAAAAATGAAAAAAGTAAAAAAAACTTGTAATTTATTTAAGAAGTTTATTTAGCTCTACATATTTCTTTTTTATAGCATCAGAGATTGCCGTTGAAATCCCATTAAAACTTTCTTTCGTAAAACTCAATTTAGCCCCTTCTTTCACCGTAAATTGACAAATGGGGCCATCAATCATTTCTAAGGCAATACTGCCATCGCTTTTTTTACTTACCCATAAATCCTCATAATGCTCTAATACGCTTATTATGACAAAGGCAATTCTAGATTCAGTCAATAAATCAGTATCTCCTGCCTTAACTTCTTGTGTTTTTGCATCCTTGACTGCTGGGGCTGGTATGGACTTAGGAACTGTTTTGATTTCCCTTGTAGGTTTTGGCTGAGTTTTTGATATTGGTTCTGCTTGAACTTTAGGTTTTTCTTCAGGTTTTGGAACAACTTTAGGCATTTCTTTTGGTTCTGGCTTTACTGATGGTTTTACAGCTTGCTTATCAATTTGTCCAACTTGAAAAGTTATTAGTTTATCTTCTACCACTTCAAATTTTCTATCTAGTATTTCTTGAAGCTCCTCCCATATCTGCGTTTCTTCGGGGACTCTTTCTACCTTCCTACTATCTATCTCTTTAATGGTTCTAATATCTCTTCCGATAATGCTTTTACCCATTGAATACCCATGGCCTTTTAATGACTCCGCTTGTCGTAAAGCCGTCCTTCGAGCAACAAGCCCTTGTTTTGCCCCATGCCAGAGATATAAAGTCAAACTTCCCTCATCCAAAACGATTATAGATTTATCGGGTTGCAAATTTTCTTTTTTCCAATCAATTGGAACGATAACGCCACCTTCTTCGGCGTTGAACATGATAGCAAAATTCAAACCAAACTCACTCTTTTCATTTTGTTTTAAAGGTATAATATAGTTTTTGTTACAAATTAAATAGTGTTAATAGTTTTTAAAAATAAGTCTTTAAAATTCATTGAAGATTTCAAGCTAGAATAATCCTTGACCTAATTTAAATTGAATTACTTCCTCGAATTAAATTTCAGATCAGATAATAAAACGGTTAAAAAAAAGGAAGTCATTCGGTTATTAAATGGGATGTTCGATTTTCCTTGTTAAATTCCTGGTAGATCTCCCGATATATCTGATGATTCCATGTCCTCCAGTTTTTGGTAATCCTCAAGTGTCCGTGAAGCGACCTTTTTAAGATACTCGTTTAAATTTGATTCCATGGTCAAATCGAGTTTAGAAGGATAATCTTCCTCTAGTATCATATTTACTTTCTCCCTTGCTCTGGTCAAGATATCTTTCCCACCTTCCTTTTTCCAAGCACCCCTACGTTTTCTATCAATTATATTAGGAATATAAATTTCTTTCCGTGTATTTTTAACCGAATGTTTGGTCCCTAGAAAATTTTTTGATTGGCTAACAATATTTTTAATTTCCTCACTAGCTAAGCTCTCAGAATTTACCCTAATTCCTTCCATTTCACGCTTCATCATTCCGATAAGTTCATCATCAATGATAAGCAACTCATATGCTTCTGAAATTGAAGATTCATAGGTTCCCGCGCATGTAATATAATTATGTCCTGCCTCTACCGCATGAGCAAGAGTTAAATATCGCTCAAATCCATTTTGAATATCAAAACATTTCGAATCAGTTAATGTGCCCGACCCTTTGGAGGGAATTTCATAAAAGTGTGCTAATTGAGCAAAAGCAGCAGTTATTAATCCGAATTCGATACTTCCATATGCCATGTTTCCCGTCACAGGGTCCATGATAGTATTAGTAGAGCCATATAAAACGGGGGCACCCGGATTTATTAACTGCGTTAAAACTATTGAAGCTAAAATCTCCATGTTTGTTTGAACCAACAGTCCTGCTAAAGTAACAGGGGCAGTTGACCCGGCTCCCGCTGCTGAAGTGATGTTTATTGGTTGATTATTTTTTGCAAAAATAAATAAACCATTAAGTAAGATTTGGGGTAAAATAAGAGGGGATGTGGGATTAAACACCCCTAATAATTTAGGTTTTTTAATTAATTCTTTATTTCCTCCAGAGACAATGGAAGCCATATTTATCATGTCTTGGGAAGCGGTTCTTCCAAAACATGCCATTCCAAAAGGTTTATGGCTATATTTTGCCCATTCTAATATGGAATGGCAGTGTAGTTGCGTAAATGGAACGTCATTAGCCCAAACATCCAAGTGGGACACATCAATATTGCTTAGCTTATTTACAACCTTAATTTGGTTGGCTAAGTCCTGAAGAGTCGACTTTCTAATGGTCTTTTTCCTGTCAGGATCATGCATTTTCGTTGCAGCTCCAAAAGTAGAAAAGATTTGAGATTTTAAATTAACTTTAACGGGATTTATTCCCTCTGGCCCCCATAAAGTGAATTCTTTTGGAACTTTTTTTAACTGTTCTTCAATCAATTCTGGCGGAAATAAAATGAAGTTATTCCTTGAATGGCTGCTTGAGAAAGCACCATTTTTTAATAACAATGCCCGAGCTTCTTCTGACTCTACTCTTATTCCAAGAGTTTGTAGTAAATTCAAGGAATTTTCATGAATGAGCTGAATTTCTTCATGAGAAAGAATTTCTAATTGATTTCTTTTCAAATTGCTTAACCCTCCGAAATTTTTAAAAATGTTTATGGTTTGATATAGGGATCTCTCAAGTTTAAGATTTAAATTTTTAAATTGATAAAAGTTCCATGTATCAAAAATATAACTTCGTCATGTTTATCCATTTTGAAGATTTTCTATCAAATTGTAAGATACATGAGAAAAATAATAAAAAAAAGCCTTTCAGAACTATTTTTAAGAAAAATAAATAAACTTTTAATTGCAAACCAAACAATTGATTCATGATTTAGATTTGTTTTTTCCTGATACCAAACTTTTTACATACCAATTCAAAGACCCTATGTACTTCCATTAGATCTTAAAAAAATATGAGTTTCATTATTAAGTTAACCGAATAAATGAGAGAAAAAAAAAAAAAAAATTAATCACATTATATCTACAAATCACCTGGACCTTTAACCTCCCTGAATCTTCCTCCAAGAATATTGACCATGTCTGATGGAACTACTATCCAAGCTCCTTTTTCTTTCATTGATTCGTATAAAATATTCATGGCTCTCAGATTTAAGGCTACCATGTCACTCTCATAGACGTGAGCTGCGTTAATAAACCGCTGCGCAATCTGCTCTTCTGAGCTTGCAAGGATGATTCTTGCTTGTCGTTCTCGTTCTGCTTGGGCTTGCCTGCTCATAGCATCTTGTAAGGAAGTTGGGATAATAACATCCCTAATCTCAACAGATAGCGATTTAACACCCCATTCCTCCGTGTGTCTGTCAATAATATCCTGAAGTTGCTTAGAGATTTCCTCTCTTCCGGCAAGCATTTGGCTTAATTCTGTCTTTCCTATGATATCTCGAAGGCTTGTTTGGGCTGCCCAGGAAATAGCCGTGATGTATTGTTGAACTGCTAAGGATGCTTTAATAGGATCGATCACGCGCCAAAAAAGAACAGCATCAACATTTACAGGAACATTATCTTTTGTTAAAGTCTGTTCCGCAGAAAAGGTTGTAGTGATAATACGCAAATCCAAGGAAAAGGGAATTTTATATATAAAGGGCATTAACCATAATATACCAGGTCCTCCCATCTTTTTAAATTTGCCAAGTCTCAGTGTTGGAACTCGAATCCATTCTGGAATGATATAAATACCCATGCACACTAATCCCAAGATGATTAAAAGTATAAATACGGTTAATAAAACTGTACTAATTACTACACCGAATATATCGATTGCAAAGATAATAATTATCAGTCCAATGATATCCACGTAAAAAAGAAAATTTCCTATCCCTCTAATCGAACTTCCACCGATACCTGACCCATATACGTTAGAAATTGCTTTCACCTTTTTTTACTTAAAAATCTTTTTAAAACGCTTTTCATATGAAAAACGACTTATGAACTATTTAAATCCGTGGTCTTAGAAATATAAACAGATGGAAATCCAAACTTACCTAAAAAAAGCCATGTAATAGACTTTCTTCTCTAAAAATATTTTTTTTTTGTTAATCCTAATCGTTTGAACATAATTTTAAATTTCATAAAAAACAATTAAAAATTAAACAAAAAAGAGCCATTAATTCCTTTCCTTCACATTAAATTCTAATTATGATTTACTGATTTTATAAAAAGTACGAGAAAATGATTACTATCCTTACATTAAACTTTTAGGTATTGTAAAAACAATAAAAATGACCTTTACTGCAATTGTATACCTATAACCTAAACTAATATAATATTCGTTTTAAGTAATTTCCAAAGTTATACACGATATTTGATTTTAAGTCCTTTGTTTTTCATGTTTTCATACCAAAAATTTGAATAATTTCAAAAATTCTATATTTTAAAGAAATTCTAGTATTTTAAATAAAAAACTTTTAATGAACTTGTGATGAATAATAGACAATTGAAATTGACCATCCCAAAAGGCTCTCTACAAGAAGTAGTAACCAACTTTTTTGAGAGAGCCGGATTAAAGTTAAACTTTTCATCCAGCAGGGATTATCGACCTTCTATTAATGATCCGGAAATATATCTTAAATTATTACGTCCTCAAGAAATACCAAATTACTTGATAGGTGAAGACGAATTTGATGTAGGGATTTCTGGTATTGATTGGGTGAAAGAGACTAATGCGGATGTGGAGATTGTGTTAGATTTAGAAATAGGAGGGGTAAAAATCGTATTTTGCGTTCCTACTTATTGGGATCACATCAAATCTCTTGATGATGTTCTCACTTCATTTCATGCAGAAAAAAAAGTATTTAGAATATCAACCGAATATTTAACCTTATCTTTAAATTATTTAATGAAAAATCCTACTTATCTTAATTTATATGGAGATAAAGCCCCTCTTGTAATAACCCCCTGGAAAAAGTGGGGTGAAAACGATAAAGTAAAAATATTTTTATCTTTCGGTGCTACCGAAGCAAAACCTCCAGAAGAAGTGGATGCTATCATTGACAATACTCAAACCGGGTCCACCCTCAGAGAAAATAATTTAAAAATCGTTGAGATAATCGATCAATCGACAGCAGTGTTAATCGCAAATAAAAATGCCTTACAAGATGAATGGAAAAGCGAAAAAATTAAAGATCTTAAAGTTCTTTTAATGGGAGTAATCGAGGCTTCAAAAAAATTGCATATTTTTATGAATGTAGAGAAAAAGAATTTAGCCAATATTATTTCTCAACTTCCTGCTTTAAAAAAACCTACGATATCGAAACTTGCCGGTGATGATTCTGATAACTGGTATGCCATTAATACCATAATCAAGAAAGAGGATTTTCTAAATCTCATTCCCTATCTGCGCAAATATGCTCAAGGATTAGTTGTCCATGAGCCAAGACAAATCCTTCCCTTAGAAGAAATTAAATAAAACTTCTGTAGATAATGACTACATTAAATATAGTTAAATCTGAGGAGATTAATGAACAGACTCTTCCTCACTTTATTATAAGATCGGCAGTAAGTTTGGAAGATATTAAACTAGAAGTGCTAAATATCATTAATAACGTTAAGAATCATGGAGATCAAGCTCTCTTAGAATATACCAAGAAATTCGATAATGTGGATTTGACTCTAAATCAAATTAAAATATCAAAGGAAGAAATTAATACTGCTTATAATTTGGTTAAAAATGAATTAATAACGGCATTGAGAATAGCTAAAAGAAATATAACGAAATTTCATGAAGCTCAATTAAGGAAAGATTGGAGCATGCAAGTGATAAAGGGAGTAAATGCCGGACAAATATACCGACCTATAGAATCTGTAGGAATTTATATCCCTGGAGGGAAGGCAATATATCCCAGTACCGTTTTAATGACAGCGATCCCTGCCACCATAGCGGGAGTCAAAGAAATAGTGCTATGTTCTCCTCCCACTTCAAACAATACTATCGCGCCAGAAATTCTTGTGGCAGCTAAAGAATGCAATATCACAAACATTTTCAAGATCGGGGGGGCACAGGCGATCGCTGCAATGGCTTTTGGCACGAACATTATTCCTAAGGTGCTTAAAATTATCGGTCCAGGAAATAAATGGATAAATGCAGCAAAGCAATTATTATCTAATCATGTTGCAATAGACACTCCAGCGGGACCTTCTGAAATACTCATAATTTCCGATGAGAATTCTCCCTTAGAATATGTCTTGGTTGATTTTATCTCACAAATAGAACATGATCCCGATAATATGGGAATTATTATTTCACTTTCTGACAAGTTATTAGATGATATTAAGAACAATATTAAGTCATATATTGACCAATCGGAGCGAAAAGAAATAATTAATTCCGCATTAAAAAATTCTTTATTAATAAAAGCAAGAGATATTCAAGAAGCAATAAGAATTTCTAATTTAATTGCCCCCGAACATCTGGAAATTATGGTTTCCAATTATCGTGAAGTGATGGGAAAAATAACGAATGCAGGAGCAATTTTCTTAGGGCCCTATTCTCCCGTCCCTCTCGGTGATTATAGTGCAGGAACAAATCACGTGCTTCCTACTGGGGGAAATGCAATGAAATATTCGGGATTGAACGTGGATCAATTCCTTAAAGTGATTGATGTGTTAGAATGTGATGAATTTGGAATTAGAGAACTGTCACGTTCGGCAACCACACTTGCTGATTTTGAAGGTCTAACTTATCATAAAAAAGCTATCCTTGAAAGATTGAAAGAAAAGAATAAAATCAATTAATAACTATTTTTAATTAGAAATTTATAAATAGAGAGTCCTTTGGAATCTTTAAAATAGCGATAAATAAATTTATATTATTAGGTTAATCATGAACCTTAAAAATTTAGTTAGAAAAAATGTGGTAAATTTTACTCCCTATACATCCGGTGAGCAACCTTCTAATGGCGATTGGATAAAATTGAATTCTAACGAAAATCCTTATCCCCCTATCTCCGAGATAATGGAAGATTTGAAAAATGCGATTAACGATAATCTCAGAAAGTATCCCGATCCTTTAGCAACCCAAGTTCGTAAATTATTAATATCCAATTTCTTGAAAAAAAAATATAATATTACCAATCCCGATTCAATATTCATTGGAAATGGCTCGGATGATATTCTTGAAGTTATATTTAAAACTTTCATTGATGTTAATGATGGAGTTGTTTTTTTTAATCCTTCATATGCTATGTACCCAGTACTAACAGATCTTTATAATGGAAAAGCTATTAAAATAGATTTGGATGAAAATTTTGATATTCCCGATTCCAAGCTGGATTTAAAAGGTAAGTTATTTATTATCAATTCCCCGAATAATCCAAGTGGCAAGTCTTTTTCGAATGAAACTATTTTGAAGTTGAGCAAAAATTTTCCTGGAATTATCATTATCGATGAAGCTTATGCGGACTTTTCTAAACAATCTGCTTTATCTATAGCTTCTAGAATTGATAATATGATAGTCATTCGAACTTTTTCTAAGAGTTTTTCCTTAGCCTCTTTAAGAATGGCATTTGCCGTCGCAAATCCTGATATTGTTCAAGAGTTAAATAAAGTTAAATTACCATTTAATACAAATTATATGGCTCAAGCTGCCGCTATCTCGTGTTTAAAAAATATTGATAAAATTTTTTCCCGAAATAACCAAATCATCGAGCAAAGAGAATTTCTAATTCATGAATTGAATAAATTTGAAGGAATCAAGGTTTTTCCATCCGATGCTAACTTCGTTTTAATTAAATTTTCAGATGAAGAAGAAGCAAAGAAATACCTTAATGAATTGAAAAACCAAAAAATTCTCGTAAGATATTTTAATAAAAATGGCTTAAAAAGTTATATAAGAGTCACTATTGGGAAAAAAGAAGAGAATCTTATCTTCCTAAAAGCTTTTAATCAAATTTACAATAAATCCCTCAATAATTAATATTGTTATCAAAACATACCTCAGAATCACAAATTAAGGAGATGACAAACGGTTTTCTTTAATCAAGATCCGATTGATGTTATAAAATGTCCTAATTGTGGGTATAAACTGATTAAACCATATCCTCTAGATAAGAAATGCCCGAAATGCAAGAAGGTTGTAGAAGATTTACAAGACTTGCCAAAACCAGCACCCAAAGAATTTCAAACCATGAAGAAGACCGCCTCTATTAAATTGTGGGGAAAAGTTAAAGTCAAAACAGACCAAGTAAGAGAAGGACACGTTGTTAATGGAGATAAGATTGTTTTAAAGGATAATGAATACATAAAATTATTCGGAATTACTTCTGTTAATAGAACCCCTCTATTTTGCAGCAATCCTAATTATGAATACTTATTAGAATTGACAAATAATTTAGATTTCATTGCAACCGGTATTTTAGGAGGAGAATTGGACAAGATGCTTCTCATTTCCGAAGAAACTAATCAACAGGAAAAATGCCAATTTTACGTAAAAAATGATATTATCTATATCGTTTATGGTGTTTTTCCCGATAAAAAAGGAAAATGGTTATTAGAACAAATGCAAATTCTATTTTCTGAATTAACAAGGGAAAAAGATATCAATAATTTAGACAAGATTGAAACCTATGAGATCAAGAAAGAATTTGATCGCCGCATACATTTCATTTTAAAAGAATATGTAAAGCTTCAAGAGGTTTTTTCGGATCAAGATTTACCCTATATCGATCCGTTTGTGAGAATTGATTATCTAGGACTGTCCTTTAAATCAATAGGAGTTATATCTTTATTAATAGGGGACGAATTAAATGTAGAAGTAATGGGGGAATTTGAAAGTGAAGAAGAAATATTAGAAATGAAAGAATCGATTCTAACTGCTAAAATCGAAGCCATCGCGGCCAATACCAGAGGAAATACAAAGGCAATACCCCGATGGATTGCTGTTAAATTGGGTTTTCAGCAATATAGATTCCTTACTTTTAAAAAGTATCAAGAAGATTATTTTTTATGCTTTTTATGTGAAGGAAACCTACGAAAAGTGGAAGTAGCCGAGAATAAATTAGATCACTTTTTAATCCCCGCTACAGAAAAAGAATTCAAGGGGGATCTTAAGCCATTTAATTCATTAAAATTAACTTTGATTTCCCTTTTGAAAGAATCCAATAAATTTTCTTAAGGAATAATGAACATTAAAGTAGGGATTAAAGCCAAAAATGCGGCGAAAGTAAGGAAATAAAAGGGAAGATACAATAATATCGCATCTAAGTAAGTAATTAATATTCAAAAATCAATTACTTTTTCACTATCCCTGTTGGATATAAAAAGAATAAGGGGATTTAACTTTTTATCTCATGGTATAATATTCATTATTCTTTAACGTCTCTTATTTTAGATTTAACCATGTTGATTAACCGTTTTCCCGTTTGCTTTATTACCTTTTTGTAATCAGGAGCATTCTTAGCTTTATAATATTCTTTCAATTTTTGAATATCAAAATCACTTGCCTTATTTTCAAAACCACATTGCTCGCAATAAACCGAATGGTCTTCCATCAAGGAATTTACTAAATCTTCAGGTAATCTCGCACCGCATTCAGGACAATTGAGTATTGGTTCTTCAGTCATGATTTAAAATCAATGAATTTTTATGAAAATGAAAACTAACCTAATTAATACTAATGATATTTAGCTATTAAAATATAATTTTTCCCTTTTTTTAATTAATTGAGGATTATTTAAGAAGGGTTTTTAATATTAAAAATGTCCGAATTCAATAGAATTTCTACATTTTTCCATGGATTAATTAAAAATAAAAAAATATCAAGGTAAAATAAAATGGTAAATATAATGGAAGAACAATCTTTAGATAAAATTCTGCAAGATTTTCAAAATAATGCTATTAGTATTGATAGCTTACTCAACTATTTCTTTTCTATCATTGAAGACTCTGACGATGAGGAATTAAGAATAAGTTATATTTTATCATTTAAGAATATAATTCCCCTTCTAAAATTAACAATCAAACATAAAATTTACATGTTTCTGGAACAGTTGCTCGTTTCTGATAACCAAAGTTCAATAAAATGTTCTGTAATATCCGTGCTTCTTTCTTGTTTTAAAAAAAAAGCTTTTAATTTATTTACATGGAGCCTCCACCATGAAACAGATTATTATTGTATAGTAGCTTTACTTAAAGCCTTGGCACAAATAAAAAGTAGAGAATCAAGAAAAATCTTGCTTCAAGAATTAGAAAAAATTCAAAAGAACTCTTTTATCAATAAGAGAAAACAAATTGATAATAAAAAATATAAACATGAATTAAAACTGTTATTTGAAAAGAAGATAATTTTCTCTCTATCTCATGTAGAGCTGGCGGATATTCTAATTAATTTTCATACCATCAAAAACCTAAAAGAAAAGTTTTATACCGTATACTTCGAGCTGGAAAAGGGGAATGTTATCGAATTAGATTTATCAGATGTTGAATATGAAGTGAGAGGATGGAAGCCCGAATTTAAAAATAATATAACAAGTTTGTTAGAAATCACGGGGTTAGAAAATCTAAAAAATTTGCGAAGATTAGACCTTTCTAACAATCAATTACGTGATATTCGGGAATTAATGGGATTAAAAAAGATAACGCATCTCATGCTAGCAAATAACAAGATCGAAAATGCCGAAGATATTGCTTGTCTGAATAAGATGGAGAATCTGAAGTATTTAGAAATTATTGGAAATAAAATTGCAGATAAACAATTTATTCAGGAATTTAATCCACATGTAGAGATCCTATTAAAACGGGAGTGGAATTAAAAACTTGTTCGAATTCTCCTATAACAAATTCTATTCTAAAAATTAATAAAAAATAATAAATTTAGGAAAAAAAAAGTTAAATAATTCAAAAATATTTATGTTTTAGCTTCAAGTTTTTCTGATTCTTCTTGCTCTTCGGGCTTTTCTTCTTCTTTAGTCGCATAATAGGCATCTTCCAGTACTGTGAGGTACTCGGTCAGCACTTCTCCGGCTTTCGACTTGTTCTCGTATTGCTCCCGGATCACGTTGAGCACGTAGCTGGGAAAGACCAGATCGATGTAAAAATCGCTAATAAGGGCATAATACTCGTTATTCCGCTCATCTTGGAACACTTGGATCATCTTGTTGTCCCATAAAGCCTTGAGCACGGCATCCACGTCTTCCACGCCCTTCTTCTTGAGTTTTTCCAGATCGTTGCGGGTCACGATTGCCGTGCGCAACAAGCGCAAGGTCTCGTATACCTGGGGATCGATGAACACGTCCACCACCCGCAGGTTATCCTCCTCGGAAGGCAAGTATCCCTGAAAAAACGTGCGGATTTCAGTCTTGTAGTCCTCCGATAATTGAGAAGGCAAGCCCCGATCTGCTGGATTCTTGGAGAGAGTTACTGGCGGTACCCGCATCATCAGCAAGTCGTTGGTGAGAAAGATGAGTTCCGAAGGCATGCCTTTTACCGATGTTTCCTTGATCAGCTCCCGCTTGATCAACTCGATCAGCACTCCCTCTAAATCCACGAAACCCTGCTTGTAGCGATCTTTCAGCCAAACCATCAACTCGGACTTGGAAACCACGCCCTCATCCCGCAAGCGGTTGAGGATCATGCGCTTGATCTCATCCTGATAGGTCATGGCGAGTCGTTGCTCGGTACTCAAGGTGGGATACACCGACAAGCGCCGGAACAGGGAGGGAATCATTGTCACGTAGGCATCATCCTCCAGGTTCTGCAGGATGGTGCGCGCCACGTCGGTCAATCCGCCCTCATACGCATCCGGGTCATCATCCAAGTTCAAGAGTAATAGAATGTAATAGCCCTTTTCCGGTCCCGTGTAATACGACGCGATGTTAAGGGCTCCTACCATCAAGCTGATCATGCCCGATTCCCCGCTGTACTCGTGCGTGCTATAGACCTGCATGAGCGTCTTATCCGTGACATTGATCTCCTCGGGGTATTTCGCCAAGATTTCGGTGCCTACCCGCTCATCCCATCGCATTACAACTAATCCCACGGGCATTAGATTGCACCTCCCTCCAATTTATCTTCCTTGAGATCGGGCAGGGTTTTTCCCTTCTTGGATTCTATGCCCAGAATCTGCTCCAAGGAAAGGCCAATGGCTTTCCACTTGTCTCCCATCAATTCCGCCATCATTTCTTTCTTGGAAGGATAGGCCAGTGCTTCGGGAATGTTCTCTTCGGCTTTAATGTTCTTTTTCATCTTCCGCACGTCTTTCACGAACTTGGGTATTTTTGCCACTTGAATGTAGCGATAAGTCGCTAAACTGCCCACCACTGCCCCAATGCCCACCACCAAGAGAATGAAGTAAAAGGTGGGGAATCCCGGAAGGATCTCTGTCATGCCCACCACGAGGGTAAAGGGAATGGTTTGCGTCTCGTAATTATGCTTCTCCACGGTGAAATTACCGGTCAAAGTCTGCGGGGTGAAAAATGCTTGGTAAATTGGGTCGGACGTGTCAATGGTCAGGGTATAAACACCTGTTTTCTCCTTCTCGGTTAACGTAAAAGACATTGCTAATTCCGTGATATAGAGCGTGACCGTGGCTCCTGACAAGGGTACCGTAGCTTGCGTGCCGAGCGAACTGCTGGACGCTCCACCCCGGGTTAAATCAGTTAAGGTGAGAGAAATTACGACCGGTTGCCCTTTCACCACGCTCACCGTCGTTCCGGTGCCATTATTTAGGCTCAAGGAAGTGGAAAAGACACGTTTTTTGATTTCGAAGTTAATGATAGCGGCTCTGGCTTCGTAGTTATTTTTTTCAAACACCAAGTAAATGGAATATTCTCCCACTTCTTTTCCCGAAGCATTAAAGTCGAGCTTATAGACGTTTTTATATAATTTCAAGTTAATATTCTTGCTGAGCTCAATTGGAACGCCCTTCGCATCTAATTCTGACCAGTAATAATAAGCCTCATCCGCATTTGTTATTCTTGCGCCCGAAAGGGAATCCTTGAATGCATAATAGAAGATAAAATCATTACCCACCCAAATGCTGGTGGAATTATGCAGCGATCTCGTGGTACCGTTTATTTTGGTTGGTCTCGTGAGCACGTCAATTCCGATGGATATGGCCTTTTCAGAACAATTTTCATATTGCCCTGTCACGGAAAGTAAATAGCTACCCGTATTTCCCACGAGGGAGGTATCTAATTCATAAATGAAATAGTCCGCATGCAAGGGATCGGCTACCATTTGTCCGGAACCGAATTGCCAATCATACGTTAACTCAGCACTGGTAAGCCCTGTAGATTGCCCGACTTCTTGGTATTTTACCGTAATGTTTACTAATTCGTCGTAATATTGAGATACGTTATTAGAAGATTTCACTGCTAAGCTTGGATAATCGTAAACGCTAATACTGGTTGGTTTAGCATTAACTGTAAGAGAAAATGATAACGAATCGGGAGGCGAATAAAGCCCTTGAGTTGCTGTTATTAAAGCTAAATAACTCTTACTGTTAAATCCCGCTGATAGTCTATTGGAGTTTATAGATATTGTATAATTTCCTTCTCCTTGATGTAATAAAGTTTCTTGAATTAATCGTTCACCTTGAAATCCCGAAGAATAAATGGAACATTTTACATCCGTGGAATCCAGAATAGGTCTCCACGAAATACCACCATTCGTAGTAGCGGAAAAATTCACTTCAAAATATATTTCCTCCCCCCATGTACAATCTGTATTTCTCTCTTTATTTTCAGTGAAATTCGTGTAATAATTTTCTAATGTCTCATGGAAGTAAAATATGAGTGTCGACTCTTGTGTTAGCGTGTAATTATATATCTGTGTAAGTTCAGGTTCCCAACTTGAAGTAGGATTAGTATATACTACATCAAATGCTCTGTTATTTTGTCCTAAATATTGCAAAGTAAAATTATAATTATATCCAATTCTATACCAGAATTCAACAAGCTTATTCTTTTTTCCATAAGCATATCCTGCATCACGACCAAGACTATCTTCTGAATATACAGTGGTTAAATTTACTAAAGCGGATGGAAAAGCATAATTATTTCCACGGGAGTCGGTTTGATTGATATGAATTACAACTCCTCCTAAAGGTAAATGTTCTGTATTATCTAAGATCTGAATTCTCATCTTTGAAACTGCTGATATATTATACAAGTTCCAAGTTTCCGTAAGATTTACTTCAATTATACCCTTAGCAGTAGTATCATTTTCGCCAAAGACCCAAATGAAAAGACCATGAACATCAAATGCATCATTTATGAGGTTTTGGTTTTCAAGAGTACACATATCAAAGTTAAGAGTTAAATCTGTGATTTCTTCTGTGTAGCTCTGATCAAAAATTTTATTACTCGATCCGGAAATATTCGATGCATCAATATATTGAATAATTACTCTAGTGATATTATCGTTCATATTTTTCAAGGATATTGTTGCATTTATAACCTTCTTATTGCTAAACTTCACCAGAGTGCCATTCGTGTATATTCGTTGTTGAATCTGATATTGATCTTGATCGGGTTCATTAATATTAGTATTATTGACCCATATTGTCTGCGACTGCTCTTTCACATTTAAATAATCGGCTCTATTTAATGGACCTTCATTTAAAAGAAATTCATTATCAGTATAATCTGAATTATTAAAATAAATTTTATAGTAGAATCCATCAGACCTATTTAGCCACCTGAAGGTTCCTTTACCTCCGTTCCCAAGGCTTATGGTCTTTATTACGGGTCCATCGGGATCTTCTCCTTTAGTAATATTGGCATAAGCAAAATATAATGGATTTTCTTCATTATCCACAATTTCAAAGTCTATAGTGGTTAAATTAACAGTTATTTCCACAGTATAGGATAAACCTTCAAAAGTATATATCTCATCTTGTGGAGTTCCGTAATTTTGTTTAGTGGAGTTATATACTGTCACAACATAACCAGGATTGAGTTCATATTCTGCGGTTATATTATAAACAGAGTTATATTCAATCCCTCCAAAAGTAACAAATCCTGCATCAGATGTTATATCGATTTTATTAATTTCTGTTATACCTGTGGTAAAATTATGTTTGACCAATGAAATAATTGCTCCTGGTACCTGCCTTCCATCGACATCTCGAGCAATAATTTTAAGATTTGCTGTTCTTTCTCGTTCGAAGATTAATTCTGTTTGCAGTTCATAGTTATTATATAACCAATTTAATTCTTGGGAAGAAAGACCATGATTAAACACTCTTACATCATCCAACATGCCCGAAAATGCTTGACTTGCTACAAAATTATCTCCGACACTATCTTGCTCTTGAGCTATGATTAATCCTCCGGTTGGCAGAGATATGGGACTACCAGGATTTGTATGTATGTAACCATTATTAACCGTCAAATCAACATATGCACGAGTAGTTCCATTGCTATACCTTTGCCAAACATAAAAGTGCCAACCAGAAATCTGTGGTGCATGAAATATCATGTAATTATCAGTACTTGTTGTCGCTCCTGATATAATATATTCATCATTAGGAGTGGGACCTGCAGTTCCCCAGAAACAAATAGCAAATGCTCTTAAACCATTTAAAACTGCAACGGGTACATCAATATAAGCTGTTGTTTGTGAATCATCAAAATCTAAACCTTGATCATACTTACTTGAAACATAATTAACTGTGGTGCCCAACCCATTAAGTGTAGCATTATGTTTTCCCATTGAATCTTTAATTTTACCTGCAATAGTATCTTCATCAAAAGAATACCATGCGATCCCAAATTTATCTTCCTTAAAATGATTTGGTTCCTTTGAGACAGAATCATTTCCATAATAAAGATAAGTGTCATATTCTGAATTGTGAGCAGAAATGTTAGTTTCAAACCATATTGTTGTCATATTTTCATAATAATCCTTCGTGCAATAGTAATCTCTTAGAATATTATTCTCTACAACCCTTATATCATCTAAATCGTTCTGTATTTTCCCAGCATACTCAGTAAGATTCAATTTAATAGACGCTGTTGCATTAATAAGGTCATTACTGAAAGGATTAGTTACATTAATTACTTGTCTCCATCTGAAGCTAGAATTCCACCAGAAATCTTCTCCAATTGCGCTACTTTGTAATTGATTCACAATTGTTGGCTCGTTTTTTCCAACATTCTGTAATGTATCCTCTGTTATATTATCCTCATTACTTTCAACGTTTATAGGACTATTAGCAAAATTTCCAATATTCGAAGAGAATATTAGGAAGACCATAGATAATATCGCTAGTAATCCTATTATACGATTTTTATGCGTTTTTTTAATTCTTAAATTCATTAGTATTAACCATTTTCGAAATGATTTTTTTTTGTACAAATAAAGTTATATCTTTCATAAAACTCATGGAATTTAATATTTTGGTATTCTATAAATGGTAAAGAAAACAATAAGAGATCTTTTTTTGCATAAAAAATTGATTTTTTGTACATTTTCATGTAGAAATATAATTTCCCTTCATTTGAGACAATTTCAAAAGCGAAAATTTTTGATTAATTCAACTGATTTAATTGATCTCTAGCTGGTATTGATTTATTTCAATCCGTTAAAAATAACATCAAAAAGTCTCTATTAAGCAAATTATTTCTATTCAAAAATCTTTTTATAGGAAGGATAAGTCAAAATATTATTAAAAAAAAGAGTATAAATATAAAAATTAAAAAATTAAATATTAAGCTTCTGCTTCAAGTTTTTCCGATTCTTCTTGCTCTTCGGGCTTTTCTTCTTCTTTAGTCGCATAATAAGCATCTTCCAGCACCGTGAGATACTCGGCCAGCACTTCTCCGGCTTTTGACTTGTTCACATATTGCTCCCGGATCACGTTGAGCACGTAGCTGGGAAAGATCAGATCGATGTAAAAATCGCTAATAAGGGCATAATACTCGTTATTCCGCTCATCTTGGAACACTTGGATCATCTTGTTGTCCCATAAAGCCTTGAGCACGGCATCCACGTCTTCCACGCCCTTCTTCTTGAGTTTTTCCAGATCGTTGCGGGTCACGATTGCCGTGCGCAACAAGCGCAAGGTCTCGTATACCTGGGGATCGATGAACACGTCCACCACCCGCAGGTTATCCTCCTCGGAAGGCAAGTATCCCTGAAAAAACGTGCGGATTTCAGTCTTGTAGTCCTCCGATAATTGAGAAGGCAAGCCCCGATCTGCTGGATTCTTGGAGAGAGTTACTGGCGGTACCCGCATCATCAGCAAGTCGTTGGTGAGAAAGATGAGTTCCGAAGGCATGCCTTTTACCGATGTTTCCTTGATCAGCTCCCGCTTGATCAACTCGATCAGCACTCCCTCTAAATCCACGAAACCCTGCTTGTAGCGATCTTTCAGCCAAACCATCAACTCGGACTTGGAAACCACGCCCTCATCCCGCAAGCGGTTGAGGATCATGCGCTTGATCTCATCCTGATAGGTCATGGCGAGTCGTTGCTCGGTACTCAAGGTGGGATACACCGACAAGCGCCGGAACAGGGAGGGAATCATTGTCACGTAGGCATCATCCTCCAGGTTCTGCAGGATGGTGCGCGCCACGTCGGTCAATCCGCCCTCATACGCATCCGGGTCATCATCCAAGTTCAAGAGTAATAGAATGTAATAGCCCTTTTCCGGTCCCGTGTAATACGACGCGATGTTAAGGGCTCCTACCATCAAGCTGATCATGCCCGATTCCCCGCTGTACTCGTGCGTGCTATAGACCTGCATGAGCGTCTTATCCGTGACATTGATCTCCTCGGGGTATTTCGCCAAGATTTCGGTGCCTACCCGCTCATCCCATCGCATTACAACTAATCCCACGGGCATTAGATTGCACCTCCCTCCAATTTATCTTCCTTGAGATCGGGCAGGGTTTTTCCCTTCTTGGATTCTATGCCCAGAATCTGCTCCAAGGAAAGGCCAATGGCTTTCCACTTGTCTCCCATCAATTCCGCCATCATTTCTTTCTTGGAAGGATAGGCCAGTGCTTCGGGAATGTTCTCTTCGGCTTTAATGTTCTTTTTCATCTTCCGCACGTCTTTCACGAACTTGGGTATTTTTGCCACTTGAATGTAGCGATAAGTCGCTAAACTGCCCACCACTGCCCCAATGCCCACCACCAAGAGAATGAAGTAAAAGGTGGGGAATCCCGGAAGGATCTCTGTCATGCCCACCACGAGGGTAAAGGGAATGGTTTGTGTCTCGTAATTATGCTTCTCCACGGTGAAATTACCGGTCAAGGTCTGCGGGGTGAAAAATGCCTGGTAAATTGGGTCGGACGTGTCAATGGTCAGGGTATAAACTCCTGTCTTTTCCTTCTCGGTTAACGTGAAGGACATTGCTAATTCCGTGATATAGAGCGTGACCGTGGCCCCCGATAGAGGTACCTTAGCTTGCGTGCCGAGTGAACTGCTGGACGTTCCACCCCGAGTCAAATCAGTTAGTGTAAGGGTGATTATCACCGGTTGCCCCTTCACCACGCTCACCGTCGTTCCCGTGCCATTATTGAGGCTTAGGGAAGTGGAAAAGATGCGCCTTTTGATTTCGAGATTAATGGTGGCACTCCTTCCATCGTGGTTACTCTTCTCAAATATCACGTAAATGGAATATTGTCCTATATCTTTTCCAGAGGCATCGAAATCAAGTTCATACCAGTTATGCGATGCTTTTTCCAGTTTGATGTTATTGCTAAAATTGATTGGTTGACCAGATGCATCCAATTCCGACCAATAATAATAAGCATTATCCGCATTTCCGATTATATCTCCTGAGAGAGTATCTTTATAGGCATAATAAACTATAAAATCATTTCCTACCCAAATGCTGGTGGAATTATGAAGTGCTTTCGTGGTACCATTTATTTTAGTGGGTCTAGAATTAACAACCAAAACAAAGCTTTCACTTATGGCAGAATAATTCGTCTTGGAAGCAGAAACTGTAAAAGTATATTCACCGATATTAGTCACTTGTGAAGTATTAATTTCAAAGGTGTAATATCCCAAATGTAGAGGATCTGGATTGATAATCACGGGAGATGTTGCATATTGCCATTTATATTTTAAACTTGCTCCTTGTAAACCATAGAGACTACTTTGTGGCTGGTATTTTACCGACACGTTGACCATTTCATTATAATACTGATCAATTTCATCTTGTCCATTACCGGTTAATGAGGGATATTTATAGAATTTTAAATCTGTGGGTAGAGCATTAATAGTGACAAAAAAATATACGGGAAGAGGATCACTAAAACCCTTATATTCTCCTGTGATTTGAACCACGTACGATTTACTTGAAGTCCCTGCTGAAAAACGGCTGGAGTTAAATTCTGAAGTATAAAAACCATTCCCAAGATTTGACATTTCTTCTTGATATAAAAGTGTAGGCATACTTCCCCAGAGATACACTGAACAATATACATGGCTTGACGCTATTATCGTATGCCATGGACCAGCTTCACCATGTTCAGTATAGGTAAAGTTAACTGTATACGACATGTTATTTCTCCATAATATATTGTCGTCCCCAATGTAATAACTAAAATTGGTCATAAAGTCTGCCGTATTCGCTAAATTTAATATTATCGTAGAATTTTGCTCCAAAGTGTAATTATAAATATTAACCGGTATCGTTGGCTTCCACTGCTCTGGTGTTGTTTTATTTACTTTAAATAAATAATTTGGTTGTGTACCAATATCTACGGTGATATTATACGCCCCTCTTAAATACCAGAATGCGATTTTATTAATATCTCCATATGCATACCCTTTCTTCCCGTAAACTTCTCCACTGGAGGTAGTTAGATTTATGACTGATTGGCCCGTTGATTGAGTTCCGTTCCAAATTCTCACAATCGCACCAACTACGCCCACTCCTCCGTCTTCGATTTTAATTTGCATTTTAGACATGTTCGCTCGCAAGAGCATGCTTGTAGTTTCCATCCACGAAATATTTATTACTCCATCACACCTTGAAGAATTGGTACCTTCTACGACAACCCTGAGTCCGTAAGCGTTATATTTTTCAATGTCATCTAATTGAATTGTATCTTCTGTTACTGTTCCAGAATAAGTCTTACTCGCGTCATATAGTTTTTGATCGACACCATTGGCATCAACATAATATATATTGATTGATGTCAACTTGGTTGTCATTTTCTTCATATCAATGGTCGCATTGATTAATTGGACATGACCTATCTTACTTTTACCGCCTGCGCTTGAACCCTCCGCATATACTGTCTCATCTACATAATAATGACCGGGAAGAGTAATTGTGCTTGTTTCATTTACATTGAATGGTTGATTTCTACTCTTATCAGTTCGATATATGGTACTTGTATTGAGTAATGTATCTGTTTTGAAAAAATCTTGATTATGATAATATATTCTATAGGTATAATCCGTTTTATTAATCCATCTAAATGTTGCTAATCCTGTACCCGAAGCTAAAGTAATATTATCGATTAGATTGGATGAATCAAATGGACTGGTGTTATTATATACTAATACATATCCGTAATCCATTGTCTGATTGTCCCAATCGGTGACTTTGAAGTTAATCGTCCATAAATTAACAGGAATCAATAATTCAGTAGAAGTTAGGTGAAATTCCTCAGTATGGAAAATTGTTTTAGTAAAGAGTTTATTAGTAGTAGTATAGTTTACTACAATATCATAAGTGGCGGAGCCTGTAATATTTACTAAAGTGAGCTCTCCATTTTCATCCGTAGTTCCGGATCTATCAAGATAGGGACGAGTTGCATTCGAAACGAATACCTGTGCATCTGGTACTCTTGAACCATCCGTGTCCACGCAGGTAACTTTTACTAAATTTATAAGGTTACCAATAGTTACTGTGGGTTCAGTCGAGGTATATTTTCTATTCCAAAGATGATTCCCTGGAATGGGGTACACTGTTGGACCACCAGATGCTGGTATCCATCCGAGACGCGAAGTTGCACCACCCGTGTGTTCATACCATTCATAAGTGATATTTACAGGAGATGCAAAATTGTACGTATTATGATATGTAGTGTCGCCTTGTTGTTTCCATCCACTAATTACAAGACTATTATTAACATATAACAAGCTCCCATCATCGGTTATTACATAGAAAGTAGTAACTCCTGAGCCCTGAGGCGAAACCCATCCTTCCCATCTTATTGCAACATCATCAGATAAACTTTCCAAGGAATTACTTGTATTTACAGCCACCCTACCATCCCCCCACATAAAATTGGGAGAGGTGGCATACACACCTGTACAGATAAATGTCGTGAAGTGTCCCACATTATCAGAAAATGTACTTGCATAATAAAAGTACCTCAATCCTGAATCCAAAGTGCTGTTTATACTACTTTTTGCAGCCGCGTTAGGGTTTCCAAAATACATGTAAATTTGGGTTATTTGATCATGTATTAACGTGGGTACTCTTACCCAAATCGTGCTATTTCCCCCCGACACATCCATTTCTTCGATCCAATAATTAAGTTCATCATTAGATGTGTTTGTAAAGCGAATATCGTTCCCATTTTCATTGATGTATCCTAAATCATAAAAATTCGTGAGATTTATGTTAATACCCACTTGATAATTACTCAAATCTTGAGTAGTTGACAAAATATCTATAGGCACTCGATAAAGCCAACTAATATTCCACCAATCACTTGAAGAAGAAGACTTTGGAATCGTGCCAAGATCAGTAGTGGTTGTTTTATCCATTGTTGTTGTTGTATCTTCATTATTGTTGGTAGTAGTATCTTGATTGTCATTAATAGCCGGTGAGTTCGCGGCAGGTAGAATAAGAAAGACGCTCGCCGCAATCATTGATATCATCAGAATAAAAACAAAAAAGCTAGTTTTATGCGTTTTAATCGTTCTTATATAATTCTTCATTTTGTTCTATTACCTGTTTATAAGAATATTTTTTTGTTTTAAGATTGATATTATATTTTGTATAAAAATACTCGAATATAATATTTTGCTAAAAAATGTATGTTAAGTATCTTTAGTAGTAATATATTCTGGACAAATAATTAATCATGATTCTTGTTCTAATTTTGCAAGAAAAGGAGAAATTTAACAATTATTCTTAATCTACTTTAAAAGGCCCATAACCATGCTTTTTTCACACGCAATTATTAAACTCGTCATGGATAATTATCAGATAAGATATATAAGTTACTTTTCTAAGAATAAGAAGACTCTTCTTTTTTTCGGATTACGTGGATTATCGATAACAAAATGACCATTGAATTTCGTATTATCAATAATTAACTTTCCCATTTCTCTAATAGATTTCTCAGCTTTTGGATAAAACTGAAATATGGCTCTTGATCTTGGCTTTAGAATGGTATAAAAATTTTTTATCATGGTAATGAATAAAACTTTCGAATTCGGCTCCAAATTATCCTTATAAACCCATTGGAGGGCGGAAATAGAAAGAATCGCGTCAAAAGTCTCTAACTTAAAAGGAGTTGAACGCATATCGGCAATAATCGGACTTAATTCTCTTATTTTGTAAAATTTAATTAGATTTTCATTAATATCCAAAGATACAACAGAAAATCCTATTTCTTTTAGCAAAGCTGAAGAAAAACCTGACCCGCTCCCTACATCTAAAATTAATGGATTTTTTGTTTTCAAATCTAATAATTCTATGGCTCTTAAAGTAATTTTCTGTTGAATTCTCATCAAGCTCTTAGATGATGCATATCGTAATGCATTTTCTTCTTTAAAATACTCTAATGCATCTTTATATCTTTCCTCTGGTCTTACTTTTTTAATATCAAAAGGATCCTTGTTATCCATGATTCTTTCTGTTTTACGTATTTTATAAAATGTGTTCTTAAAAATTAAGTCTGCTCACTTTAGAATAAAAAATTTTATTAAATTTTAATCCTTTTCTTCATTTAATTATTGTTTTTTTGAGAAAAAAAGAATTATCGTGTTGTTATATTGTCCGAAAAAGAAGATAAAATATTAATTAGAAAGGGAACTCTCAATTTACGACGGAAATATGGGAGAACCAAGCAATTAGATGTAATTGAAAGAGATGCATTCATTCCCAAAAACCTAGAAGATGAGATAAAAGAAAATATTTTAAAAAGAAAGTCGACCACCGCTACAGATATTGCCATAAAATATGATGTGAGGGTATCGACAGTCAAACTTCTATTAGAGAAATATGTGGAAGAAGGGCTCATAAAATTATCGGATCCTTCTTTAAAATTAAAAATTTATGTACCTACTTCTCAATAACTAGCAAAATACTCTATTTAGATGTTATTTTTCTAAATTGAAAAGCATTTTAACAGGTATTTTTAATTTATTCTATTGAAGTTTACAAATGTGGTGCAATTATTAGGGGGGAATCTTTTCTACAAAGTAAGGTTATTGATATTGAATTTCAAATTATGTTATCTGCAGATGTAGCCTAGTTGGTAAGACGCCAGCCTCGAGTAAGAATTAATAAGCATCAATATCAAGTAAGCTGGTGCGCGATAGCGCTCGGGGGTTCGAATCCCTCCATCTGCGTTATTTATCATGTGGAGAATGATTTATGGATAGGGGAATCTTGGTATTAGGTGAATTGCACGAAGATTTGTATTATGAAAATGATTTTTTTGATATTTTCATGGAAAAGTTAAAAAATAGACTCTACAGTTTCATTTATAACAATCCGGATGATATTTCACGAAATGTAATCGATAGAATCAGTAGTAATGTCCTCTCTGAATTGCCGAAAAAAATCTCCAGTAATTGCTTTATTAAAAGGGGGGGAAATGGCAATAACTCCGCGGAATTCCTTGCCCGTTTAGGAGTTTCAACTAAATTAATTTCAGTTATTGGAATGGGGGCTGATTGGATGATAAAAGAATTGTCTGAAATGGGTATTGATACTAGTGATATCTATAAAATTAATGAATTAACACCCGTCAGTACCATAATAAAATCAAACATCACGACAAAAATATTTCTCGCACCAAAATTAAAAAACCGAATGAATTTCAAGGATATTATCATTCCAGAGGACCATTTTCGTGGTTATAAAATTATTTTTACAACCCCTTTAGCAGGCAAGTTCATGGAAATCCACGAGAAATGCAGGAAATTGAATCTAATTACCGCTTTTAATATCGAATTACAAAAGATTACTCAAATTGAACAACTCAATTCTCTTTTAAAAAATAGATATGATCTTTTATTCATTAATGTTCAAGATGCCTATAAAATTATAGGGCGAGAATGCCCTATTGGAGAAGTGGATGAAATTTTCAAGAAATGGACACGGATTCGAATATATACGGAAGGAAAAGCGGGTTCTTATCTATTTTCGGATATAACCCCCGAATTAAAAATACCTTCCATTAACGTGCAAGTAATAGACCGAACGGGAGCGGGAGATTGTTATGCAGCGGGTTTTCTTGCTAAATTTTATGATTTAATAGAAAATAAACATGCTTTAGACATATTACTTCAAAAAGAAAATTCTTTAAAATTGCAAGAAATCTTGAAGGAATGTGGAATATTCGCATCCTACACTTCAGCATATAAAATATCCAAACAAAGCGCTCCAAATAAAGATCAAATTCAGGAATTTTTAAGATTGAAGCAAAATGGATAAATTAGTCTTCACGCTATTGAATCAATTGTAGAATAAAATTTTCCATTTTGGGTTTTGCCGCTTCAATTTTATCTAATAACGAAACCGTTTTTTCTAAATCTTGCTCTTCCTCTTCTATAATAAAGAGCAAATAAAAGTCCAAGGTGCCAATGTTTAAAACCTCCACCACGCCTGAAAATCTCTGACCATTTTTAAATTTATCTGAAAATTCATAAAGCTCTTTATTTTCAGCAATTATTCGCTTTTGAATATCAATATAGATATCATAGATTTTTAATTTTTCTCGTAAATGAAGGTGAGGTCGATAATATTCCCCAATTGTCACGCCTCTAGAATCAAAAAGAGCAATCATGATTGCATTATATTGTTCGCAAATATCCGAAAATAGCCCCGAAAGCATTTCCATTTTATCGAATAATAACGATAATCCACTGGAAAAGGCATCCATGATGGATTTGATGTCGTAGATGCTCGTTTCAAAAAAGAAAATATCAAATTCTCCGCTGAACTTGGTCAAATTCTGCTTTAACACTAAGATGTTTCTATTCAATTCTTTATCGCGAACCAACTCGGGATCGAATTTATGAAACAATATTGCCACGGGTGTATCACTCTGTACTTCCTTGAAATAAGTTAATACTTGTTCTAAGTAATCTATTGATTCATTATATCTTTTATTATCCTGAGCGTCGATCACGTAAAATAATAGATCGGTTCCCGAAAGGTACTTGCTCGGATTTTTCAAATATTCTTTTCTATATTGTAGTTGCCCCCCAAAATCCATTTGGGTGAATTCTATGCCTAAAAACCGGAAGGTATCCCGTGCAATTCTCCTGGTGGGCATCATTTCTTCAATTTCTTCCTCAAAACCAAATCTTTTTGTTATTGCGGTAATGATGGACGTCTTTCCGGCATTATCCAACCCTAAAAAAGCGATTTTTCGAGTCAACATTTACACCATGTAATTTCTATATTACATTTTAGAATAGTAATACTTTTTCTAACAAATAATAAAGAATAGTAATAATTTAATTTTGATTATCTCTAAAAAATATTATCGAATTGATTCCTAATAAATTTGTTTCAAAAATAATATATAAATTCTTGCTTTTTAGAAAACCAGATATATCAATAGTTTTTTAATAAAAATTTACCATGGTAGAATTCAATGGAAATTAGCCTTAAAAAATTAGAAAAAACCTTACCCTCCTGATACTGGAATTGAAAGAAAAAGTTGGTCCCCGTCATTTAATCTTGTCTTGTATTTCTTTAAATAGTTAATATTTTTACCATTCAAAAGAATTAATATGCTTTCATGCAATTTTTTTCCATTCGCACTTAACAAGCCATCATCCAACTTATCTCCATGATCTTTTAAGAATTTATTTATTACTTCTTTCACATTCTTGCCTTCATATTTTAAAGATTTTTCCTTCACTTTTAGGGCAAATATATTGAGTAAATTTAGATCTACTTCAGCCATATTGTGTTCTAGAAGGTGAGTAGCTTATTAAATTTAATTTTAATAGATCGAAAGAATTTTTTAAGATACTCCTAACGAGTATAACATTAAAATGAATTTTGTATACTCCTGATTAGTATTTTAGTTACTTTTTTTGATTTAACACGATTTTATTTAAAGTGATCATCTTGTTCTTAATGTTCTCCTCAATATTCAAAGATTTATAGAGAGTGATTATTTCTGTTTCATCAAAGTTTTGATCTTTTGGTTTAAATGCACAATAATTGGGTTCTTGTAATTTTTTTGAAATTTGTGTTAAGAATTGTTCAATTTCTTTCGAGGTAAAACCAATATTCGGAGTGAAAATGGGGTCATTTGCAAATAAATAATTGAGGGAAAGAGTTTTTAAATCAATATAATCCGGGCACTCTGTTCGATTATTAATATTGAGACCATCCGAGATCGCTTTAAATCCTTTAGGATTAACTTCATTCCAATCATGGTGAAATTTCCAAAACACGTATAATCGCAGTAATCTACAAATAGCACAAGTATAGTGGTTTGTTAATTCATTCTTGAAGAATGTATTTATAATATCATGCAAATCAACTTGAATTACGGTTAACTGAGTAAAGGGTATGTATTTAAGAATTTCTTGCCAATTCCTTAATCTTGCGTTAAATTCTTCAATATTATTATTGAGATTAAATAATACGGGAGAAATGGTACATCCTCGTTTCATTAGCAAAAAACCTGCCAATAGATCGTCTAATCTCCCCACATCCATTACCATTATCTTTTTATGAAACTCGATCGGTAATCCTTTCCAAATACTCTCAATAATCTGGGTATGGATATAAGCAAATTGTCCCCTTACTTCTATGTATATTACCTTTTTCGGATTTGATAAATTCACGCTTATATTTTTTTTATCAGAAAACCGATCCATTATTGCTTGCCCTACTAGAGTAGCAACATCTTGCGATGTAAATTCTTGTTTCCCCGCTCTTTTTGCTCGTATGGCAAAAGTATCGTCTTGCTCTAATACTTGTTCGCAAACCTCTAATGATCGTTCAATTATATTTTTCATATCATGAGATGTTCTTAACGCGGGACTCATGGTTTGGATACCAAACACTCTTTTAAGTACTTCGATTGCTTGGGGGATCTTTTCATTTTTAAAGAAGAAAAAGATGCGGGTAGAATCTGAACTAAGTTGATATTTCGAAAACGCTACTCCCGCAATATTAAGCATCATGACAATATTTTTAATTAAAATTTTCACCAGATGTATTTTTACTTTCTGAGATTTAAGCCATATCTCCGCATTATAATCAATTTTGACTAAATTATAACAATTTAATAGGTTTAATGAAGACATTAGATGTTCCTGGTTTTCTAATTTAATTTAAAATGAGATTCTTATAAATCTAAATGATACTTTCCTATAATATTCACTTCCTTCAAGCGTAAATCATGATCTTTTAAAACTACCAAGCCATCTTTAAAAATTTCGATTTCTGTGATTACTTCGGGGAAGGTTTTCCCCTTTAAATTGCCCCCATTGGAAAAAATAGTGTTCTCGATTTTCATGTTAAAGGAAATGCTCGGAGAATTATTCAAAATTAGCTGTATTGGAGAGTGAGCAAACTGAGATAATGCATCTCCCGAATCCATTAACTCAGAACGCCATACAGAAAGAGGCGTGGGTATGAGATTATGAAAAAAGAATACTCCTACGAATTTGTGAGCGCTTAAATGAAGTATGCGATCGATAAAATCATTCAATCGTTTTCTCCCAATAAACCCAATTTTAGAATCAATAGTGGTAGAATTTATTCCTTGAAAGTAGATCTGATCATCTTCAAAATGGGGATTTAAGGAACCAAAATATTGTTGCCAATGTTCCCAAGAAGGTGGTTTTGAATCATTATGCCCCGGGACTACCCTATAAGGAAAGATCAATTTATCTAATTTTTTTTTAGCGATTTGGAACTCCTTTTCGAGACTATTTTTTGTAAGATTTCCCACGTGTAAGACTAAATTTACATCTTTCAGGGAATTAATTTTCTCAATGGCGTCATCCATGGAGGTTGCTTTCTCCTCATCATCCGTCGTGATCAATGAATTCGAAATCTGAACGAATCGATATTTTGTTTTTTCATTTTGTGGGATTTCTTGAAGATTATAATTATGGATCACCCGGTTAATTTCTTTGTCATTGTTTTCTTCTAAAACCGGTAGGATCCTGAACCTTAATTTATTCCCTTGGATATCGATCACGTTATACGTGAATAATTCTCTATATCTGGTTTTATAACAGCTGAACGTTCCTGAATTGAAAATATACAAATCTTTATGAGAGCTGCAGGTAGTATAGAGATTAGAAATGTGGCGATGCCCGTTAATCACCAAATCTGCCTTGGTGTCAAATAGCATCTTTATCACGTTTCCCGAATCATCAATTGCTGATCGCTCGCGTCCCGTGAAGGGTACAGGAATCAATTGATGGTGAAAACAAATTATTTTAACTTTAGACTCTCTCTCGGACTGCGTTAATTCTCTCTCCATGAGTTTAACAGTATCGTGATGAATAATACCACTGGGTAAATCCGGCTTCGTGCTATCAATACCCATGATATAAAGATTTTCATCCTCGTGCTCAAAATGTCTTTCGCCAATTATTTCCTCAAAAAGCAAGTATCCCACGTTCAACGCATCATGATTTCCTATGATATATTTTATAGGCGCCTTCGATATGGGATTAAACTTTTCCATTTGTTCTAAGGTAAATTCATAATCCAATAACGTCCCTGATGAGGTTAAATCTCCTAAATGTAAGTATAATGACACGTTTCTTATTTGGTTGATTTTCTTCATTCCCAAATTAAATACATGAAGATTAAAATCGGATCCTGAATGTGTTATGTGTGTATCCGAAATAATCACTAACCTTTTAGACTTTGTAAAAGTGTTTTTTAATTGAACTGTTTTTTCTAACATGGATTCATGTTCATGAATTTGTTTTTAATCGAGCAGGATGTCCCCAATATACTCCATTTTCTTCTAAAATTTCATCACGATCAGTGTAAGAATGTGCTGATAAGCAAGAATTCTTTTTTATCACTGTTCCTGGCAATAGCACGCATTTTGCCCCTATCAAAACATTATCTTCAATACAGACTTTTTTTATAATTAATTTTTCTTGTTCCAGACCGTGGCTTAAAATCACGCTGCCCATTCCAATAATCACGTTTTTACCTATAGACACATATTCAGGAGAGATCCAGCTATTATCGCACAAAGTACGAGATCCAATCCTTGTCCCGAAAAAGCGCAACATGAATCTATTCTTACACCAAGGAAAAGGGTTGGAGGCAGATACTAGTAAAGACCATTTTTTTATCAAGTTTCTCACGTTCCAAAACAAATAATCTTTATTAAAACGGCTTCTATCAAAAACTCCTTCTTTAGGGGGATGCATGAGATTAAGTAAGGCAATAAGAAAAGAAGCAAAAATAACAGCACTGAATTGAATGATGTAAATTCCAATAAGAAAATTGAAAGGTATTAAGATAAAAAACAAAATATAATACTGGGAATTCCATAACCATGAATAGTAAAAGAGCTCATATACCGAAAATGGAAAAAAACTGAACATGATGTTAATTATATATAGAAAAAGATACCTTTTCCTAATCTCCTCATCCACGGGAGTGGGAGAGATACCTTTAAGACTAGCAGGCTGAAACATTACACATCCCCCTTATTAGCTTTAGTATTATCTAAACTCTCTATGGTTTTTTTCTTTCCCCTAATTTTTTCAGCTTTTTCTTTTGAATCTTCTAAGCTTTGAATGAGAAAGCTTTTATCCACCGGCGTGCCCACGTGAATTAAATTACTTTTTAATTCTTGATTAATCCAAGTATAACTATTCGCTCCCAAAATCGCCTCATCTTGCATGACCGTTCCCGGAGATATGAGTGTTTGAGGTCCGACAATACAATACTTCCCTACTTTCACCTTCTTAATGATTAGCTTGTCTTGATAGAGAAGGTGAGAAAAAATTAAAGTATGTAATGAAGTCATGGTAAAATCCCCTATCTCCACGAAAATCGGATCAATATATCCCTCGTATGCCACTACCTTTTTCCCTATGCGTGTACCGAAAAAGTTGTAACAAATAACATCCACCCAAGGCATGGGTAATGCACGAGCTAACCATATGGGAAAATATGCCGTCCAAAACCTCCTGTGCATGTACTTCCAATCCTTACTTCCTCTTTGGAATACCCCTTCCCGAGGAGGATGTAAAAAATTGAGTATCTTTAGGACCAGGGTTGAAAACAAGCTAATTGTAATGAAAAATAAGAATAGATTGCCGTATATATTTAAGGGAATTAAAAACCATTCATACCAAGCGATTGAAGAAGAAATAGGCGTGATTCGATTTCCCGTTAAAAAAAAATAGACATGATCAATAAACCACGCGTTGACTAAATATAAGACCATTCCTCCTACGAATAATTGGAGAATTATTATTAATGTAAAAGGAGTTTTATACACTCCCGATGAAGAAATATATGGGGGAGATTCTAGATTTTCTGCGGGCTCCATCTCAAAATTTTGATTCTATATTTTTTATAATGATTAATATTATGTTTGAACATAAATATTTTAGTCTATTAAACAGCTTGCCATTTAGTAAAAAACGATTACTTAAATAGGTAAAAAACTAAAATTTCATTTTAATATAAATCAACCAAATTTATGATAAAATCTTTCTTATTTATAATTAAGATGAAAAATAATAATCCCAATT
>CAYLZE010000033.1:0-46080 GCA_964388035.1 uncultured archaeon
TCTAGTTCTGCATGTTATCTACATCATATTTGTAAGGGCATTCGGGCATGCATCCCGATATTTTTCAATTTTAAATAGGATTCTCAATTTCTATGATATTGACTATTATTATAAACAAAAAATGTTTAAAAAATTAAAATTCGTGAATTAACATGCCAAAATTATGGAAAAAAGAAGATGAGATAATATTTAATTCTCCCAAAGACATCATGGGAGTTTCAGGGGACTTGATTCCTTCTGTTCAGAACTTTTTGATAAAGAAATACAGTTTTACTTCGCTCTCGCAAATAAAGGATATAAAGAATCATTTATTGAAAAAGAAGATATTAATCCTTGATGCGGAAGAGTTATTTGGACAAAAAAGTGTTAATTTAGAAGATTTAAAAAAGGGTATTGAAGAACTCAAGGAATTCTTGAGTAAGAATGGAGGATCGATGGGGCGAATTGGGGATAAATATCTCATTTTAACTCCAAACTCCCACGTGAAAATATCTAATTAATTTTATTTTTTGCATTTTCTTTTTTTAAGAGGGATAAGATTACGTTTCTTAATTTAATCAAGCAAATCCATTATAGGATTAAAAAAGTAAAAGAAAATTCCAATTTGAGGAAAATATTGAAATTGGTCTTTAATACCCAGATTACTATATAAAATTCATGATAAAAAATAGATGAATTAAATAAATACTAAATTCCCTATACCATTATAAAAATTGTGATGGACTTACAAAGACCAAATTTCTTGCTCATCCTAGCAGATGATATGGGTTATTCTGATATTGGATGTTATGGTGGAGAAATTGATACACCTAATCTGGATAATTTAGCCGTTAATGGAATACGATTCACGCAATTTTATAATACTGCCCGTTGTTCGCCTTCGCGAGCATCATTATTAACGGGCTTACATCCTCACCAAACAGGCATAGGAATTTTAACCGATAACGACCTTCCTGAAGGATACGCGGGTGATTTGAATGATAAATGCATTACCATTGCCGAACTCTTAAAGGAGAATGGTTATGAAACGTATTTGAGTGGAAAATGGCACGTTTCCACGAGTAAGTATGAATCTAGCGATTCCTGGCCCATTCAGCGAGGATTTAATCATTTTTATGGCACAATTGTAGGAGCCGGAAGTTATTTTTATCCCAGGACTCTAACTCGCAATAATATCAGTATCGATGAGGAAGCTGAGAATGACGAAAATTTTTACTACACGAATGCCATTAGTGAGAATGCGGTAAAATTTATCCAAAAACATCATGAAGAAAAGCCAAGCGCACCATTTTTCTTATATGTTGCATATAGCGCCCCCCATTGGCCTTTGCATGCGAAAGAAGAAGACATCGCTAAATACAAAGGAAGATTTGACGCGGGATGGGACCAATTACGAAAAGAACGATTGGCTCGAATGGTTGATATGGGAATTATAGCGGATGAATGGAGATTATCTGAACGCGATCCTGATGCAACACCTTGGGAAAATGTGAATCATAAAGATTGGGAGCAGAGAAGAATGGAAGTATATGCTGCCCAAATTGACAGTATGGATCAAGGTATTGGAAAAATCATACAAGCCCTAGAGGTAAATGGATATTTAAAGAATACTGTAACTCTTTTTCTCTCTGATAATGGGGGTTGTGCAGAGCCAATTGGAGCAGTAATGAAAAACTTAATGATTGGTGATGGGAGTGCCCGTGCAAAGACACGTGCAGGAAAACAGGTTAAATTTGGAAATAAGTGGAAAACATTTCCTGGATCAGAAGATACGTATCAAAGTTATGGCCTATCGTGGGCAAATCTTTCCAACACGCCTTTCCGAAAATTTAAGAAGTGGACACATGAGGGAGGAATAGCTACTCCCTTCATTATTCATTGGCCAGCGGGAATTAAAGCAACGGGTGAATTACGTCATTTTCAAGCTCAACTCACGGATGTAATGGCAACCATAGTGGATATTACTAAAATTAAATATCCACAAAAAAATCACGGTAAATCTATTTTGCCTTTAGAAGGGCTCAGTTTGGTACCAATTTTTAACAAGAAAGATAATGGAAAAGAGAAATTATTTTTTGAGCATGAAGGAAATGCTGCAGTGCGAGAAGGCAAATGGAAGTTAGTACGTGAATTTCCAAAAGCTTGGGAACTATACGATATGAATGCGGATCGAACTGAAACCCAGAATTTGATCAATCAACATCCAGAACGAGCAAAAGACATGATAGATGCTTATGAAGCATGGGCTAGTCATTGTGGTGTCATTCCTCGTGAGCAAATTTTAGAATTTTATAGAAAAAAGTATCAAAAAAATCCCGAAACATAAAGTGGATTTAAAATTCGAATAATCTTCCTATGTTTAATGAATTTTTAATTAATTGGGATTTATTTTTAGAAGCTTTAAGAAATTAAATATTTAGCAATGACTAGATTTTAATACAGATTAGATTAATTCTTTAAAGTATTTTTATTCATGTATACTTGTATACTTGTATACAAATTGTTAAAATTGAGGATTTTTTATGAGTCCTTTTCGTATAGATAAGAAACAGGCAAATTATTTGGATAAATTAGGCAAATTGATAGAAGATGCTTTAGTTACTGAGGGATTAAAAACATCAAATAATGAAATTCCAGTCGAAGAGGATATTGCATGGAAAGGATTAAACGATGTTTTTGATTTAGGAATAACTGATTTATCTGAAAAAGTAGATGAGTTATTATACATGTTAAATCATGATGATTAATATGTCTGTTTTCTTAGATACTGGATTCATTTTAGCGTTAAAAAATAGCGTGGATAAAAATTTTGAAAGTACTCAATTTTGGATGAGGAGATTTTTGAAAAATGAATTTAGACAAATTTACACCTCATTTTTTATATTTAATGAACTTGTAACTTTCACCCTAATTCGCATTAAAAATCCTAATTTTACGAAAAATATTAGAGAACACATTTTAATCAGCCAAAAAATAAATCTTTTAAATGTTGATCAAGAAGATTTTGATAATGCTTGTACTTATTTCTAAAAATATATTGAAATAAGGTTATCTTTCACTGATTGTATAATACTGGCTCAATGTAAACGAGTAAATTGCCAATTCCTTGCTACGTTTGATAATCATTTTAAAGGTTTAATAAATCAAATTTATCGTGAAAAAGTTAATAATTTTAATATCCCCTTAAGAAAAGCGATTTTACATTTTAATAAAATTAGATCCCATCGAATCTTTAGCAATTATTTATTTTTTCCTTTTGTAAATTCTATTATTAATCCATTTAAAATTTTGGAAGATTGAATGTATAAAGGGTTAGCTTATAGGATATCTCCCACTGAGGGTTCTACAATTGTAGCACCCCCATCAATGACGTATTCTGCTCCTGTAATATAGCTTGCTTCATCGGAAACTAAAAATAGAACTAAATTAGCAATCTCTTCGGGTTTTGCAGGTCTAGGGATGGGATGACTTAAAGGAGGATATAATGCGCCAAGATCTCTGCGTCCATCTTCAGGTTTCCACTCTTTATCAGAGGTATCTACATCTCCAGGAAGAACAGCATTAACATTTATATTATATTCACCTAATTCTAAAGCTAACGCTTTTGTGAAGGCAGACACGGCACCTTTAGAGGCAGCATAAGCTGAGGAATATCTATAGACAGTTAGAGGTCCCGTAATTGATGAAATATTGACGATTTTGCCGTATTTTTTTTTTACCATTTCTGGCACCACGAATTTACAGCAATTTACTGTAGTTCTAAGATTTCGATCCATGACCATATCCCAGTATTCCAGCGACATTTCTAAGAAAGAAGGACGTGGGGGTACGGACTTACCTGCGACATTGGCAAGAATATCAATTCCTTCATATTTTCTTAGAATTTTGCTAATCATATCTTTTACTAAGTCAGGTCTCGTTAGATCTACTTTATATCCAATTGCTTTACCTCCCTCTTTTAGAATCTCATTTACACGCTCAGTTACTATATCCATTATATCGATACAAATTACAATCGCTCCTTCTTGAGCAAACTTCTTTGCTACAGCATATCCAATGCCTCTAGGACGAGAAACACCCGTGATAATAGCTATTTTTCCTTCTAATCTTTTTATATCTCTCACCTAAAATATTTCTTTTAATATATGTGAAGATATTTTAACTTAGGTATCGGAAATTATAATATTTTTTTCTTTGATTTTTCCCTTCTTTTTAAACGAACTCTAACAGTATTATAATAAGAAATAGTTGAAAAAGAAACACAGAGAATAATTGATCTTACCGTAATTAAATTACTAAATTTTTTTATTTTCATCGAATTTAATCCAATAATTATGAGTAAATTGAATAATTATTCTTGGAAATATGCAGATAGCTATGAATACATGGAAAGAGTGATGAAAATGCCACCTTGTATCATAGTTTGTGCAGTAAATGGAGGAATACAAGGAAAGGAAACTAATCCTGCTATTCCCGAAACTCCCGATGAAATTGCCGAATCCGTATATGGAGCATATAAGGCGGGAGCATCCATGGTTCATATTCATGCCCGAAATCCTGAAAAATTATGGGGGGGTTCCACAAAGGCGAAAATTTGGCTTGAAGTAAACTCAAAAGTCCGTGTTAAATGCCCTGATATTATTATTAATAACACGACAGGAGGTGGTGTTGACTCCACGATGGAAGATAGACTTTCATGCTTAGATGCGAATCCCGAAGTTTGCTCCCTAAATGTGGTACCGGATATGAGTAGATTTAAGGTAAAAGAAAGAAAATCCCCATTACCACACCCTCATCCTGAGCTCCTTTTCGATGAGACTATTGGTTTTTCTTATAAAAACATCACGCACTTTGCAAAAGAAATGAAAAAGCGGGGAATAAAACCAGAAATAGAAACTTATCACTCTGGTGGTGCTTGGGTGTTTAATGATTTGATTCAACAAGGATTAATAGATAAACCCTATTGGATTCAAACCGTGATGGGATATCAAACATCCAGTTATCCTACCGTTGAAAATGTAATTCAATTATTAAAAGAATTACCTAAGGATTCGTTATGGTTATGTTCTGGGATTGGCCCTCATCAGCTTCCCATGACAACCCTTGCAATAATTATGGGGGGACACGTAAGAGTTGGGTTGGAAGATAACGTGTACTATAAACGAGGAGAATTAGCCAAGAGTAATGCACAATTAGTCGAAAGAGCCGTTAGACTCATAAAAGAATTAAATCGTGAAGTTGCAACACCCTCAAAAGCACGAGAAATGTTAAAAATTTCTCAAAAACCTTCTCAATATTAAAGGATTCAGTTAAGTGAAATTAGTGCTTAGTTATTTTAAAAAAAGTAAAATATGAGCTAATTATTGTTTTTTTCGCTTCTCCAAAAGTTCAATGAAGCTTTCAATTTGATTAGAAATTTGCTCTTCATTGAATTTTCTTGGATCGTTCATATCCGCATTGATGATTAAGCAGGGAATATCATATTCCTCTAATAAATGTTTTTTCAAGTCGTATAAACCGCAAGAATTTGGTCTGCAAGATAAATTTTCATGTAATAACACCCCATCAATCTTCCATTCTTTCACGGTCTCGGCGAACTTCTTGATCCTTGTCTTTAAATCATAGATATACCAGAAACTCAGAAAAAGTTCAGACATGGTATCAATCGGATCCTTTAGGAGCCTTTCTTTTGTTACATTTGGATTCATAAATTTCGAAAAGGCGTACGTATACGGCTCATAAACGATGATCGCCCCATATTTTTCCAAAGTCGAGAAATACTTCAACGCGTACCAGAAGGGGATTCCTTCAAACATCAAGCGATATTTTTCTTCATCTAATGCTCCAATGCCATTATCCACCCGATATTTAGCTTCCTTGTACATTTTCTTGTACAGTTTGATTGGCTCCTTTAATCCGGGCATGGTAAATAAGGGAAATAGTCCTCCAAAGGTATCCCGCGTGGATATTGGACAGGGAACTACTTTTCTTAAATTATAAATATCCTGCCAAACCATTCCTAAATCCCAAGAATTCAAGGTTACTTCTCTTGCTTTTTCTTCATTATATTCATGTCCCGTGACTTCTTGGATGAAATCAATTAATTCGATAAGCTGTTCCTTCACATAATTTTTAAAATATTGATACTGTCTCTGATTAGAATTACTAACTATGTGTGGAACGTCGATACTATAATGGGGAACATTGAGTCTTTCCGCTTGCACTTCAAACCAATTGACATGGGTATCGCATATAACATCAGTAGATAGCATGAAGGTAGGTTTCCTCGTCCCACCTTTACTCATGTCTGCGTTATCTATGACGGCACCCACATTTGTTTTAAAATAAGAACACAGATCATAAGAAAATCCTTCTTGCTCTGCTAACTCAATGAATCCTTGAGCATATTTCTGCGCTGCGGAAACGGTAGCAGAGTTTTCAGGAAGCATGGGTTGCACATCCATCATGTACAAGAACTCTACTGGACTTCCTGAAGTAGCCCAAGCAGTAGGATTTCCATCACGATAAGCTTGTTCAATAGCTAAAAAGTGACGGCCCATGATGTTTTTCAAGCCCTGCGTGGCGTTGAGCATTTTTCCTGATTTACTCATTTTTTTTTCACTCATTGCTATCTCCCTCATATCATTTCAGCAAAGGCTGAAAATCTCGTTGATAATTGTTTATATGATTCTCGACTATACGTCATTTCTACAAAAAGGTAAGGAATTTCAAGTTCTTTAAAGTTCTTATTTAAAAAAGGATGATCGTACAAAACAGGCTCGCAAAATTTCTGCGCGATATTAACCACTCCATCTATCTGATAATTGTCTAAATAGTTCTTTAATACGTCAAATCTTTTATAAGCTGGAAATTTCGTAGAATATATTGGTTTAGATAAATGATAAGTAGCTAACGCATGAAGAGGATCGGTATTTTCTTCTACAGTATTCCAAAAATACTTGGTTCCCACGCATAAATCATCGATTACTATGTGAAATCCCAAATCCTCGAGGTATTTAATGAACTCTGTATCATCTATATCGGATCCTGTCAGTAATATGTTCTTGAACCTCTCATGAGCAAATGATGCTCTTTCCTTAACCTCCTCTAGCTTTTTATTTAAATTATTTAATACCTCATCTTTATCATTCATCTGAGCTGATTTTACCAGAGCATGCAATTCAGATCCCTTGATTTTAAATTCTTTCCTAAATCCCGAAATTTCTTTCAATAATCGTCTTATTTTATTCATCTTAACGATCGCCGCATTAATACCATCCGATGTAATTTTAACCCTTAATTTCTCTTCCATCTGGGTGATTAGCTCTTTCATATCTGTTATAAAGAAATTTAATGCCGCTTCACCCCGTTTTCTCGGAGAATTCAGGAAGAACATGAAATCTAAATCCAAGCATTCCAACCAGATATCAAATTCCCTATTGGTTCTATCACAGCCGTGCGTGGCAATAATTCCTGCTAAATCTTCATATTTTCCTTTTAATCCCTGTTCTAGAAGGTTTCTGGTCCACACACAGTGGGTGGGGGGAATGTGTTCATTTGCCTTATCCGGCTGAATGGTGGGATCTCCAAATAATCTATGTGGAATGAAGCCCCCCGCCATTACAATTTCTTCGGGTGTTTCTACCCCACTATCAAATAAGCCAATTCTTTTCATCGTTATTTCAGAAATTATTAATTTTTTTAACCCACTTTGAAACGTTTTTATTGTTTACTTAAAATTCGGGAAAACATAAAAAATTTTCAAAAGAGAAAAATAAATATTAAATTTATGCAATTACTTCCTTATAAGGATTCCCTATTGAACATGTAAATTGTAAATCAAAAAAAGTTAATTATTTCTTTCCGCGTTCTTGTTTATATCTCTCAATGGATTCTAATATTAGTGCTTCTGCCTTTTCCTTTCCTTCCCATTTAATGATATCTGCCCATCTTTCTGGAGCGTTCAACTTTTTATATTCTTCAAAGAAATGAGTAATTCCGCGAAGCCAGAATTCTCCCAAATCTTGAAATGATTTGATGTTCTCGAGCCTTGGTTCTCTTAAAGCAATAGCCAATACTTTATCATCAATCCCCTTCTCATCGCGCATTCGAGCCACGGCAATGGGTCGGACTTCAAGCACGCATCCGGAAAAAGTACTTTCATATAAAAAGACTAACACATCTAACGCGTCACCATCTTCGCTTTTTGTTTGGGGAAAAAATCCATAATCGAGAGGATAACCAAAAGGAGAGGGAAGTACTCGATCGAGAAAAAAATAACCTTCTTCTTCCAAGTATTCATATTTATTACGGGATCTCATGGGTATCTCAATCACGGCGTACATGTTATTCGGTGGATCTCGCCCAGGGATTATATCTTTTACGAGGTTTGTCATTTTATTTGCTTATATTTATTCTTTTTTAAGACATTTTTTTAACTATTTTATTATCTATTTTTATTTCTCTATTGCATCTTACTCCTCAGATAGGATATGTGATTGGAGCAAAAGGTTATGTTGCACTTTTCATGTTAACATTTCTCTCATTATTCTAACAAGAATAAAGATATAAATGATTTATATAAAAATTATAAATATCATCAATTAGTTTGACTATCTTTGAGATTCTTAATCATTTATCGCATTATATATTAATTTCTTTTAACATCAAATAATAAAGGTGGAAAATAAGTCCCAAATATTGGAATAAGTAGTTCCAAAAAGGAGAATAATAATATTTTTATATCAAGATTACTCGAAATCAGAAATTTTATTTGGTTTCCTTTCTTATTTTTCACATATAAAGTCTTTTATAGCTCATATCGTTAATAATATTTTCATCGGAGATTTGAATGGGAAAAGGAACACCAAGCAAGGGAAGAAAAAATAAAGCCGCTTCACATAAGACATGTAGAAGATGCGGACACCATTCCTTTCATAGAAGGAAAAGGTATTGTTAGTACTGCGGATTCGGACGATCTGCAAAATAACGACAACCCGGTTGGAGAAATCGTCATCGACCATTAAACGGTACTAAGAGTTTTTATAGATAATATTTACTTCTTTTTTTAATCTTGAATAGTTAATGTGGAAAAATTATTAATTCAGATTAATAACAATAGAATATTATCAATTTATTCAGAGTCTTCCTCTGGTTCTTCTCTATACATCTTTCTATCTTCCTCATCTTCGATTTCGGTAAAGATAAGCTTTTCTCTCTCTTGACCGATAAAAATGATCGATGCTCCTCGGATCATGATGGTTCCTAAATCTTTACTTCGTTTTCCTCCCCTGCCGAAATAAATCTCTTTAGCATTCTTCACGATGAGGTTCATGTAATTGTCAAAACGAATTAATCTTCCTGTTATGTAAGTATTCCATATTTTTAGTTTTATTCGAACCTCATCCTTTAAAATAGCTTTGCTTAACGTTGATCTTATCGTATTTTGAGACATTCTGATTAATCTCCTCCGATCTAAAAATTATATAATTATTAAAAAGTGAAAATCAATTATGTATATTATAAGAAGAAATCAACTAAAATATAAATAATTCACTAAACAATTATTCATAATAAGAGAATTTCTATAATGCTAATGAATAAAGAAAGATTATTTAGATACAAGGAAAAATTAGAATATTTAGAGGTAACAATTAGCAATTTGGAAGAATGGACTCGGGATCTCCAAGAACAGGAATTTCTCGATTCTTCAAAATTGCAATTTAGATACGGAATTTATCATGCGTTTCAAATTGCCGTTGAAATTATTACAGATTTGATTGCAATGATAGGCAAGGATGAAAAAATAGTACCTAAAGACGATTATTCAAATATTACAGATATAATGAAAAGAGAAATAATTGATGTGAAACTTGGCGAAAATTTAAAAGAGGCAAATGGGTTAAGAAATAGAATTGTGCATGATTATAACGGATTAGATGATTCAATTGCTTATGAACGCATGATAATTCTCATGAATTCATTTCACCAATTCATTAAAGAGGTAAATGCATGGTTGAAGAAAAATTCTTAAAGCAAATTAAAAATGATTTTCTTAAAATAATTGAGCATAAGAAAATATTGGGAATTCTTTTATTTGGCTCTTACCTCAACCAAATGGAAACACCTAGAAGTGATATCGATCTTTGCGTTGTAGCGCCAAAAGAAGACCCTGCTAGTCTTTTATCATTTATTTTACAAAACATTAATGTCAATTTAAGAAAATATGATGTTAGGTTATTTAAAGAGCTCCCTTTGTATATAAAGATTCAAATAATTGAAAATGGACTATTAGTCTATTCTCCGGATAAATTTGATCTTTATGAATTTTTTTATGTATATCGGAAATTATGGAATGATCAGAAACATCGACAGATGATTACCAAGGAAGAATTGCTTTCATTTTAGAATAAGTGAGGTCATGGAATAGAATGTTCTAATTTCTTCTTAATGAAAAGAAATCCCTAGAAATTCACCTTATTTAGAATAGAATTTATTCCATTTATTTTCCATGGGTTCCATGCTGAAAAATAGTGATTATTTGTAGAATAAATTTAATAGAAGTCGAAATTTTAATAAAAAGAATGTATTAAGTTATGACAAGGAGAGAGAAAATGTCATCAAGAAATAATAAAAAGGATTTTGAACGATATTCTCGACAAATTATATCTCCTTCCATTGGAGAAAAAGGACAAGAGATATTAAGTAATCTGAGAGTTTTACAAATCGGGGTGGGAGGATTGGGATCCCCTTTTGCTTTATATATCGCGGCCGCAGGTATTAAAGAACTTACCATCATTGATAATGACGTAATTTCAATATCAAACCTGCAACGACAAATCCTTTATGGTGAAATGGATTTGGGTAAGGACAAGGTGGGAGTGGCTAAAAAAGTTTTGGAAGGTAAGAATTCTCAATTAGAGATTAAAGCATATAAAGATTTTGTGGATGAAAAATCCATTAAAAAATATTTGAATAATCAAGATTTTATCGTGGATTGTAGCGATAATTTAAAAACGAAATTTTTAGTGAATAAGGTTGCCGTTGAAAATAACATGCGATGCGTGATTGCCGGTATTAAGGATTTTTATGGTCAAATTCTCACGATTAATCCTAAAAAAAGTGCTTGTTATCAATGCATCTTTTCAGAACCTACTGAAACCGATTCAAAACAAGGTCCTTTACCTGTCATAGGGGTGACACCGGGCATTTTGGGTACCTTAGAAGCTTTAGAAGTGATTAAGACGGCTTTAGGATTGCCCAATTTAGAAAATAAGCTATTAATGGTAAATTTGTTAGAATTATCCTTTAATATTATTGATGTAAAGAGAAGTGAAAAATGTATCTGTTCTAGATAATATTGATGCTTGGACTTACTTGTTTGCATAAGTATACCATTTGGACAACATTATGGGTTGCACGATATTGGAATAGGTTAGAAAAATGGCATTAGGAGTTTTTTAGGAAATACTCTTTAAAAATCATACCATTTTTTGCGTAAGTACTTGAAGTTTTTGCCCCGACTAAGGGTTCTTCTTCGGGTAATGTCTTTACTATTTTCGCAGGAATCCCAACTACCATCGAGCGTGGAGGAATTTCCTTATTAACAAGCACGGCTCCAGCTGCCACTAGACATCCCTCACCTAATTTTGAAGTGGCAAGAACGGTTGAGTTTATTCCTATTAAACAACCATTTTTTATCTCACAAGGACCGTGCACCATTGCATGATGTCCAATAATGCAATCATCCCCGATCTCTACTTCTGTTCCTTCCTCAACATGAATGGTCACATGTTCTTGAATACTTGTTCTTTTACCAATTCTTATCGCGCCCCAATCTCCTCTGATCACGGCTCCGAACCAAATATTGGACTCTTCTTCGATTGTAACATCTCCAATGATAACGGCATTGGGAGCAATAAATACGGATTCATGAATTTTGGGTTCCTTACCATTTCTTGGACTGGGTATAATTATTGCCATTTAACATCTCTTCTAAAATCAATTTTAAAGTTAAATTAGTAAATTTTTTTCGACATTAAACTCTTTAGGTTTAAAAATTGAGACTATTTATTTTTTTAATAAGACCCAGTATTAACTTACTTTTACAAAAAATGAATTAAAAATAATGAAGATTAGGTTAAATCACATCATTATTTATTGTCCTTTTGTATCCGTCTTTTTGAGCATGAATAATTCTGTAATGCCTTGATGGCTCTAACAGCTCTATCGCAACTAGGGTAAACGGGATAACCGTAACCATGGAATTTTATCCTTTCATTTTTTTCATCCTCAAATCCACCAAAATATACAATTACTACAGGTTTCTTGATTTTCTCAAGGCTTTCTTTTAGAATATCTGCTGCATTTGGAATGGGGTCTGCAAAAATTATTAAAAATACATCAACATCTTCATTTGATACATTCTCATCTATTACCTTTTTATAAGTATTCGGATCCAGGGATGACGGGCCAAGGTCTAAGGGATTACTTAAAACACTTAAAGGAGGCATGACTTTCACTAGTTTTTCTTTTATTTTGTCATTTAATGAAGCTAATTTCAATCCATTTAATTCTATGGAATCAGAAGCAAGGGTACCAGCACCCCCAGATGATTCTATTATAAAAACATTATTGCCTTTAATTTCAGAATAATAAGAAAACATTTTTGAAAAATCATATAATTCTTCCAGTGTATTCGCAATCATGATTCCAGCTTGCCCGGAAGCCGCTTCAAATATTACGCTATTTCCTCCTATTGAGGATGTGTGAGAAAAGCATGTTTTCATTCCATATTCCGTTCTGCCACCTTTCAGAAGAACAATTGGTTTAATTATACTTACTTCTTTTCCAATTCTTATAAAATCTTTACCATGAGAAAAGCCTTCAAGATAAAGAGAGATAACTTTTGTGTTAGGATCATCTTTTAAGTATTCAAGTAATTCATTTTCATCTATATCAGATTTATTGCCTAAATTGATCAATTTGCTAATGCCTAAATTATCATCTTCGGCGGAACTTTGTATCCCTCCCGAGACAGATCCACTTTGAGAAATTATTGCGATAGAACCGAGTTTAGCGGTGAATCCACCAAAAGTAGTAATGAGTCCATTGTGAGGATTGGTAATTCCTTGGCAATTTGGCCCGATAATTCTAATTTTTTCTTTTTTGGCAAATTGGACCAATTTTTCTTGTAGCTTTAATCCTTCTTCTCCCGCCTCTTTAAAACCTGAGGAAATAATCACGGTTGACCGGACATGCTTGACCGAGCAATCTTGAATCACGCTTAATACAAATTTTGCTGGAACTACTATTATTGCCAAATCCAATTCATCCGGTACATGTTTAATTGAAGCATAAGCTTTGAGCCCCTGAATTTCAGAATCATTGGGATTTATTGGATAAATCTTGCCTGTATATCCATAAATTAGAAGATTTCTGAGGATACTTGCTCCAATTTTATGAATATCTGAAGATGCTCCTACGATTGCAACTCCCCTGGGATTGAAAAAATTATCAATAGCAGTTTTCAATTTTCATCCCCTATAATGTACTTTCATGAGTAATATAAATTAAAATTAATGAGAAACTATAAACTTCGCTACATTATATTCTTCAATTCCCCTCTATTTTGCACTTTCGAAGATGATGGATAATAAAAACCTTTTATATTCTCCCATAGCAACTTTAATTAAAATTAATGATAACTATTATCTTCCCTATTTAAGAACAAAATTGAATTCGTTTAAGAGAGCGAATAATTATTTGTAACCTTAAATCATTTCTTTAAACAAATAGAAAAAGTTCCTAAATAATTAAATAATTAATATCTTTTTCATGGATTAAGGAAAATGAAGAAAAAAAATGCTAATTAATCGAACAAGTTTGCTTCTTTTATAATTTCGGCATGATCAAATGCTAAATCAAGCTTCTTTAATTTTCCTTTTGGAATGAGTTCGATTCCTAATGATTCGATTCCGGCTTTCAAGCTTTTAATATCCGATACGATCATGCATTTAAATGCAGTAGTATGGATTTCACCACGAGGATCCCGTCCCTTTTCGCTAAAAGTTCCAATTTTATTAATGATCCGAATTTCTAAATTTGTTTCTTCTTTTACTTCTCTTTTCAACGCTTTTTCCAAGTTTTCTCCTTTTTTGATAAATCCGCCTGGTAAGGCGTAATAATCTTTAAAGGGGGGATACTTTCTCTTGATTAATACCACGTTTCCCTCTCCATCTTCAATCACGGCATCAACTGTTCTTCCTATGGTTGATTCTTTCCTTCCTACCTTCAAGTAAATATAATATGTTATGGTAAGGATTAAAATCCCGATTATAAATATTGCTATCATTCCATTCAGAAATGTTGTTAGAAAATCTCCTTCTTGCAATCTTAAAGCAATCATGATGAGTCCTGCTAAATCTGCCAAAATGCCAGCTCCGAATAATAAATTTAATAAATTTAATCCTCGTTCAGTACGGGCTTGAACTTCATCACTCTTTTTTCGGTATAGATCTTGCATCGAGTTGAATAGAATATCAAATTTATCGTTTACTCTTTTGATTACATCATCCAAATTATACAAACTGAGCAGATGCATTAAAACGGTCGTATAGTGCTGCCGCCTGTTATAGTCCAGTTCATTATAAATTAAACTTAATTTAGTTTGTATCATTCCTCTTAGATATTTTAGATTATTGATTTTTGTTTCCAGGTCCTTTAAGTTGATAAATTCTTCAGAAAGCGTTTTTAGGAATAATAGATCCAGGGATTCGTTAATGGAACGTAAAGCAAATAAGACTGTTCTCATTTTCGGTGTAGGATCCAACACGAATGCTCTCATGTAAGAATCAAAAAATTTTTCATAGTTTTCTTCTGCCATGTATATAAACCCAGAATTTCTGCGAATAAAATGCAATTCGGACAGTCTATTGGAAAGGTTGTTTTGAACCCTTCTTTCGTGAAGCTCGTCAGTATAATCTTCCCACTGTCCTGAATAAATTTCTGTCCAATTCCCGATATTTTTTTTGTGTAATTCGATATTTTGTTGGCTCCATTCGATTTCTTGAGGCAGAGTCTTATTAGATGTGGCAAAGATATAAATAGGGCTTTCTATATCTAAATATAATCCTTTTTTTTCTGGCTTGGAATTATATTTTTTAAGATTGTTTAAAACAATATATGGTATTTGTTGAATTAATAGAGGTGTGAGTTTTCTTTTCTTGGTGGGGTCATTTTCAAAGTATTCCGCGTCAAATTGAAAATAACCTAAAGTATTAAATTGTCGATCGGAATTTTCATCCTTATAAGGAAAATCCTCCAAATAAGGTACCCAAGTACATTTTAAGGATAAATTCTGAGTCATTTCAATCAGAGCATCCTTAAGATCCTTTCGGAAAATATCTGCATCGGATAAATTATCAAGTTTTGATTTTATTAATTGTTCGATCTCTTCTGCTTCAGCTTCTCCAAAGAGGAGATCATCATTTAAAAAAGCACTTATATACCAAAATTCTTCCTTATATAAGAATTGTAGTTCAGGTTCCATTTTACAACATCTAGTTTTTTTAATACAAATTAAATACATAAGAAAAGGAATCATATTTAATTTTAATCATTTTGATTAAGCATGTTAAGCATATCTACTAAAGGATGCCACTAACTCCATCTTCATTCTGCGATTTAATTTATATAAAGATTCAAAAATCCTTTTAATATTAAAAGAATTTAATCTTTTACTAGCGTAGAAAGTAAAAAATTAGAAAGTATGGCTCCCATGAAATATACAAATGAACTAGCTCAAAAATATTCTAATTTAACTCGATCCCTAAATGAAGAATATATAAATATTCATCCCATTCAAAGAGGAGGGATGCTTACTCCTGAAGCATTTAAAGCCCTAGTAGATTATGGAGATGGGTATAGTTTATGCGATAACTGTTTGAAAGGACGCATTGATAAAATTGAAAATCCTCCTGTATTGGACTTTTTGAATGATCTGGCAAACTATTTAAACATTGATAATGCAATGGTAACCGCAGCTGCAAGAGAAGCTAAACGATTGACAATGGAGGTTCTCTCCAAGAAATATCCTAAAAGAAAGACCGTGATTATTGATAGTTTGGCACATTATACTACATATCTCGCGATTGAAGCAAACAATCTTAAAGTAAAAGAAGTACCCAATTCGGGATACCCTGATTTTTCCATCGAAAAGGAGGACTATGAACAAATAATTAAAAATGTAATAAAAGAAGAAGGAGAATTACCATTATTAGTAGTACTAACCCATGTTGACTATAAGTACGGAAATTATAATCATCCTCAACCTATTGGGGAGATTTGCCAAAAGTATGGAATCCCTTTCTTATTGAACGCCGCATACTCTGGAGGAGTGCTCCCAATTAATTGTAAAAAAGATTTAATAACCTTTATTTCATGTAGCGGGCACAAATCCATGGCGGCTTCCGGACCGATTGGAGTTCTAGGGTTTAACGATGATTTTTATGATGATGTAATGAAAAATTCCTCTATTCAAGGTAATTTAACATCAAGAAGCTTTCCGAATAAGATCTGCACGCTCATGGGTTGCCCACCAGTGTACGGAGCACCGTTAATCACGCTAATGGCCAGTTTTCCTGAAATTGTAAAAAGAACTCAAGAAAAGCAGGTAAAAGAAGAATCAAAAAAAGCAAATTTTGTAATTGAAAACATTAAATCCATTAAAGGAGTGAAAGTATTAGGCAAATTACCGAAAATCCATCCTTTAACTAATATCGAAACGAGTGGATTTGCTGAAGTTGCAAAAAATCATCCGAGGAGAGGTTTTTTCTTGCGAGATGAATTTAAAGAAAAAGGAATCATCGGATTGCTTCCGGGAATTTCGAAAGAAATGAAATTTAATGTTTATGGTCTCACATGGGCTCAAGTAAATTATTTTATAGAAACTTTCCAGTCAATCGCTAAACTTTATAAGCTCATCTAAGGAAATAACTTAAATAATACACGGGTACTAACTAAAAGCTCCTATTTTCTTTACTCTCAACGAGTTTTATTGGAACTACATAAATTTAAATAGATGAATGATTATTTAGTTAAATAGATATTTGATCAATATTTTATTTATTAAATTATTGAAAATTGTTCAACAATATTCATAAGTAGCTTGAATAGATTTAAATATATTGAAAAACATTTTTAAATTAGGGAAAAAAATAATTACCAATTCTTTAAAAATCTAAGGAGTTATCGGTAAGCCCCCAAAAATTATTTTAAAAGATAGATAAAAACGACTATATTGTGATTTCAAAAAGTATTCGCAACACGGGCATTGACCTTGTCGGCGGAGTTCCTTGGGGAACGCACATTAGTTACTTTTATTACTCAAATTTAGATTTATATAAACATCTTATCCCCTTCTTCAAAGAAGGATTGGAAAATAATGAATATTGCATTTGGTTCATATCTAAAAATATTAATCGAGATGAAGCAGTCAGGTTTTTGAAAAAGGAAATTGCTGATTTCGAATATTATTTAGAAGAAGGATTTTTTCAGTTCTATGATTATAAACTAATTTTTTATGAAGAAAAGCAATTAAACCTTGAAGCAGCATTTAAAAAAATAATAAATATATATGATGATTTAGTTACTGAAAATTTTGAGGGTTTGAGAATTTCATTTGATTCAGCGTGGATTAAGAAAAAAGATTTTCAACAATTTTTGGATTTTGAAATTCATTTGGATAATATTATCAAAGATTATCAAATGATAGCATTAAGTACTTACCCAATTAACAAGTTTTTCAAGTATGAAATCTTGGATATAGCTAGTTCTCATCAATATGTATTATTTAACAAGAATGGGGAACTTAGAATAATCGAAAATTTTGAAAGAAAAAAAGTGGAAGAGGAAAAAAAGATTTTTTCGGTCTTATCAAAAGGTATTGCCCATAATCTTAACAAGTTTTTAACAGTTATTAAAGGATACAACGATCTTGCCCTTACAAAGGTTGAGAAAAAATCGGAAGTATATGATTATCTCAAGGAAATAAAACATTCCGTCAATAACTTTGAGAATTTAATTGGTGAGTTTATAAAACTGGGGCTTAATGATGATGAGGAAGGTTATATTGACGTTGAAATAAACGACGTAATAAAGAAACTCTTGGACATGTTAACTCATTTAATTACAGAAAATGTCAAAATAAAGACTGATCTCGATCCTCATTTGTGGAAAATAAAGGCAAATGAAATTAAAATCGAACAATGCTTCATGAATTTAATATTAAATGCAAAAGATGCCATGCCAGAAGGGGGAATTCTTGCCATCTCAACCAAAAATGTTCAAATTAATGAGGAAAGTAATTTAACTATTCCTCACTCTCGACCAGGGAAATTCATCCTTATATCCGTGAGGGATAACGGTATTGGCATGAGTGAAACTACGCTTAAAAAACTTTTTAAACCATTCTTCACGACTAAAAAAGAGCAGAAAGGAACGGGTTTAGGATTATCCATCACTCAAATTTACGTCATTCAGCATGGTGGATGGATAAATGTGAAAAGCAAACTAAATGAAGGTTCCCAATTTGATATCTATTTACCGACATTAAATTCCCATTAACTGAATTTAGTTCTTTAAGAAATTATACTTATTTATTCTTTTTTTTCCTTTCTAAGAGGAGTGTTGCATGCTGGACATCGTTCCCAGCTCAATTTCACGCTATAGGAGCAATTGGGATTAGGACATTCAATTATTTTATCTTCTTGAAGTTTAAGCTGAAGAAAATTTTTACTTATTGCATAAGCATCATCAAGGCTTCGCAATAAATTATCTTCTTGAAAAGTATTTCCACATTTAGAGCACCTGTCCGATACTTCATTAATTAAAATCGTCTTACCACAGTGAGGACAAAATCCCTTAATACTCTCTAAAAGATCTTCCCGAGAACTCTTTAAGCTATCAGAAATAGACACGATATTTAAATCCTCATATTGTTGAGACCCTTCGATAATATTTATCAAAGATTCCATTCCATTTTTTGACTTTAAAATTTTTTCAGATTGAATGACGATATCCATTAGAAAAGATTTCGAAAATCCCATATCAACCGCATTTTTAATTAAAATTTTTTCAATTAACATTTCAAAAGGTTCTTTAATTTTGGGCCAAATTAGCCCCATTTTAATTATTTGATCTGCAATTTCTTCTGCCATCTTATCTAAATCGTAATAATTTCTAAATCCAACCATATTTACATAAATAATTTCAGAAAGCAGCATATCTTTTATTATTCGCAAGGTAGTATTTCCAATTATATCCTCTTCATGAAAGAAAAATATATCTTGAATGGTTTGATCTTCATTTTTCTTATTAATTCTCGTAAACATGTAGAATCCTATTTGATTTGACATCAACTTATCAATGTAAAATTCAATTCTGATCTTTTTTACTTCATACAACTTACAAAATTCCGTTATTTCCAACTTGTATTCGGGAGTTGAAACGGAATTTAAGAAAATATAAAACAAAGTCAAGTAAAAATCCCGATTTTGCTCGAATAAAAAGATATTTTGTCCTATTTTGGTTATTATTTGAAGTATTTCAAAGATAATAGACTCCTCGACACCAATCTTCTTATAAAATGTGATTAATTCGGTAAGGTTAGAAATTTGATTATTTATTTCATTAAATAGAATGAACTTAGAATTGGAATGAGGTTCTTCATTTAATTTCTCAACACCTATTTGAGTAATGAAATATCTTTGCTCCTTAACTCCTGAAGTTTTTTCTTCATAGATATTTTTCTCAATAGCATTTTTTTTTACATTTAATTTTATATACTTGGAAACAGTGGATCTGCTCAAGCCAGAATATTCTATAAGATCAGTAAAGCGTTGGGGTCCCATATTTCTAAGAATATATAATATTCGCATCTCATTTTCTTCTATATTCTGAGCTGTCGTGACTATTTTGTTTTTTAATTTATTTGATATATTCCAAGCGGTCATCTGTAAGAATAATATTTTTTAGACCATATATATTTTATACTAAGATTATATACTTATACTTATTTTCTGTATAAAAACTACAACTTTAAATTTGGTATACACTTTCTGAATGAATTATCTATTTTCATATTTTAGTATTTGAGCACCTTAACATATTGATGTTTTTAAGGTGCAAGTTTAAATAACTGATTTGTTTTTTACTACTTGAGAGAGAGAAATATTTATTAAATTAAAATTTAAAATCTGCTAATTTAATGAAAAATGCCAAGAAACCGTCCTGATATTGTGGAGATATTAAAAAATATAGAACAAAGACTTGATAACTTGGAGAAAAGAATGGGCAAAATAGAGGAAATAATTAAAGGTTCTCCTAATCCAACTCCAACTCCAGAGTCGAAAAAGAGGAATAAGAAAAAGATGAGACCTGGATTGGTCAATGATCTACATCATTTGAAATATAATTTTTAAGATTGCATTATATTAATCCTACTTTTATATAATATTATAAAGCTCTATTTCATGTTTTAACCCTTTTATCAAGATTATTATTATCTAAAAGAATCCAAATGGAGATATTGATTTTGAAAAAATGGATGTTTTTATTTATTGTTAAGAAATAATGGTATAATGGCGATAGATAGTTTTTTTTATTTTACACTTTTTACTGCTTTACTCAGTGGTGTTATATATTTATTAAATTATGAATATAATAAAAAGAAGTCACTGAGTACTCCCAAATTATTGCATGTATTTAAATTTGGCTATTTATTATTATTTTCGGTTAGTTTTTATTTTTTCTTGTCAAATTTAGATCTTTTTTATCGTGAGCCCGAAAATTTAGCTACATTATTAATTGTTAATGGCTCAATGTTTTATTTTTTTATTTCAGTTATTCTGTTTGCATTTTCAATGAAAAAGTCGCACAAATTTATAATTAAATTGGACTTCCCCTCCCGATCCCAATGCCATCGGGGGAGCATAAAATTGGGTAAAATAGTTCACGAAAATCATAAAAAATATTCTTATTATTTAGATTTAGAGGATCTTACCCAACACATGTTTATCTGCGGCATCACTGGCTCGGGAAAAAGTAATCTCGTGCAATATTTTCTCCTAAAGTTTACCCAAAAACACTCCCTTCCTTTTTTATTGGCGGAATTCAAGGGAGAATACCAATTTTTGCAGGAAAAAATGCCCAATTTGCTCATTTTAAAACCAGGCGAAAATTTCAGCATCAACATGTTCAACCCTGAAGGAGCAGACGCTCAAGTCCATGCGGAGCGCATTTTTCAGATCTTTGAATCGGGGGGGATGTTTGAAGGCATTGAATATAGTCCTCAAATGGAGAGGATATTCGTGGATATATTGAATAAGGTATGCAGAAAAAAAGAAAATAGGAATTGGGAGCGCTTTCAAGAAATTTGCCGCTTTAATCTGGAACATTCCAAAGATCCTACCCTGGAAAAAAGCATCCAAGCTATTGAAAATCGAATCAGGAGATATACTTTAGGCACTCTAAAAAAAATCTTTGTTGAAAATGGAAATCTTCCAGTGAGGGAGCTTTTCAAGCAAAATATATTATTAGATTTGAGTTCAATAATTCGGCTGGGTGGAGAAAAACAAGACGCCTTATTTTTTCTCAACATGATCCTTAAATATCTTTGGGATATGAATATCGAAAGGGGAAGTGAAGATTATGAAGGAATTAGGCATGTAACTGTTATTGAAGATGCACAATACTTTGCTCCCGAACAAGGTTCCCAAAAAGTAAAAATAACTTCCTATATTGAGGATATCGCTCTATTACTAAGAGGGACGGGCGAATGTCTCATCTCCCTAGCAACTCGCCCCAATATCAGCAAGGAAATCTTAGCCAATTGTGGGATCTTGGCATGCTTTCAAACCCACATGCAAAAGGAAATGATGATGGAATTATTGAACCTAAAAGATTGGCAAAAAGATTATCTTTCCATGCTCAAGAAAGGAACGTGTATTGTTAGAGTAAATTCTATTGAGCAGCCATTCATGTTAGAAATTCCACACGTGAAGCGAAGATGGTTAACAAGAGAAGAAATAAAAAGGAATAATAACATGATTCTTGAAAAATGTATTTCTCATCCTAAAAAAGTTCAAGAATCGAGAGAATTCATATCTTCCGAGCAATCAAAAGCGGAGAAATCCTTAAAGACGGTAATAAAACCTCATATAACTTATTGTAAACTATGTGGCAAGAAAATTACAAATGATTCGCTATATTGTTCTGAATGTTTTTTTAAAATAGAAGAAGAAAAAGATTTTCAAAAATTGGAACTATTTTTGGAAGACATGATAAAAAATGAAAAATAATTGAATATATTAATAATCATTTAAGTTCTAATCTTGAAAAATCCATATTTAGATTTTTCATTAATAATACCCATCAATAACACATGAAATCACTTTCATCAAAAAACTGAACTTGAATCATGCAAATTTGGACTATTGGACATTCTACACGTAGTTTTGAAGATTTTCTTTCATTATTGAAGCATCATAAGATAAAAAACTTGGTTGATGTTAGAAGTTATCCGAGATCTAAACGAGTTCCCCATTATAATCTAGAAAATTTAGAAGTACTCCTTCCTAAAGCAGGAATAACTTATTTTTGGCTTGGAAAAACTTTAGGAGGACTCCGAGAAGAGGAATACATCAAATACATGAAAAGCCAATCTTTTAGGGAAGGTGTTAAAAATCTTCTAACTATTGCTGAGAGGGGAAATACGGTAATCATGTGTGCCGAAAGAAATTGGCAAAAATGCCATCGTCAATGGATTGCAGAAGAGTTGACTTTAGCAGGTCATGAAATTTATCACATAATTGATGAGACAACTCCTTATCTTCATGAATTCAGAACCTAATTACGAAGGGATCATAATTTTAATGCTTTTAAGAAGTTAGTTTCATTTATTAATGAAAAGATATACATGAAGAAGTAAAAAAAAGAAATTTAACTTAATGAATCCTGTAAAATTGGATTTAAACAAAAAAATATTATTACTTTCCTCCCGCTTGAGTGGCCATTACGGTAATGACATCCTTCTTAGGATGAATTCCAATTTTAGAGAACTTTAAGTCATCTGGTAAGACTTTCCCTTTAAAGATAAATTGCACCGCAAGGATAGGGTTTAACTTATATTCACCTTGTACTTTTTTCTTAATATCTCCAACATTCATCTCAGTATCTAATTCAATCATCTTAATGGCTTGATCAGGAGGTACTCCCGTTAAGCGGAAACGATATTCAGTCAAATTTCACACCATCAAATTTTTATTTTTTATATATGATTGAGAGTTACATGTTAACATGATAAAATAAGGATTTTCGTCTAACTGTTTATACTTAGGTATGAATGAGATTTATTTAATAGGTAAGGGAATAATAAAAGGTTGGGTACTTTCACATGTGAATTTTCAATGATAATAACAACCTTCTCAATTATTAGATTATATTTATATTATTTCCGCGTTATTTTTTTACATCATTATATTAAAAATAAATATTAATCCCAGAAAGTCTTTATTTATTTGAAATTGTTGAATTAACTCTTAAGAAAGAAAATTATAATGGAAAACAACAATGGAACTGACAAAGCTAAACAAGATTCACTATTTAATGAATCTAAATCAGCATTAGAAAGAATTACTTTTTTCAGCGATGCTGTAATGGCCATAGCAATCACATTGTTAATCATTGAAATCGTGCTTCCCTCAGCAACTCCAGAATCAATAATGCTTGATTTGATCGATTTAATACCTAAATTGTTTAGTCATGTTATCAGCTTCTTCATAATTGGCTCATTTTGGATCGCTCATCATCGAATATTTACTTATATTATTAGATATGACTCTACCCTATTATGGTTAAATTTGCTCTTCTTATTTTTTATCAGTTTTCTTCCCTTTCCGACAGCATTATTGGGTTCATATAATTATATTCCGTTAGTGGTGATCATTTATTCGATTACCGTTTCATTACTAAGCATTTCTCTCTTAATGCTGTTGATTTATGCCTCCCATAATTCAAGATTGATGCGTGCGGATGCCAACCCCGCTATTATTAAAAAAATGAAAATTCTGAATATTTTCAATACTATTGGGTTTTTATTATCCATTCCATTAGTATTTTTATCTGTTTATGCAGCTTTTATCATGTGGTGGAGCATGCCCATAATAGGGATAATATATCGTCGAATGGTAAAAAATTAATTCTTACACGATATTTTTTATTATTACATGTTTTTTTTTAATTTTTGCCCAAACTTTTCAATTGCTACTCCATCTGAATAATCCATTAATGAAATTGAACTATTAAAATAAACAAAAGAAATGATAGATTTAAGAAATATTAGAGAGAAAAAAACGGATTAGCTAAATGCCTTAAACATTTCTTTCTTGGCTTTACAAATCGGACAATTATCAGGAGCATCTCCCTCTAAGGTATAGCCGCATACTCCGCATACCTGAATTGTGCCAAGTTCTACGTCTTTTTTTCCATCCACTGCTTTTTTAGCTTTTACATAAAACTTCTCATGTTCTATTTCTGTACTTAAAGCCCATTGAAATGTTTTTATTGCTCCAGATTCCTTCTGGAGTTTGGCTGTTTCGATATATACGGGGTACATTTCCGTTATTTCAAAGTGTTCTCCATCAATCCCTAACTGCAGATTATGCGCGGTATTATTCGGACCAAAAGCACCCATGCTATTAGCTACGAACCCGCTGTTTAAATGCTTTAATTCACGGAAATGATCGCCCGCATGAATATATTCGGCATGAGCCACGGCTTCGAAAAGACGAGCTACATTATTATATCCCTCCTTTTTTGCAATATTGGAAAAATGGAGATAGCGCATGTGTGCCATGGACTCTCCTCCGAATGAATTTAAGAGGTGTTGTTGCGTGATTTCTTTCGTGTCATTTCACTTTAAAAGCGTGAATTTCTTTTTTAAAGAGATAATTTTAATATGATTTTAAAACTTTCTATTAAAAATAAAAAACAATCTATTATTGTTAATTATTAAAAAAAACGAATTTTTTTAAGGGTATGAAAACAAAAATCTCCATTCAAAAAATTCATGATGATGATGTAGAAAAATCTGTTTTTAAAGCATTAGAATTGATTAATGCACAGCATCTTTTTCAAAATGAAGGCATGAAAATATTAATTAAGCCCAACATTCTTTTAGGAAAACCTCCAGAAAGGGCTGTTACTACTCATCCTGAAGTAATCCGTGCCGTCATTCATTGGTTAAGGCAATATAAACCATCAGAAATCTATGTTTGTGATTCAAGCGGAGGATCAGAATTACACATAACAGAACGGAGCATGAAGGATAGTGGCATTTTAAAAATGTGTGACGAAGAGAATGTCAATTGTGTTCCTTTCGAAAAAACTGAAAGAAAAATTTATCATGTAGAAAATCCCTTAGAATTGGACCAGTTTGCAAGTTCTATTTTGATTGATGAAGCTGATTTAATTATTAACATGCCTAAAATAAAGACGCACGGTCAATGTCTTTTCACGTGTTGTATTAAAAACCTGTTCGGCACGATATTACGCATTAATAAGCCCAAGACTCATGCCCAATATCCTACTATTAACCGTTTCTCTGCTGCTTTAGCAGACATTTATTCGGTTTCAAAACCTCAATTAACAGTTGTAGACGGATATTATTGTCAGGAAGGAAATGGGCCTTCAAAAGGAGATGTTGTAAAAATGAATCTAATTTTAGCGGGGTATGATGGAGTGGCTTTAGATACCGTGGTATGTAATATTATAGGCATTGATATTAACAATGTAATACATGTTTTAAAAGCGGAAGAGAAGGCATTAGGTACTACCAACTTGAATGATATTGAAATTCTAGGAGAATCGGTGGAAAACGTTTATAGGAAGTTTAAATTACCATCCACCTCCCCCATATCTGTTCCCTTACCAAAATCAGTCGCCAAATTTGTAGGGAGAAATCTTTTTAAAGCTACCGTGAAATTTAACCCGAATAAATGCGTGCTCTGTGGTACGTGCTGGAAGAATTGTCCCGTGAAGGCTATAACACCTCCTTTAGTTGTGCGTAGGGGAAATATTCCAAGATGGAATAGGAGAACCTGTATTACATGCTATTGCTGTGCAGAGCTATGTCCTCATGAAGCGGTTGAGTTTAAAGTCGATTATCTCAAGAATGTCTTATTTTCTTTTGTAGATTTAATCTCTTGAATTTTTTTTTAATAAAAAAAGGAGGAGAATTTCCCAAATTCACCTGAAAAATTAACCTTATTTAACGTAAAACCAATATTAAATTAAAGCATATAAATTACATGAAATTAATGAATAAAGGATAAAAAAGGAGTTCAATAGGGATTAATAAAGATGAAACTTGTAATCTTAAATGGTTCGCCAAAAGGGGATGAGAGTGTTTCGATGCAATACATCCTCTATGCCAAGAAGAAAGTTCAGGAACACACTTATCAGATATTGAATGTTGCTCAACAGATTAAAATCCTCGAAAAGAATGAGGAAAGATTTAAGAAAGTACTGGAAGACATCAGAACTGCAGACGGAATCATTTGGGGTTTTCCAGTATACGTGATGCTGGTTTGCTCGCAATACAAGCGTTTTATTGAACTAATTTTTGAGCGCAACGCCCAGGAGGTTTTTAGAAATAAATATACTGCTGTATTATCTACCTCGATTCATTTTTATGATCATACCGCACAAAATTACATTCACGGAATTTGTGATGACCTAGGAATGAACTACGTGGATTTTTACGCTGCTGATAGCTGGGATTTATTATATCCAAAAAGAAGGAAAGTATGGCTCCAATTCATGGAAAACTTTTTTGATAGCATCAATAGGAAGGTAACGACCCAAAAAGAATTCTCACTAATTATAGCTCGAGATTTCAATTATGTTCCTCAAAAAACCTTGCCAGATAATGAACGAATTGATGAACATGGAAAAAAAGTTCTTATTGTTTCGGAATCCACGGATAATGGAACCAATTTAGGGAAAATGGTCAGGCAATTCAAAAGTTATTTTATCGGAGAAATTGAAACCATAAATATACACGAATTGAACATTATCTCCGGCTGTATTGGATGCACGAAATGTGGCTATGCTCATGAATGTGTTTTTGAAGACAAGGATGATTTTAAGGAATTTTGGGCAGAAAAGGTAATGAAAGCTGACATTCTGATCTTTGCAGGAGAGATGAAAGACCGTTTTCTCTCCTCTCGATGGAAAAAAGTATATGATCGGGCCTTCTATAATAATCACACTCCCACCATGATAAATAAACAAATAGGATATATTATATCGGGAGCTCTTAGTCAAAATCAAAACCTCAAAGAGATCTTGCAAGCCCACGTGGAATACCAAAATTCTAATTTGGTTGATTTCGTTACGGATGAGTTCGGAACTTCAGAGGATATTGATAACTTGTTGTATAACTTGGCATTTAATTCGATAAAATATAGTAAGCAAGATTTAATTAGACCACATACCTTTTTAGGAGAAGCTGCAATGAAAATTTTTCGGGATGATGTATATGGAAGAAACCGGTTTGTTTTTCTTGCCGATCACAGATATTACGAAGAACACGGTGTCTATGATACGTTTCCCCAACGGGATAAGAGAGCTAAAGAATTAAACGAGAAACTCATCCCGTTAGTTAGTATTGAAAAAGTTCGAAAGAAATTGAACTTGAAACAAGAGTTTCTAAAACCTTTTAGAAAGGTAATTAATGATCCTAGGAAATAATTTTAAAATCAAGTCGTTCTTTTTTATTAAAATAAAGTGAACTTAAATGCAATGATAGTTTAAGTGAGTTAGAAATGACCTGGGGAGGATTTCTGAATAAAGAAGGTTCCCAATACTATATATTTCTAAGAAATGCCGATAAGACGATTGAATTTCTGGAAGAGATCAAGAAATATTTAGAGGACGAGGAAAAGAATTCCATTTCTAAGACAATTGAAATTATTACATCCTATATTAACAAATTATCTGAGAATGAAAGTAAGGATTTAGATACGTAATGTATCTATTAACTTTTTAATTATTTCAATCACGTTATCCGCGGCAGCCTTTACAGTTTCACTCATGTTAAAATCGAAAAAAGGCAAGTCAATATTTTCACTTCTCTCTTCTAAGGAGTATTCTTCTTGTTTATACAGTTTTAACTCGGTAAACCCCTCAAGATTTTCCGGTACGAATCCAATCATAAAAACCTTTAAGTTAGGAAGCTTTTCCATTATTAGGTCTATTACTACATGAAGCGGAATGGTATGAGTGGAAATAGGAACAAGATTACATATATTTTCTCGCTCAACAATGCTTACTGTTCCGGGCTTTTTATTTAAGGTACAAGTATCTAATATGCATAAATGGGAAGGATTGAAATCGATAATCTCATCAATTCGACTTATGGGATCGATACCTGCATTAATAAATAAGACGTTATTGTCTGAATAAGAAAGTAATTCACTAATAATGTAAACCCCTACCGCATCATCACTTAATTTTTCCTCTCCGATCCCCATAAAAACGATTTTTGTAGCCCCATTAAATTTTTCAAGTAGCTTATTAAAAAAAGACTCTGTCATGACAATAATTTCTTTCCAAAATAATTCCTTTCAAACTATTAAAATATCCTTTATTATAGGAAATTTTCGCTCTATTTTCGTTTCAAATAGGGAATTTCCTCGATTAATACTTCACATAATAATTCTTCTATTTCTAATTAACCTTATAGGATTCAATTTCCATTGAAATAATAAGATATTTAAATAACAAAATGAAAAGGAAATTAATAGTTATACAATAGTTGTAACTTTAAAAAAAATCTTGAGAGAAAATGAAATTAAAAGTTCATGACGGTTCTTTTATTGATGAGAAAGGAAGAACTGTCTTATTAAGAGGGGTGAACTTGAGCGGAAGCTCTAAAGTTCCCTTCAAACCAAATGGTGCTACTCACATTAAAACCGATTTTCGAGATAATGAGAACGTGTCATTTGTAGGACGTCCTTTGCCCTTAAAGGAGGCACCCGAACATTTTCATCGTTTGAAACAATGGGGTTTCAACAGTTTAAGAGTACTAATTACATGGGAAGCTATTGAACATGAGGGTCCAAAAAAATACGATACTGAATATTTAGATTATTTGGAAGAATTAATCAAGTTAGCCGTTGATAATGACTTTTTTATCTACATCGATCCCCATCAAGATGTGTGGAGTCGAATGACAGGGGGAGATGGAGCTCCAGGTTGGACTTTTGAGAAAGTAGGATTAGATTATACCAAATTTAATGCTTCAGAAGCCGCATGTGTGATGCAATATCGTTATGATCCCGAGGATCCCAGCAAGTTTCTTCCGTTATATTGGGCCGGAAATCATTATCGATTAGCATGTGGTACGATGTGGACCTTATTTTTTGGAAGCAAGGATTTTGCTCCTTCTAGTAAAATTAATGGAAATGCAACCCAAGATTATTTGCAAGGACACTTTTTTGAGGCAATGAAACAAGTTGCCTTGAGAGTAAAGGATTATCCTGAAGTACTTGGTTTTGACATATTAAATGAAGCTCCAGAAGGGTTGATTGAAAAGTATGTGGACGGAAGCGAATGGGAAGGAAAATCCGAAGTTTTAGGGCACGTGTTTACTCCTTTTGATGCGATGTTAACGGGAGCAGGCTATACAAGAATTTTAGGATTTCAAGAAATGAAAAGATTTGGTATTAAAGAAACCCGAAAAGATGAGTTAAATGGAAATAAGGTCTCTTGCTGGTTAGAGGGAGCCAGAGACATATGGAGGGAAGAAGGAGTTTGGGGATTGGATAACGATAATAATCCCATAATCCTTAATAATGAATATTTTGTGTTCAAAGACGGAAAAAAGATAGAATTCTATAAAGATTATTTTTCTCCCTTTTTCAAGAACTATTCTGAAGCAATCCGGAAGGTTTTCCCCAACGCCATCATTTTTTTTACGGGCCCATCGGAAAAAATATTAAAAGGGGGGGAGCTTGATATAAAGATACCGGAAAACAGCGTTCATGCAGCTCATTGGTATGATGTGGCAACAGTAGGAACTAAAAAAGCCATGTTAAAAGCGAATTATAACCTTATTACTGGCAAACCTGTTGTCGGAAAAGGAAATGTAAAAAAAATGTTTAAATCACAATTAGAAAGCGTTAAAAAATATGCTAATACTTATCTAGGAGGAATACCAACAATTATCGGAGAATTTGGATTAGCTTACGATATCAATAATAAAGAAGCATATGTAAAGTTCAAGAATGATCCCGAAGAAGCGTGGAATACCCATGTGGAAGCCTTGACCATGTATTATAATGCTTTGGATGCTAATTTATTACATTCCAATCAATGGAACTATACTCCCGATAATACTAATGAATGGGGCGACATGTGGAATCTTGAAGACTTTTCGATGTTTAGCGTGGATCAACTTATTGATTCAAGCGATATTCATAGTGGTGGAAGAGCCATCAAGGGATTTTGTCGACCTCGATTTATTTATTGCACTGGTAAGCCCTTAGAAATGAGTTTTAAATTAAAAGAGGGCATATTTACCTTTAATTTTGATGGGGATTCTTCGATAGCAGATTACACCATTATATACATTCCCAAAATTCAATATCCAAATGGTTATAATGTTGAGGTTTCTGAAGGAGAGATCATTAAGAAGGACGAAGAACAATTATTATTCTTGAAAATAAATGAAAATGGACCCCATTCAATACAGATTACAAGGATTTAATTTTTTCATTAAAAATTAATTAACTGGGATTAACTACAAAAAAAAGTAATTAAAAAAAAGAATAGGAAAGGATCATAAGTCCCACTTCATATTTTTATAATTTTGTTGTATTACCTCTTTTACTCCCTTAATGACAGTTCCTGTTCCTTCAGTTTTATAAATTTTCATCAATTCATCCATTGAAGTTTTTCTTCCATTTTTGGCGGAAAGATATGCTAAAAGAACTACTGCTACCCCCCCTCTAGCTTCTTCAGGAGTGAATTCAGGTTGTTTATCTTCTAGAATACATTTAGCAAAATAGGCATCTTCATGCCCCATGGATATCTTGTAGTATTCTGGAAAAGGTCCGTGTTCTATTTTAGGACTATAAAATTCTCCCTTTATTTCTGCTTCAGGATGGGAGGAAAAAATCCGAACAGGATCATTCCATGAATGATCTTCAAGGATACTTCCTTTTGTGCCATGTAACTCTGTTCTATTTGTAAGGGGATGAATAGCGCTAGAAGAAATATCCACGGTAACAATTGCTCCTTCTTTAAAGTGCAATAATACAATGGCGGTATCTTCTGCTTTACTAGGAGGAGAATTTAGAGTCTTACTCAACCAGCATTCTGCTGAATCAACTTCACCTAAAAGCCAATTTAACATGGTAAATTTATGAACCCCTTGATCCATCACCGCGCCACCACCACCTTTATCGAAAGTAAAATTCCAATAATTCAAATCAAAAAATTGAGGGGTTGCATAAGCACCTTCATAGGTTCTTCCTAAAAATACTTCTCCAATATACCCTCGCACCAATGCATCTTTAATGAATTGGTGGGCGGGTAAGAATCGATGATTCTCAGCAATCATGAATTTTATTCCTGATTTTCTTGCGGCGGAAATCATTTCATCACAGTCTTCAAGCGTGGTTGCCATGGGTTTTTCACAGATAACATTCTTCCCTGCTTCAGCAGCAGCTACGACAAGGTCTTTATGGAGATAATGAGGAACCATTATAAGTACTGCATCAATATCACTTTTTAAAAACTCATTTAAATTAGAATAAGTCTTTAATTTTGAAAATTTCGCAGTTTTCTGTAAATTATTCTCATCCACATCGAATGCTGAAACAAAATTTACGATAGGATGGCTTTTTGCGCCTAATTTATGGAATCTCCAAGCTCCACCAGGTCCAATAATCCCAAATCTAACATTTTCACTCATTAATTTATTACCTTTTTCTTTTTAATATTGTTTTAATAATAATAAAATAAAAAAAAACCTAATTCTCTTAAAAAAAACTATTTCACAAAGATATTTTTCTCTAAACTAGAAAGCCTTTCACAGCCTGTTTTAGTAATTCTATAACAATCTTCGATCCCAATCAATCCTTGATTCTTAAAATTTTGCCAGACCTCAATATCAAGAACCATATTTTCTTTAAATGGCATGTCTAATTTCTGCATGGGGCTGAAGACGTGCGTCTCTTCGACCTCTAAACCTATGCTGTGGCCGGTAATAAAACATCTTCCGTACTTTGTTAATGATTTGTGAAATTTGTTGGCGTCATTGTATAAATCCACGGGTAAGCCCCCAATTTTAATGTTTTTCACGCAATATTCTTGGACTTGTATCATTCTTTCCATGATCCCTTGTGCACCTTCCGGAATTTCACCAATTACAACTTCTCTACTTACATCTGAAATGTATCCTTTCCATACGGAACCCACATCAAACCTAGTGAGATCACCCGATTTCATTTGAACGCCCGTTCCCGGTGCTTCAGGATCTGAGGACCCAATACTCATGGTCAGATGATCCCAGCCTTCCGCTCCCTCATTTACGATCGTGCGCCGCGCTATTTGGAGTAATTCGTAATCCGTTATGCCTTCGTGCGATTCTTCAAACATTGTTTTTATGGCTTTTTCAGAAATTTCCGTTGATTTTTTAATGCGTTTGACTTCTTCCTCGGATTTGACTAATCTCATTTCCAAGAATGCTTGATCTCCATCCATTAAGGTGGCATTTGGAAATTCATTTTTTAAAAACTGATATTGATACGCGGGCATGAGAGATTCATATCCAATTTTTTTATCCGACAAATTCCATTCCTTAATTTTATCAGAAACAGCTACCATTGCTGCTTTGGGAGTTCCTATTCCGCGAACATCATTAACCCAAGAAAATTTATCGGTACTATTATAAGTGATCCATTTTATAAGGCTTTCCTCGCCATCATTTCTCACCAAGGCTAAATTGGGAAATTGGTTTGATAGAACATATAAAATGGGATTGGGAGCAACATGCAAAGTAGGTAAACCCGTTAAGTAAAAAACATTAACGGGAGAAGAAGCGATTAATACATCTATATCATTCTTTTTTAATACTTCAGACGCTTTTGTCTTACTAAATCCAATCGGTTGAATTTTATGTTCACCATATTTTAATAAAGCTATTAATTATCTATTTTTCACGCTAGTTAATAAAATTATATAATATATTTTTTAATTACGAAAAAACTAATTGCTTTTTAAGCATGATATAGAGTCAATAATTCTTGACCCATGAGCGACTCATTATTACATTTAGAATAATTTTTTTTAAAGAACGTTTTTAAAATTTCTCGCCTATTACTCGGTAATAAGAAAAAAATAAAATTAGTATGGAAAAAAAGGAAAATATTAACAGACTTAATCCAAATCCATGAATATTTCTAATTTTTGAAGGGCGTTCATGTCTCCTTTAGTTTTCAATTCCCCTTCCATGAAAGCTTCCATTGGGTCAACCTCACCGGTTAACATGCCTAAAAAAAGATCAGAATTTACCTCCAAACCCATGGCGGCATTTTCATCAACTCCTTCTTCTATACGAGCTTTTTCATTTTCAAATATAAATTTTAATTTATAATCGATGTCGGGAAATATAAACTGCATCGTCTTATTATAACCCTCGAATTCTGCTGCAACTTCAGGATCATCTAAAACTTTAACCCATTTAATTAATTCCTTCTTTAATTCTTCAGGAGAAGCCATTTTACATTCACTTTCTTAGGTTTTTTTATATGATAAATACTTTTATTATATACCTTAATTAGCATATCTTTGAAATAAAACTTTAATCTTACATAATTTTTTTTTTTAGATTTAGTAATAATCTTTTTCTAAAGATTCAATCTTTTTTTTAAAATGATGTTTAGAATGTAATCTCTTAATATAAGATAGTATTTGTCTAAAAATCTGTAAAATGAATCGAATTTTTTGGCTTCAATAAAAATAATAATTTAGGGTTTTGGTTTTTCTTTAATTTCCTTTAATATATCTTGGGGATATTTGGCCTGGAACCAGGGCATGCTGGAATACCAATGACTCCTTATCTTTACCAGCAATGAAGGTTTATTCTTATATTTATTGTTTATATCAAAGTAAACTCGTCTATATTTTTCCGCATACTTCCACCCTGCTAATTTAAAACCTGCTAAACGAGATTTAGGTTTATACATCATCTTGACTCTATTAATCAACCAGAATTGTGTTTTATGACAAGCAAGCAATTGATCTATCAAGTTGAATTCCTCTTTCTTAAAACCAAAATAAAAATTGGGGCTGAGGGTTTGATAATAATACAGAATGGGATGACAACCAATCAAATCATGATAAATGCAATAAAAAAGTACTTTCCCAGTATTAACATGATCCATGTGATAATAGCTAGTATAAATTGCTTCCGGGCCAAAAATAATATCGGGCTGCTCTTTTTTTAAATAACTCGCATATTTTGAAATGATTTCTCTATTGAAAGGAACTAACCCATCTATATATCCTAAATAAGTAATATTCTCGGGAGGAATCCCATGAATGCTTAGAGCATTTTGTAGTTCACGCAAGCGAATCTTTGCCAAGAAATCGCCTTTAAATTTATCGTATTGAGCTCCGGGAAGTCCATATTCTCCCAATGTGGTGGAAGCCACTTTAATGATATGTTTTTCCTTGCTTTTTGTTGCGAGATAATGCAATAAATGCCCGCAATTCAATTCTAGATCGTCCGGATGAGGTTGAACAAACATTATTTTTGCCAATTTTAAGACCCCGTGTTTTTTTTATTTTATTACTTCTATTTGTGCTTGATGCTTGGCTAACAAGAACGAGCTGATGATGATTAAAGTAATTGAAACAAGTATGAAAATAGTTGAAAGGATGCTGGGCGCAATTAATGAGAATACTGCATAATAAACTAGAATGGGGGCGATTTGGATGCGTACCTGTTGTATCGATATTAGGATGCTCGCATTTTCAAATTGAAACGATTGTTGAATTTTCGCAACTCCAATCATACTTGAAACTCTAAGGAGATAAAAGAATGAACTTTCTATATTTATTCAACTCACCTTTTTTTAATTTAAAGATAAAATAACTTTGTCTTTTTCATTTATAAATCTTTATTTTTATTTAGATACCTGTATTTGCTGGAATAAGTTGGCTTCCTTTATTCCTAATTTTAATGGATAAAACTGATATAACAAAAGAACTATTTGACCACGCATTAATTATATTCGGAGATAACCTTTTATAAGTATCATTACAGATTTAATTTTTATTTCATTAAGGAAGGAAGAAAATGCACCTATTGATTCAGAATTAAGAATTGATGAAGAAAGAGAGGAAAAGATTTTAGAATGATCTCATTTCAGTTCGTCCAATTGTAATTGTCTTTTACTTAAAATTAGAGAACTCATGATTATCAGAATGGACCCTCCTATTAAAAGGAATATGGAAAGCATGGTAGGGGGAATCAACAAGAAAATAAGAAGGTACATTATAATAGGAGTAATATTTAAGGGTATTTGTTGTATGGTGATCATGTGGCTGGCATTTGCTTGCTTGAATGATTTCTGGATGTTAATTATGCCAAACGCGTTAGTAAATATAATTATTACTAAACTAATGATAAATAAAATCACTGTTCCAATGTTAACAAATCCAGTTATCATATCATCAAAAGAACCAATTACGGGAGCGACCCAAAAATCACTCAAAGAGAACATTAATCCTGAGATTATGGCTAAGAGTATCCCTCTTCCTCTCTTCCTATATTTCTGATAAATTCCAAACGCCACGGCCAATGTAAAAAAGACCAAGGTAAAAATTGTAAATCGTACAATAAAATTTATTTCTAAGAAGTCTGTTTCGGTTATCTCGATAGATAATCCACTAAAACTTAGAAAAAAGGTGGATGATATCATCAAAATGATAGCTAACCACTCGATTTTTTTTAACTGGTCTCCAATGATCTTGACCGAGCCAATAGCTAAGACAATAATACCTATATCCATTAATCCGGGCACTAGGGTTGGTCCAATATATAATTGCGCAAAGAAAAAGAATATTGATGATACACCAAAGTTTAATATTAAACCAAAAACCCATTTTGGGTTCTTTATTAAGCTTCTCATGAATTTCACGTCATCTGGTAAACCTACTATCACTTTCTTTTGGATTAACAGCCCCATATTCCCTATGACACCGTTTAAAACAGCAAATAATACTCCAAGCCAATATAAAGAAGGCAGTTCCATTTTTTTTCACCTTAATAAATTATTTTGATCTTTTATTATAAATAATTTATTCTCCTCATGTTGTTTGATAATCTCATGACGATTTAGTTCCCTCCTTAAGCTTTGTAACAATACTTTGTGGGTATTTAGCTTTAAAAAAAGGCATGCCGGAAAAAAAGTGAGAAAAAACCCTTACCGTGAATGAAGGTTTATTTTTAAGAAAATTGGCTCGATTAAAGTACACAAAACGATACGGCTCGGCATATTTCCATCCGTTTAATTTTCTTCCATGCCATCGACTAAAAGGTTTATATGGTATCATGGTATGATTAAGCAACCATCTCTGGGTTTCATGGCAAGCTATCAATTGATCCGTCAGCTTAAAGTCTTCTTTTTTAAAACCAAAATAAAAATTTGGGGATAAGGACGTGAAAAAGTAAAGCTTTGGAACAAAGTTAATTAATTTATTGTAAATAATATAAAAAACAACCTTCCCTGTATTAACATGATCTTGATGATAATACCATGTATAAATGGCCTCTGGAGCGATTATAATCTCTGGTTTCTCTCTCTTTAAATATTCGGTAATCTTTTGAACAATTTCTCTGTTAAATGGCACGAAACCATCAATATAACCGAAAAAGTCAACATTCTCGGGAGGAATTCCATGAATTTTTTCCGCATTATTTAACTCTTTAGTTCTTTTTTTGGCAAGAAACTCTCCCTTAAATTTATCATATTTGGGTCCGGGAAGTCCGAATTCTCCTCTCGTCATTGATGCTATTTTAATGATGTATTCTTTTTTATTTTGTGTGGCAAGATAATGCATCAAGTGCCCACATTTATGTTCCAAATCATCAGGATGGGCTTGAAAGAAAATTACTTTCGTCAATTTATATCCTCTTCTTACGATCTTTTTTTTATCTGCTTATTTTATATAAGAGAACCATAAAAGCATATATTCATTTAAAAAACAGATTTAATCGTTTTGGTAATAATATAGATGAGAAAATAAATAAATGTTTTAAAATCATAGGAATTAAATCAAAAGCTTTAATTTATTGTTGAAATGAGAATTATTTTAATCTATAAATCAAAAGGACAAAGTTAAGTTTAGTTCATAAATATAGCTCCTTGTTTTCCAATTTGGTATTGCGTTTAGGAAGATTAGGAATAAAATTCATTAGTTAGCAAGCATATTTATTTACTTGAAGATGAGTGAAAATTCCGAAGAAAAAACCGAAAAAACTCAGATTGAAGGAACAATCGAAAAGGACAAGGTTATAATACGAGATGTGGAGGCTATAACCGATTTTTATAAAAATTCGTACATAGGGACCTTGGAACAAGCAAAAGATGGCATGCAAGCACTGGTTTTGGAATCCATGGAAGTATTGCTCTTGTGTGAGAGAAGGAGAATTCTTTTGTGGGAAAATAATGATCCCTCTAAAAGACAGCATGATTTTGAGAGTCTTTTATCTTATTTTACGCAATTTGATGAAAGGTTATGGTATAAATATATTATTTATTCGGACTTGAGAAAACGAGGATACATCGTCCGCACGGGCTATGGGAATGGAATAGATTTCATGGTATATAAAAGAGGGGCAGACTTTGAAAACGAATCTGCTAAATACTTGATTTACGCTGTATTTGAAGGTACCCCGATAGAATTAAGGGATTTGGACTTAATATCCAAGGTGGCCTTAAGTTCAAGGAAAGATTTGATCATTGCAACGGTCGATCAATTAAGCAAGCCCGTATATTATACGCTGCGTCGGTTTAGTAGAGCAGAATTAAACACGTCCTAATCTTCAATATTTTTTAGAATATATGATAATCAATGCTATGATACGAACTTGAAAAAAAAATGGCGAAATTTGCTTGTGACACTTCAGTCATATTTAATGGCATAATTCTTGATTTAATTGAAGATGGAGAATTGGGAGATACTCCCGAAATTTTCATAACTAATGTTGTAGTTGCAGAAATAGAATATCGAACAAATATTAACAAGGAATTAGGTTATTATGGATTAAACGTGCTGAAAAAGCTTAGAAAATGGGATCAAAAAGGCAAAATCAAGCTCCAAATCGTAGGAACTCGCCCTTCGAGAGAAGCAATTAAAATGGCGCCGGGGGGAGAACTCGATGCTCTGATTAGAAAATCAGCTTTGGAATCAGGAACAATATTAATTACTTCTGATCGAATTCAAGGCGATTTAGGTATTTTTGAAGGGCTAGAAGTAATGTCAGTGAAAGAAAGGGTAAGCTCAAAACCAAAATCTCCATTATCTCTTAAAATCTTGGATTATTTTGATGACAATGTGATGAGTGTTCACATCAAAAGAGATTTACCCCCTTATGCTAAGAAAGGGGAACCGGGGAATTGGTACATGGTTAAAGTTCGAGACGAGATTATTGATTCTAAATTAATCGAAGAAATTGCGTTAGAAATTATAGAATTTGTACGAGAGGATAATCAATCTTTTATTGAAATTGAAAAATTCGGGGCTGTAGTGGCTCAACTTCGAGAATTTAGAATAGTAATTACCAGACCTCCTTTTTCCAATAATGTAGAAATTACTGCAGTAAGACCGCTGGTGGTCAAAACCCTTGCGGATTATTCTTTAGATCCAAGATTAATTAGAAGATTGGAAAAAGCCGAGGGAATCATGGTGTGCGGTCCTCCCGGTGCAGGAAAATCTACCTTTGCTGCGGCTCTGGCAAACTTTTACTTAGAGAAAGAAAAAGTTGTAAAGACATTAGAAAGCGTCAGAGACCTGCAAGTCAATCCAGAGATAACCCAATATACAAAATTGGAAGGAAGTATGGAAAATTCTGCCGATATTTTATTGTTAGTGAGACCGGATTATACCATATTCGATGAAGTTCGCGTATATGAAGATTTTAAAATTTTTGCTGATTTTAGATTATCTGGTGTAGGAATGGTAGGAGTCGTTCATAGTTCTTCGGCAATAGACGCAGTGCAAAGGTTTATTGGGAGAATTGAATTGGGAATGCTACCTTCTGTTATTGACACGATAATTTTTATCGAGGGAGGATCTGTCTCTGCTGTTCTGATTTTAATAATGGTCGTAAAATTGCCTCATGGGTTCCGAGATAAAGATCTAGCTCGTCCAGTCATCGAGGTAAGGAATTATCTTACCGGAGAGCTTGATTTTGAAATTTATTCTTTTGGTCAGGACGTGGTTGTTAATCCCATAAAATCAAAGAAGCAGGGCGGGAGAGAAGGGAATCTACTTGACTTTTCAGCATCGCAAGATCATGCCTTGAAAAATAAGTTTATTAAACTCGACATTCATGTCAAAAAGGATAAGATCCTATTAATAGCTGATCCTCAGTACGCCAGTCAAAATATTAATGTGTATGCCAATGGTAATCAGATTTTCAGTGGATCATTAAGCAGAAATGCGGATATTAACCTTTCTCTTTCAAACAAGGAAGCTAAAAAAATACTGAAACAGTATGATAAACATAAAGATATTTATGCGGAAATTAGGTGATTCCTATTCTTTTTAGTTACTTTATTTAGTTAATTTTTTCCAAGCAGTTGTTTAACCTTTTTGAGTATATCAGGTAGTACTTCAGCAATACTATTATTAAATCTTAAATCCGCGACATCATCATAAGGAGTTTCTCCCCTATTTAATATAATAAGTTTTGCGCCTCTACTTTTTGCAATACCTGGCAGGTTTGCGGCGGGTGTTACTAGCAACGAAGATCCTATTACAAAGAAAACATCACAATTTTCTGATCGTGTAATTGCTTCAAGTAATTCATCTTCGGGTAAAGGATCACCAAAATTTACGACAGTAGAAATTAATCTTCCCTTACAATCAGGACATGATGGTTGATTTGGTTTGACTCTTGTAGTTCTATATCCAGCGCCCCATTTCGTTTTATCCCAACCCGCTTCTTCAAAAGTCATTTTTTTCCCGCAATTCAAGCATTTCATGAAATACATGTTTCCATGAAGCTCGCTTATTTTGTCAAAAGGAATTCCCGATTTTACATGCAAGCCATCCACGTTTTGGGATATCAGATAATCTAATATACCCATTTCCAATAACTCTACAATGACGTAATGTCCTTGGTTAGGATGGACTTGATCCCAGGGTATCGTTTTCTTTACGGGTAGACCTTTTTCCTGTCGAGTCCAAATCCCATCAGGCCCTCTAAAATCTGGTAGACCAGAATCAGTGGAGATCCCTGCTCCCGTGAAGACTACGAGATTTTTAGAATTAATGATCCATTTCGCAGCCGTATTAATTTTTTCTTCTAATTCCAAGTTCAATTACCTTTCTCTACTTATATTACAGCAATTATTCATAATTCTAACGCTTTTATAAAATCTAATGTTTAGGTAAAAAACCAATCATAGCTCTTTTAAATAAAAAATTTGAAGTATAAGAAGTTTTATTTAATAATACTTAAATCAATTCCTTTTGTTTCTTTAATGAAAAAGTAAACGAGGGGAACATTGATAAAGATTAGTAGGCTCATGACCAGAAAGGAAAAGGCTAATCCAAAATATAGGGTAATTAAACTGCTTATTAATAATCCCAAAGTTATCCCCGCAGCATTGATTAAGCCTTTCAATCCACCACTGGTGCCTCTTGCGTTAGTGGGGGATATCTCTATAATTACAAGACGAATGACAACTCCTAATCCCCAATAGCTAATATTAGCAAGTCCCGCTCCAAGGCAGACAATGATTAATGCATTCGCTTCCAGTAAACTTCCAACGATTACAAGAATTATAGAAATAGGTAATAATATAGAGTAAGCATAGAACAAGGGTTTTCGCCCATATTTATCTGCAACCACCCCCGTAATCAAGTATCCAAACACCACTGAAATGCTCATGACTAACACCACGATATTAATGTCGTTTTGATCCAAATTTGGGCTGCTTGAAATAAAGCTTTCTCCCAATGTGATAAAAATGTAATTTAATCCCGTAAAGAAAGTAATTAAAAGAACGGAAACAAGTTCTTTTTTCCTTTCATGAATGAAGAGAATTTTTAAATTTTGTTTCAAAAGGTTTGAGCGCTCTTCGATGTTCTCCAATTGTTTTTTTTCTTTCATTTCCTTGTATTTGGATGTCTCTTTAAAAGTGAACAAAATTAGGATACTTAAAGGAATTCCCAGAATTATGGCAAAATAAGTCATCCCCCTCCAATTTGAAATGGTATCTGTTATGTAGATGGAACGAAATACAGGAAGAAGTATCGCCCCCGTGACTCCTCCAATTAGTATAATGTTAGTCCACAAAGCCCTTCTCTCGGGTGGACTCTCTTCATTAATGTAAATAACCCACATGTCGCTAGAAAAAAAAATGTATAACATCAACAGGAAAATGGTATATTGAATAATATTTTGAGAAAATAGAAGGAGGAGGGAAGAAAATCCCATCCCGAAAACAGTGAATACTAAAAGAATTTTTCTTCCTACCTTATCTGCCGCTAATTGATTAAAGAATACTACATACATGCCAATTGTGGCAATTGCGATGCATAAAGCGTAGATAGAATTAGCAACATTGGATGGGTACTCTGATAAAAATTCTTCGATAATTCGTGATGGGATAACATTAGGATAATTTGTGGTGTACGTATCTAAAATCTCCACAAACATCAAAGTGATAATCATGAATATGAAATAAGATTTGGAGCTTTTTTTATCATTCATAGTAATAATTTCGGTGTCTTAATATTAAAGCGTATTCAATTTTTCAAGAAATGAACGGAAGTTATTTTCAAGAGAATAATACTGAATCATGTTCATGGGTTCTTGATAATCATTCAATCGTTTTAAATCATGAGAATCACATCCTACTGTCACGGGTATTTGTTCTTGTTTTAATTTCAAGAAGAATTCCTTGTTTTTATAAGAATAAAATTCCGGATATCGCGAATTAAATTCGAAGTAAATGGAATGAGTTTTTAATAATTCAATCAATGGTTCTAAAGAATTATTCAAGAAATAAAAAGGATCAAAATGGGCTAATCCAATTAATGGAAATACATCTTCAGTAAATCCATCTTTCCAAAATTGAATAAGTTCTCCTGTCATCAGAAGTCCTTCATCAGTTTCAAGATATTCTATTAAAATGATATCATAATCTTCTGGATGGATCAGATCTTTGATAAACGTTTCCGAGCTTCCAAGATCTATCTCAATTCCCTTGTAAAGTCTCAAATTGTTATCCTTTTTTAACTGATTTTTATAATAATTCAAAATTTTCAAGTAATTGTTAATTTTTTCTGGACTATTTAAAGTCGGAATGATATTAGATTTCCAAGAATTAGAAAAATGATCCGTTATGGCTATATATTCCATTTTTAATTTCAGGGCCTTTTTAATGATTTGGTCTAGCGATGAATTACCATCTGAAAAATTAGAATGCACATGCATGTTAATTCTTGGAAAATCCATGGATATTAAAATGAATAATTGGAGAAAAAACCTTATTTTAAATGAAATAAATATATGAGGTTTTAATTAAATTAATTTAATCCTATCAAGGTTCTCTACCAACAAGAGAAGAAAATTATAAAAAAAACCTAATATATCGAAAATTAGCGATTAGAATCCTAACCTAAAAAATTTCTTCTATTTGCTGCAGAAAGGACTTTATTCGTCAAATCTTCTCTGAGATCTTTTTTAACGGAATCAAAAATATAATCCGTTAATTCTTGATGTTCTTCATCCTTTTCAACATCAAGATCGAGTTCTTTTATTCTTTCAACAACTTTTTTGGGCATGAGAACCTGATTTGGATTATAAAATTTCAAGGCATCCGATAAATCTTTCTCAAGATACTTATATTGAGTTAAAACAAAGTCATAATCCTCTTGAGTAAGAGCATTTAACCCCAATAATTCTGGAGGAATGCCAATGGAATAAAGAGATGCAGTAAAGCCAATTGCTCGGGGAAGACAACTTTCTCCTAAAGCTCGACAATAGCCGAATATACCCGTGTGCATTTTTCTCCTTCTTCTCGGAGGAATTATATTAGAAATCTTATTGATCATTGGAGCTAATTCCAAAACTTGTTTATCATACTCTTTAGAATATTTTTCAATTATTCCGAGGCATCTCTCTTCCTCCATATGTTGAGGTTTCTTTCTATGAGCAGCACGTATTTTATTAATTCCTTCGGTTGCTAACTTGGGGGGATAATCATATTTAAAAGCAGACTGGATAGTAAAGGTTTGTATACTTGGATATTCGTCCATTACCCTTTCTACTGAATTGGGGTTTAGATTTCCTCTAAATGGAGCAGATCCCACTCCAATAATCGGGTAAAAATCTATACTTAATTCTTCGGAGAGGTGTTGAATCTTTTGATGAGAAACTTTGTTAGCGAGTACTGTTGCAATGAGTCCCGAGTTCATGGCAGGATCTGATCGAGCAAAAAATACTCTTTGGTACTCCAAGTTTTTACCCTTCAAGTATTCTTTGAGAATAGAATCTGCATTTAAGATGTGTTCTACATCTTCTATTAAAGGGATTACATTAATCGAAAGAGGTTCAAAAGATCCAATCCATTCTTTTACAGTGATTTCTCCATGAGCAATGGGAAGTGTTTGTTGCCCTACGACAAAATTATGATAATAATTATAAATTCGATCAAGCCCTTGTCCAGAAACCGTCATCGGAAGGATTACTTCGAAAATTGGGGCAACATCATCTTCAAAAACAAGCTGAGAAGCATCAAATTGTCGAGGAATGCTTTCAAGAGTTTCCACCACGATTTTTGCTTCTGCCGTTTCTTCTCTCGGATTAGGAACTCTCATCGTGAGAAAAATATCTTTCCCCAATCTATGTTCCGAGAAATAATCGGGATATTTAGTTATGAGTTTTTTTACAACATAATTGTCCACTTCTTTTCCCTCTGCATCCCACATTTGCTCATCGCAAAGTAAATGGGAATAAGCATAATATGCCTCCTTAATCTCATCTTCTCCCCCAAAATCGGGAGATTCCACAAAAAATGGAAGATGGATGTTATCTGGATGTTGAGTGCTCATGCATCTTGGTATTTTCATATTAATCGTTCGAATAAAAAGTTAATTCTTCATTCTGTTAAGATTTGTTCTATATTAGGAAGAAAAGTATAATAAATTACCCGCATGTAATACTTAACTTTTTTGTTTCTCGTAAGAATTATAGTATTTCTCTTAAGTCATACATTTATTTTGTATACTCTAATAATTAAAAATGTTAAACAGATTAAAATAGAAGAAATATTGCCATAAAATCAAGAGAATACTTATCACAAAACAGATTAATATAAAAAAGGATCTCCCTTGATACTGAGTTTTAAATTCATGATAAAATATATTCCATCTCTTAATAAGAGTTCCATCCTTCTGTTTTTGAAGCTCATTGTTTTCGAGTTTAGTAAGACTAAATTGCTTTTTAAACGAATCAGCTTTTACTGAGAACATTTTAGTCGGTCTGAATATAAAAATGGTGAGTAGGAGTAAAACAATAACTCCAAAAGTTAGATCTAACAAGAGATTTGAGATGATTATATCAAAATTGAGATAATTAATTACCAAGAAATTTTGGATAACTTTGAAGGGAATAGCTATATACAACACAGTTAAACAAATAATCCAGAAAACGTCAAAAGGTTCTAAATTGTATTTTTTTTGAAGAGTTAAATTGGAATTCATGTAAAAATAAGTCTGATAATAATTAGATTTTTCAGCAAATTCTGTTTTGTTTCCCTTTTTTTCTTCTATATTAATGGGAGTTTTTCTAACTTCTTTTGAAAAAAGATAAATTCCCATAATTAGTAAGAAATGCGATATTAGAGTCTGATCTACAGCTAATGTTGTCATAAAAGCACTAATACTAAAAATACCATAAAAAAGAAAGAAAATGGAACTACATAAATTAAATTTATTTGAATTTTGAAAATAGTTTTTTAAAGTATATTTCTCTTGGTCACCTTGTTTTAAATTTAGGCTGAGGATAAATCCCTTAATTACTTTATTTGAATTTCTAAATGGTTCGAACCATAATTCATATCGCCCCTCTTTAGTAAAAATTTCCAAAAACCATTGGGGAAACATGAATAAAATGACCATTCCCAAGAATGTTCCGATCATGGATATTAAAGTAATGAGAGCCGTAAGATTTACTAAGGAAGTGATGAATGGTTGATTGAAATTTAGGATCATGTAATAATAATTAAAAATCAAATAAGGAACGAATAGAAATAACCACAAATACTTGATTCCAATCTCATTATTTGTTAATCTAATTAATAAAATGTCGGATCTCTTGAAAAGGGTTTCATTCCGAAGAAAATACCTTTTTTCCTCAAATGTGATCGTATCTTCCTTTTGAAATATTTTTCCTTTAAAATAGCTAAAAATGACATACAAGATTAAACCAATCCCTACTAATAATGGAATTAATCCGGCACTCACGAAGTAACTGGGGCCTTGAAACGTCATTATGGAGCCCGTAGGAACGTGTCTTCCCGAAAGAGGTTGAAATATTATGAGATCTAAAATTCCAACGCCCAAAAGTAGTAGAGAGGCAATGAATCTCTTCCAAGAGAACGATGTGAATTTGATTTCAGCAGTATTAGTCATTTTCATTCTTAAAAAAGTTATTTATATTGTTCCTGGAAATAGATTTAAATATCTTCCAATATAGTAAGGAAGGAG
>CAYLZE010000034.1:0-45740 GCA_964388035.1 uncultured archaeon
TTTTTTCAAATAATTTAGATTTTCAAGAAAGAGGAAAATTCCTCAATGAACTTGAAGTCTATCCGAATATTAAATGCGCGGATTTTCTTATCAATAATACCTTAACTGAAAAGTTTAATTTGATCATTGGAAACCCTCCCTACGTTGAAAATAAAAAAATTACAAATAGAGATTATAAAAAGAGCTTATATAAACAATTTGTTTCAGCCTTTAAATTATTTGATCTGTCTATCCTTTTTATTGAGCAATCTATAAAATTCCTTGATGAAACTGAGGGATATATCTCTTTTTTGATGCCTAATAAATTTTTATCTGCGGACTATGGGATAAAAATAAGAAATATCATTTTAAACAATGCGGAACTCAAGGAAATCCTTAATATCTCTTCTTTACCGCTTTTCAATGGAATCTCAACTTATCCCATTATAATCACATTGAAAAAAGGCATCCCTAATCCCTCGAGTAATGTATTAATTAAGAAATATAGTACTATTCAAGACGTAAAAAAGTATAATCCTCCAAACCTTAAAATTCTCCCTCAATCGGCCATAAAAAATCTTCCTTCTCACGTAATCCCAATTGATGGAAACCTATCCTTAGTACAATATCTCTACTCTCATTATCAGACTCTTGAAGATGCTTTTAAAAATTTAAGAATTGTTTATAGACCCTATTTATTTCTTAATTGGGATAAAATTTTTGACAATATGGGGAATGCGGAGAACTTAGATAAAGAAAAGCTACATTTAATTGGTACTGGAAACGTGGGCCAATATTACTTTAATCTTAGCAAGCGCTTAAAGATTGCAGGAAGAGATTTAGAATGTGCAATACCCTTCTATCACGGAAGTAATTATCACGAAGTTTGGAAGGAATTGCGTACCCAAAAATTGGTATTCCGGGAAATTGCCAAAGACTTGACCTGCGCTTTTGATAATCATGGAATTTTTACTAATATTACCGGTTTGTATTTCATAATAATTCCCTCTTTCCAAGAACAACAATATTATTGCTTGCAATCTCTCATGAATTCAAATTTAATGAATACCGTATTTAAAACGCTATTTGGCACGCTCCACATGTCAGGAGGCTTTTTAAGATTCAATGGAAGCTTTCTAAAACGTTTAATTGTTCCTGATTCCTTTCCTACTATTTTGGCTAATCTCTCAAAGATCCTTCAGTTTCTCTCTCAACTGATTTATTACATGAATAATCCAACCACAGGATTATCTCCTTTTTTGGAAAAAATGAAAACGGAAATAATTGCATGTTGCAACTCCTTTAAATTATTAAATAATGCTCTGATAAACTATCTTTTTCTAAAAGAAATACTAACCAATAAAGGACGGGATTTTTACCTCATTGAAGAATTTCTCAAAAGTGAGAATGCCTTCCCCAAAATAAAGGAACTAAATCTTATTTTGCTCCTTTTGAACAATCAGGACATAAAAATTGGAGAGGATTTTAAAAATACCCTTTCCCTTATTCTCCAACATCATGAAGAGCTGAAAAGAATTAAAGAATTATGGCGACAATTAGCCATGATCAACGCTCAAATTTCCCTCTAATCTGGAAATCTGGTTTTTAAAAACCATTATTATAAAAAAATATATCAAGATAAAAAAATATATCAAGATAAAAAAATATATAAAAATTGAAGAATTATATATTAATATAACTAACATTTTATTTCTAAACCGTGATATCATGGATAAAGAAAAGGATTTAAAAAGTAAATATGTTAGAAGCGTTATAAAGCTTGGAAATTCAAGAGCAATAACATTTCCTCAAGAATGGACCACCATTGCAAATTTAGAAGAGAAGAGCGAAGTTAATCTCTATCCTATCGATGAAAAATCGATTATTATAAGAGCGAAAGATGATGCTGAGGTTAAAACGGTATTAAAAGTCGATAGTACGAAATGGCCAATAAAGCTAATGCGACAAGCCTTAATTTCAGCGTTTAAGCTAAATGTGGATGAGATCTATATTAAGTATCCTAAAGAGGATGAGGAAAAGCTTTATGAATTGTTAATTGAATCCCGTAAAGAGATCATTGGGTTGGATTTCAAGACCCAAAATAATCAATTTTACGTGAATTTCTTATTAGATACCAAAAAAACGGATTTTTCTGAAGTATTAATGGATCTCGCGAGTGTTTTTCAAACGATCATCTCCAATGTCATTAACGGTAAAGGAAATAAGCATAATGAACTTCTATTAGCGGAAATCGACAGAAAATATTCCTTGGGAACGAGGATTCTCATTACGGGGCTGTCAGAATTTCCATTTTCCCGAGGACATCACAACTTTCCTTTAATCCGATTTTTAGGAAATCGGGTCATTCTACTTTATATAAGGGATTTTATAAATGAGTCCTTAAACTTTCAAAAACTTCCGTTTGAAATTATCAAAAAATATTCGTCTCTCTTATCCAGAATACCAAACATGTTGATCGATATTATTAAGAATTACGACCAGATCACGCTAGAATCTATTTCTGAATTTCAAGATTATTTAAAAACACTTCACGAGAGATTTACAGCGATATCATTTAATGAAAATGAGGGAAATGAGCTCCAGATAAGGACCATGATAAGCTATTTTCTCAATATCTTCCATAACTTCTTTGATATTGGGATAACCCGCTTGATAGAAAGTGAAATCGGGATGGCTTAAAATAATTTATGATTAGCTTAAATGCTTAGTGAGGTAAAGAATCAAAAAACTTCAACATTTTCTTGCTTTCTGCATCGTATTTGGTGAGTTTTTCAATAGGAAAGAGGGAATGAAATAATAAATAGGGTTTCTCAATAACATCCGACTCTTCATGATTTTTTTTGATTATTTCTCTGAGTTGTTCCTTGAATTGTTTAGTAATTTCCTCATATTCTTTGTAAGATTTTTCATCTAAAAAGCAAAGTTCATATTCAAATAAGTTATAAAAGAACAATTTCAGGTAATCATCAAATGACCCTTTTTCAATGGTAGAAGTTAGAGCATTAAAGTCTTGATAAAATTTACTTGCTCTTTCAAAAATTTGAGACATTGTTTTTAAGAACAAGGAATTTTTAACCATTAAATACTGGATTATTTGTTTTAAATCTTCTTCTTTAAGGTTTTTTAAGCGATTTGGATCTAACGCAGTATTCTGGAGAAAGTTTTTCTTTAAGCTAAAAATTTTTGAATCAATGGATCCTCTCGCATCTTTTTCCGTAACTTCAAGCAACTTATTCTTATCCAATTTTTTTAAATGATGAGTAATCGTAGACTTAACTTTTCCCACGAGTGAGCTCATCTTCGTAAGGCTTACTTCCGAAAAAATGAGAAGAAATAGTATGATACGGAGAGGGGTATCTCCGTTCATGAGTTCCAATATTTCTATATCCTCTTTTAATTGATTGATGATTGCTTTTAATTCTTTATCATCCATCTCATCGTTTTTTTTCTGCATTATTAACCGTGGTAAATACCTAATTTTAACTTTAAAAGCTTAATCTACAAATTTTCTTTTACGCTGATCAAATCACTTATTCAATTTTTTTCATTTACCTTTAGCATTTATTACATTTCATCCAAAAAGACCCAAATAAGATAAGGATATACTCTTATTAATCTTTTTTTAGAAGGGGTCATATCTGCGAATTCATAATTTTAGTAATATCATGCATTATTTAGATTGGAAATTTTAAAATTGCTCAATTACTAATAATTTAATAAAACCTCATCCTCTTTTAAAAATCATGCTAGCGATCTTGCGGGATCACGCACACGCTTACAGATAAATACCTTTGAAAAAATAACGCCATCTTTTGCTAACTTATAAATATAGGGTGAAATCATAAATTTTTGATAATAAATATCGCAAGCATCGTGCCCGTTGGTGATCACTAAAAATGAAATGGTATATTGGGTTTTTTGGGAATATTCATGGTTTTAGATTTTTTTTTTCCCTAATTTATTATTTATTAAACAATCCCTCGCTAAGTATGATCTTGAATATATTTTTTGTCTTGATTGATACAATAATACCATAGATTTCTTGACATTAAACAATAATCTTCCCTCCCCATTTTTTCTAATATAACTATCCTCCATTTACGAGCCTCTAAATTTTGAGGGTATGTCGCTATTAGTATATCTAAAATTTGGAGAGCTAATTGACTCTTTCCTTTATCATGTAGAAATCGTGATCTTTTTATGATTTTGCTCGGCTCTCCTATGAGATCACATATTTCTTTCATCACTTCCTTTTCTGGTCTGGGTAGCAAATGAGCAGGATTTCCATCAAAATATCCGTGATACCACCGATACACGTTAAAAACGAAGAATTCTGGACGGGAATATCTTTGTTTAAGATAGGGACTTTTTTCTAACTGATTTGGAAGCTTAACTCGGTGAATCATTTCGGAAACCGGAATATCTTCATTTATCAAGTCAATAATTTGATTATGTAAGGCTCTAATCGCTTCGCTCGTTTGTTCGAGTGCTTTTAGTGCCCTTTTTCCTTTAAAAAAGTTTCCTCCGTAAAAAACATATTTTGGATTCTTTGCTCTAATGTTTTCCAAGGCTTTTACCCAGTCCAAAGCAAAACGGGCGGGCTTCCAAGGATTACCTACATTAGGAAAACTGCCTATTAATAAGTCCCCAACAAATGCAGTTGCAAGTTCAGGCACGTATACCCAGCAGGCATCATCAGTTTCTGCACGTTCAGAATATAACTCAAATGTTTTATCTCCCAATTTAAAACTCATCTCACCTAAAAAGGTCTTTGTTGGATAGAGATACACATTTTCATCCTGTACCTCTGGAATATTAAACTGTTGAGAAGCTATTCGCGCCTCATGGGAAGCTAACATTTTATATTTATCTAATCTTGTAACAAGATATTTATTCGCAACAATTTCTGGTTTCTGAGACATAAAGACAGTTGAGCCACCGACATGATCTTTATGCCCATGTGTATAAATGATATATTTGAGAGTTCCCTTGATCTTTTCAAATACCTTCTTAGCAGCATCTCTTGTTAATAATGTATCTATTAAAACAACCCCTTCTGTTGTCTTAATCCACGTGCATCCCGAAATTATTTGATTAGCAGCATGTACATCCTTCAAAGGATTCGTAAATATGACTTCATTTTGATTTAAAACATTTACTGGATTCAAGGAATAACCGTTCTTGTCATTCATTTTTTACCTCATTCTCATCTCTTTTATTCTTACTTTTTCTGCAAATTATAATGAAAATTTGTCATCGGGGGATAAATGGTAATGACCAGAAGAGCACCATTTCAATTGGTCGCGCATAAAATTAATAATTTACGATTTATTAATATAGTTGAACATTCGAGATATATAAATACTATTGAAATGTTTAAATAAAATAATTTCTTCTTTGAATTTAAATATTGTTAATTAATGAAATTTTGATCTATAAAAATTTGACATTCTCGTCAAATAATTAATTATGAAAATAATGGATATATAAATGAAGTCGAATTTAAAAAATAATTTAATACAGCTCGAGCAAGATAAAGTATTGGACGAAATTGAAAGTCGTCTTGAGGAGGGAGAAGATCCCCTTAGATTAATTGAAGAATGCAATCAAGCTATGACCGAAATCGGAGAGAAATACAAAGCTAAGGATTATTTTCTTGCGGAACTGATGGCCTCTGGAGAAATCTTTAAAGAAGCAATGAAAATCATTGACCCTTACTTGGGTGGGAAAATTATTGGAGGTAAAAGCAAGGGAAAAATAATTTTAGCAACCATTCAAGGAGACATCCATGATTTAGGCAAGAATATCCTTGCAACTCTCTTAAAATTAGAAAGTTTTGAAGTATTTGATTTAGGCGTGGATGTCGCTCCTGAAGTAATCATTAACAAGGTAAAAGAAATTAAGCCAGATATTTTAGGATTTTCGGCATTGCTTACCGTCACTTTTGATCCGATGAAACAAGTAATTGATAAATTAAAGGAAGACGGTTTGCAAGATCAATTAAAAATAATGGTCGGTGGAGGAATTACAACCACATTGGTAAAAGAGTACGTAGGTGCCGATTTTCAAGCCATCGATGCACTAGAAGGAGTAAAATACTGTTTAGAACTAATAAACTCGCGAGGCGGAAAGTAAACTATGAAAGAAGAATACATGACTCCAGAAGAAAGGGTATATGCTGCCATTAATCTCGAACAACCTGACCGTGTTCCGATCGTTCCTCTTGCTGGCATGGACTTAGCAGCACATTATTTTGGAATGAACACCGTAGAAATGCACAAAGATCCAAAAAAAGGGCTCGATATCATGCTCAAATTTTTTGATGAATTTGGAGGTTGGGATGCATATACGACCATCCCCCTTACAAAGGGCTCTTATACTATTGCGGGATATAAAGTGAAGGCGCCAGGAATGGAATTACCGGATGATTATTTTTTACAATTTGATGAAGGAGAATGGTTAAAAATAGAGGATTATAAAACTATTGCTGATGTTGGATGGGCAAAGTTTAATGCAACAGATTTTGTGTATCGAATCTCTAATTGGACACCTGAAGATGCTGAAAATGCTCGAGTAACTCAGCGGAAATTGATGGGATATGCAATGTATCAATGGTCGAAGCGAAACGTGGGAATGAAGGTAGGATCTTCTTTTAATCATCCTTTCTTTACTCTCTCTTTAAATCGCTCCATGATAAAATTCACGCAAGATCTTTATCAGCGACCAGAATTGGTAGAAGCAGCTCTTGATACGATGACTGACGAACTTATAAGGAGAATAATTAAACAATGTCAACTTTCACGCGGGAATGTGGTCTTTATCCCCGAAGAAAGAGCCGAGGACGCGATATATCCCTTGAAAATTTTCGAACGATTCTGGTGGCCGTTTACGAAAAGAATGGTAGAAAAACTGCACGATAAAGGCATCATACCCTGGTTTCATCTAGATCAATGTTGGGATTTAAATATTCCCTACTTTAAAGAATTACCTAGAGCATCGTGCTTTTTGGATTTTGATGGCTTGACCGACATCTTCAAAGCAAAAGAAATCTTACATGATCATCTTTGTATCATGAGCGATGTAAGCGCATCTTTATTTTCAATAGGAACACCAGATCAGGTCGAAGATTATTGTAAGAAGCTCATTGATAAACTAGGTGTTGATGGAGGTCACATCTTGGGCTCGGGTTGTGAAATCCCCCCTACTTGTAAGCCAGAAAATTTTAAAAGATTCCTCCATGTAGGAAAAACCTATCAATTATCTAAATAATTTTCTATAAAATTTGTAAAATTAAAACGAAAAATAAAATATTGGAAAATATACCATGAGAGATTCAAAGGTCAAAGATCCAGATCTAATCGATAAAAAAGAATACAGGAAAAGAAGAATGGAATTATTCAAGAAGTACGGTCCGCTAATTCAAGAAATTCTGGACATGCCTTCCGAGAATAAATTATCGTGGGGAATGCTCGTAGAAGATAATGCAAATAAATATCCCGATAACCCTGCAATTAAATTTGAGGATATCACTCTAACTTACAAACAATTTAATGATTCGGTCAATCAATATGCTCATTACTTCATTTTTTTGGGTTTGAAAAAAGGGGACGTCGTAGAGATAATGATGACAAATCGGATAGAATTATTGGTCATTTTTACTGCGATTGCCAAGCTCGGGGCAATTAGCTCGTTGATTAATATTGATATGCGGGGAAACGGTCTGATATATTGTCTAAATAAAACCCCCGGAAAATTTCTGATAATTGGCTCGGAATTAATTGATGAATTCGTGGATGTCAAGCCTAACCTTAATTTATCACCAGATCAGATCCTTTTCTTTTCCCCTGATCGCGATTCTAAAGGTGTTCCGGAAGGATTTATTGACATTAGTCAAGAGGTAAAAAATTACCCTTTAGATAATCCTCCCACTACTAACACTGTTAAAACCAAGGACCCAGTCGCGTATTTATTCACATCTGGTACCACTGGCCTTCCCAAGGCGGCTATAATTATCCACTATAGATTTGTTGGGAGCGCTTATTATTTTGGTCTTTTGATGGCAGAAATTACTCCCAATGATACCGTATATGTACCCCTTCCCTTTTTTCATGGAACACCTTTAGCGGTTGGTTGGTCCATTGCTTTTTCGAGAGGAGCTGCTTTAGCATTTTGCCGAAAATTCAGCATATCCAGCTTCTGGGAAGATATACGTAAATTTAATGCAACTGTTTTCATTTATATCGGAGAATTATTAAGATATTTATTGAATCAAACGCCTTCTTCCGATGACAAAAATCATTCCATAAGAGCAGTTCTCGGTCCAGGACTGCGGCCAGAAATCTGGATGGATTTTAAAGAGCGCTTTGGGATTGATTATGTTGGAGAATTTTACGGAGCTAGCGAATGTGCCGCTATTTTTGCTAATATTTTAAATTTTGATCGTACTATGGGCACCTGTTCTTCTAATTTTGCGATAGTTAAATATGATTTAGAAGAAGAAATTCCGATTAGAAACGATAGTGGGTTCATGGAAAAGGTAGATGAAGGTGGGATAGGATTATTGCTCTTTGAGAGCAAGGGTACCACCTCTTTTAGAGGATATACCGATAAGGAAGCCACCCAAGCGAAGTTGATTAATAATGTTTTTACTGAAGGCGATATATGGTTTAATTCTGGTGATTTAGTAAAAGATCAAGGGTGCGCGCATGCTCAATTTGTCGATCGTCTTGGAGATACGTTCCGATGGAAAGGACACAATATCTCTACTACTGAAGTAGAACAAGTGCTCAATTTATTCGATAAGGTCTTGTTTTCAACGGTGTATGGTGTAGAATTACCCCATATAGATGGAAGAGCAGGGATGGCAGCCATCGTAACAAGCACTCCTATCGAAGATTTTAATTTAAAAGGTCTCACAGCTATATTTGACAGAAACCTCGCGCCGTATGCTAAACCAATTATTCTGAGATTCAAATCAAGTTTATCCATCACGCCAACTTTTAAATTTAAAAAAATTAAATTGAAAAAAGAAGGCTTTGATCGTGATAAGATTAAAGATCCCTTGTTTATCTTGTTGCCCGGCGAGAAAGAATACGTGCCGTTAACAAAAGAAATCCATGAAAAAGTACACCATGGCCAATATAAATTCTAAAAATATAAATCAATTTTTTATTCTTAAATTTAGCGCTTATGCTGATACATTTATCAACAGAGTAAAGTAAATAAATTGTTTTTAATATGCATCTTACCAGATTTGCAAAAATCCTAATAATTGGTAAAATTCATGTTTAATTGGAGAAAGATTTAGTAATTTATCAATAAATAAAATATTTGAACATTCAATTAATATATATAACATTGAAATGTTTAAATAGTATTATGACTTCTTTGAATTTAAATATTAATTTTTAACAATTTGACATTCAGTAAAGCGAATTGTAGCTATAAAAAAAAATGATATAAATATGATTTTAAAAAATAATAAAAAAGAAGACTTCATATTAAAGGCAATTTCTCTGGACACGGGTGGAACGATGACTGACTCGTTTATTATTGATAGCGAAGGATCTTTTACCATAGGGAAGGCACAGACAACACCATATAATGAAATCGAAGGAATAATCAATTCAATAAACGATGCCTTAAGTCTGTATAAAACGACTTTGGATGAAGCAGGTAAATCCGTAGAAGCACTTGTCTATTCTGGGACTGCAATGTTAAATAGACTTTTAGAAAGGGAAGGGAATAGCAATATTGGAATCATCGTGAATGCTGGTTTTGAAGATCTTCTGCGATTAGGACGAGCGTTGCAATGCTGGATGTGGTTAGATTATGGGGGTCGCTTGCATGCCAGAGAACACGAACATCCTAAACCGCTTATCCCAAGAGAGCAAATTAAAGGTGTAAGAGGTAGAATCAATTTTTTACGGGAAGAAATTGTTCCTCTTTATAAAAAGGAAGCAGAACGTGCTGTAGAAGAATTGCTTGATATGGGGGTAGATAGCATCTGTGTATGTCTATTATACGCTTATTTGAATCCTCGTCATGAGAAAATGGTAGAAAGAATTGCTAAAAAAATTATGAAGAAAAAAGGCGTGGAGATTCCCATTATATTATCATGCGAACACAATCCTGTCCGCGGAGAGACACCGAGATTAAATTCTCTCGTTATCGAGCAATATGCCGTAGAACCTTCGAGAAAACAATTAATAAATATCGCAAATGCGATTAAAGAAAAGGGAATACCTACACCTTTACGAGTTCTTACATCGTATGGTTCCACCATAAGCCCATTTCATAAAAGTCTCATTCCTACCATGGTATCTGGCCCTATTGGGGGATTAATCGGATGCAAATTTCTCGCAGAAAAGTTAGGAATAAAAAATCTCGTATCTTCGGATGTGGGAGGTACGAGCTTCGATGTGGGTCTTTTAATGGAAAAATATGTGCCAACAAAATGGGAAAGTTCAATGGGACAATTTATTTTGAACGTTCCGATGATTAGCCTAAATGCTATTGGAGCCGGAACCGGCATGTTTTTAAAATATAATGAGGTATCGGGACGACTGGAATTTGGACCCGAGAGTGCTGGTTACCGAATAGGCGTGAGTAACGAAAAGTCAGGTGTAGAAAGGGTTACCATCACAGATTGCAGTTTGATCTTAGGTTATCTAAATCCCGATAATTTTCTTGGGGGTAGGATTCCATTAAATAAATCGCGTGCGTTGAAATATATTGAAAAGCAAATTGCGAATCCCTTCAATGTTGATCCATTTGATGCTGCCAGAGGTGCGATTGACCTCGTAGAAATTAGCATGAGAAACCACTTGAATAGCATGATTCAAGGGTTAGGATTTAGGCCCGAAAATTATACATTAATTTCATTTGGAGGAGGAGGACCCTTACATGTTGCAGGATATAGCAGGGATATGAATTTTGAAAATGTGCTCATCCCCGAATGGGCGGCTGCGTTTTCAGCTTTCGGATGTAATTGCGCGGATCATGGATATCGATACGAAAAGTCGGTAGACTTAGTAATAGCTCCTGATGGAAGTCTTAATAAGAGTGTTATAATGATGCTAAATGCAACTTGGTCCGATCTGAAAAAAGACATCATTAAGGAGTTTGAAAGGGAAGACCGGGACTCAGGAGATATAGAATTTAAACTTTCATTAAGAATTCAATATCTAGGAATGCTTGACGATTTGGAAGTTGATTCGCCTTCCTCCAACATCAATGAGGATGATCTAAAGATGATAACAAAAAATTATAATGAGTTTTTTGAAAGGATCTTCCATAAAGGGACTTCAAGTCCAGAATTAGGATATCATATACCTAAGGCAATAGCTACCGGAATTGTTCCTCTACCTAAACCAAAATTGCCAGAATATAGTATTGGAAGCGACACACCGGATGAGAATGCTTTGAAAGAGCATAGGGAAATATATTGGGATAATTCTTGGCATGATGCCCGAATTTGGGAAATGGAATTATTAAAATCAGGGAATAAGATCAATGGTCCTGGGGTGATAGAAGCTCCTGCTACTACCTTGTTGGTACCACCTGGTTTTACTGTAGATTTGGATAAACATAGAATATTTCAAATGAAGCACGTGAGGTGAAAAAAGTTGAATAAAAATATTGGATGGAATAATAAAACCTTAAAGCAAATGTTAGAAGTGAGCGAAAACTTATTAGAAGAAACTAATACCTATTATGGGTTAAAAACTCTCGAATTAAAAAATAAAAATCCGTTTCGGTATGAACGTGCTTTTGCAAATCTAAGAGGTGGTTTAGTATCTGCCCGGGAAACTGCTCTACATGTTTCAGCATCCCCGATTGTGAGAGAAATCGGAGAATTGTGTTTCGGTCTATATACTCCAGAAGGAGATGCTATAGCCGTGTCTACCGGTATCATGATCCACGTACATACTATGAGCGAAGCTATTAAGTTTATGATAAGGAATAATTATGAAATGGATCCGGGCATTCAACTGGGCGATATTTTTCTCAACAACGATCCTGATTGTGGTAATGTTCATACTACTGATGTTCAGACGCTAATTCCTATCTTCTGGGAAGACGAGCTAATTGGATGGGCGGGTGGTGTGACGCACGAATTAGACATTGGTGGCATTACTCCCGGTCATACGCTTGTTGCTGCCGTTCAAAGATTTGATGATGGCATTTATTATACTTGCAGAAAAATAGGGTCAAATGATAAAATCTGGAATGACCACCTCATAAATGCGATGAGAGGCACGAGAATGCCCTTATATTGGGAATTGGATGAAAAATGTAGATTAGCAGGAGATATGATGATAAGAGATGCCGTATTGGAATTTATAAAAAAAGAGGGAATTGATTACTACAAAGGATTCATTCGGGAAACCATAGAAGAAGGGAGGAATATATTTAAAAAGCGGGTGAAAGAACGGCTTATCCCGGGCAGATATAGAGCCGCTTCATTTATCGATGCTCCCATTAAAAAAGAAGCGTGGAGACCCATGGCTAAAATCGATAAAGTCGCAAATCAACCCATCGAAATCATTGTAAAAGATGATGGTACATTGCGGTTATCTTTTGATGGAGCGAATAAAGCAGACAATTCGCCATTTAATTGCGGGATAGGAGCGATGTCTGGCGGTCAATGGGTGTTACTCACTCAAGTGCTAATTTATAGAGATAAAGTCAATGATGGCGCTTATTATGCGATTGAAAAGGATTATCCTAAAGGTACGTGGGCGAATCCCGGAAATCCCTTGCTCTCTTATCAAAATCCTTGGGGGACTTTAATTCCAGCTTATACGGGGATGATGAAATGTCTCTCTTATGGATTTTTTTCCCGGGGATTTAGAGAAGAAGTAGTTCCAGGGTATGGAATGACAGGCGATAGTATTCAAGGCGGAGGTATGTTTTCTAAAGGTCTGGCAAAAGGAACCAGATGGTCATTATCCACCTTTGAAATCAGCGGACAGGGACTTGGTGCGAGTGCTGTCAAGGATGGCCTTGATTGGGGATATGCAATGTGGAATCCGGAAGCAGATCTTGGGGATGTTGAAACCTGGGAATTATTACAAGGGGGAATTCCTTATCTCGCACGGCGAGTTAAACCTAATACTGCTGGTTATGGCAAGTATAGAGGTGGTGCGAATTATGAAGGAATTGCTTTTATTTATAATTCAGAAGATGTGGAATTTTTTGGTGCCCGAGAAGGCCTCTGCTTTCATGGCTGTGGAGGAATGCATGGCGGATATCCTCAATCCACCGGATACCGACTCTATGCTAAAAATACCAACTTAGAAGAAATATTCAAAAATCAGCAAGAATACCCTCTCGGAGACTCGAATCCAGAAGATGGAGAATTTGAAAAAATGATAAAGGGGGAAATCATAAGAAAGCCGTATTGTCTTCTTTATCCCATAAGCTTGGAAAACTATGACTTGATTCACTTTTCAATGAGTGGAGGACCAGGATATGGGGATCCTCTGGAAAGAAAAGAAGAAGCCCTTAAGGTGGACTTGAAGGAGGGCATATATACGGAGAAAATCGTCAATAATGTTTTTGGCATTGTTGCTGAATTTAATGAGGATAAAAAGGAATGGATGATAAACGAGGAAGCAACTATGAAAAGACGAGAAGAACTTAGAATGGAGAGACAAGAACAATCCGTGTCTTTTGAAGAATATTGGAAAGAAGAGCGAGAACGAATCCTCAATGGAAGTTATCATGAAGCGGTTACACTCATGTATCATGAAAGCTTTGACTTATCGCAAAAGTTTGCTAAAGAATTTAGGAAATTTTGGAATCTACCCGAAAATTTTAATTTTGAGGTGAAATAAATGAGCAACCAAGATGAAACATTACTAGAAAAAATGTTGGATGGAGACTTATCTTGGAATGAATTACTCCCTATCATTCAAGATGATAAAGATCCCCATCGTTTTGAAAAAATCCTTAAAATCTTACAAAATCGTGTCCCTTGGAAAGAAAAAATTCTTTTACCACTCCATGAGCATTTATACGTGGTAGAGAAAAACGGAGAGAGAATTGTCAAATGCGATTGCGGTCAGGAATTTGGGGATTATAGAAATAATTGGAAATTAAAATGCAAGGTTCGAATCAGAAACACCATCGAAGCAATCAATGAATTATATCCTAAATACATGGGTTCTGATCCCGAGTGGGAGATCTTGAGAGAATATTTCTGCCCTCAATGTTTTACGCTACTTGATACGGAAGCGGTACCTCCGGGATATCCCCCGATTTTTAATTTCTTACCGGATATCGATGCATTTTATGAGAAATGGATGAAAAATCCAGATAAAAAATGAAACTTTTTTTTTAATATTATTATGTGTTTTGAATCAATAAATTATTAAATATGAGGATAACAAATAAATTGATGCAAAATGAACGATTTTAAAGATAAAATTGCGGTAATCACGGGTGGTGCAAGCGGAATCGGGAAAGGATTAGCAGAAAAATGTCTTAGTAAGGGAATGAAAGTCGTACTAGCAGATATTCAAAAAGGAGCTTTAAACACTGCAACCGAAGAATTACAATCCAAAGGAGGCACTGTCATAAGCGTTTTAACTGATGTTTCTAACCCGGATCACGTGAAAAATTTAGCTCAAAAAACTTATAATGAATTTGGAAGGATTCATTTATTATTTAATAATGCAGGTGTTTATTTAACTAAACCCTTGTGGGATCTAAGTATTGCCGATTGGAAGTGGGTATTGGGAGTGAATTTGTGGAGCGTGATAAATAGTACTAATATATTCGTTCCATTGATGCTTAACCAAGAGGAAAACTCCCATATTATTAACACGGCTTCCTTAGCAGGAATGTTACCCGGAGGAGGTATATATGGAATGACTAAACACGCGATCATCTCCCTTACGGAATCATTATATTTTGAATTAGAACAAATTAAGGCGAAAATTAAAGTATCGGTTGTCTGTCCGTGGTATGTAAATACCTCCATTTCAAAAAGTGAGAATTATAGACCATCAGAGTTGAAGAATAATTTGTCCGTGGATGCGTCTACTACACCTCAGTCAGATAAGAAAGAAAAAGAACATTCAAGAATCATGAAGCGTTTTGAACGAAGTATCGCAAATGGAATATCGTGTGAGGAATTAGCGAATGCTATATTCGATGGAATTATCAAGGAATCCTTCTTTATAATACCTCAGCAGAGAACGTGGTGGCAAGATATCCTGAAGTCTGAATTGGATTGTATATTAGAAGGAAAAAATCCCGAACTAAGACCCACTGCTTTATGAAGATATTCAAATTAAAGAAGTAAACACCTGATGAATCTATTTGATATCATCTATGAAAAAGCATTTAGTACCAAATGATCCATTCCATCTTAATTTTTTTTTATATCAAATGTTTAGAGCAAAATAGGTATACATTTTTATTTTTCAGAAGTTATGTATGCAAATAATAGTATAAATTTAACGAGATTAATTGTAATGAGAAATTTAATAACATACAATTATAATTCGTTTTTTATTAATCATGCTTAAGCTATTAAGATTGTGCAAATGATATAAAAAAATATTTAAATATGATAAATAAGAATTAATCATTATAATTAGATTAAAAATTATTTTTAGGAGATTAGTAAATCATGGCAATCAATCAAGTTGAGATGATACAATTCATCATTCTCTTAATAAATTCCCTTTTAAATATCCTATTATCAATTAGAATAATAATAAGATATTTCTCTACTAAAGTTAAAGAATTAATTTACGTGGGAGTAGCTTTTTTCTTATCTGGGATATTATATGATGCTGCTCTTATTAATTTCTTCAAGGTTCTCTTAGTAGGAAGCCCAATCGATACTACATATATCATTGTCTGTTTAGTCTTATTTCCGTTTTTTCTATTCAGTTGGATCCTGGCTTTTACTGAATTAGTGTATAAGGGGAAGAAAATAGTAATATTGGCAACATTAATCTTCATAATAGTTTTTGAGATAATAGTAGCTGTAATATTATTAAACCCTGCTCAATCTTTAATACATTTGGATAATGATTTATTTTTCATTTGGACTCCCTTGGTCACCATATATATAACTGCTTTCTTCGTTGTGTTTGTCATTACGGCCATAATATTCAGTTTAAAAGCACGGCAGAGTGATAAGAAGCATATCAGATTAAAAGGGACCTTCATCCTTCTGGCGATTATTACTTCTATTTTCGGTTTTATAATTGAGACCGTTTTAATAGCTCTCGAGTTTTATATTATAGCAAGAGTCTTACACATTACCGCCATTTTCTTATATTATTTTGGGTTCTTAATGCCAAAATGGGTTAGGAAGCTTTTTCACGTTGAAGCAGTAGAAGAAGTAGCTTCCACTTGAAATTAAATTCTTTTTATTATTATTTAATATTAAATTTTTAATTGTCTCTCCTCCATTCTTAGATGTAATTAGAATTCTTTTTTGTTAAATAAATAATTACTATCAATTTGACCTTATTTTAATAGATTAAACTCCAAAATATCTCTATGAATTCCTAAGGATTCTGAAAAAAAGAGTGCAATCAATTAAATATCTTTTAAACACTCAATTTGATTATAATAACTTTGGACATCCAACCTATTTATAAATATGTAAAACATTTTTAAACTGTTGGTGATATATATTAATTAGAACTTAATAGTTATCAAAAATAAAACGCAAGATTGTGCACTTTAATATAAATAAAATAAAAAAAATAATAGGAATTTTAATGGCAACAAACCAAATTATGAATATAAGTAAAGATGGGGCTAAACTCATCAAGCTTGTTATTGAACCTAATGGATGGCAAGGCTACGGAATATACGAACCCATTTTTTTCACAGTAGTACCCGTTTGGAATGATGGAATTTCTGACTTAGATTGTAGAAGAGCGGGAGATCTTCCTGAATGGACGGTAAGTGATTATGGTTATATTGAGGGAATTAGGATGGATGGTGCTATTGATTCCAACCTTGTATCCTGTGGACCAAGAGATAAAAAAATCCAAGGAAGAGCAGAATCGAAAGAGGATAAAGGAAAAATCATACGCTATGGTAGTGTTTTAATAAAATTAGAAGAAACACGGGGGAGAACGATTTTATATCGTTCTGGTCATGGCGGAGGGATTGGCAAAGTAACCGTATCATATGGAGGACTTTCCACTTCTGTTGTAGTGAAGGGTTCGGAGGAAGTAGGTTCTACTCTACCTCAAGATTATCTTTATCTTGTTGATTTAGAAAAAGTATCCACTCATGAACAGAGCGATGAACAAGAAGTGGTTATAGATCTGAAGGAAGTAAATAATCAAGCAAAAAAATTCACGAATAACTTAAAGCACGAGAAAATCAGAAGAGAAGCGCATGCACTTTCAGAAAAGTTAGAAAAATATATTCGGGATTGGATGGATGGAAAAGTACCTGCCAGACTTCCTCGTGGTTTATTACCAGCGGGGATAGATAATTATAAATCAAAAGATTGGACTTTATGCAATATAGAGGAAATTACTCCCGAAGAACAATGGGGTATTAGACCCGCCCATAGTGTTGAAACGGATTATTCAAAGCTTTATTTTTTCTCTCCTGAACCAAATTGTACTTATTCTCTAATCATTTTCACGGCTCCTTTCGGTTCTAAGCTTGTTTTTGAGGGAGAATTTCCTCACTGTCGCTTTATGAGCATTCAAGTTTCTCCTCCTTTCGATTCAAAATATCCTCTTACGGGAGGTATTGGGGCTGCCGAAGTTCCCATAGTGGATGTAGACATTGAGCCTTTACCGGGTAATGTTAACCCTTTTCGCCTAAATGCTGATAGGAAAGCAACAAAACGAAGTTATCAAGTAGAATTCGAGATGGGAGAGGGAAATGCAGTTGAACTCAATCCAACTCTTATGGTCCCTCCCAATTATCGGGCGCCATCCAGCACGAGGCGGATAGCTGGCCCTTTTAACTTTTCAGGATTTATTGGGGATGGAAAATTTCTTCCTGCCATAGTATGGATGAGATATTATGCCCCAGATAATGGTTTTGGTCCTTTAGGGGGTGTTCGCTTACCTAAAGCTCATTTTGAGCTTTCTACCGGCGAAAAGTTTTGGCTTAAATGCGATTCTTCTCTTGGTTTTTTAAGAGCCAATACCGTTGTTCCTGGCTTTAGAACAGCTCCTTTAGAACCACCAAAAGCGTGGGGTCCTTCCTTAGGATGGTTGAAAATGTATGGGCTTCATCTTATTTATGTAGAAGGAATGGCTATCCAAGCGATTCCTGAAGATTCTTCCTCCTTGGTGCAGTCCGTTGCACGTAAACGCGTACGGAATTATGATAAATACATGTGGAATAGAGGTCCAGTGGCTCCTCCTCCGGGAAATTTTGAAAGTTCCTGCACGTGTTGTCCATATATTAGTTATCTTACTAGGAGAGCCATGCTGGGACATGGAAAAGTATATGTCATGACGGGCAAACTTCCAAAAACACCTAAAACCCTTAATGGAAATCCAGTATTTACGGGCGGGGAAGCTCGGTACTGGTCCATATCTCGTTGTCACGAGTCACCTGATTATATCTTCCCTGCAATTAATTATGGGACGTTAAACGATGAAGAGTTAATTTTAGACTCTGAAAATCACTATATAATTTGTTACTCAAGAAAAGAAGATCGTCCGAAGAATGCCAATGCAGAAAACGGGATAACATGGCAAGCATGGGGACCAGATGCCACAAACTATTTAACAATTCGATGGATGAGCGTCTCCCCAGATCATATTTTGCCCGAACATGTTCCAAATGAGATTAACGTACCTTGGAAAGTGGGTGCTTGGTCTCAAAAAGAATTTGATAAGACAATTCTTAGTCAAAATCAGCCCGGATTACTAGGACCCTATCATCCCATACTACATTACATGATAAAGGAGGAATTTGAAGCACTTGGAAATGAAATAACCCCTAAAAAGTTCCCAAAATGGACAGTGTAATAAATAAATTAATTTTTTTTATTTTCATTTTAATGATATAAATAATTATTGGACTTCCAAAATATTTATATAGGATTGAATCGTTAAATATACCAATAATAATCGTTTTTAGAGATTCTTAAAAATTAAAAAATCAAAGGTTTAATTAAAAATGAATCAAGAAAAAGGATTGCAAATGTCTTTTCTAGAGCCTTTACCACTCAGAAATAAATTAGGCGTGAGCTTATTTCAAATTGGTAGTACTCTTTTACGTCAAATGTTCCTGGTGGGCTTACTAATTTTTTATCGTGAACAATTATTATTATCCGAAGTGTATATCATATATGCCTTCGCTTTATATGCCTTATGGAATGCTATTAATGATCCTTTATTTGGAATTCTATCTGATAAAACTAAGACGAAATGGGGACGCAGACGCCCTTATCTGTGGATATTTACCCCTATTCAAGCCTTGGCATTTCTCTTATTATGGATATCTCCATCAACAGCAGAAATAGGCCAAGTCGGTGTTTTTATATGGTTATTGGTAGGGTTATTACTTTTCGACACCGCTTTAACAGCTACAACTATCGTATGGTCTGCAGTATTACCTGAATTAACAATGATTCCTAAAGATCGAGCAGAACTTGCATTTTACGCAACTATTTTCGCGATGATTGCTGCCATTGTTGTAATGTTCATTCCCGATGTATTTCTGAATGCCGGAACTGAAGGACGATTTACTATAATCCTTATATTAATTATAATTCAATTAGTGACCATGGGAATTAGTAGTTACTTTGCAAAGGAGCGCTTAGTGTTCCAAGAAGATGAATCCTTGGGAGTGGTTGATGCAATAAAGTATACGATAAAGAATAAATCTTTTTTGGTCACGACTTCCATGTGCTTTTTGACCACTTTTAATAATACCGTGTTTTACGGGGTAATATTTTTCTATTTATACTATGTACACCCAGGAACGGATCTTGGTCCATTGATGATTTTTGTCATTTTAGAGGTAGTAATAGGATTGATTATTGGTACTATCTACGCAATTTATAATATTAAGAAAAAAGGGTTAAAACCCGCAATATTAAGAGGGCTCCTTTTTTATGCGGCAGGGTTTTTTATGATTGGTCTTTTACCGGGTATATTTGGTCTTTTAGGATTCGTTGTTGTAGGATTAGGAGTTTTTAGTTCTCAGTCCTTGGTGGGTACTGCGTTAGCCGATGTATCTGATGAAGATGAAGTGATTACGGGTCGTCGTCGAGAAGCCGCGATTTATGGTACCAATGCATTATTCACAAAACCTGCAGAATCTGTTGGAACCTCGTTTATTGCATTCATGCTCCTTGCCTTTCATTATCAAGAACCTATAGGAGGCGTTCAGCAAGTTCAATCTTCCTTAGCTATTCTTGGTCTTTTAATAACTTTAGGGATAATACCGGGAATTGTAGCAGTGTTAGCATTTCTCGTCTTTAGACTATTTCCATTGAAAGGTGAATATTTAAAGGAAATTAAAACTAAAATGAATGAAATGCATGAAGAGAAATTAAAGCAATTCATCAAAAAAAGAACGGAACAAAAGGGTTAACTCATTTTTTTTTTAATTTTATCTATTCTTTATTGTATCAATTTAATAGAATTTTCTCAAGAAAACTTAAAAAATGAACGATATAAAAAAGAATGCTAATTTTATAATTGACTATTTAACGGGAAGAAAAATTCCAACCCAATATAAAATACGGATTAAAGAGAGAAATTTAGGAAGCTTTAGGCAAATTTATTCAGATCCTGGCTTAATGGAAGAACCTTCTCAAATTAATAGCTTAAAAGCAAATCATTTTTATTCCGTTGTATTTGTTAATGCCTTGTTTTATAAATTAATTCCAAGCATCACTTTTGAATTCGAAGGAAAAATGAGAAATCTGATTTTAAACCATGATAAAATCGGTCATCAGGGGAGTGTTTTTAATTGGGAAGGATGTGTTGCTATTAAAGCGAATGATAAAATTACAGAAGAAGCAACATGCACGGAAGCATGGTTTGATGAGGAAAGAGCATTGTTATTTCTTAAATTCCTAATAATAGTTAACAATCAAGAAAAAGCCATGGTGTGTAAGATAACTTCCACTGTAACTATGGAAGAGGGAAGTTTTTAAAAATGGAATAAATCCTTAATATTGGTAAAAGATTCATTAACCTAAAATTTAAATCTCCTTCTCTGGGATTGTGAAAATTTTTTATTTCAAAGCTTTAATAAAAATTAATTTGTTACTTTTCAAGGAGTTTCTTCAACCTTCCTTTTAGGAATTGTAAAATAAAATGTAGAACCTTTCCCTGGTTCGGATTTTACCCAGATTTTTCCTCCGTGGCGTTGGACTATTTTCTTGCAAACTGCTAGTCCAATCCCAGTTCCGCCATATTCATCCTTTTTATGTAAGCGTTGGAAAATAATAAAAAGACGATCAAAAAATTGATGATCGATTCCAATTCCATTATCTCGCACAAAAAAAACCCATTCTTCTTCTTTTACTTCTGCAGAAATATGAATCTCCGGATTTATATCTTTTCGATGAAATTTTATTGCGTTAGAGATTAAATTTTGAAATAATTGCATCATTTGGGATTCATCGGCAATTATTACAGGTAAAGGATCCCATATAATTGTTGCATTAGTTTCTTCTATTGTTGTTTGCAAATTAATAAGCACGTTATTCAAAACTATATTAGTATCAGTAGAGATAAAAGGTTGCCCACGCGTTCCTACTCGAGAAAAGGTTAATAAATCAATTATTAATTTTTGCATTCTTGTTGCTCCATCTACAGCGAATTGAATAAAATCTTTAGCATCTTGATCTAATTTATCCTGATATCGCCTTGCTAAAAGTTGAGTAAAGCTAGCTACCATCCGTAATGGTTCTTGAAGATCATGTGAGGCAACATATGCAAATTGTTCAAGTTCAGTATTTGACCTCTTTAAATCTTCTAAAGTCATTTTCAGTTCCTCTTCAGCAATTTTACGTTTGCTTTCTTGAAAATCTCTCTGTAATCTAGTGTTTAAAATAGGGGCTATTTGATTAATGATATTTTTTAATTTCTCAATATCACTCCCATCATAATTTGTCTCTTTATTAGCAACTTGAAAAAGACCTATTACATTTCCTTGAAACATTATTGGGGCGCTAATATTTCTCTCTATCTTAATGTGCCCTTTCGGAGTAAGATCGGAAGGTTCGTTTGAATAGAGGATTTTTTTTTGTCCAATGGCGCGTGGCCAAATGCTATTACCCCATTTTTCTTTAGGAAATATAAATGTTTTCTCAGGAACTTCACATTGATCCCAGATGTATCTTGTCATTGAAGGTACAACAAGGGCTCCATTTTCATCGATATAACCAAACACTCCATATTTGCTTTTCATTTCATTCAAAACTATTTCTAGAATTTCATTAAAAATCTCATTATCGGGAATAGTAAGAAAAACATTAGAAATTTGGTTTTGAAGTTTCAATTCTTGTTCAAGGAGATACTTCTTTGTCCTATCAATAAACGTACCTTCAATTCTCATTGGTGCCCCGTTATTATCATAAATTATATGGGAATTAGTAGTGATAGCAATTTTTTCTCCATTTTTCTTTTTTGCTTTAATTTCATAATTCTTTATGAATCCCTTTTTGATTAATTCTTGCTTATAGGGCTCTCTCTCTGCGGAATCTTGCCAAAAGTCTGGTAGTGGAAGACCTTTTAAATTCTCAGATGGATCAAAACCGAGTATTTCGTTAAACTTTTTATTATGATCTAATAAAATACCTTGGAGTGTGACGTTATAAAAACCCTCATCTAAATTTGAAATCATTGTTCGATATTTTTCTTCGGAGGTTTTTAGTTGTTCTAATGAATTTGTAAGAGCTTTTGTTTTTTCTTCCACTTTTTCTTCCAATTGTTCATTCATTTTTTTGATCATATTTTCGGCTTCAATTCTGGAAGTAATGTCCAAAGAAACGCCAATAATGCTTTTAACGTTGTTATTCTCATCAACATAGGGGATTTTACTCGTGTTCACCCATGCTTTCTCCTTTTCAGTTTCCCAGGGTTCAACGATATTTAATTTCGGTACATTACTATTAATCACCTCTAAATCGTCATCCAGATATTTTTGTGCTAGATCTTTTGGATATAAATCAAAACAATTTTTTCCTTCCATTTCCTTTTTGGATAACTTATGCGCATCGGCAAAATATTTATTCACTCGAATTAAATTATTTTTATCATCCTTATAGAATACCAACCCAGGAATGGCGTCAATAATGAGTTCCAACTCTTTTGATATTTGCTTATAGTTCATCTCCGATTCCTTTAACTCTTCCTTCAATTTCCGTCTGTCTGTAATGTCACGCATTACTTCTATGGTCGCTCGTTTACCGCCATAATTTTTGATTTGAGTAGAAATAATATCAAAATATCTCGTGTCTTCGATAGTTGGAGTTGAGATGCATTGTTCAAATCTTACTTGGCATACTTTTTTTTTAGAAAAGGTCATACTAGGGCATTTATCACAAGGTTGGTTAAGATTTTTAATTACCTTATAACATTTTTTTCCAACAAGATCAGTTCCAAATAATTCATGAGCAACATTATTTTTAAACATGATATCGAAATTGTCTGAAATGACAAAAATAGTATCTTTCATGTTAGAAAAAATCGAATTAAATTGTTCTTGGATAACCTTTGACTGTTTTTCCTTAGCTTCTGCCTGAACTCGTTTTTCAGTCTCTTGTTCAATTAATTCATACCTTTCATTAAGATAATCTTTCATAAATTGCATATTAAGAGTAACTTCATTAAGCATTTGTTGTAGTTGCCCGATTTCTCCTGTTGCATTAATATCTATCATATCATCAAGATTCCCCCCCGAAACCTTAGCCGTATGTGAAAGTAATCTTGAAATTTCTTCTTTAATATCTCCCTCTAATTGAAAATCCATTAATTCCCTATCTTTATCTCTATAACTATTAAAGGGAAGTTCCTCCAGATATTCCTTAGGTTCTTTAATAGAAAATGACTCAATTCCACAAAAACTGGGAGTTTTGATTGATTTAAATCCTAAAGCTTCTGCTAATTCAATAGTTTCATCGGTATTAAAGACAGATTCTATAATCGCATTATAATTTACTTTTCCCGGTAATTGAGACCATCTCTGCATTTGAGTTAACATCCATACTCCATAATCCTTCCATGGATGAGGGATAAAATCAATTCTATTTGGAATTTGGAAATTTTGACCCAACCCATTTGGAAATTCACCTGATAATGCTTGAGCTACGGGAATATAATCTTTTTGGTTTAAATGACGTGGTCCTGAAATCTCCTTACCAATTTCCCATCTTTCTTCTATAGTTGCATTATGAAGTATTAATTGTGCTTCTAATATACTTTTAAGCATAATTGAATAAGTATTTGGATTTTTCTCAATAAATCGCTGTGAAGTCGTAAAGCTACAGCATGGGTGTCCAGACCATATATCATTGGATAAAATCTGTATAAAACCCGATCCTTGATATACAGCGATTTGATTGTAAGGTTCTGCTGTAAAATATCCATCAAGACTTCCTTTCCTCAAATGATAGGGCATTATTGGTGGCGCTACTTCTTTTATTTCAACATCTTTGAGTGGGTTTATTCCATTTGCTGCTAAATAATAACATAATAGATAATAATGCATAGAAAATTTATATGGTATTCCAAATGTAAACCCCTTCATCTCTGATACGTCTTTTATTCCAACATGCCTTTTTGATAAAGTTAATGCTTGTCCATTTATATTTTGAATCATGCTTAAACAAATTTCTGCCTTTTTTCCATCTAAACCTAAATTACATGCGATAGGCATAGGTGAAAGCATGTGAGCGGCATCAATATGATCATAAACAAGAAGATCTTTAATCCCACTCCATCCACTGGGCTTTACTAATTCTACATTTAGTCCATTCTTTTCAAAAATCTTATGACTATGAGCATAAATAAGAGGAGCTGCACATATTATAGGTATATACCCTATTTTCAGATCTGGCTTTTCAATTTTAATTTTTTTATTTATGATCAATTAAACCACTTTTTTTTTCTAATAAAATATTTATAAGTTTTTCAACTAGAGGGGTAAGGATTAAACAAGTTGGAACTCCGACTGCTAATGCTAATAGATGATTTCTTAACCATGTATCTATAAAGGTTGTATTCCATCCAATTGAAACTGTTGTAATTGTAAAAGTGACTACTTGAGTCATGAAAAATGCAACAACTACTCTACCAAGTATCTTAGCGTTAGTTTCCTTCATTTTCTTAAAATCTTCTCCTTAAAATTAATTCACATTTACTATCTAACCAAATTAAATTAAATATACTGTATTTTATTTGAATCTCAGCTAGTTTTTTCCCGAGTATATTTACTACATAAAAGAAGTAATTCATAAAATTATGTCTAAATTCTAATATTAAGTTTCATAATATAAAGATTCTTTCAGTAATAATTTAAGCGATTTCAACGAGAGGTTAAATTCTCTTTCTCTTGGATTATAATAAATTCAATAAATGTAAATTTTTTTATTATTGTAAGTTTATACTGAATTATGGAAATTATGGAAAGAAAGGAGCCTACTTTATTTAAAAAATATCCCAACCTAAAGGGAAAAGTCCCCTTTGTCCCTATGTTAACGGGTGTTCCCACTCCCGTTGATAGGTTAACCAATCTAGAAGCGCACCTTAATCTTAAAAACGCGCAAATTTACATCAAGCGGGATGACATTGACCATCACATTTATGGTGGCAATAAATTGCGTAAGTTTGAATTCTTGTTCGGGAAAATGGTGAAAAGTAAGAAGAAAGCGGTAATTACGATGGGTGGAACGGGAACTAACCAAGGCTTGGCTTGTGCGATAGTGGCACAACAGCTAGGCATGAAATGCCACCTTTTCCTCGCTCCTCAACCCCTCACTTGGCACGTGCAACGTTCCTTATTGCTGTATGATCATTTTGGTGCAAAACTTCACTTAGCAAAGACTAATGAACGAGGATTAGTTAAAAGTTTGTTCTTTCGTTTATTTCACCCTCACTATTTCTTGATGCCTTTTGGAGGTACCCCTATATTTGGAATCGGCTCTTCATTAGGCACAGTGGGTTTTATCGATGCGATGTTAGAATTAAAAGAACAAATTGACCAAGGGTTAATGCCTGAACCGGATATCATCTTTGTTGCAGGAGGTTCAATAGGAACTGCCTCAGGATTAGCTGCTGGATGCAAACTTTTAGGATTAAAAGCCAAAATCCACGTGGTAAAAGTCTCAGAAGATCTCGTCATCAATGAATCAAATTTTCTTAAAGTTTCAAATAAAGCTTTAAAGTACTTGCATGCAAAGGATCCTTCTGTACCCCTCTTGGAAATTAATGAAGAAGATTTTAAAATTGTGGAGGGATTCCGTGGCTCTCAATATGGTATCATTACAGACAAAAGTCAGGAAGCGGTAGATATCCTTTATGAATTAGAGGGAAAACAGAAAGGATATAAATTGGAAACCACATATACGGGAAAAACAATGGCTGCACTTATGGACTATATTACCCAAGAAGAAAACAAGAATCAAGTCGTTTTATTCTGGAATACCTATAATTCCAATAATTTGGATGCATATTTGAGAGAAACTAACTTTGATTATAAAAAATTACCCCCGAAATTTCAAAAATATTACGAAGAACGATTTCAATGCTGGCAAATCCTTGATTGTCCCCCCGAGATTAGGCAAGATTGTCCCGCTTACATGAATCAAGAATATAGGTTCTGGAAGGTCGCGGAATGTGCATTAGGATCGGAAAATAGCGAAATAGCAAGAAAAAAGTTGGAAGAAGTCATTAAATTAGAAAATAATTGAGATTATTGAAGGACTTCATTGGGTGGAGTAGTAATAGAATGGATTTAAAAAAACGACGTTGAAGAAACCATGATTTTTTATCCTATTTTTATAAAGTTTTAGATAGTATTTTCTCACCAAAAAAGCTAAATTTTATATTTCGTTTTCATTCAATATTAAAAAAATTAAAATTTCATGAAAGAGGTTTATCATGGCGAAAAAAAAGAAAAGTAAGCCCCTAAGTGAAGAAGTTGATGATGTACCCGATGGCAAAAAAGATGAGGATGGGGATGATATTTTAGATCTCTACGACGAGGAGGATAATCTTGAAGAGGATTTGGATTATGATTTAAGCGAAATACAAGATGAAATGTTGTCCGATGAAAGTGAGGAGGAAGAATTTGGCACGGATATCAGTGATGTAGAGAAGATGCTGCGTAACATTAAATGTGAACCTTGTCCGGGTAGTTCGAGTAAGTCAGTATGTAAAGTAAGGGATGATTTTGGCTGTCCTCCTGATAAAGCGAAAAAATAACGTTCATGGAGTTATTGCGGGGACTTTATTATATCTATTAATTTAGATCTTTCTTTCTATTTTTTAATATTAATGTAGATTTTTGCTTTTTTCTTTTAATAATAATGATTCCAACTTGTTTTAAATCATAAAAAAGGAAAAAATATTGAATAGTTCAGTAATTCTTACTCTGTAATTAATCTATTGGCTATTTGTTTGGGAAGGAAAAACCCGAAATAATAAAAAATTGAACTCAAAATCAATAAGGATCGTATTATTGAGATAATTAGTAGTTCTTCCCAGCTAAACGAATCTAAAGCGGCTGCAATTGTAAAAAATAAAAACGCTATTAGTAAAAATCGCCCCTTCCATCTAACATTAACATCTTTTGAATTCATGCTTACTTTTGCAAAAATGACCCCCGTAGAAAATGCCACAATAATCGCAAATAGAGCAAAAATTAACGTCAATGAACTCCTTTGTCCAATATCTGGATTTACTTCTACGCCAATTAGATCCGGATTAACAAATAGAAAGGCAATCAAAAGGATTTCATATGGTTCGCAAATTATTAAAAAAGTGGTCATTAGCCTGACTTTCCATTAGGGGTAAACCAAGCTAGTAAAAGAATAAATCCCGCAAACGATTGCTAAGGGAACAAATATGTTCGCAAAAATCAAAAACAAGAACGTGCTCAATCCTTGATTAAAAAGCATTTTAGAAAGAAAATTATATGCAGACCAGAACAAAGACATGCTTAGAAAAAGCCAACTCAATCCCACAGTTAGGAATTCTTTTTGGCGATTAGAGAAGTAATTTAATAAAATTCTTATTCCAATTATTCAGGAAATTACAATGAAAATTAAACTAAACAAACCGCGAATGAATTCCACTTGGGATGCTATTTGGAAAATCATAAGATCAGTTTTTTTATTTGTAGTTTTCTAAATTTAATTAATAATTAGTTTATCTTTTTAAAAACATTATTCTCGTATTTTTCTTTATTTGAAATAATTTATTCAACAATTTGCTTTCTGAAAGGATTTTTTAATTATATACATTTAGAAAGGTTGAATCATTTTATTAATGGGAAGAAATAGGTGCTTTGTCTTGTTATCAAGAAAAAATAAAAGACTTCTAGTAATAATGGCTGATTTACTATTTAGTGCTTTTATCTGGTATCTCAATTGGTCTTGGGGAAATTTCTTCATGACATGTCTAATTTTATCCCTCACCACGTTTTTAATTATATATACTCCCTTCGAGATTTACTGGAGTATTAGAGATCTCTGGTTTGATAGATGGGAAATGAAGAAGGTAAAGGGGTTAGAATCTTCAAGAATCGAGATCCCTGTGAATAAGGGTCACTTAATTGGTGAAATAATAAAAAGCAAAGATCTTATCAAAAGAAAGTCTAAGAACACCATCATTGTCATAAATCATGGGTTTTCAGATACGAAAGAAAAGCTTCGATATCTTTCTTATCCTTTAGCTTTACATGGACATGTCATATTAACTTATGATGCGAGAGGAATTGGTGAATCTAGCAAAACAGGAAAGCGGACTCAATTTTTAGAAAGAATACAAGATTTCGAGCATATCCTCAATTGGATCCAAAACAATCAAGAGCTAAAAAATTTAACTATTTATTGTATTGGAGCCAGCATTGGAACAGTTCCAACCTTAATCACGGCATTTCCAAATGAAACTATTAAAAAAATTGTAGTGATTTCAGCCATTTCGAATTTTAGAGAAATTATTGAACAATTTAATTTTATTGTTAAACTAAATTATTTTCTTCAAGGTGTGAATTTGAATCCCTCTAAAAAGTTAAATCAAGATATATCCCCCAATCTTGTTTTAAAAGCTTGTAAAAAAGAAATAAACCCTACAACATGGAAATCATTAGCAAAAAGGACCTTCATAATTCATGCAAAAGATGATCGAATTATAAAATTTCCTAACTTTAAGGAAAACGTAGATGTAATGGAAATCCCTGAGTCAAACCAATTAGTTTTAGAAACGGGTGGGCATACTCAAAAAAGAAATGAATTAATCATTATGGCGGCTATATTAAGATTTTTCAATGCGAACTAATTCAATTTTCCTCAAGCTGGGGATAGATCTCAGTATGACATAAAGAATAATATTAGGTGTTTTTTTATTTTTTTGGTCATGATAATCACCTTATATGGAGCAACGCAACTTGCTGAATAACCTCACGCGCCAGTTCGACCCCTTGATTCAATTTGACTAATTTTTCTGAGAAATAATGTGGAACGTTAGTTGATTGTTCGATTTCACTGAATAAATTAAAAAATTGTTTTTCTGACTCTAATTCTATCGCAAAAAGGTTCTTTCGTGAGCTATTATCATTCATCTTAATAAAACAGCCATGATCTTCAGAATCATGATCAAAAGTAAAAAATGGAGTATTCCATAATTTAGCACGTAATCTATGGTAAACATTATTGGCTACATTAATGCAGAAATCTTTACTCGTCTTGCTATAACGGAAGAAGAAGTTTAATTTACCTTCATTTTCCTTCAGACAAATTCTTAACCTATTTTTAATTTGTTCAATCTCTTCCTCGGATAGATTCATGTATTTCTGGTTTGTCTCATTTTGAGATCGAGAAATAAAAAGGGTTTCTAGTTCGAAAGGAAGGCTATAAAAAACTATTATATTCTTTATAATTTCTTCCTTTAACCAATGATCGATTACATAATCAATAGATAAATTAGAGCACAAATCAATTGGAAATCTCGTGAGCAAAGACGTTTCATGAAAATCAATGAAAAATATATGAAGTTGACTATCATCCCAATAAGGCTTTAAGATTTCTTTAAAAAGAGTGACATGGGATGGAAGGGGAAATTGAGCATTATCGCTAGAATTTCCTTTAAAATCAAGAATAAATGCACGCCGCCAATATCTATTTAAGTTTGTTCCATTTTGAAGATAATATCCGGATTTGTTATCCTCTCTTGGATATAAAAACCCATGGGGATTCATTAATGGAAAAAACAATAAATCCTGCTTTTTTAGTAATCCCTCTCGAATCTGGTAATCGTTGGTACAAATACTTCTTAAAAATTCTAAAATCCCAAATAAACCATTGTACTCGTTATGTTGGGCTCCAATAAATACTTTTAATGAGAGGATGTTCTCTTTTTGGGAAGTATCACTCATCTTTATCAAGGGAATTTTTCCCTCGGGAGTGATTAAATCCCGATAAAGGAGATATTTAGATTTACATAATTCACGGAACTCCTGTAAAATATTCTCATGGAGGAGTTTTCTTTCATTGGGATTCAATAATTGTTGTAAAGTTAAGAGATCCACTATTCCTCCCCGATAACTGTTTCCCAATTCGCAAAATTTAGGATTTTTTCATAATTCTTCGCCATAGTTGCAAATAAAGCGCACCCTATTGCAAAACAATTGATAAAATCTTCTTTGGTCAAGTTTAGAAGCTTACTGTTCTCTCTTGATATTCCCAATCCTCGTTCCACCTCGATTTGAGCTTCATTATACCCCGATAAATTTACTACAAATTCTTGTTTATTTAGAGTTCCTTCATAAGCTCCTCTTGCAATCCTAGCCAACCCTCCAATTGGGATGACTTGCTTATCTTTTTGAGCTAGATATAATCTCAAATCAAAAGTATGTTTGGCATTTTTCCAATCAATTAGAGAAAACTTAGCCATTTCCTGAATAGTGTAGGGAAATGGAGTACGATTTTTCATGAATTTCTGATAAAATTCTGCTTTACTTTGCTCAATTAAATCGTGAATACTTTTCTTATCCAAAGATCCTACATGCCTTCCCAAGGGGATTACACCAGCTCCTCCCGATCCCCCATTGGGCTTAATAATGAAGGGTCTTTTATATTTTTTAATCACCTCTCTTATTTTCTCTATCAGATCTTCCTGATTCCATGCTTTTGTAAATAAGAGGTATTTTAGTTTAAAGTTTTCAAGAATATCTTTGGCCAAATAACTAGCTAAATAGGTCAAAGATTTATCATCTGTTATCCTAAAAATGGGATTAATAATTAGGGATTGGATTTTCCGGAAATCAGTTCTTATAAGGGTCGAAAACAGGTCGTCTTGAAGGCGACGAGCGATCCCATCCCCAATTAATACGCTAACCTTACTTTTATTGACACGAACCCAATTATTTGTAAAGGATAAGCAATTTGCTAACTGTTTGTAATCAGCAATTAACAATGCAACATCATCAGGGAAATTTTCATCAAAATTATCAATATCATAAATTCCTACCAATTTTTCAAGATTTACGAGCTTGTTCCGAATGTAATCAAGCATGATGATTTTTTCATGGATCAAGCCGTCTTCGATGGGAATACCCACTAAAACCAATACCTTATTATCTCCTCTTCTATTTAACCTAATCGCTTGAGAAATCGCTTCAAAATAGCCATCAAACATCAAAGCTTGTTGTTTCGCAGTTAAAATAGAAAGTCCTCGATTCGAGCCCCCATTCGTTTCTAATAAAAAATATTTCTTCTCATTCGATTCATCACAAACCATGAAGTCTATGCTTCCTGCATAAAATACATCATTTTGGGGTAGTATATTTTGATGATTCAGTTTTTTAATGCACTCCTCACGAATTTCATCCATGAAATCATCTTCTTGGGATGACTTCAATTTCTCATAACCAACTAAATCAAGGTTCAAGAATCGTCCTAACTGAATTAAATTCAAATCTGTCTCGGAGAGATCCTCATTCTCCAACAACTCTATTACTTTGGATATTCGATCAATGTTCATTATTACATAATTTGATGTCAATAAGGGATAAATTATTATGGATAAAGAATAATAATGGAGAATCCATTTTTACTGATTCAAAAAAAGAAAGAGGAAATAGAAAGGGAATTTCATTATAGATACAAGTATCCTTGATGATTTCCTTTGGTGCTAAGACGCAGAGAACCGATAAGAATTTTTTTAATTTTAGTTTGCTGTTTGTAAGTTAAATCGCTAAACAATAAGATATAGGACTTCTCTTCTTCCATATTGATATTAAACAATAATGCAATATTAATTAATTCGGAGTTTTCTGTTAATAATGCTGTAATGACATAATGATAAGGTAATTTTACCAATTCTCCCCGATTTAGTTCGACTTCAACTATTTGATCACTTTCCTTATCATAATCCCTTTTAATGAATTTGACATTATCTAAAGGTATCGTGATTTTTCGAAAAGAATCAAAATGCTTTGAGAATAATGATTGTCTTAAAAATCGTCTTTCTTCCTTACTTTTTTCAAAATAGTATTTATTCATTTCCTTAATTTGGTAGATTTTTCTTGTCTTTTTTTGATGGGCTAATTCTAAGATCTTTACAAGTTCTTCTACAGTCTCATCATAAAATACGATTAACACATCAGGATCTACAGTTTTTATAAAGAAGCTCTTATATAAGATCCCATTTTCTGTTTTTATCCATCCATCAGTATCGATCAGTATGAAATCTGCATTTTCATGACGTCCTTTATATTTATCAATAAGATTTTTACTTTCTTTGGGTAATATAAATTTAAAATTCCCTTTTGGAAACGTGGCTCCAATAAAAATGGTTTCTTCCGATCTAATCCGCTCATTCGTCATTATTGGGGCTTCTATATTTCCTATATTAATCGTAGTAGGAATATAAATTATTTGTTGCCCAAGATCGGAATCTAAATACCCTCCCTTGAGATTCTCTCTAAGAAAATTATTGGCAAGGTATTTAATTAACGTCGTTTTACCACTACTTATACCCAAAACCATTATCTTTATTGGTTTTTTCTCACTTTTCTTAATTAAATCTATTAATTCGTCCTTAATGTTAATCCATTCATCGCTTATCGTATTTTCTTCAATGTTTATAACATTTTCAGCGACATTTGAAGAATAGATCTCGACTTTGCTGTGTTCCACACCATACATCGGGTATGAAGTCCCGCTAGGAATAATCAATATTCCTTCTTCTTCTTGAAAATTGGCCGCTTCTTCCTCCTTGGAACCTATCTGAGAGAAAGGGGTGATTAATTTGCCAAAAATTTCCAGCTTGCCTTCTAGTAAAGTTATCCTGGTAGGACCTTTTACCAATAAGGTATTACCTTTTTCAATTTCTCTTATCATGACTCATCTTATTGAATTTTATTCCAAAATTAATGTTAATAGGTTTAGTATTTTCATATGTCAGGTTAGTCAGATCTTTAATTCATATAATCTTGCAATCTCTTGAAATCCTAACTTTTTAAAAATAATTCTTGCTGATTCATTCAAATTAGAATCAATTACTAACCTGATAGATTGCACGTGGTTTGATTTGAAATGATCTATCATGAATCTCAGGATTTTTTCACCTATTCCCGTTCTACGTTTTTCTTCCTTGACAATTAGGTCCGAGATGTAGCCAAAAGGGACACCATTGTCCGTTGTACTTTTTATGCAACAATGTCCCATTCCAATGATCTGAGATTCATTATCATCAAATGCTACAATTACTTCCGAATTAGCATCTTCCTTCATGCTTTTCTCCAGACTTGTCCTCCAAGCGTTTTCATCAAATACTTGTCCTTTCAACTTGCATAAATTTCTCATTAATATTGTTATTTCTTCAATATCGCTTTCAAAAAATTCACGTATCAGCATTCTAAGGTGTAATCATAGCAACATTTTTTTTTTGAAAAATAGGGTGATTGTAATATTATAAAAACATTGATGATATTAAATTTTTTTGATAAAAAGTTATTAAAAGTTGATAAATGAGCATGATGAGCTCTCGTTTAGATTAAATAGGTTCAAAGGCATCCATTTGCTGCAAAAACTTTAAGAGCTTTATATATCTCTCATCCCTTTTTCTTAGGATCTCTTCTTCCGTGCGAACTCCATAATCATAAAGCCCTTTTGAACTTTTAGCTCCTAAATGTCCCGCATCTAATTTCTCCTTTATGAAGCCGAGTTCTGTTCCTTGATTTTTTGCGATATCATACACGAGATCCAATCCCGTGAAATCCAATGTTTGTGCCACTCCAACTATTGGAAGCCTCACTCCCAAACTATGCTTAATAGCGTTATCAATATCGGCAGGGGTTGCTATTTTCATTAAGATTAATTGGAACACGATAGTACTTATCGCATTTTGAATTTTATTGACGATAAAGTAATCCGTAAATTTGCGCAATACCACGGGCGTTTTTCCTAAATGTTTTAATAAATTCACCGAAAACTGTATGACATCATCGGAAGTCTTTCGACTGGGAACAACCTCCACTAATGGTATGATGTGAGGTGGTGCAAACCAATGGTGGATTATAAATCTTTGGGGATTTTTTATTCTTGCAAGTTTAAAGACATTTAGACCTGAAGTATTACTGACAATGATTGTATCTTCGCGGCAATATTCATTTAACTCGGAGTATATAGCTTGCTTTATCTCTTCTCTTTCAAATACAACTTCAATAATTAACTCTGATTTCTCTGCTGCACTCTTAAGATCTGTCGTGGGATGGATAAAATCCAAAATCTCTGAGATTTCCCATTTTCCCGTCATGTTAAATTTTTTTAAAGTTTGCAAGTTAGCTTGAATTTTATTTATTGCATTGTCTAATGTTTTTTGATTTAAATCCACCAAGCTAACTTGATATCCCGACTGAGCATAAACTTGTGCAATGGAATGGCCCATTGTTCCCGCTCCAACCACTGCTACCTTCTTTAGATCTTTCAGATTCACGATTATTCAAATCATTTTATTATGTTACTTGATCAATACATATTAAGAACTTTAAAGTTATTTAAAATAATTAATTAAGATAGAACTAAAGAGAGGATTTCTTATAATAAGCTTCTTCAATTTTATTTCATTTTCTGGGAGAAGGTTTTTAGAAATTCATTTATATTCTTGACTATTAAGTCTTGATCGGGACTCTCTAGTATGGGATGGTCATTATTCTCCAGCCAGATTTTTTTCCTATATTGAGAGCCAATCTTGTTATAAATGAAATCCATGCTATTTTTATCAATGACAGAATCTTGTCGTCCTTGCATCAATAACACGGGTACTGTAATGCCTGGTAAAGCTTTTTTCATTTCTTTTTTTAACTTCTTCAGCTTCCCAACAATATTAATCGGGATTTTCTCGTACCCCACCCATTTTCCCCCGCTTTCTTTTTTTAATTTCTCAAATTCTACGGAATGATATTTTATGAATAAATTTAAAATGGGAGCAAAATAAGTTATAATTTTGCTTCCAAAATCGATGGGTGTGCTTATCAGAAAAATCCCGTCCAATTCTTTTTCTCTAGCAGTGATTAAGGTTAATAAACCTCCCATGGAATGTCCTCCCATGAATAGTTTATCACATTTCTGCTTTAATCGAGCATACTCTTGTTCAATTTTATTTTTCCATTCTGCAACAGTCGTCGTTCTTAATATTTCGGGACTGGTTCCATATCCGGGTAATAATGGAACACTCATGGTATATCCTCCCAGTTTATGCAAAGCCTCTGCTAATGGTTTTAAATCAGCACAAGTACCTCCTCCCCCACCATGAATCATTAAGATCCCAATATTATTTCCCTCAAAAAAAAATGGCCCCGCACCAGGAAGGATAGATTCTGATTTACTCATGATATTACTCCTTTTTTAATTGTTCATAACAGGGAATGCATAGCTTCTTATTCTTATAATTAATGATTCGAGTACTCATTGTTGGCTCTCCACAATTTTCGCAGATAATGGATTCTCTGATTTGTGCTCTTTCTGGGGGCTTAAATTCCACGGGTTTGATTTCAAATACGTCTTCTGGATTTGAATTTAACAATTGTTGTATGCGTTCTTCCCGTGATAACTCACGATCTCCAAAACTCCTCGGCTTTGCAGAAAGTTTTACAGCTTTCTTTCGATCCCGATTGAAAATGGTATAATTATTTTTTCCATAATCCTTAAAGATCAAATTTCCCTTACCAAAAGTTGTCCCTAGAAGCGATTGTAGGGCGTCCACGGAACAGTTATCATTTTCTACGACTGCTACAAGCTCTTCATCTATAGAAAATTCATTATCATGATCTAAAATATACTTCGCAACCAAGACTCCCGTGGCCACACCAGGGCAACTGTGTCCATGGAATTTCACTGCTTTTTCCATCAATTGTTTTGTTTCCATTTAATTATTCTCCCTTTCATTTTTATTCAATGTAAGGAATCCAAAGAATTTATATTATCGTTTTAAGATTTTTAATATGAGAATCATCTATGAAATTTTTAGTAGATGCAATGCTTGGAAGGCTTACTCGGTTTTTGAGAATTTTTGGATACGATACCGTGTATGCCAATGATGTGGAGAAACAATTGGGAATTGAATCTATTTCAGATACAAAGCTATTTGAATATGCATTAAAAGAAGGGAGACTTATAATCACCAGAGACTATCCCTTTTATAAAAAAGCGGGAAATAATTCCATTTATCTTAAGGGTGAGGGAATTTATAATTACTTGAGCCAATTAAAAAAGAAATTACGCTTAGAATATGTGTTTTCAATGGATAAAGCCAGATGTTCTGTTTGTAATTCTCCATTACTAAAAGTAGAAGATAAGGAGCAAATTAGAGATCAAGTAGAAGAATCCACGTTTCAATATCAAGATGAATTTTTTCAGTGTAAAAATCCTACTTGTCAAAAATTATTTTGGAATGGAAAACACATACAAAAGATACTTCAAGGATTAAAAGATGCAGGCTTGAGTTCTTAATATGGGAATTCTGCGCGAGAATTACACGATTTTAATTCAAATTATTTTCTTTAGATAATTATGAAAGATAACTTTAAAGTAATTATGATAAATAACAATGATCAGAGATAATTAAAAAGAGAAGATTAGATTGAAATTAAAGCATCATTCCTTTTTCTTGAAATAATTTTCTTTTATCTCATTAAATCTATTTTTAGTTGTTTCCGCTTCTTCTTTAGCTCCTGCTTTCACGTACATGCCATAAGCTTGATTTAGTAACTCTAACGCTTTTTTATATTCTTTATTTTTAAAATGATTTTGGGATAATTCTGCTAAATTGTCTCCTTTTTTTTTATAAAATGCTAAAAATTGATCTGAAGTGTCTGTCATTTTTTTTAAGCTACCATTTCATGTATTATATTATTCATTTAATGAATCTAGATTATTTTAAAGTTAATTACTTTCTCTTTGATCAATAATGATCCGCTTTGTTTCTATATTCTGACATGTCTACAATCTTATGATTTAAACGAGATTGTTCGGCAGCAAATGCCATCAGATGGCTTTCTAAAGACTCACGGGCATTAGTTAGGGGCTGCTTGCTATCATTATTTTGGAGAGTTCGAAGGAATTCATCAATTAAAGCATAATCTCCTCCACCATGACTACTTTCTTCCATGGTGAGCGATGCTTTGTATATTATTTTTTTGTCTCCAGTTAAATGATCATATAATTTTATCTTTTCACCTGAAGTAAAGAAATTCCCAATCAATGTGCCTCGTGTTCCATCAATTCGAAGGGTTCTTCCCTCCCTTTCACTAAAACCGTGAAATATTAGATTTGCTGTGACTCCATTTTCAAAAAGAATATCAACGGTTTGGTGATCGGGAACATTATTATCACAATAATAGACGCATCTTCCATAAGGACTTTTTTGAAGTATCCTTAGTTTTGCCTCATCGGAATAATCCTCAGGGTCATTAACATATAAATGATCTACAGGCCAATGTCTCCAATAGCGCAGTTCTTTTAAGGATTTAATTCCAAATGATAGGATTTCTAACATTTTCGGATGCTTTTTTCGAAGAAAAGCTAAGAATTGGTAACCTCGCTTTCCACTTTTCCTCATTATCTGAATAATAGGTTCAATATCCACATAAATTCTTTGAGCATTATAAATACAATCTTTTTCACGAGGACATCCTTCCACGCAATAATTTGGTGCCCCGATGGGAGCATTTTCTTTTGTAAAATGTGATAGTTCTCCAAAAGAACTTATCTTTCTTGGTAATGAACCAATCATCCAATAAAGTAGGTCTAAATCGTGGCAACACTTAGCCAATATAATTGGAGACGATTGTTCCTTATTTCTCCAGTTTCCTCGCACGAATGAATGCGCCATGTGATACCATGCGACATTTTCACGCTGGGTTATATTGATCACTTTCCCCAATTTGCCGCTTAAAATTACTTCATGGATGGTTTTAAAAAAATTAGTATATCTCAAGACATGGGCTACCATTAATCGCTTTTTGGTTTGCTCCACTTTTTTCAAAATATCCACGCACCCCTTTAAATCATGTGCTATGGGTTTTTCAAGTAGCACATCATATCCCAATTCAAGAGCTCTTAAGGTGGGTGCTACATGCAATCTATCAGTGGTACAAATAAAAGCGGCATCTGCCATCCTATCATTTGTTAAAAGCTGTTCTCCGGTTTCAAAGCAATTTGAAGGAGAGATATGATGGAGCGCTGCAAACTTCCTCCTTCTGCTCTCAATGGGTTCTGCTATTGCTACAAATTTAAGCTTGGAGGGATGTTTTAAGGCATAATTTCCATATACCACCATCCCCCGATTGCCCGCTCCTAACAATACCGCTGTTCTTGGATTCTCCAACTTGAATCACCTCCCTTTCAAGATTAATGGAATTTTCCCTTCCATGAGCATTTGATCCATTAATACTAATGCTGCCATGGCTTCAATTACCACCACCACCCTCGGAACAATACAAGGGTCATGACGTCCTGAAAATTCTACCTCCACTTCTTTCATTTTCGCCGTATCCACCGTTTTTTGTGGAATCCCGATCGTAGCGGTGGGTTTAATCGCAATAGAAAATTCAATGGGCATTCCCGTAGAAATTCCACCTATTATCCCACCCGCATCATTTTTTGAGGTTACTATCTTTCCCTTTCGGATAATCCAAGGATCATTATGTTGAGACCCACGCATGGTGGCGGCTTTAAAGCCCGCACCAAATTCCACTCCTTTTACAGCCGGAATGGAAAACATTGCTTTGCTGATATTAGATTCAAGACTATTGAAGACAGGACCTCCTATTCCGGGAGGTATATTGTTGATCATGCATTTTATAACACCCCCGATAGAATCCTTCTCTTTTTGAACTTGTAGGATTAACTCTACCATCATTTTGGATTTGGATGGGTCAAGAGTTCTCACTGGAGATAGTTCCCGCTTTTCAATCATTTCTATTAAATTGGTGATTTGATATGAAGCTTCATCGTTCACATTCCCAATACACTTCGTATAGGCAAAAAAAGTGATTCCCAATTTTTCTAAGACTTGTTTAGCAAGAGCCCCCGCCATTACGAATCCTGCAGTAGTTCTGCCAGAAAACCTCCCCGATCCTCTATAATCTGCATAGCCTCCATATCTTTTCCAAGCAGTAAAATCCACTTGAGAAGGACGCAATTGCGTTTTAAATTGTTCATACGCGGACGAATCTTTATCCTTGTTTTTGATGATGAGACAGATGGGAGCTCCCGTAGTTATACCGTTAAAGGTACCAGAAAGCAGGAGGGGCTCGTCAAGTTCAGACCTGGCAGTCACCAATTGAGATTGACCCGGTCTTCTGTATTTGAGCTCCTTACGTATGTGCTCCATATCAATTTTTAATCCGGCGGGCATCCCATCAATGACTATTCCTATTACGTCGCCGTGACTTTCTCCAAACGAAGTTATTTTTAACACATTTCCAATAACATTATTCCCCAATTCAAATCACGCATCCTCTATTCTTTATCTTTACTGTAATGTGGTCTTCATGATTAATATTTTATTGCTTACAATCTATAAATTATTTAATCTCATATATTCTTTCATGATCAATATTCCATGAACCTAAAAATTGATGGGGGGGTTCAATCACTAAGTGGTGAGGTGAGTGCCCCCAGCTCTAAAAGTTATTCTCATCGGGCATTTATTCTTGCCAGCCTTGCTGAAGGACCTTCAAAAATTCATAATCCTTTAACTACGGGGGATGTGCAGGTAACCCTCAATATATTAACAGATTTGGGAGTCAACATTTTAAGAATTTCAGAAGATACATATTCTGTAAATAAACGCGAGAAATTTCTCAAACAAAGGAGTAATATCTTGGATTGCAAAAATTCGGGTACCTCAATAAGAATTTTCACTGCTTTAAGCTTATTGGTGGAGGGGGGATTGACGTTTACGGGGACTTTTCTTTCAAAAAAGCGTCCAATTCTTCCTCTCCTTAATGCTTTAGACGCCTTGGGAGCAGAATATACGCTGAAAGAAAATTTCTTACGAATCGCCAGAAAAAAGAAATTGTGTGAACCGATTTCCATTCCTGGAGATATTAGTTCACAATTCATCACGGCTTTATTAATCACTTGTCCCCTTATCAGTTGTAGAGAATCAGATAATATCACGATAAGGGTAACAACCCCGCTGACATCTTTCCCCTATATAAAAATAACCGAGGAGGTGTTGAATTCCTTCGGAGGAAGATTTAAAATGGAATTAGAAAAGAACATGACCGGTACTTTTCACATTCCTTTGCAACAAAAACTGAAAGGGCAACAATATTTCGTTCCAGGAGATTTTTCTTCCGCCGCCTTTTTGATTTGTGCAGCTGTATTGAGCTCTAAAAATGATGTAGTAATTAACAATCTAAACATGAATAGTCCCCAGGGAGATAAAAAGATAATAGAAATTTTGGTGCAAATGGGAGCAAAAATTAAAATAGAATATCATGAGAATCAAGTTATTATTCAAGGAAATATTGAAAATTATCCCTTGGAAGGGATCGAAATTGATTGCAAGGACATACCCGATTTATTTCCCATTTTATCCGTTATGGGTGCTTGTGCAAAAGGTACTACTACATTATATAACGCATCCAGCTTAAGATTGAAAGAATCAGATAGAATTGCTGTCATGGCTAGAGAATTAAAAAAGATGGGAGTGAATTTAGAAGAAAAGGTAGATAAAATGATTATTCATCATTGTCCCCAATTGAAAGGGGCTAATTTTGAACACGAAAACGATCATCGCATCGCAATGGCTTGCATCATTGCTGCATTACATGCCACTTCCAGCTCGATGATTCAAGATATAGAAATAATTATTGATTCATATCCTTCTTTTATAGAAGATTTAAAAAAATTAAATGCAAAAATAGAAATGGTTTGACAGATTTTCCTTCTGCTACGAATCTCACCGAAATGACTTTTGTCTTCGTGCGCGCGCTTTCCTGCCTCCGAACTTTTTCGGCTCGGTTCTCCTACTATCCCCCGATAAGAGAGTATCTTGATATTCTCTGAATGCATTTTCTATTGCTTTGGTTCCAATGAATTTATTAATAATTCGTGCTAAAGCGATTCTAACAGCATCCGTTTGCCCCATTCTGCCGCCTCCTTGCACCTCAATGAAAATATCACATTTTTCCAATTTAGGATGAGCCGCAACTTCTAAGACTTCTTGAATTCTCAAACGTGCTATTTCAGGTTCATAAAGAGTAAGCGGGACATTATTGATCTTGATTTGTCCCCGTGCGGGATGAGTCAATGTAGCTCTTGCTATAGCTGACTTTCGTTTTCCCGAACTTTGAATCGTTTTTATTTTTTCAGACATGGATTTTAAGCCTCACTTTTTCCTTTATTCCAACCAATTCTTAAACATAAATCCTCTAAAGTGATAAATTTATTATAGTAAGATAACCGTTCTTTTCCAGCGTTTGGCAATTCTATGGGAGTTAACTTATCATATCTATTCTTGAATCTCTGGGGGATTTCTCCTATATATACGTGCACCCGAGTAAGGGCTTCTTTCCCCCTTAATTTCTTGCGCGGCATCATTTGTTTAATTATCCTTCGCATCAGTGTATCGGGACGCCTTTTATGAAAGGGGCCTCTTCTAGGATTGGTTGCTGTTCTCACATTCAAACGCGCTAAATAACTCTCATGAATGTTTCTTTTGTTCCCGCTGATGATCGCGTCTTTAGCGTTAATTACAACTACATGGTAACCAAGCAATGCTTTTTTTGCGACTTGAGTGCACAATCGTCCTAAAATTTTGTTTGTTCCATCTATTACCAGATATTCAGGCATTATATTTCTCCTTTAGACACTTTATCAATAAAATAATTTAACATTACTTCCAGTGGGATTTTGTTCCAATAATTCCTCTATTGAAAGAAGTTTACTTCCCGAATTATCAATCTTTCTCTTTGCAGAAGCCGAACACGATAAACAAGCAACCGTGATTGGATGATCTAATTCGCCGACTCCTAAAACCTTGCCAGGAATGACGAGTATGTCACCTTTTGAAGTTTTTTGATTGATCCTATAAAGGTTGGCTTCTATAAAGTTTCTTCTTGGACCACTGAGTTTCTTTGATACGGTTCTCCAAATTCTCCTTCTTGTCTTCCACAAATTACGGATTAATTTTCGAACGTAATAATTTGAAGGACCCGTGATTCGATGGCTCATTTCACTTTAACTGCTAGTTATTTATTTTGATCTCTAATATTGGATAAGTTAATAATTTTTTGTTGCCTAGGTTTCAATTTGGAGAGTCATTAACTTAGTTTCAAATTCAGCAATTTTTTCATTAAAAATCTCGAAAGTCTTCTTCAGAAGAACATCAAATGGTAAAACTCCATCACTTTCGATTGAAAAAATATAAGAATTTTCCTTCCAATTTACCGTTATTGCTTCCTCCGGGCAGTTATCTTTACAAGCGTTGCACAAATTACAAGCCTTCCAATAATCTTTAATTAATTTAGGATTATTTTTCTCATCAAATTCATACAATTTTTGCGGGCACATTTTTCCTGCTTCACATTTAGTCTGGCATTTTGCACATTTTTTATCATCGATCGTAACCTCGGGCAGAAATCTATAAAATATATTCGAGACGGCTTGCCATTTCACGTGATCCTTCGCAGTCCCTAAAATCGCATATGCTTCGAAAATTATGCTATCATTTTTATCTATTTTAACGATGGGAATGTTGGGGTTAACTGGTACTATTTTTTCATCATTTGATTTTAAATCCCTTGAATATATGACCACGGGACTATTAGTAGTATTAGTAAATTCACAAGTCAAAGATACTTGGCAAAGGGGGCATCCATAACCTTCACATTCACATTCATGAGGAAGATTGTATGCTTCCAAGTCCGTGGTTAAAGGCAATAATCCTAAACGATGAGCAACAATCTCATCATAAAGAGGCGAATCATTTCGTAAAATAATGACCTCATCAATTGCCATCACCGGGATCTCCGATAAAATAATTCTTCTAATGGCATTTGCCATTTCTATCGAAATTCCTTCAACCAGAAAGGTCAAAGTCTGCTGATCTTTTTCTAGAACCTTAATGTTCATGTTCTTAACCATGTAAAAAGTAAGGAAAGTATTACACTAATAAGGTCTAAAATACTTGATTTTAGAAAAATTTTACCATTCTTCTCTTGAAAGGAAAGAAAAAAATTTAATAGAATTTTAAATATTCGTAAGCTTTTCCACTGGATGGTTGGAAACAATATTTGACAGATTGAAAGTCCTTTCGAAATTCCGCGACCTCTTTTTTTACTTCCAAGGGATTTTTTTTATCAATTATTAATGCTTTGAAGAAGTCTGCAATTTGTTCCATCTCGCTTTTCCCCATACCTAAACGTGTCACTTCACTGGTTCCGAGTCTAAGCCCACCAGGATTCATGTAATGGCGACCTTCCCGAATATCCCAGGGCAAAAGATTGCGGTTAATGATGATATTAGCTTGTTCGAGCAACTTTTCTATATCGCCCCCCAGACCAATCGATTTTTGGAAATTGGATACGTCTACTACTATTTGGTGCGATTTAGTAAACCCGAGCTGTTCGCATAATACTTTAAATCCTCGCTCGCTTAAAGCTTGTCCAAATACTTGGGCATTTTCAATTACATTTTTATGATATTCTTTTCCAAATTCCTGCATTTCTAATAACGCAACCGCCAATCCTGCAACATTATGAAGATGATGATTAGACATGAGGGCGGGAAATACTGCATTTTTTAAATCTTCAATTAAATCTTCCCGATCAGAGAGTAAAGCTCCGTGTTGAGGACCGGGCAAAGTCTTATGGGTACTGATCGTCATGGCATCTGCACCTTCTCTCAAAGGATCTTGAAAATATCCCGATCCAATAAGCCCTGCCACGTGCGCCCCGTCATAACCAATACTCGCCCCAACTTCCTTGGCTACTTCTTTCAATTCCTTAACAGGATGAGGAAAAAGGAACACCGATCCTCCAAATAAAATGAGCTCAGGTTTAAATTCCCGGATCACCTTAATAGAACCATCTACATCAATATTCATGTTTTCTTCATCAAATGCCAGATACTGTACATCCAAACCTCTTGCCGTGCCTGCCGTGCCATATATAGCTCGCCCTGATTTAGCAAACTTAGGTGCGTGAGAAATATGACCTCCCTTTGGAATGGGCATGGCACACATCCTTCCTCCATTTGCTGAAGTGAATGCATTAAATAAGGCTAAATTCGCTACGACTCCCGATACCGGCCGAACATCCGCATGGATACAATTGAAATACTCCTTTGCCAAGTCAATACAAATTTGCTCTACCTCATCAATTTGCTTGCATCCCGCATATACTCTCTGTCCTACCCATCCTTCCGCATATCGATGAGAGAAATCGCAATTACATGCTTCCCTTACTGCAAGACTCGTGATATTCTCAGATGCGATTAATGGAATGCCATTTTTGAAAGTCTCATGGTGAGCCATTAAACTGGAGCGTATCTCTTCTAATTTTTTACTCAATTTAAATCCTTTTACAAATAATTCTTTATGGAATTAGATAAGAAAAATTGACATTAAAATTTAATTTATTTTATAAGATGAAGGATAATTTTACTTATCATATTATTCTTAAAATTTGAAAATTAGCTAAATGTCTTTTTTGAAATTGTATCGGACTTTTTACTTATTCTAGAAATCTTTCCCACGTTCGCAACGAATCCAAGGTGCATTATTAATTTCTTCAACTTTTTAAAATTTTGCTAAAATACTTATACGTTTAATCTGTAACCAATAAGGGATTCCGACTCCTTTTTGATTTGAACAAAGAGATGCAGAGTTATTTATCCTGCATTTTTTTGGATGAAATCCCAAATGATATCGTTAATTTTACTAGCAGCTTCAACATTAAGGCCATGACCTACCCCTTCTATTTTTATTAGTTTTGAATTTGGTATGTGAACATTTAGAAATTCGGAATTTGAAAGAGGGATGATTTTATCTTTTGTTCCACAAATAATTAAAGTTGGTTGA
>CAYLZE010000035.1:0-44663 GCA_964388035.1 uncultured archaeon
TAAAAGCGCCAGAAATAATAGAAGAAGAAACAATACCTTTCACACAAAAGTTCAAGAATATTTTTTCAAGAAAAAAGAAACAATGACCTAAAAAGTAATCTAATAATACAATCTAATTGGTTAATTAATCATATAGATTTTAGATATTCAAGTTATCTTTTCATTTTTTTCGATTTTTTTTTTAAAAATGATGTGTTAAACTTATATTAGGAAGATTGGGAAAGAATTGATTAGAATTTTTGGGAGGTATATTACCTAAGAGATGAATGTAACGAGTATCAGATTGACGTCTCTGAAGAATTTTCGCAAGGAACCACATTTTGCTCAAAAAATTCTCCAAACCAATAATTATAACCATCAATTTCAACATGCTCGAGTAATTTCTTAGAAGCATTAACATGGATGCTGGATTGCTCTCTACCAATATAAATGGAAACTTTATCCGTTGCTGTTACTTAAGAGGAGCAGTATTAGACCTTTCACGAGTATTCCTTTTAATTCATGTACCGGCAATTCTTTTAGGATATTTAGTCTGCGCGTCGAGACTTTCATGTAATAATTTATCCAGTAGTTCAAATCGTTTCTCTCTAAAATTCGGATTGTGCCATAAATTATTTAGCTCGTGAAGATCATTTTTTCTGTCATAAATGTCTCCAAAGTTTGGCTTCGAAGCATATACCGTCAATTTATAATCTTCCGTTACCAAATGCCTTAATCTTGACTCAAGCGGGCCAATCTCTTCATCATTCTCAATGAAGCAACAATCTCTCACTTTCACGTTGGGATCTTTTAAGATGGGTGTAATGTCTTGCCCCTGCAAATCTATATCATGATGTCTTTCATTAATGTTTAAAAGACTCAAGAGTGTTTTGGCATAATCAACTGAACTTACCAAAGAATCCGAAATATTCCCTGCTTTAGTTAATCCCGGAACTTTCCATATTAAGGGGAGTTGCAATACACCATTATAAGGACATGGTCCTTTGAATAAAAGCCCGTGATCTCCCATTAAATCACCATGATCGCTCGAAAAAATCACGATGGTATTATCAGCCATGCCTAACTTTTCTAACGTGGCTAAGATTTCTCCGATGCAATGATCAACATATGCAATCGATGCATACGTTAATGCCGTTATTTTTTTAACTTCCTCTTCCGTAGATTCTCTTATAAATGCTTTTTTAAAAGGTGGATTTTCCAGATGATATCCTAAAAATTCATGATCCCGAATGTTTTTTATATCATCGAAACTGGCAGGAAGTTCAATATCTTCTGGCTTGTACATCTCTTGGTACTTGACGGGAGGCCATATGGGATAATGAGGGTCGGGGAAGGAACAATGTAAATAAAAAGGTTTATCTCCATGAATGCTGTTGGCATGTTTTTCTAAAAATGAGATTGTTCGCTCTTTAACATAAGTAGTACTATAACATTCTTCTGGAATGGGATCGCAATAAAGGCTAAAGAGATAATCATAATTGAGGCATCTTTTCTTGACATCTTCCGCGACGGACGGCGATTTTTCTTCTAACCATTCGGTATAATGTCCCGAGCAAATACTTCCATTTCCATTAATTACTTCTACGTCCTCATACCCATAATACGGCATGGGAAATTTGTCTCTCACGGGATCTTTTCGCCCCTTCGGGCTCGCCCAACTAGCAAGGCTTTCCGCAGAGATACTTTTTTGCTTGAATGGAGCCAGCCAGAATTGGTGATGGATTTTTCCAATAGCTGCGGTATGCCATCCTCTCTTGCTTAATGTCTTGGGAATGGTAGCAATATCCTTTCTTAAATTAATACCATTACTCCGGACGCCATGTACATTAGGATAAACTCCTGTTACCAAAGTTGCTCTATTAGGCATGCAGATGGGATTGGTGCAGAAATAATTGGTGAATCGCGCGCCCTCTGCAGCCAATTTATCTAAATTAGGCGTTTTTAATATCGGATTTCCATAACAACCTAAATGATCTTGCCTCTGGGCATCGGTCATGATGAATAAAACATTCATTTTATCACTCAATATCATCAAATCCTTCTACTTTTTTATATAATGGAATGAATTATTCTTTTAAATGGTTAATTGTTCATACCGATTGAATTTACTTCTTTCGAGAGATCATTACAAATAAAAAAAAATATAAAATAAAAAGAATAAATTTAGATTTCTAAAGAATATTCAATTGCCAAATTAAAGTTTCAGCTGCTCCAGCTTTTCTCTTATAGATGCTTTTTTCTCTGGGGTAATATCATACAGCTTCCAGAAGATAAGGACTCCAATGAGCATGAGGATCATGGGTACCAGAGCAACTTGAAGCCTGACTCCTAATATAGCTAAAGGAGTTTGAGTTGCAGAGCCGGGTTCAAAGCCTGTTAAAGTATGGATGAAAAAGAACGTGCCAGCTTGTACAATAATGGCTAATCGGCCAAAAAATGTTCTAACACCCATATAAATTCCCTCTTGCCTTATATTGTTCCGTATAGCCGCCTCATCCACGACATCTCCAAGTACTGGTAACATGAATACCCAAAATCCAATGGAACCTATCGCCCAGAGAGCCACGGAAATCATTACCGTTGCTATCGTGCTTACAAATAAGAAGGGAATGGACAAGACTACAAGTAGAACACCTCCAATCAAGAACATCACCTTATTATTGTTTATCTTACCCGCAATTTTAGACCAGAATGGAATGGATAACAAGCCCACGATGATGTAACCAATCAAAATTAACGATTCAGTCTCGGCTTCTTCATGAAGGATGAATCGTACGACGTAGGGAATACTTCCGGTCATGAGCAATGACATGGATTGATAAAAGGTAAAAATAGCTATATATGCCAGAAATGATTTTTGCTTGATAACACTTTTCAAAATTTTAAAAAAACTTACGCGCTCTTTTTGTGCATCCACTTCCACGGCTCGTTGCTTCATCTCCTCAGTTTCTCGAACTCCCGGCAAGGTTAACAATAAAAATCCAAAACCCATGAATGCCACGACAATTGACATGACGACAAATGATGATCTATCTCCATAGGTAATAATTAAAGGGGGAATGACGCCCCCAAGCACGGTTCCTGTAAGCCCCAATCCAACGGCAAAACTGGATTGTTTAATTCTCTGTTTATCGGAACGGAATTTATCCGGTATCAAGGCGTTGAAGTTAGGGTCATAGATGGAAAACAAGGTGTCATATACGCAGAGGAAAATTAATAAATATAAAAAGAGAGGCAAAGCGCCCGTTAATGGATCTACGTCTGGAGCTATAAATAGAAGTATGAAGCAAAAACTCCAAGGGAGGCCTCCTCCGATAATCCACAAGAATCTCTTTCCATACTTTTTCCAGAATCGATTTGGTCGATCCGCCAAGTATCCTGCTAGGGGGTCGTTAAACATGTTCCATACCGTGTATAAAACTAATGCTAAAGAGATAAAACCAGTAGCGAGTCCGATTTCATTTTCATAATAATCAAAGACTCGAATACCAAATGCGGATAAGAGAAACTCAATCAGCATTTGGCCACATCCCACGGATGCATACGTCCATAAACGATAATCTTTCTTGACAGAAGGTTCTTTTTGTTGTTCATTCATTTTTATTCAAATTCTTAGTATATGTTAATTATGATTTTTGTTTTAATTCTTTAAATTCCTTTCGATTCTATTTATATACACAATTAATTTTTAACACAACGTTGGAACATTTCAATTATTAATTAGAAATCTACTTTCATTATCATTTCTCTCTAATTTAAGTAGGATAAAATAATGAAATCGGCGTATTAATAAATATAAATAATCAAATGCACTAAATTCTAAATAGGTACATTCTAAGCAATAAAGGTTCATTTTCAAAGAAGTGGTAAGAGAAAAGGAATACCAAGAAGATTAAGATGTAAAAATAGGAGGTAAAAAAGGAGTCTATTAAATAGATCTTGTGGAGGAATGCTGTATTATGGAAAATATATTGATGGAAATCATGAAAGGAGATTGCAATTGGGTTCTATTATCTAATAGATTAAATAATAAAAATATATACAATTGCCATTAAAAAGATATCATTTATTACGTGTACTATAATTGCTGAATATAAGGATCTTGTCATTTGTGTTATAAATCCATAGAAAAAACCTTCTATAAATACCCATATTAACATGGGTAATAGAATAAAATAATTTATTTCAATCGTTAAAAAGTAGGTAACATGGATTAAAGCAAACATAGAAGATTGAATCAGATTTGCAATTGATGGATCTACTTTTATTTCAAATGATTTTATAACTGGTCCTCGGAAAAATAAATCCTCGAATAGAGGTAATGTTCCAAATCCTACTACTGCAATAGGAAAATACATCCATTTATTCTCAGTAGTTACAACCCCATATTGTTGTTGCGATTGTGCTATGGTTAAAAAGAAATTCAGATTTGTATATCCGACAAGAAAATATTGGATTATATAGAAAAGTATCGTTATGCTTAATATAATTAAAAGAATTAATGGCAAATATCGCTTTTTTTCAATTTTCTTTAAATATATTTCATGCCAATGTTCTTTCTTATTGACCCCTATTGAAAATATAACATATAAAAACATGCCTATTATAGTGATTAAAATTAAATGAAAAAGGATCGCCATCAGTTGAAACGTAAAACAAATAATGAAAAAAATCAAGGATATCATGTAATTTTCATATGTTTTTCTATTCCTTATTGATTCTATCATGCTCATTGTTTTTCTATTATATCTGAAATTTTTTATAATTTAAAAAGCAAAGCTTTAGTTTAGAAAAAGAATGCAAATAAATAATAGGATTAGAAAATGTTTGAAAAGAAGCGGTAATTTTTAATTCTATTATTCTTTCAGTAATTTTTCCGAATAATATTCCACTAATAGGTTCATGATTAATTCTCCCAATTCCTTCACGGGTTTTACTCTACCCTTATCTAATTTTCGAAGTGATTTGAGACAATCCCATAATCCGTGAGTATCAGTATCTTCGGTGCCAATAGAATCCGTGTATTTGCCTCCCGCCAGTAGAAAGCCTCCTAATCCTCCTATGGGAGGCCATTTAGCTAATGCGCCTTCAAAATCTTTTTCTAATTCTTGGTTCATGATTTTCAACTTTTCTTCATCCAAAACACCTAAAGCCGCTCCATTTGAATGTTCAAAATGACCCGCATGCCCTGCGGTCGTTAATATAGTCACGAGTTGTCGTTTAATTTTACTTGGTTTTTCTCCTTCTTTAGCAATTTTGGTAGATAAAAGATCTAATTCATTTAATATTCGTTCCATGTTTTCATCCGCCAAATTTTCTTCAGGAGCAATCATAATTTCATCCAAATTGAGAGTTGTTTTCAATTCTTCAGCATAATTTGCCAACGGGTCATTTCCGCCATGACCCGAAAAGATAAACACGCGGGATGCGGGCAACCCCATTTCCTTATAGATGTTAATGTGATATTGCAAGAAATCTTTTAACTTTTCGACCAACTTTTCCACGGGAATGATTCGAGGTGCCCAATCCGTTGCGATGGAAGGAAAATTATCCGTTCCCCAAGGGATGTGAGCACAATATCGGGATCCCGTCTTACATGAGATGAGATGTGCAACTCGTTGGGAAAATAAATCGTCAATGTTCCTGGGAAGTGCATATCCATGCCCTTCTTCGGGATTTCCAATCGAAAAGATAAGCCATTTCCCTTCATTTTTGCCAAAAGGACCCCAATCGTCCATTTTGCCTTTTAAGGAAATATTTTTTTGAGCCATGAAGAAAAGTTGTAAGGATTAAATTAAAATTTTTTCTAATCTAAAATTCCGATTGAGAACTTTTGCTCTAAGGATTAAAAATTAAAGATATTTCACATTCTTTTCATTTAGCATTATTAAAAGAATAAAAGAATTCAACAAGAGGAAAACAAGTAAAATGCCCGGACCTGGAATGGAACTTATTGGAGAGGAAGAAAAAAAAGAGATCATGGAAGTTTTAGACTCCGGATATTTATATCGGTATGGTGATCTCTCCGATCCTAAATTTAAGGCAAAAGTATGGAACTTAGAGAAAGAATTTGCCGCTAAAATGAACTCAAAATATGCTTTAGCGGTCAGTTCAGGAACCACCGCACTTTTAGATTCCCTTTGGGCTTTAGGCATAGGCCCCGGAGATGAAGTCATCGTGCCCGGTTATACCTTTATTGCAAGCATCACGTCAATTATTTTTGCTAAAGCAGTTCCCATTTTAGCAGAAGTGGATGAAAGCTTGACTTTAGATCCCGTAGATGTGGAGAATAAAATCACCCCCCGTACCAAAGCGATCATGCTGGTACACATGTTGGGAAACACCGGCAACATTGAAGCGTTCACGAGTCTTTGCAAGAAAAAAAACGTCTTGCTTTTAGAAGATTGTGCACAAGCAGCAGGTGCGTCATATAAAGGAAAATCGGTAGGAACATTTGGCAAAATGGGTGCTTTTAGCTTGAATGTGTATAAAACGATTACGGCGGGAGATGGAGGAATGGTTATCACGGATGATGAGGAATTATATAAGAGAGCGTTTGCCATTCACGATCAAGGACATCTTCCTCTAAGGCAAGGCGTTGAACAAGGTAAAAGAACCATCCTCGGATTAAACTTTCGGATGAATGAATTGACTGCCGCAGTGGCACTTGCTCAATTAAGAAAGTTGGACGCCATAAAAAAGAAACTCCACCAGAATAAAGCAATTTTAAAAGAAGAGTTGTCGGATATAGAGGAAATAACCTTTCGAAAATTATATGATGAGGAAGGAGAGGTAGGCACGTTATTGACTTTTTTCATGCCCACTAATAAGAGTGCAGAAAAGCTAGCAAGTGCAATCGGCACCACGACAATCGCCAAGTCGGGGTGGCACGTGTACAATAACATGGAACATTTTCTAGGAAAAATGACGATCACTAAAGAAGGCTGTCCCTTTAATTGCCCGTTGTATAAGGGGGGAGAGGTAAAATATTCTAAAGGAATGCTTCCTCGCACTGATGAATTGGTGCAAAGAGGAATAAATATCAGCATCGGTGTAGTGGATAGGGGACTTGGTTCTGCATATGGAATAAATATTGCGAGTAGCACGGAAGAAATCAAAGAAGTCGCAAATAATTTAAAGAAAGAGATCAAAAATTCTCTGAAATGATTAAAAATCAAAATAAGCTCAATGCTTTATTTTTTTTGAAATTGAAAGCTTTAGAAATTTTAATTTTGAGGAAAATTTCTTCAGGAGCCATGAAGGTTGGTTGGAAATTAAACTATTTTTTATCTATCTTCTAATTCTAAGTATCCTAACAGCATTTTCAAATCAATCCTTAGATACTACATTTTAAAGAATAAAAATTGAAAATCTTTTATATTTAATATCAATAAATACCCAATATTTAGCTTTTACAATTCCTTTATTTAATTGTGAGAGAAGATTAAAAAAGTTAAATAAGTTAAATGAAATGAAATATTACCAAAAGTAAAATTAGATTATTAGATTATTAAATTTGAATAGAATTAAATAACGAAAAATATTATTCAAAAGTAAAATTAGATTATTAAATTTAAATAGAATTAAATAACGAAAAATAGGAAATCATCATGAAAATCAGTTTGGTCGGCCTTGGAGGCTGCGGGAAGACAAGCTTGTATTCTGTTGCTTTTGCAGAGAAAAACCCAGAGGACACTAAGTCTTTAAGCCCCACGATTCTGTACGAGACCCGGAGGCACCCCTTCCTTGGTTTACAAGTTGGAATATTTGACTTTGGTGGGCAAGAGCAATACCGGAAAGAATACATGGAAAATCCCGAAGTATTTCGGGGCACGGATATTCTCATTCCCATTGTCGATCTCCACGATCCCAAATCATACGAGCAAGCAAAAGAATATTTTGAAGGATTATTAAAAATTTATCGGGAAAATAATGAAAAACCAAAAGTCTTTCTTTTTTTGCATAAATTTGATTCGAAAGACTATCAGAAAGAGCTCTTAGATAGCAACGTGAAGAAGGCAAAAGAAATTCTCTTAGATGTATTCAAGGGATATGATTTCGATTTCAAATTAACTAGTATTTATGACCAAGACAAATTGGGCAAAATCTTTCGAGATATCTTAATCTCATCATATGAAGAATTGAAGACTCACGTGGAAAAGGCAGAACAGCAACTCAAGGATATCAATGCGAAAGTGATCATCACGGACATTTCGGGCAATGTAATCAGTCATAACGTGCAAGGAGTTAGTAGTGGCTTGACATTGAGAGGAGATTTAAGAGATTTCATCAATGCTTGCAACACGGTAAGGGAAAACATTTTCATGTCCGATTCTGGGGAATTTAAGGGTCGAAATGAAGAAGGTAAGAATATTGAGCTTTATATCTTTAAATATATATTATCAGTCATCATCATGAAACCAGCAGAGATAGATATGGATTCTCTAGATAAAATTAATACTCTTTTAAACGACATGAAGCTCTTTGCTGATCTAATTATATCCGCGCACACGGATTAACCACTTAAATTCTTATTTTTTTACCATTTTTCATTTTGTTTTAAATAAGTTTTCTTGACAGTTTTAAATTAGATATTCTATCTGATTTCTCAGTGAACGTGGTTGGAATTTTATTGTTGCTTGATACAATGCAAATGCAAATAAACTACACGCTAAAATTGAAATGAATGAAGTTCAAATAACCAAGTGGAAATTAGGATGCCTATGCGGCTAGGTGGAATTTATATAATATAATTCATCTAAAATTATTTAATTTAATACTAGAAAGAAGAATGTATATGATTAACAACCCTATAGATTTAATGTTTGTAATTACGGCGGTTCTTTTTAATTGTTTCATAATTTGTCTTTTTATCACCTTCAAAAAGGAGAATTTGAAGCTTAGAAAGCTTTTTGGAGCGCTCTGGATTTCCTTAATCGTTCCAATTGTTATAGCCTTCATATTCTACTTGCTTTGGGAACGGAGTCTCAGTATAATTATATCCATGGTTTTTATCCTCTCGTATTATCTCGTAGAGATATTACTTGATTATGTATTTAAATACGATTTTCGGAGCAACTGGAAGACCCATGTTCCGTATATCATTTTAGAATATATAGCACTGTTTAGCTTCCTAATTATTGCATTTTCCATTGATGTGCTTTGGGGATGGATTGTGTCCATTACTTTCTGGGGCATAATAGTAGCGTTGATATATCTTTATGCCGGTAAAAAACCAAAAAAGGATAAGGACGAAGTAACTATCCAAGCAATCTAGAATTCTTTTTTAACGTATCAAAAAAAAGTATTAATTCTTATAGAAGTGCCATTAGATCTTCTAGGGTTCCTTCATAATTAGGTTTAGGTGTTGTTGCTTCTAATTTGTGTTTAGAATTCTGAATATAATAAGTCATAATTCCTATCTTGGCTGCGACCATGTCTTTATTTTCATCCCCCACCATCAAACATTCACGGGCTTCTCTTCCAATATCGTTCAAGATTTGTTGAAAGTACAATAAATTAGGTTTGGTGGCTTTCATGTTTTCATAGGAAGTAATTAGGCGATAATTAAAATCCGCAACTCCAGCCCATTCCATTCTCTGGATAATTCCTGTTAAGGGTAAGATAGGAGTAGTGGCAAGAACTAATTCATATCCTTGTTTAGATGCCCATTGCACTGCTTTTTGAGCTTCTGGCTTAAGTATTGTAAATTGCTTTAATTTAGGAAAGTCTTCTTCATAGAATCTATCAAAAATTGGTTCTAGTTCTTGCCGCTCATGTCCTTCTATGGGGAAAAAAGCTTCGGCATATACTTTTTCATTAGTTTCCTTCCCATCATTTTCCTCCACTTTTTTAGATGCCAGCATGAGTTTTGCTACAAATTTTGAGGGTTTAATGAGATGGGAAATTCTTTTTGATAGTAATTTAATATACTCTGGAATAAAATTGTCCTTTAACTCAATCAAGGTCCCATCTAAATCAAAAAAAATTACTTTTATCCCTTTTCGCGTCATTAAATTCATAATATAAAATAACACCCATATCTTCTTCAGAATAATGAATGAATTGAGATAATGTTGAAAAAGAAAAAAGTTATGCCATTATTTCATTTTTTACAAATTTTTATAACTTAATGTATTGAACGTGGGAACAATAAAGAGTAAATAAATACAAGGATATTTTATTAGATATTTTTAAATTATAAATATTCTTTCTTCACTTTCGATCTTAACGCAAAAATGACGATAAGAATTCCCAAAATAATGAAAACGACGCTTAAATCCCATTCTGCGAGATACCCTATTATGGGAAAAATAATGATTCTTATTAAAACTTTGATAGTGTTTATTACATTTAAGGTGGTTGCTCTATTTTCAACATTAATCTGGCTATTAATTCCATTCGAAAAGATTATGTATCGTGTTAATCCAAACCCAAAAATAATTACTATTAAAAGGCAAATGAATATCGGATTGAGAAAGGTAAAGCCAATAAGAATGTAGGCAATACCCGGAATAATCGTGTTAATAGTAAGCATATTTTTCCTATTTTTTATTAAATTAAATGATTTTGGTAAAAAATTTAAGAAGAGAATTTGAATAACGTTCAATGCTGAACTTATAAAACCAAAATAAATGAGAGGAACACTTAATTGATATAAATAAAATTGATATGTATATAATAGTATGAAAATTAGCGTTTCAATTATTGTCATGTCATAAACTAAAACTCTCAAAATTTTATTAGATTTGAATTCATTAAATCCCATTTTAATAGTGTTGAAGAAATTTATCTTTTTTTTCACTTGAATTCTCTCAGGTTCATGAAATGATATTGAAATTACGGTGCCAATAACATATGGAAAAATCATTAAACAAATAAGTGAATGTAGTGAAAAATAAAACACTATGAAGGTTCCTAATGGTGCAGAACCAGCCATGGCAATTAAAAATAAAACGTTAGTTCTGGCAAAATATTTTGAATACTCTTTCTCTCTACCAATTTTTTTCAATGAATCAAATAAAATAGCTTCATTAGACCCTGCAATAAATGCTTCTGATAATCCGAATACTGTCTCCCCCATTAGGAATAAGATAATTGACGGGTTATTTAAATATATCAACATCGTGCTTGTGCTCAAAACACCTGATAAAAACAAAGAAGCTTTTCTACTAACATGATCAGAAAATGCACCGCAGGGAATTTCAAATAGAACAATAATTAATCCATAATAACTCTGGAAAAACATGAATTCAAAAAAAGAAAGATGCCCCCAAATTATATAAAATGGGACAATGACACCCGAAAGTAAATAAAAACCCATGAAGAAATTATAAAAATAAATTTTGAAAATGTTCCTCTTAAAGCTTTTTTCATTCTCAATTTTTTTTTTTCTCCTTATTTGAATAGTTTTTACATAAATTTTTTCCAAACCAAGCATTAACATCACGTTTCCTCATGAATAATTAAAAATGTAAACTGAATTAACTATTAATAAAAAATAGTAATTTAGAACTAAATGATGAGCAATGAATACAAAAGTAATTATTCAAAATCGAAGTAGAGCAGAGAGTTGGCTAATTCATATATTTTAAAATAATATATGAATAAATCAATTAATGAAACTAATGTTTTAATTTCTATAATGAACTTAATGTAACACAGAATTCATTTAGTGGAAGAGCCATTATATATCTGGCTATAAGAGAGGTTGCAAAAAAATCATCTCAATATGACGTATCGATTTATTGTAAGCTCTCATGTGAAATGCATGACCATTCACGAGATATTTACCACCGATGTATTTCATTTTAAACATAAAATTATTCATCTCCCATACAATAAATCATATAATCTAATAGAAGAAATATGGATTTATAAAGTTTTTCTTTCTGCGCCATTAATTATTTATAAAATAAAATCTCCAATTGTATTATCTATAAATAATTAACATCTTCATGGTTTCATTAAAATATATGTACCTTATCCATTTAATATTGTCTAATTCAACTATAGTATACTTAAGTATTGATCAAGATAAAAAGGATTTTGAAAATGAGTCCAGCAGAAAAATTTTATGAGAAGGACTTATTTTATGAAATTAAAATCATTTTTAGGAGAGAATTAAATCTATTTAGTTAAAACCTCAATTTTTTTTTTCTCTTCATAAACCTTTAATTCGAAGAAATTCTGTTTAAGTAATATAACAGTTGATAGATAACGATTGTTATCTTCAGAATGAAATTATAATAAGGAAATAAGTGAGATTAAAATACCCCCTAAAATAAAATTTACTCGAGAAGATGTATTAAAAGCTTCCTTGAAAATAGTGAGCGAAAAAGGCTTAAATCAGATCACAGCCAGACGGGTAGCTACAGAATTGAAATCTTCTGTTGCACCAATATATAGTTATTTCGAGTCTATTGAGGATCTCATTGACTCTGTTATCACATATGGGCAGGAAAAGATATTTGAATCCTGTAAAAAGAATTATACCAAAAGTAAAATTTTAAATCTTGGTCTAGGTTTGGTGTATTTTGCCCGGAATAATAAAAATCTATATCGTACTATCTTCATGGAGGGTGATCAATTTAATAGAGTTTTGAAGAATTTATTAGAATTGTCTCAAAATGAACTAAAAAAAGATGAGAGATTCAAGGAAATGTCTGAGGAAATAATAAAAGAAATAGTTTTCAAATTGTGGATATTCGTTCATGGATTTGCATCTTTAATTTGTACAGGCTTAATAGAAAATACTTCGAATGAGGATTTAATTGCTCAGTTAAACGAATTTGGTGATATCATTATCAATCATGCCTTTAAAAAAGAAAGTAAGGAATATATATCTATTAATCCATAATAAAATGTTTAAATATAACGAATGTTATATAATATATATAATATAACGATTGTTATCTTACAAGTTGATGAAAATGAACACATCATTTCAGAAGAACGGGAATCAAGAAATTAGTCAAAAGGCTTATCCATTTCAGGATCATCCCGTAATGTTGTTTCTAGTTATAACTTTTCTAATAGGATTTCTATTTATATTCATTGCGTTGTTTACGGGGTTATTTGTATTTGCTTATGTAGCGGCAGCTAGTTCATCTTTATCCGGCATATTAACAGCTACTATTACAAGGGGAAAAGAGGGCTTAAAGGATCTATTAGGAGAATTTAAAAACTGGCAAAGCAAATTCATTTATTACCTTTTTGCATTTTTCTTCCCTTTAATAACGCTCATCATTGGAAACGGCATTATTCTTCTGCTTGGAGCTCCTTTTAGTTTTCCCGGGATAGGGGTCTGGATTTCATTTTTGCCTACTTTTCTTTTAATAACCCTTCAAGCGGGATTAGGAGAAGAAATCGGGTGGAGAGGATATTTAACTCCAAAATTAAGTGAGAAATATAGTTATTTGATATCCTCCTTATTAGTTGGGATAGTTTGGGCATTATGGCACCTTCCCTTATATTTTATTCCTGGATTTGTGCAAAATACCATGGTGCTAGCATTTGGATTTTTAATGACGTTCATACTCTATTCAAGCTTTATAATTTGCTCAGCTGTTATAATCTCTTGGTTATTTTTTAATTCGAATAATAACCTCTGGTTACCCGTGATAATCCATGGAGCTCTTAACACGTATAATGCACTCTTTATTCTGACTTTTGACTCTCCCTTATATTCAAGTATCATATGGATAATTTCTGGAATCTTAATAATAATTCTGTGCGATTCTAAATTTAAAAGACGGAAATTTTCCAAAAATAAAGTTAGCAAGAAAGAAAGTTGAGCTTTAAAATCGCCAAAAATCTTTTTTTATTTTAGAATTTGAAATATTACTTAGCATGTGGTTGAAAAATAACTGTCTTAACCAAACCATTTTTTACATTATTAGAAAGTGATAAGATGAGTATTGAAATAGAGATAAGAAATTAAGTATTTATTGAAACAAATGGGTGTCAATGTTAAGAAAACAATTGGTCTTTTTCTCATGAATGATCTTAACTCGATAAATTGTTAAAACTTTATTTAGTAATGATGAAATCCATGATTTTCCTTAGGATTATAAAAAATATTAATAAATTCTAAGGTGTTATTAATATTATAGAAAAGATCATAAAAACTTTCGCTAAAAGAAAATCATGAGATTAAGTCTTACGGATTTAAATGAGGGAGTGGTATATCTCGGAAATAAATTAACAATTAAGTCCACGTTTGAATTTGATGAGGGTACCTCGATTCTTTGGAGTGGCGTGCGGCTAATCACCAATCCCCCTTGTGCTAAGGAATTACAAGTTGCAAAAGAAGAAATCTTTTCTATGGGAAATTTTGAGCCTGGAACCTATATTCGTGAAAAGTCTATTCTTATCAAACAAACGGTCGTACCTACGATTAAAATGCGCGATTTGAGATACATGATTCAACTCTTGCTTAGAAAAGACAATCCCATTAATCCCGATCAAGATTTAATCATTAAACGAGAAAAAGAAATTAGCATAAGAACTAATGAAGCAAAAAAATTAGTTAAGAAACCAAATCCCCTCTCCTTTTCGATTTCAGGTTTAAACATTGACTTAGCCAAAGATGTCTTTAAACCAGGAGAAACTATTAAAATTAATTATTCTTCGGATCAGTTAAAAGAGATCGAAGTTCGCCTTCTCCAAAGGGCTAATTTAGTATGTTTTTGTGAACCATACGGGAAAAGTTGTACAAAAGTAGAAGAATTGCCTCCTGCTATAGCGGGAGATGTGTTAAAAAAAGCAGAAACTGAAAAGGGCTTTTTATTAATGAAAGTTCCGGAGATTGCAGAACCTTCTCATAATTATCTATGGGAACCGGAAGAGAAAGAATATTGGGGATTCAAATATGGAGACTATTCCGAATGGTCTCTTTCGGTAATCGGTACCAAGCATCCAGAATATGGAAGAGATAAAATTCGATTTGACGTTCCCATTACTGTGGTTTCCCAACCGATTTCCGAAAAAGATTTGGGAGAAAATTTGTTTTCCAGTGAAGAAAAAAGTACTCCTTCGCTATTTGGAGATCTTTCTTCGAAATTTCAGAAACGATTTCAAATGCTTTCGATTGATTCCTTTCAAGGGGAAAATTCCGGCATGTACCGTTATAAGATAAAATTAAAAAATATTTCCAATCAAGAACTGGAAGGCGTGACGGTGAAATTAACGGGATTGCAGGAAGGCCTTTTTGAAACCTCTTCTAGTCTCATGGGCTATAGTTCATGGAAAAAAGAAGAAGAAAAAGAAATATTCTATGAAACGAAGCAAAACGTATCCGCAATCATTTCTATTATTGAGGACAATTCTCAACAAAGTATAAGGATACAAACACCCATTGCTTTTTAAAGCTATTTTTCATTCGCCGCCTTTCGCAGGGTTTCAAAAGTGCCATGCCCTCCTTTTCGCCCATCTAATTCAAAACTGCCGAAAGATTGAATCAGAATGGATTCATTGCCTTCATCATCTTTGAAAGGGAGAGGAATTATTTGTCCTGCTTTCGCGATTAATTCATGACGCTCATTATTATTATCGATTATGATAAGGTTGGAACTGACCGGATATACTCCATCCTTGCGGAATTTTTGATCAACAATTTCTATTTCTTTTATGGGGATATTATTACCGTTCTTATACAAGAAGCCTCCTGAGCTTATCCTTCCGTCATCAGTAACTATGGCGGCAGGATTAATCGCTAGATTCTTATCAAACCAAATCACGTAATAAAGCCAATTTCCCACGCCCGTCCAATCACGCACTCCATAGGTGTGGTCTCTCTGTCCCATGGCATTTATTATTGAATAAACCTTCCCATCAATCTCAATTTCTCCGTTAATTTCTGCGATTTGCTCCCAATGTTTATCACCTGCTTTTTTACCAATCTCCAAGGATTCTGGAGTCATGAAGGTGCTATACTCGTACGTCTCGTTGATGGCTTGAAAATCCAAGTTCATGCTTACGTGATAATTGGAACGAGGAATGGATGGATCTTCGCGCACTCTAAGAAGATCTTCGCTGCTTTTAACAAAAACCATTTTCCCTTCAAATGTATATTTCCAATGCCCGTCCGAGAGATTATCATGACGCATTTTCCCAACGCATAAGGATTCGGAATAATCTTTTATTCGCTTTAATTGAAAGTGTGCCGCTCCCGAACCATCGGGTAGGAAGAAAAATAAGAAAGTCATGCCTTCCGATTTATTGGGTTTAAAACCAATGCGAGACATCCCACCTAATTCTTGATCCTTGCTATAGAATGCAAGATAATAGGATTCATTCCATTCCGTGTGATTTGTGCATAGTTGCTGATGAGTTAAGGGTTCCATTTTAACATTTTCACCAACATAGTAGAAAATACTTTTTTCTTCAGTTCAATTTCAGTTCAAATTGATATGCTTGAGAAAAAGGATAATTTTATAAAAAGTATACTATTTAGAAATTTTCACCACACCATCATACCCATTTAATGATACCTGCTGTCCCGATTTAAAAATATTACATGCATTTGTAATGTTTGTGACAGCGGGAATGCCATACTCTCGAGAGACTACTGCCCCATGGGATAGGACTCCTCCTGTTTCCGTAATTAATCCTCCTATTTTCGAAAAAACGGGCGTCCAGCCCGGATCGGTACGAGGAACCACCAAAATTTCACCCTTTTTAATCAGGGATATTTGATCGATATCGTGTAATACCCGTATTATGCCTTTTACAAGACCTTGGCTGGCAGGAATCCCCTGGAAATAATTGCTATTATAATCAAACTGAAGTATGTCATCAAATTCCCGGGAACCTAATAAAAATTTAGGCGGAAGAATGTTTTCGTTCCGCTTGAACTCTTGGTATCTTAGTTTAATTTTTGAGGAAAGTTCTTTCAGTTGATCTTCATTTAATTTTCCCTCGGCCAGGCGATTTATTTCTCTTTTCCAAAAAAAGAAGATTTCCTCTGCTCCTTCAATCACGTTTTGGTCTTTAAGCATGTTCCCAATGACCAAATAGACGTTTCTACTTCTTGATATCCATCGATCCAGGTTAAACCTCTGATTCTCACGGAAAATAATGTACCTACGGCTAAAGTTTAAAATAATTGATAAAACTTTCCACTTTAAGAATCCAAGCTTCTGGGAGCGGATTTTTGCTTCAATATATTTCTCTACCAAGTGCTTTTTGCTTAAATTCCTCCTCTTGAGATTTTCAAGATCCTCCCATTCCTCCGTACTAAGAGATTTTAAAATATCAAATAAACTCGTCATGGGAGGTTCTTTCCATCGAGGATAATAAACTTCTCTCGTGAATCCCCGATCTCCGTAGTTATCTAAGAAATCTTGGAATTTTACTAGAAAAGTTTCATAGGAAGCATCTTTTTTCGATTGAAGTATAGAATATATAGATTCTGAAGGATTTTCTTGTATTATTGTTTTAACTTTAGGATTCGAATTGATAAAAGAGGCCAATTCATGAACCTTCTCATTTGTTTCGGTTAACTTGTTATTCAACCCCGAAACTAATACCGGATAATATTTTTGGCAATCTTCTTTATCAAGAAATCGGGTTAAAAGATATTGAACCAGCAGGTTCATGCCTATATTATGAACGGGAATTCCATAACGCACCAATCTATAATGGGAAATCATCACTTGATCCAATTCATTTGCTAGATCCAATAAAGCGGAAATATTATTCTCTTCTTTCAATGCCTCTAACTTCTGATCAAAGGAGACACAATATGGAACGAACACTTCACGCGTCCACTTTTCATATACATCATCTGTCTTGGTCATGGATCCATCAGGATCATGAACCATTACACGCAGTTCTGCAACAATGCGCGGAATTGCATGAAAAGGGAGAGCTTTGATAGTCTCTTTTCCAAAGGAACCTGCCCCTTCTGGGAAATAATTAAGCAGATCTTCATTGCGCATCATGGAAGGAATCTCATTTTCAACTTTATTTTTCAATACTTTTAAATTGAAGTACACGTGAGCATTGAACAATTTTAGGAGATTAGGATCCATCTTTTTATACCCCATGATGCTATTAAGTTCCATGTTAACTACTTTTGTCAATTGATCGCCTAAGAGCTCGAAATAGAGGGGAGTCACATTATCATTCCAATAATCATCAGAATATCCCCTGCTCCAGATAATTTCCTCAGAAGGAGCTTTAGCTTTCAGGATGGTGATTGGTCTTGATTGTAAAGGAATGAAATGCTCAGACTCATCCATGGCCCATTCAATATCCTGTGGAACTCCTTTAAAAATCCGTTCAATTTGAGTGCCCATCTTCGCGAGAGTAATCAATTGATGATCGGAAAGAGAGGAGGACTTGCATTGTTGTTCGGAAAGTGGAGTAGCGTCCGTGCCATATTCATTTGAATCCTTTCTTGGAAATAATGCTATGGATTTGCTTCCAATTCTCTTATTTAAAATTTTAAAGGATCCATTAGACTTTTTTTGCTCTTTAAGAAGAATATATTGATCAGGGGAGCATTTTCCCGAAACAATGGATTCTCCCAAGCCAAAATTAGATTCAATTAATATTTCTCTTTTATCAAACGTGACTGGATTCACGGTAAAGAGTAATCCCGCACATTTTGCAGGCACCATGACCTGCACGATAACGGCAAGTTTTACTTTTTCTTGAAGAATATGATTATTATGACGATAAATGATTGCTCGACTCGTCCATAAGGAAGCATAGCATTTAATCACGTGCTCCAGAACTTGGTTTGAGGATTTTAAATTCAAATAAGTGTCATATTGTCCAGCAAAAGAAGCTTGGGGCAAGTCCTCTGCGGTTGCTGAGGATCTCACGGCTACATTTTTTAAACCAAGAGATTGATATTCTTGCTTTATTTGCTGCTCAATCTCGGGAGGAATTACTCCCTCCTTGAAAGCGTTTCGAATTGTCTTAGCATTCTTATTTAAAGATTCGGGATCTTCATAATTGATTTCCGATAACGATTTCTGAATTATTCCTACAAGATTATTAACCTTGAGAAATTCCTCGTAGGCATTCGTGGTAACGACAAATCCTTCGGGAATATGAAAGCCATTGTTTAATAAGATAGATAAGTTAGCGGCTTTACTTCCTACAATTTTTATAGCATGGGAAGAAATTTGAGAAAAATTAATGATCAAAATTTGAGTATCAGACATGAGAAAATACAAAATAATAATTAATGCATTAGATATTAATTCTCTTTTTTCTTTAAAAAGATTATAATTTCTTTAAGAAACAGCTTAATTTAATGGCAGTTACCCTTAAAAATACTTTTAAATCTTCCGTTTTACCAACAACTAGGATCAAAAAATTCCTTATACTTTTGTATCCACGGACAAATCGAATATTTTGAATAATCCTCCGTTATTTCCTCTCCGGGTTGGATGTCTCTCAAGGCTACTGAACAAAAACCGTTTTCATCTTCCGAAGCACCGGAAGTTGCATTAAGAGAATGATTCACGTATCTTGAATCGTCCAAGCAAAAGATTAATGCATCGAGATCCCTCTCATAATACGAGTAGGTTAGCAAGCTTTGAATATAATTTTTCATTAAAGGTGACTTGCACGAAGCGTCAAGGGTTAAGAATTGCTCTTTTTGCATGATTAATACATCTTGCGGACGGGCGTGCCACCAAATCGTGCCTTTAGAGATTACCCTTTTTGCAAATAATCCTAATCCGTGAATGGTACTTTCTCTCACTTCCGCATAATTCTCAATGGGATTAATTGAGGAAAGATTATAAGGAATTTCTTGGGATGTCATTTATTGTTTGTGAAGCATAAAACCTATTCATATATTGAATATGAGTAATAAAATACCTTAATAAGGTTTCTATTCAAAATTTCCTTGAGCATTCCCTACCGAAAATGATTTATTGCTAAATAAAAAAGTTTTTTTGAATAATTACTGTATAAAAACTATGCTTTCAAGAAGAGTATTAGAAAAGAATAATAGAAAGGAACTCGAATCTAAAAATGTAATACGAAAGACGATAACTAATGTCGAATTTATGAAAAAGCAAGGAAATTCATTCTTTTTCAAGGCACCAATCCTTTCGGAAGTATTTCAAGGAAGCTTGTTTGGAGGGGAAGATTTATCCAAGGAAACGGGAAAGACAGGAGGAGAGAGGGCTTTAGAAGCAATTGTGAGTGTAGAAATCATTACCGATACGATTATCCGCATCCGTTATAATGAAGGGCTTGTTCTTAAAGAAAATAATACTCGAATGGTCGCAGGAACTTTTAACGGTCCCTCAAAGCTTGATTTTATAGAAAACAAATTAAATTTAACAATCTTTACAAATTATCTGAAGATCGATATTGATTTCAGACCTTTTTATATAAAAATCTCCGATCTCCAGAAAAGTAAAGCATGCGGTATTAGTGGCCCTGAAAAGAATAAATATAATAATTGGGATGCATTTAATACCGGAATTTGTCGACTTTTAGAAAACAATTTGCCTTTAGGAGTAGAATGCTTTGATCTACATCCTCACGAAGCAATATATGGATTTGGAGAAAAATTCACGAACCTCAATAAGGTTGGACAAATCATAGATTTATACATGAGTGGATCATGGGGTGTCACCACCCCTCGCAGTTATAAGAATGTACCCTTTTTCGTCAGCACCAAGGGATATGGGGTGTTTTTTAACCATTCAAGCGCCATGACCTGTTGGGTGGGAAGCATGAGTTCTGCTGATATTCAAGTTGCGGTGGAAGATGATTTTCTGGATTATTACGTGATTACGGGCACGATTATGGACATTCTTTCCCAATATACGGATATTACCGGAAAAGGAGTGCTTCCTCCAAAATGGACCTTTGGATACTGGCAGAGCAAAATTTCTTATTCTTCAGCAAAAGAAACGATCAATATCGCAAAAAGGTTCCGTAAAGCGGGAATTCCTTGCGATGTAATTCATCTTGACACGTTTTGGTTCAAAGAAGATTGGTATTGCGATCTCGAGATGGACAAGGGACGATTTCCCGATCCGAAGGGGTATTTTGAAGAATTAAAAAAGTTAGGTTTCAAAGTATCTTTATGGCAGCTTCCCTACATCCCGGAAGGATCCCAATATTTTGAAGAACTCAAAGCTGTCGAAGGTTTCGTGAAAAATCAAGCAGGGGAAATTTATGATGTGGGATTATGCAATACTCCCGGCTTCAAGGGAAGAGTTGGATGCATCGATTTTACCAATCCAGATGCAGTAAAGGTTTATAAAAGATGGATAGGAAGACTCTTTCAATTGGGTGCTGCGGTAATCAAGTCTGACTTTGGAGAACAAGCCCCTATTGATGGGGTGTATCATGATGGAACACCAGGATATCAAATGCATAATTTATATCCTCTTTTATATAATAAGGCTCTTGCAGAGATCACAAAAGAGATGACGGGAGAGATATGTGCATGGTCGCGATCTGGTTGGGCGGGAAATCAACGATATCCCGTTCATTGGGGAGGGGATAGCTGTTCAAATTGGCATAACTTTATCCCTCAAATTGAAGGGGGATTATCTTTAGGTTTATCAGGGTATCAATTTTGGAGCCAGGATATAGGAGGGTTCTTGGGATTTCCCAAGGATGACCTCCTAATTCGCTGGATGCAAGCAGGTCTGTTCCATTCTCATAGCCGCATTCACGGAACGGGGCGACGCGAAATTTATAAATTCCCTTCTGACGTGGCTAATATTTGCATAAGTTACATTAAGCTACGCTATAAATTAATTCCATATATCTATGGGTCAGCAATTGAATGCGTTGAAAAATCACTCCCAATGACAAGGGCATTGGTAATAGAATATCAAGACGATCCCACCACGTGGAATATCGGTGATGAATTCTTGTTTGGCGCTTCCTTATTGGTGGCGCCCATCGCAGATGAATCAAATAAACGGGACGTCTATCTTCCCGAGGGAACGTGGACGGATTGGTGGACAAATGAACGCATTGGTGGAAACCAATGGATAAAAATTAAAGCCGATATAGATAAGCTGCCCCTTTATGTTCGCGAAGGGAGCATTATTCCCATGTCTCCGATCATGAATTACATGAATGAAGTTGAAGTAAAGGAAATTGTATTAAAAATTTCGCTGTTTGAGAAAAACGGAAAATCTACTTTTATAGTGCCCATCAATGAGGAAAAAGTTTTAGTGGAATATACCGCTGTAAATGGAAAACATGAACTAAAAATAAGTAAGACGGACGTGTCTTTTAAAATCGATGCATTAGATAAGGATGTGGGATTAATCGCGGTTCTTAAAGAATAGAAAATTAAAAAGAATTCAAAAATTTTCAAATAAGAGATTAACTAGATGGAAGCATATTTGAGTAAGTCAAGGAGTTAAAGGAAGAAAATTGTCCATACGTTCTGCATAAAAATATGGAAAACCCTTAAAAATTTAAGAACAGTTCCGTGGTTAATACAATCCAAAATATAACTTGAAATTTTAATCCTATTTTTACCTTTATTTATTCCTTGGAACAATCGAAAGAATTAATTAGAATAGTAGGAAAATAAAGTATTTAATAATTGGCTTTTGGACCATAAGGAAAATAAATGGAAATTCAATACAGATCAAATGAAGTTAAGGTTGGATGAAAATCTTATTAATGAATGCGAAGAATTAGCTGAAAAGCAGAACTTGGATCGTTCTTCTTTAATAAAAAAAGTATTGATTGAAGGATTATAAAAAGAACGACGGAATAATGCAATGCAGAAGGGTTTCTTAAAACAGCTATTAATAGAAAAGATCGCTGAAATCGCAAAAATATCCCAAAGCTATCAATAGAAAATATCCCTTATCCCATATCCCATTTATCCCCAATGGTTATTGGTTATGATTCTCTTCAAATGAAATCATTTGAATTTAGCTTAATATAACTTCTTATTATATTGATATTTAAAAAATATAAATTAATTGTAAGATAAGAATGTAAAATTAATTAGATTGTCTAATTTATCAAATAAAAAATTAATCTTGGTAATTACTTATTCTGTATTGAATCACATGTGTTTCTGATGAAATTTAGAAAGAAATTATCTTACATTCACCCTAAAGAACTTTTTTTTGAAGAATCAAGATATTACCATGGGCGAGATAGGGATTCTTAATGTATTTAACCCAAAAGTAGTTGAAACCAAGTATTAGCTTCTTAGGTAATGGAGATGAGAAATATATGAATAGCGTTGTGAAATGGTGTGCGAGACATTTCTTAAGAAGCAATCCCTTATCCCTAAAACTTTCAATCAACCAAGCAATATTTGCTGTTCTTGTTAATACCAATCCCGCGGATGTATTTTCCCAATAGTTTATTCCTGCTTGGGTTTTTTCGATATTCTTTCTATCTTTTCTTAGAATTCGTTTAAAGATCTGAACAATTAATGTTTGAAGGGAACGTGTATTGTTTTCCATGATAATTAACATTCCTTTTGGTTTCAAGACACGAACAAGTTCTTGCATTGCTTTATCTAAATCGGATATATGCATTAATACACCCCAACATAAAATGTAGCTGAAAGTCTCATTTCCAAATGAAAGAGAAAGAATGTTTTCATGTTGAATGTTAATCTTGTTCTCTAATCCCCTAGTTTTTACATTAAATTCCGCTACTTTTAATGCAAACTCAGAAAAATCAATTGCTTGAACGATAAATCCGCGTTCAACAAGTCGAATGAAATTAGAACCAACTCCACATCCTGCATCTAAAATAATAGAGTTTTTGGGGGCATTCATTTCTCTTGTAATGGTGTCAAAAACATGTTTTAAAATTTTACCATTTTCAGCAACTCCAAATGCTTCTAACCATTGTTGGTGAATATCTGGTTTAGCTAACGTTTCCTTCAATAATTTTGATTTAAAATCACTCATGATTTAAGATTTAAATATTTCATTAATTTTAAAATATTTTGGATAAACATTAGATGAAAAGACTTTAAAGGAAGATGCAAGAAGAGTTCTAAAAGAAATTAAGCATTGTATCTCATTGCAATTCATTTTTTCTTTATTTTTAACGAGGGCATTTTCCTTCATGTATTTAATTCTTGTAAAAGCATGCGTGCCACATTTAAAATGGGTCTCTGCCATCGAGTGTGTTGAAAAATCTCTCCCAATGACAAGAGCATTGGTAATAGAATATCAAAAGGATTCCAGTACGTAGAATATCAGGGATGATTATCTGATTGGCGCTTCCTCATTAGTGGCGCCCATTATGGATCATTCAAATAAACGCGACATCTATCTTCCTGAAGGAATGGGGACGGATTGGTGGACAAATGATCACATTGAGGGAAATCAAGGGATAAAAGTATATTCGGATCTTAACAAGCTACCCCTTCATGTTCGCCAAGGAAGTATCATTCCCATGGGTCCTGTCATGAATTACATTGATGAAATTAAAGGAAAGGAAATTGTGGTAAAAATATCGCTTTATGAGAAAAATGGAAAATCTACTTTTTTCGTACCCATCAATGAAGAAAGAGTTTTAATAAAATATGCTGCTTTAAATCGAAAATATGAACTAAAAGTAAGTAAAACGGAGGGGGATTTTAAAATCGATGCGTTCGGTAAGGATACGGGATTACTCACAGTTATCAATGAATAAAGAAATAAAATAGATTCATGATCCTTCAAAAAAGAGAATAAGTGAAAAGAAGTATTTTTCAATAAGAGAGAAAATTAAATGAAGTATGTTATCCATAACAATAAGGAAAGCCCCTGAAGATTTAAGAGCAGTTCTGTAGTTAATAAGATCCAAAATAAAGCCTGGAATTTTAACCCTATTTTTGGTTTCAATTGTTCCTTGAAACTCCAAAAAGGTTTGATAAGGACAGATGCACTTTTATTAGCTTTTTTTAGGAAAAAGATAATGAGGGTTAGAATAAGGGATGTTAACATTCCAATGATAATAGGTGCTCCTAACGCAAAGACCATGACAGAATAATTGGACCCAAGAATGTTAATTTCATTTAAATTCACGACGTTCAAGTAAAATTCAAATAAAAACAAGAAGAAGCCAGTAACCATGCCAAAAATAATTAATTTCTTGAGATTTAATTCCGAAATGACTATGAAAATTACGAGTTCTACGGCTAAAATAGAAGTTAATACAATCGAGGCAAGATGGATTGCGATGTTTCCATTTCCGTTTATTACTAACAATATTAGCTTAATATTGGTATCCATGAATATTAAAGAAAAAACCATGAAAGGAATGTAAAAAGAGACACGGAATCCAGTGAGAAACCAATGCTTTTGATACTTTTCCAGCCCCTTGAATTCATGGAGAAAGATGAGGCCCGATAATATCAAGCATTGTACTATCCAAGCAATGATAATCGTCGTTATATTTGGAATCCAATACAATATGAATCACTCTTTTTTCTTAATTCATTCCATTAAAATAGCATTACTTCCAATTTGTGTTAATGAACAATGATCCATTACATCATTCTCGGCAGAATAAGTAATGATATTGATCTTATTTGATTGCACTGTAAATTTAGTATAAGAAGGCCCCATGGCAAAGCATTTCGTGTACTCTGAGGTGCGGAAATAATTAGAACCGAACTGTTGCCCACCTCCTCCGCCTAAGCAGATATAAGTGTGCCCATTATATAAAAATCTCTCGTAATGATGGTGATGCCCGTATAAGACTAAAGAAACATTATATTTTTCTACAATCGGAATGATGCGAGCGAGTAACCTATCATTATCATCTTCGGCGCTGAATAGTTGCCTGTGAAACATTAGGATTCTGAATGTTTTATCCTGTCCCTTTTCAAGGGTCTTATTGAGCCATAAATCATGCTGGATATTTCTTAATTGCGATGGATCTTCGTCAGAGGCCGTGGAAATTTCACCGACCACGAATAAGGTATTTCCCCAATCAAAACTATAATAGAATCTATCCGGACTATGCGTAATTCCAAAATATTGTTTATAATAAGTTATCCTCTCCGCCGCTTCATCTTCAGGGTAATACCCATCGTGATTACCGATACAAGGAACGAAGGGATATTTATCCATGTAAGCAGATGCTTCAAAGAAAAACTGATTCCAATCGGGCTTATAATCCCAATCTTGACAAAGATCACCCACATCAGCCACGAAACTGATATCTTCTTGTCCAGCTATTGCTTTACAGATGCGCTCGTGCCATCCGATTCCAACGATTTGCTGGGAATCGGAATAAGATATGAACTGAAAATTTTCATTCGTTTTTGGAGCGGTTTTGAAAGAAAACATGGAACTTCGATAAATTATGGTTTCTGTTTCTGAGCCAACCCGATAAAAATATTTTGTATTTGGTTTTAATCCGGTAAGCAAGACCCGATGAATAAACGTCTCATCTTGATTAGCTTTTTTCAAATCAAGAGATCCTTCAAGAGCACCATACCATACTACTGAATTCTCTAATGCGGTGGTCTCCCAAGTAATTATTGCCTCAGTGCTGGGGTTCCTCCCCGAAAATTGCACGAAAGGACTTTTTTCATCAGGATATACATGTTGAATAAGAAACATCGAGCCGAAGAAAATGAGAATCGGACTGAATACTAAAATGCTGAAGAAGATTGCTTTTAAAAATGGTTTAAAATTCTTTCTTGATAGGATGCCTTTCCAATCTATTGAAGTCTTTTCTTCACTCGCCGAATTCAAGTTGCTCATGAGCTCTATTCGAACTTCTTGATGCCAAGATTTAATTTATCCTTAATGAATATTAATTGAATCGCTATATTAATATACTTAACTTTTTTTCGGTGCCCATATCTAATTATAAATTAAATCTTGATATTGAAATTACATTAAAAAGTTTGAAAAACGCTCTATCTTTCAGTAGAAAGTTAATCTAATTCACTTAATACGTTTGAGCGTAGGAACGAAAATAAAGATTTATTATATCTTGCACTTTCTTGACTCATCTTAAAAGCGAGAGACAATTTTGAAGTTAAAAAAAGAGAGTTTTAATGAGAAAGCGCCGAAACTACGGTGGTATTATAGACTCCCGTGAAAATTAATCGTAAAATATCTTCAAAAGAAGAGAGAATCCCTTCTCCGTTTAATGCAATAGTCTCCCTAACAGAGATGTTTTTATATTTTTTATATTCAATTTCGTCTAAAAACTGGTCCACTTCGAATTTATCTTGCAAATCTTGCTTGTTAAAAGCGATGACTTTAGGTAATTTAATGAATGCTTCTCCAAAATATGTGACAAGTTCTCTCCATGAAATGATATTCCGTTTATATGCACTACGCTGCGAATCTACTACAAAAATTATGCCATCCAATGCTTTCATGGTAATGGGACGCGTAATTAAATAAAAATCTTGTCCCGTGGTACTATACACGTGTAATTTTAAAAGCCAATTAGTATTTTGAAACTCAATGATTCCATAATCGAAAAATAACGTCCTGCGAACGGTATTTTCTATGCTTAAAACGTCCTCATCCTTTCCGAAATGATTAAAAACAGCTTTTAAGGATGTAGTCTTTCCCGACATTGCCGGACCAAAATACACGATTTTTACGCTAATTACTTTTTCTAAAGGTTCGAGTATCATGAATAACTATTTTTTTTAATTATTTGCTATGATTTTCTACTCACATATAAAAAATACGAGGTTTTTTTTAAAAGTAGAAAAAATAAACCTATCGTAAAAAATAAATTAACTTATAATTCTTAAGATTTACATGTTTTAGATTAAAGGAACTTCAATAAATTTCCTTCAATCACGCAGGAAAGTTTGCCTCTTAATATTAATAGCTCGATTTCTCTTCTTAACAGAGAGGGATCCAGGTCGAATTCTTCACTCTCTTGTACAAATTGAGCTAGTTCCTCGAAGGAGACTGAATTTCCCGATTGGGAGAAGTGATCGAGGAGTTTGGACAACATGGCTTGATTTTGTAGGGAACGGGTATTCGAATCTAATTGATAGAGTTTATGGGTTAAACTATAATCAAAATCGCCCTTGCGCTCGATTTCTTTTAATTCTTCGATTATTTTCAAGGCTTCTTTGTAATTTTCTTCCCCCATTAAATCTTGCACATCAGCTAATCGTTTAATAAAGGTTTCTACATCGTTCATGGTAATTTAAAAATTTTATACTTATTGATTCTACAATAAGATAATTAAGATAATATCTTTTCCTTCATATATCATGAAGTTTTAATTTATTAGTTTCTCATGAGGTATCCTTTTGGGAATTAAATAAATTAAATAATTATTCATGAATTAAAATGGAATCATTTTAATACTTCAGTCATTTATCTTTATTAGGATAAAACATTAAAAGTGATGGTAAATGGTAGATAAAGAAAAAGTTAAGCAAGTAATCGACAAGATACGTCCGCAACTCCAAATGGATGGAGGAGATGTAGAGCTTGTCGAGATAACGGATGATGGAACGGTTAAAGTGCGACTTCAAGGTCATTGCGCGGGCTGTGCATATGCTGAAGAGACTTTAAAACTCGGTATTGAAAGAGCAATAAAACAATTCGTGCCCACGGTAAAGGAAGTTATTAATGTATAAATAAAATAATATTTTTTGTCTTTAGCTAATTTTTTTACTCTTTATTTATAATTCTGCGATAAAGAGCGGGGGAATGCAGAAATATGCAATGGAGCAATCATCTCCTTTCATGTTTTTAGTTAATTTTATGGCATCATCTAAACTTTCCGCTGAAAGATATCCAAAAATATCGATCGCTTCATCATTTTTGGCACCTGCAACAATTATCTTCCCAACATTCAAGAGACCTAAGATACCCCAGTAATATATTATTGGAGCATGGGTGCCATGATAGGCAAATTGGTTTTTATACAAATTTAAATAGTTCGAATTAGTAAGGAAAGATTGTTCTATAGATTTTAAATTAAAAATGTCAGGTCTTTTTGGAAGGATATTCTTATAAAAATCCAAATATGAAGGATGTTGCTTTGTATCGAATTTTTCATTTGCTGGATTCGAGATGATCAAGATGCCATCTTTTTTGAGAGGTGGTGTTCCGTTATACATGTTATAGAGATATCCACAAGTGAGGGCGTGAAGCAAGAGGGGATTTAATGAAGATCCTACATTATAGGGAGAAACGTTAGGGACTCCGTATATAATGGCATCGTATTGATGTTTTATGGGGACATTTAATTGTTGCTTGAGTAGTTCCAAGGATCTAACATGAGCTTGTTCGATGTCTCCAGCAAATACTCCAATTAATTCATAACCTGCTTTCATTTTCTTGCGCGTGTAGGATTTAAGAAATTTAGGCATCATTTTTAACACTTTAAGCGCAATTTTTTGCCCTCCTGCTGAAATTTTTCCCGAATTCTTGATTGGGCTATAAATTTTTTCGAACAACCCGCTATAAAAATGATTATTGAGCACCATTTCAATAGTAAAGACTCGAATCTTATCTTTAATCGTCCTGCCCATCTCCCAAATCATCTGATGTAATCCCGAAGCTTTGGGATCCATGTAGGAGCCTTGCTTTAAAACGCTGGGCGAGTGATGAGGAATTATAGTCTTGAAGCTCCCTAACCCAACGATAATGGACTTCCATCCTCCATTCAAGGGGGTGAAGGTGATGTTTAAATAAATGATGAGGTCCGCTTCTGCTGCAATTCTATTAATTTCGATTTCTTCTCCCGTTTTAAGGTGTCCTAAAGTGATGAGATTATTTTTATCGCTTGCATCGTGGTTAAAGATTTGATTTTGGAAAGTGCGATAGACTTTTTTGCCTAAAATGTTGCGTAATTCTTTAGGCTTGCATTTTCTATGTAATCCCGTCGCGCAGATAAAAATGAGATTTTCTTTCTTGATCCCTAATCCTAAAAGTTTTTCAATGATAACTTCTGCCGCCAATGATCGTACCTCTTGTTTCATTAAGGGTAAGGGAATGCTCACATCGTCAAAACATATGGCAATCCTTGATGAAGGTTCAATTAAATCCTCTAATGGGGGAGAATCTATGGGATTATCAATGGCTTCTTTTATTTTCTGATTATTCTTGCTAATCGGGATGATCGGATCCTTAGCATGGTAAATATCCACTTCATTTGGAAACGTATAAAGGAATGCATCATCTCCATAAAAGATTATTTCCCTCAACTCGTTCCTCCCTTTTTCATTTAATAGTTATAATTTTCCTTAGAACTTTTACACCTTTATAATAAAGTTAAAAACTTAAAAAAACTTTTTTTAAATTAATTAGTGTAATTACTTGTTACTAAATCATGACAGAACAACAAAAACAAGAAAAAAAAACCAAGAAAAAGCCAACTAAGAAGAGTCAATCTCAGATTCTTCAAGAATCCTTAGGTTTACCGCCGGAAGCTATCAAATCTATTGAAGAAAAGCTGTTTCTCGCACGATTTACGGATTATTTTTCAGAGAATGCCATGGATTTCATTTATAAAGACAAGCAACTTGATGGATATAAGAATGATTTAACCCAGCGCATAAATGCATTAGGAGAACAACGAGAAGAAGATAAATTAATTAAAAAAAGTTTTGAAAGTAAGCATATTATTGAAACCCTCTATAGGTTAAAGGGAAATGCAGAAGCTTTAGCAAGACAAAATCGAATCACTCAACCTTTTGATAAGAAAATGAGAAAGTATAGTTTAGCAACCACGATTCCCATGTTTGGTCTATTAATTATTCTCACTTTTCTAAATACTGGTAGTAATTTTTATTTCATTCTTTTTCCCCTTCTCTGTGTATTTTGTCTGGTTCCTCAAATAATAAGAGGAAGAATCATGAAGCAATGGTTTCAATTCAAGGAAGCTCATCAAAATGAGTTCTACACGCAGAATAGGGGAGATTTAATGATCTTAAAGGGATTCACATCCGATGTTCTTGGGAACATCCGCTCTAGCTTGCTAGAGATGAAAATTCCCCTGCAATTAATCAAATTCGTGTTATATAGTAGAGATTATGAAAACGTGACCATGATCACGCAGAAACGAATCAAAGGGGGAGGTATCCAGTATTTTTTCCATTTTGAATATCCCGAAGGTATGGAACCTTTTCCCATTCCCGAAGCATTAAAGCAGCAAGCCTTACCAGTAAGAAGCCCAGAAAAAGCCGAAAAAAACTTCATTGCTCTCACGGAAATGAAAGGTACAGCGGGAGTCATTCAATCCTTTGTTCCCACGTTAAAGGATAATAAGGCGGATAAAATCAATGAAATCTTAAATAACTCGGAATTCCGAAAACCTACAAAAACATTCAAGGAAATCATTCCAAACTATTCGGAAAGTTTAGCAATTTACTGTAAATGCGGTGAAATTGCAAGAATTGAAGACGTGCATGTTGGAAGCTGGAAGAATCAATTTGATTTTTATTTATTTGAAGCCGAGAGTTGTAATTGTGGCGAAAAAGTATATGCTCTTTCGCTAATGGATGAGAATGAACGAGTACCGGATGAGTTTAAGGACATTTTTAAGGACTAAAATTATACCTCTTTATTTCTTTTTATTTTTGAGTAATAGTCATATAATAATTTGTATCCTCGCACGGCCCTTTCTACTTCATTTTCGAACACGGGAATTTTCAATTCTGAAGCGGTTTTTAGCACTCTTTTGGAACCTTCTCGTTCTGCTTGAATAAGAATGACTATAATAGGTTTTTTGGGAAAAGTTTGTTGGATTTTTTGGAAGATTCCAAAATCAAATTCAATTTCGAGGAAAAATTCCAAAGCCAGAATCAATCCATCCACATTATTATCACTTAATAAGGTATTTGCTGATGTATTATAGATGCCGCATATTTTTACCCCAACAAATTTCTCGGGAGGCCAATAATCAACGGGATTACCGTAGGCACAAGTGCTTCCTCCAATTTTATTTAAGATGATTGCTTGCGATTCTTCATTTGGGCGTGCTATAGATAATCTTTGTTCTCTCATCTCCTTTACTATTAAATAAATTGCCCCAGAAGAAGGACCAATGATGCCTAGCTTTGTACCTTGGGGTTCGGGACACCAGAGAAATATCTTAGCAATATCAAAAAGCTCGATATAATTTTTCACAGGAATAGCTCCCAAATCATTTAATGCTTGTTCTCTTTTATCATCCTTCCCAACATAAAAGTAAAGTACTGGTTTAATTGGGATGATTTTTTCAACCGCATCAATTAAAGTATCTGAAATTTCTCTTAAAAAAAGTGATATTACTTTCGTGCTATCATCTTCTAAAAGATATTCTAAGAAATCGGACTCATCCACATGAAATCCTTTCCCCACATGGATTACCTTAGAAATAGGTATTCTTTGAGAGGGCATCCACCAGCCTAAAGCGCCTGCTAAACCTCCTGATTGTGCAATAAAACTCAAGCCCTCTTCAATATCTTTATTTGCTTTCATGATATGTTGTCTTACTGGTATCATTGAAGTCGTGAAATTATCAATAAAATTAATGATCCCAATCATGGAAGGACCGAGATAAGTAATTCCATGCTGTTCACAGATCTTATTTAATCTTGAAATGAATTCAGTATCATTTATTCCCGTTTTTAGTTCTGACTGAATGGTGATATATTTAACACCAAATTGACCCAATTCCTCAACTACTTCGAGGATATTACTCCCTAAGACGATAACAGCAAGTTCTGGAATTTCAGGAAGTTCATTAAATGAATGATAAGATTTTAACCCCAATATTTCAGATGCGTTTGGATTGACAATGTATAATCTTCCCTTGTAAAAAATTTCTAAGAGATTTTTTACAATGGTAAAACTGAACGTATATGCTTGTCTGGATACCCCTACGATAAGGACGCTATTAGGATTAAAAAATGGTCGGAGATTTTTCACAATTCATTCATGTTGGAAATTAATTCTTACTCTATAAATTTAAAAGAACTTCATCTTTTAAAAGTATATTTTTCGAAGAAGAAAATAGAACGTTTCTTCTCTTCTATTTTTAAAGAGAAAAACCCTAAATGAATAATTTGCCACAATTTCTTATAAATGATTCATAATAAAGGGATAGAGTTTTTCACCATAAAAACGATGCCCATCGGGTTGCACATCCATTAGAAAATTGTTCGGGAATCCACTTTCTGCATAAGCACTCTTAATCAAGGGAATTGCAATTTTAGTCCCTTCATACGGAAAGATATTATCTTTTAGACCAATGGTTGCAGCGAGAGGACGAGGGGCTAAAGAAGCATATACATCATGTAGTTCAATAAATTTAGCTAAATCCGAGCTGTAGTTGCAACCACAGTGATACATAGCTAATATCGAATGTTTCCACGTTCCAAAGTATCCCGATACTCCGCAGACTTTTATCCTTGGTTCTAGATAGGTAGAAAATAATGAGAGCGTGCCGCCCCCAGAATGCCCAGTGATGCCAATTCTTTTAGGATCTACTTCCTTTCTTGTTTCTAAATAATTTAAGAACCCTTTAATTTCTGTAATTCGGAGTCCGAGCATGTCTAATCCTAGAAATCTCAGCCAATTGGATCGTTGACCTTCGTCTTGCATAAATAGCAAAAATTTATTTCTAAACTTCTCTCTTTCCCCGCTACCTATCCAATCCGGAGATAACGTGATTATTCCCTTTTTGGCTAGTTCAATCCCAAAATATTCCTTATTCTTAGATCTTTTTAATCCAACAGAATTCATCATGCTTATATCATGCCCGTGGATGGTTATTATAGCGGGTGCTCGGGCGGGTAAGTCTTTAGGGATGCATAAAATGGCGGGTGCTCGTAGATTAGGTAAAGTCATGAGAGAGAGCTTAATAAATTGGATTCCTTGAGCTTCAGCTTGTCCATGAATTTCAACTTTCTGCTCGTTGAGAGGTAAGGGTGGCAAGACATTTATTTTTCTTGCTATGAGATCTTGAACTTGCTTTTTCCATTCATTAAAGGACATTTCTGATGGTTTCATGGCATAACTCAATTCGGGAGGATGCTCTTGAATCCATTTTTCTACAAATGGTTTTAAGGAAAAGTTGGAATCTTTTCTTTTAAGGGAAATTCGTCCCAATTTCTTTTTCACGTGGGATAATTTAAAAGACGGCATGATATATTTTATAAAGGTTGATTAGTAGCATAAAATACCATGTAGATTAATTAAGCAACCCTAAATAAAGAATTTATTTTAATAAATGAAAAATCGGGCACAATATCCCATTCATTCATTTATATCTATATGAAATCCTGCTACATTTAAAACCTTATAATATGAAAAGAACAAAATGTTCTTAATAGAATGTAAGATAAATTTAAAGAGATTTAAAAAATTAGACTAACCTTACGTTTCAACGGTTTCAATAGATGGTTTTTCTAAATCAATAGTATAAATGGGGATTTCCTTTCTCTCTGTCGCATCATATAGGGGTAATCCCGATCTCTTTAGGTATTCGGGTTCCTTATATTTAAGAAGAACTACTTGACAATCACACGGGATTTTCATTTTTGCTACTCTTAGCCTGTCTCTAACGATCGGAAGGCTTTTTAAATACGTTCCTATGTCCAATACCACCGATCCCGCCTTAACTCTCGCGCAAACCCCTGAAGGCCTTCCAAACGAGTTTCTCATTCCCGTTTGAACTCTGTCTGCACCTGCAAATGCTAACATGCGGTTTTCTCGTATTTTTTGGAAGGGTTTTGAACGTATTCTTAATCGGAAATTTTGGTTTCCTAACTTTTTCTGAAGAATGCTGTTAATGGTGACCCGTATTGCCTCTAATGCATTTGATGAGATTTGTACGTTCTTATTAACTTTTAGCCCAACTACTACTTCCCACTCTTCCCAAGGGATATCTTTATTTCCTCCCCAGTATCTTGTAATCTTACTCTGAGTACCCCCTCTCGCATATTCACGCTTATGGTTTGCGCTCCTTTTGTGTTGATAGGGGCGTCTTGTCCATCTCGCATATTGCCTCAAAAAGAGAGCAAAAATTTGCGTAGCAATGCCATGGACGGCGATGTGCCATATTCAAGAAACCTCTTAATTTAGTGATAACTTATATTATATAATTTATTTAAGATGTGCAGAAAAATAAGTTAAAATTAAAAAATTTTTCCATTTTAATGAATAATTTGAACCATAGCAATTAACAAATTGGTTTTATTTATTTATATATTCTCTATCATTTATATGATTTTCAAATTTAATTAACTCCTCAATTTTCTTAAAATTTCTTCTTTTCGTAGCATATTAATAATAATCAGATATGGAAGCTTATTTCTTATCTGAATACCATTAGCCCATTAATTTCAATAAGAGAAAAATTGTGTAAAAGGTAATATTATAATAGGAATGAAAAGCTTCATTATGATAAATAATTGATTTTGATTATCTATCTTAATAAAATAATAGATAACATTATAATTTCTAAGAGGTTTCTTTTCTTAGAAGCCAATCGAATAATTCTTAAATAGTTATGTATAAAAGCTAATATTTATTACCATGAAGAACTCAATCAACCTTCAATCGTTATTAGAAAAAAAGTCAGCCCTGCTTTGCAAGGGATTATATTTAGATCCCAATCTCATTAATTACTATCGGAAGCAAGGAATTAATTTAGAGTACGGCAGGAAAGGGGGTGCGGGACCACTTGGAGGGAGGTATTTCTTATTCAAAGACAGCACGTTGGTTAATACCGTTTTATGGGATGCAAGGGAACAATCGAACCTTGTATTAAAAGAAAAAGTGGGCGATTATTTCCAAGTTGTTGATAATGAAAGTGGGAATACCTTTTGTGAATTAGAACTGGTGGAAAATCCTAATTTTTATGATCTTAAAACAAGTGACGGAATTGAGATGAAAAAAATAGCTCTTGTTCATGGTGTTGATTGTTTGGCGACGACCGTTTATCAAAAGTGCATATATTGGGCTTGTGGAGAAGCTTGTAAATTTTGCGGGATTCAGCTTTCGCTTGATTATGATACAACTATTGAGGAAAAGATGCCCAACCAATTATCCGAGGTAATGAATGCGGCAATCAAGGAAAACAGATGTTCTCACATGACGTTAACTAGCGGAACGACTGCAGAAAAAGGAAAAGGAGTTTTTAGATACCTGGAAATTCTTAAGAAATTGAAGAAAGATCATCCTAACATACCCCTTCATGTTCAAATTGAACCCTTAAAAAATTTAACTTACTTGGATGAATTAAAACATGCAGGTGCTGACACGATTGGAATCCATGTTGAAATTTTAGATGAAACGATGAGAAAAGAGTTTACACCAGGAAAGGCACGCATTCCTTTCGAAAGGTTTGAAACCAATTGGAAACATGCAGTGGAGGTTTTTGGTAAGAACCAGGTTGAAACCTTCATTCTAGCAGGATTCGATGCTCTAAGCGATGCGTTTATTTCTAAATTAGAACACATTATTTCACTGGGCGTGATTCCTTTTATCACCCCCCTGCGGCCGGTTCCATCGCAAGAGTCAATCATTCCACCCATAAATAAAGAAACTCTATTAAAGAGCTATCAAATTGCGGGAAAATTATTACGAAAATATAACGTTAATCCCTTAGAACATAAAGCGGGTTGCGTGAGATGCGGAGGATGCTCAGCCATAAAAGAGGCGTATAAAGCTGCAATTTAGCATCCTTGTTTAAGATTGCTCGTGCATGTCTTAACGCCTTAACTTTTATCAAAATATAAATTGAGTTATTCCTTCTACTGAAAGAAAGGGCATGGAAAATTTTGGAATTATAACTTTTTGTTCAATAACTGATTGCAAATGCCTTAATTGATGAGGTTAAGAGGTCAGCGATCCATATCCTTGATGAAAATTAATGATTTCTTGGGTTTTTAAAGAAAAATCAAATTGATTATATAATGTTCTCTTATTTATCATGGTTTCTAAGAAAAAAAATTGGATTGATAGAACCCTATCATTTCTGAGAAAGAGGGGGAAGAGAGTCCATTTAGAAAAGTAATAATCCTTATTTACTATTGCTTTTCCTATTTCAAAGAGCTTCTTTTCTTTAGGAGTTAATGAGGTAGTATAGTTGATTATCTTTTTACTTTTAGAAAAATGAGACTTTTTTATTATGACACTGGAAATTCCATTATCCGATATGGTTTGTTCAAAAATATAATACATGAAGGGGAGAACGCCTGGAAAATATTTTTGATTAGGATTAAGACGAGTTGATATTCCTATTTTAGTGGTAATTCGATAAAGGTAATATACAATAAAAAAAGTGGCATAAAATGTATTGAAGGCTCTTACAATGAGAGGAGTTGATGAATAAAAAAATAATAGAAAATATACGATGAGATATATCATGGAATTAATCATGGTAAACATGCTTCCCGCTTTTTCAACATAAAAACTTCTTTCTCTTTTGGAAAGAGGATATAAAAAAGGAATTTTCGTGGTAGTAAGCAAGTCCATGCTCACATGAAGGCTATAGAAAATTATGGCAACCATCCAACTGATGAAAAAAGGATGATGGGTTAAAATAGAAAATATTCCACCTCCGATAAGAGACGCAATTATTCCTATCACGAATGAGTGAGATCCACCCCGATGTTCAAGATAGTTTGACTTGAATTTTCTCCTCAAGGGGAATAAAAATATATCCAAATCCGGAAGGACAGAAAAAAAAATCGCAAGAAATAAGTAATCAAACGTGACATCCCTCATGAAAATCGTATATAGGAGCGCTCCAAAAACCAAATGAGTTAAGAAATCCATTATCTGGTTATAATATTTTTAATTCATTAATGATATCAATAAAATCATGGAAACTTCAAGAAGTTTGTGTGTATAAATTAATAAGTGTTTCCATCAAAATGTTATAATTTTATTAGAAACGAGTATATATAATTACACTTGTAATAATCCATAAAAGGGATTGAGCTTTTAATATGGTGCTAAATTCAAATTACTAGAAAATCATCGTGTAACTACGATATAATTAATCATTTTTTTTCTTAGATGATATTTGCAGCCAATTGTATTAATTGGTCTATCTGTTTTAAAAAATCTTTAAAAAGAATAATTCTATCTTTTACTTGAGAAATTTATTATAACATTACGTTATTTAATGGATTACGAATTTTAAAGATAGGTTCATGAAGAACATGAATATTCTATTTATCCTTTCGGATCAACAGAGATTTGATACTTGTGGTTGTTATGGACAGAATTTGGATGTCACTCCCAATCTTGATAAATTAGCGAGCAAGGGCGTGCTATTTTCCAATGCTTTTACGTGTCAGCCAGTTTGCGGTCCCGCGCGGTCTTGCATTCAAACCGGGCGCTATGCCACTGAAACAGGGTGTTACATAAATGGAATGGCATTACCCTCCGAATACCGCACCATCGCTCATTATTTCTCAGAAAAGAAATATGATGTGGGATATATTGGTAAGTGGCACCTTGCTAGCACTATATTTCGTTCTAAAGACATATCTCGAGAAAAAGCAGATTATACAATTCTCCCCATTCCTCCAGAACGTAGAGGGGGTTATAAGGATTTTTGGCTTGCTTCCGATCTACTGGAATTTACCTCTCATTCTAATAAAGGGCATTTATTTGACGCGGACATGAATAAGGTGGAGTTTGAAGGATATCGGGTGGATTGCTTGACGGATTTTGCTTTGCAATTTTTACATCAAAGGAGCCAGAGTAAACCCCTCTTTTTATTCATCTCATATCTCGAACCGCATCAACAAAATGATCATGATCAATTTGAGGGTCCTCCTGGAAGTAAGGAAAGATTTCGGAATTATAAAGTCCCCGAAGATTTGGTGGGGCTAGAGGGTGATTGGGAAGAACAGTTTCCGGATTATTTAGGATCTTGTAATAGCATCGATCAGAATGTAGGAAGGCTCCATGATACTTTAGGAGAATTAGGAATGTTGGACAATACAATCATATTCTACACGAGTGATCATGCATGTCATTTTAAGACCAGAAATTGGGAATATAAACGATCTTGCCACGATTCTTCCATCCACGTCCCATTGATTATTGCAGGTCCGGGATTTCAAGGAGGGAAAAAGATAACCGAGTTGGCAAGTCTGATTGATATTGCTCCCACGTTATTAAAAGCCGGAAAGATTAAGATTCCTACTTACATGAAAGGCATGCCCCTGCAGGATTTATTAAATGGCGGAAAAACGGAGTGGAGGAAGGAAGTTTTCGTTCAAATCAGTGAAACTCAAGTAGGAAGGTCTATTCGAACGAAAAAATGGAAATATTCCGTTAAAGCTCCTAATAAAAATGGGTTTCGCTATTCAAGAAGCAATCTCTACGAGGAAGATTTTCTATATGATTTAGAATCGGATTCTCATGAAAGAAATAATTTAGTTTCCGATCCTGACTATACTTCTACGAGAGAAATGTTGAAAGAGCTTCTCTTGAAGCAAATGGCACGAGCGGGAGAGACCATTCCTAAAATAATTCCTAAATCGAGTTGACCATTATTATTGCTAGAATTCTTATTTTAAACCTCCCTTTTCTTAAAGATAATTTTCTTTCGAAGGTATTTGCCAAAAGAAGCCAGATTTTTGTTAGATTATAAATATTAGAAAAAAATTAATATAATTAAATCATTTTTTAACTTGTAATTAATTCAGGGAAGTGCTTATTAATGACCGAATTTTCTGGAAAAAAATTAAAAAACTTAGAAGAAGCCAAGACCGAATGGGAAGCAAAATCCCAAAACGAGAAAGAAGAAAGAAAAAGATTTAAGAATCTCTCAAACATCGAAATTGAACGCTTATATACTCCCCTTCATATTAAGGATTTTGATTACATGGAAAAACTGGGTTTTCCAGGACAATATCCTTTTACAAGAGGAGCATATCCAACCATGTATCGGGGAAGATTATGGACCATGCGGCAATTTGCGGGGTTTGGTACTGCAGAGCAAACCAATCAGCGCTATAAATTTTTACTGGAGTATGGTCAGACGGGTTTGAGTGTAGCATTCAGTCTTCACACGATTTACGGAATCGAAGCAACCGATGAGAGAGCTTTGGGTGAAATAGGAAAGGAGGGGGTCTCTATTGACACTTTAAAAGACATGGAACAATTGTTTAATGGCATTGATTTGTCAAAAATTTCAACGTCCATGACTATTAATGGTCCTGCTTCCATTTTATTAGCACTTTATATTGCTGTGGGAGAGAAACAAGGACATTCTCCCAATGAATTGCGTGGTACCATTCAGAATGATATTTTAAAAGAATATATTGCTCAAAAATCCTGGATTTTTCCTCCAGAACCTTCCATGCGATTAATTGTGGATACCATTGAATATTGCACGAAGTATGTTCCTCAATGGTATACCATATCCATTAGCGGATATCATATCAGAGAGGCAGGAGCAACAGCCATTCAAGAACTTGCTTTTACCCTGGCAGATGGATTCGCGTATGTTGAAGCTGCAATGAAAAGAGGATTAGATGTGGATGATTTTGCCCCAAGATTATCCTTCTTTTTTAATTCCCACAATAATTTCTTCGAGGAAATTTGCAAGTTTAGAGCAGCCCGTAGAATTTGGGCTAAAAGAATGAAAGAAAAATATGGGGCAAAAAATCCGGAATCAATGAGACTACGTTTTCACACGCAAACCGCAGGAGTCTCCCTAGCCGCTCAAGAACCTGAAAATAATATTGCTCGAGTCACTATTCAAGGATTAGCAGCAGTTTTAGGAGGCACTCAATCCTTGCATACTAATTCCTTTGACGAGGCACTTTGCTTGCCTACAGAAAAGGCAGCTAAAATTGCGCTTAGAACCCAACAAATTATCGCCCATGAATCTGGTGTAATCGATACTGTTGATCCCTTAGCCGGTTCTTATTATGTAGAATGGTTGACAAATAAAATGGAAGAAGGAGCGGAGGAATATTTCAAAAAAATTGAACAATTGGGAGGAGTTATCCCTGCAATTAAAGCTAATTTCTTCCAAAAAGAAATTGCAAATGCGTCTTACCGTTATCAGCAAGAAATCGAAAATCAAGAGCACATTATAGTAGGAGTAAATCAATTTCAACAAAAAGAACCGTGTTCCATTCCCTTATTAACAATTGATGAAAAGGTAGCCAAACAACAAGTTGAAAACTTGGAAATAATCAAAACCATGAGAAATGAAGAAGAAGCGAAGAAATATTTGATGGAGTTGAAAAAAGCTGCAGAAGGAACGGATAATTTAATGCCCTTTATATTGAAAGCCGTTAAAGCGTATGTTTCAATAGGAGAAATAATTAATGTCTTGAAAGAAGTATTCGGAACGTATCGAGAAGATTCTGTCTTTTAACCATTGTTCAGGAAGAGTGCTTGGGAAAAAGTTCGAACTCATTCTTCTCTTGATATTTTGTATTTTTCTTTAGCTTTCTTGAATTTAGAAAACATTTTCATTGCCATTCCTTTTTCGCCCTTACTCAGCATGCACTTTTGATAAAATTATAAACGATTGCTTTCTTTACTTATTTATTAATATTTTCATTACCAAATCATTTCTTTTAGCAAAAAATGAAGAGATTAAAAGTTTTAGTGTGCAAACCAGGGCTTGATGGGCACGATCGAGGCGCCAAGGTGATTGCGCGTGCCTTACGAGATGCCGGAATGGAAGTAATCTACACGGGCCTTCATCAAACTCCCGATGATATCGTCAACACCGTGATTCAAGAGGATCCGGACGCGGTTTTACTTAGCATTTTATCAGGAGCTCATAAAGCATTATGTCCCGTCATCATGCAAAAGTTAAAGGAACATGGAATTGATGATATTCTGGTCAGTGTCGGCGGAATCATTCCCGAAGAAGATAAACCATTTTTAGAAGAACACGGTTTAAAAGGTTTTTACGGGCCGGGGACGCCACTCAAGGACATCGTAGAATTTGTGCAAAAGAACGTAAAAAGATAAAAATAACATGGATTACATGGAATTGGTTAATAATTTAATAAGTGGAGATGCTCGTTCTGCTGCTCGATTAATCACGTTAGTAGAAAATGATATTCATCTCGCAGAGAAAGTAATTAATTCAATATACGATAAAACGGGAAAAGCTTACATCCTGGGAATAACAGGTGCTCCGGGAAGTGGCAAAAGCACGTTTATTTCCACGCTTACCAAGCAATTCGTTGTTTTAGGGAAAAAAATCGGAATAATTTGCGTGGATCCCTCCTCTCCCTTAAGCGGGGGAGCGTTATTAGGGGATAGAATACGGATGAAAGACAATTTTTCTGTTAAAAATGTTTTCATTCGAAGCATGGCAAATCGCGGTCAATTGGGAGGCTTAGCTCGTGCTACGGAAGACGCGATTAAAATCTTGGATGTCTATGGATGCGATATCATAATTATTGAAACTGTAGGGGTGGGACAATCTGAAGTAGATATCTTTCGATCCGCAGAAACCATCATCGTGCTGCTGATGCCTGAATCGGGAGATGGCATACAAGTGATAAAAGCTGGTATCATGGAAATAACGGATATTTTTTGCATCAATAAAATGGATTTGCCCGGCGCAGATAGAAAGGTAGCAGAAATCCAACAAATGCTAGAAATGAGCTTGAAGTATAAAGACAATAAAAAAAATGATGAAGAAAAGGATCAAGCGACATCGGTACAAAATCAATGGATTCCCGAAATTGTAAAAGTTAATTCTCTTACGGGAGAAAATTTCGAAGATTTAATGAAAATAATAGTAAAACATCGCAATTTTTTGGAAGAAACGGGATTAATTAAAGAATACCTTGAACGTAGAATAAAGAGCGAGACCACGCAAATTGTAAAATACAAACTCACAAAAAAAATAGAAGAGCTCCTTGAAAGTAACGAAAAAGTGGACGATTACTTGAATAAAGTCGTAAATAAATCCTTAGACCCTTATTCCATGGCTAATAGAATCATTAAACTTCTTGGAATCGATTTTTAATAAGCATTCCAGGCATATTATCTTAATTATCTTTTTCTAAGAAATTAGAATTTGGTACGATTCATGAGAGGGGAACAATAAAATTAACGAAGATTATATCATTATAGCGGGAGGGGGAAAGTTTGGAGAAAAAGCAGTTCAATTCGCAAAAAAGGGTGCGTATAAGACCATTATCATAGATAACGATCCAGAATGCCATGCTGCCCACCTTGCCTCCTTGAAAGTACGCATGTTAAGCGAGTTAGCTTCAGAATTAGGACACTTTAAGGAGGGGGAAATAATATTTCTAAATTCGGACATCTCCACCATTATTCCATTATTAGAAAAAATGACTCCAAAATTAATCATACCCGTCGTTCCCGTACACTTGCTCTTGGTTATTATACACGATTTGCTGGAAAAAAAGTCCATCAAATTAATACCGGATACTATTCTAACTAATAATTTCGAGAAAATAATGAACCCTGAATTACTCCTTGGAGCATACAAAGAGGAAGGAGTTATTTATCTTTCTCACGCCCGAGCAAATGAGGTTTGTCCCGACAACTGTTGGGGGCCTCCTAATTATTGCCCGCATTTTAAACGTGAAAAATCAATTACCATCACTCGCTATCTCAAGGATCTTTTCCAAGTAGAGGGTGTATTTAAAGCAGATAAAAATGACAATTCCCTTTTTTTTATTATTGTAGAGAGCGAGCAGTTAATGCCAGGACTGGGAGGAATATCAGGAGAAGAAATTCAGAACATGTTAAGCACGCTGGAAAAAAACGTTAATGAAATCAAAGCTGGGAGTCATTTTGTTATTGCAACCTCTTGCAATTGCCATGGAGTGATTCACTTCATGAAAGTAGCATGAAAGAAAATAAAGTTATACCATTCTGAATAATTAAAAAGTATAATTTTTGTTAATTTTAGCTAGGATTTTTCGAATAAGGCGATTCTAAGATCATACTGTTTTGGGCTATTAGGACAATTTAATTCACAACAAGCCGGAAGATATGAATAAACCTCAAAGCGATTAGAAGGCACTAATAAATACATCAAAGAGTGAATGGAAGAACACGATTTATTTATCTGTTCTAAAGGTCCATCGCACATGAATTTCTTATGTTCTTGTTTATTTACGAAGAGACATAATCCTTCTTTAGGATAGAACCCAAATAAGTATTGGAATTGGGGAATGACAGGGTATTTTTTGGTTTCAACTTTTTTTTGATATTCAACAGTAATATTGTTAAAAGAAAGAGTAAATTCCAGGGCCTTGAAAGAATCATTATTTTTATCTTCTGCCGAAATATCATGCAGGATAAAATCTCGAGAAACTGCCTTGTTAATTAGACTCTCTAATTCTTTATGGATCATTTATCTTTATTTTTTGTTCTTTCTTTTTTCTTTTCTTTTTTGTTTTCTTCTTTCTTTTTTTGCTTCTTGGGATCTATCCATTCTGAGAAAATTTCTTCAATTAAAAGATCTTTTTCATTTCCGCACTTCGGGCATTTTTCCTCAGAAATTTTCTTAAAAGTATAATCTCCTTTCTTGAATTCTCGGGTATATTTCTCATGACATTTCCCACATCTTACTATTGTATTTACTCGCTCATAAAACCGATCTTTTCTTTCAAATTGGTCTATTCCGATATCCGGAATAGGAGGCAGCTGGGGTTCTTCAGACATCTTATATATTAATACCTTTTTTAATAGTGTTATTTAATATATATTCTTTATTAATAAAATTGATTATTAGGATATAATCTTAACCTTTATGACTTAAAATCCCTG
>CAYLZE010000036.1:0-44174 GCA_964388035.1 uncultured archaeon
ATTATAGCTTCAATTCTCTTATCTTCTTTTTTAATTCAAAGACCGTATCTTGATCTAGGGGATACACGAACCAAAAGATTACCGCGCCAACAAGAAGGAGTGCCATGGGAATGATCCCTATTAAAATATGAAATCCAAAGATAAAGCCCTGAATCTGTGCAGGGGTGGCAACTGCCTGTAGGTCTGCCAATGTGGCTACACCCGAAAATGCTGCGAATCCCGTGATGAAGAACACGATGGTAATGAGATAAGTATCGATTGTAGCTGCGAGACGATTGAATATGGAATTTATCCCTTGAACCATGCCCTTTTGATTCAACCCTGTCTTTACCATGTGATCGTCTAAGACGTGTGCATAAATTAGATTATTAAAGGTCCACATGTTCCCTACTGTAAAGCCCAGAATTGCTGCAAAGATTAATAAGGATATTAGATTGAAGTAAAAGAAAAAGATACCAAAAGCTATTCCATAAATTATCATTCCAATCGTGTAAATCTTCTTGGTATTTTGATATTTTTTCGCTAACGTGATCCAAACGGGAACAGATACTAAGGCGGCCACAAGCCAGACGGCTAAACCTATAACGATTAATCCGGGACTATTAAACTCAAAAGTAAAGATATAATATAACATACCCGTCATAATCCCATTTACGGTCATGTACAAGACCGTTGCTAAAAGTTGCATCCAAAAGCTTTTCATTTTAAGTACGCTCCAATATCCTCTCCATAGGTTCATTCTTGGCGATGTATCTGCTAAGTAAAGATCTTTTACTTGTTGATCTTCGCGACATCCCGGAAGATATAGAATTACGGACACTAAGGTAATAATGGCAATCGTTAATCCCATCAAACTAAAACTTGCCTCCGTCTGCCCACCAAAAAGGAGCAATGGGGGAATCAACATTCCAATTGCGATGGCAATCATTGAAATGGGGGTATTATAGCCCATTAGCAATCTTCGCTCTTCTTCAGTTCGGAATTTATCGGGGAATAATAATTGGATGTTAATCATTGCGATAGCACCGAATAAATCAAAGACAAATAAAGACATTATTAACCATAAAAACGTGGGTAGGGGATCTATAGCTGCGGGAGGTAATGGGGGCACGGAAAATAAGAGATATAGACCAAGAGCCCACGGAATGGAACCTAAAACGATCCACGGAAAGCGTCGTCCCCATTTTGCGGTCCATCTAAAATTTCTATCAAGGAGCCATGCCACAATGGGATCATCAATCGCATCCCAAATTGAGAAAAGTAACAGCGCAATGGCGTAATATCCCACGTTTAGTCCAATTATTTGCACGTAATAAAATAACAAAAAAAGATCAATGGGGGCAAAAACGAAGGACATAGTAAAGCGAGTAGTCCCAAATGAGAGATACGTTAATACAGAATGCCGATTTTCTTTATATTCATTACTCATTAATTTTCACTTTTTAAATGGTATTTTATAAAAATTATATGTTATGATCATTCTTAGTCAAATTAATATTTAAATATTTCTTAAACACTGTTCAGTATAAATTACGGGAAATAGAAAACTATAAAATATAAGCCGATAATTAATAAAATAAAAAAATGTAATAAAAAATCAATGTTCTTCGTATCAAATTTAAATAACATGGGTTGAGACATTATGGGGTTAGAATTATCAAAATATGCAAAATTTGTGATTGAATATAGTGTAGATGTCCAAAAGGGAGATAAGGCTTTAATTCTTGGTCCGTCAGAATCCATCCCCCTTATAAAAGAGTTATATCGGGAAATTCTCAAAGCCGGAGGTCATCCTCATCGCCCTTTCATTGATTTTCCCGAGCAGGAATATATCTTCTATAAAGAAGCTCAAGATTTTCAATTAGATTATAAGGATCCCTTCGATCTTTATGCCATGCAAAATATAGACGTGTTGGTCATGATACAAAGTATAATGAATACGAGAGAATTATCTAATATCCCTCCTCAGAAGATCCAGCAAAAGAAAATGGCAGATTTCGGAATGATGGCAACTTTTTATAAACGACAAGCAATGGGGGAGTTAAAATGGACCATGATTCCCTATCCGACCGTGGCACTGGCGCAAGATGCAAGCATGAGTCAAGAAGAGCTAGCAGGACTAATAACAAGGGCTTGTTTCCTGGATAAAGCCGATCCCATTGCTGCATGGAAGGAACTTCACGAAAAGCAAGAAACTTACTGTAAATATTTAAACAAGGTAGATAAATTGCGATTTATTAGCAAGGACACGGATCTCGTAATGTCGGTTAAAGACAGGAAATGGATGAATAGTGATGGAAAAGGAAATTTACCGGATGGAGAGATTTATACCGGTCCTGTTGAAGATTCTGTCAATGGAAAAGTTAAATTTTCTTATCCTACCATGGATAAATCCCATGTAATTGATGGAATAGATTTAATGTTTCAGGATGGAGCTGTCGTAGAGGCAAGGGCAAGTAGGGGGCAAGAAGTATTAAATTCAATATTAGAAATTCCTGGTGCTCGGCGGGTTGGAGAAATAGCTGTTGGAACGAATTGGGCGCTTAATGCGTTCGTGGGAAATATTTTATTTGATGAGAAAATGGGCGGAACGTTCCATTTAGCTCTCGGGAGCGGATATCCGGAGACGGGCAGCAAGAATGAAAGCAGCACGCATAAAGATCTCCTCTGCGATATGAAAACCCAGGGAAAAATCTATGCTGATGACCGGTTAATTTATGAGAATGGCAAGTTTCTCATTTCTTAAAATTTTTGTCAATTTTGAACGATAAGTTAGAAGAATAATGATTTAATCTATTAATATAAAATAGGGGAAAAAAATGATAAAGCGATTAGATAAAGTAATTCCAAAGTTGTTAGAAAAACTCAATATACCCGGAGTTTCGATTGCGTTTATTTCCAATTCTGAAATCTCTTCAATCAATACTTTTGGATATGCTGATAAGGAAAAAGGAATCCCTATCACTGAAAAGACGTGGTTCCAAGTGGCTTCGATTTCTAAACCAGTCTCGGCATGGGGGGTAATGAAATTAGTAGAAAAAAATGCTATCTCCTTGGAAGATCCTATAGAGAAATATTTAACGCGATGGCATTTACCCCCTTCTAAATTTAACCACGATGAGGTCACCATAAAGCGCGTTTTAAGCCATAGTGCAGGATTATCCCTGTCGGGCTATCAAGGAAATCCGCCCCAATACACTTTATTATCCATCGTAGATTCTCTCAATGGTAAGATCCCTGGACCCAAGGATGAGCATCAGTTAGAATATAGCAAGACTTGGGATTTTGACCCTCACAAGGAGGAATTCCCTCTAGAAGTAATTCAAGAACCAGGAGAAGAATTCATGTATTCTGGAGGGGGATATTCCATGCTACAGCTTCTTATTGAGGAAATATCCCATCAAGGATTTAATGAATACATGAAAAACGAAATATTGGACCCCTTAGGAATGAAAGATGCCAGTTTTGCTTATCCTGATCCAACCTTAATCGCAACTCCGTATGATGAGAAAATGAACCCGCTCCCTCTTTACAAATTCGAAGCGAAAGCAGCGGGAGGACTTAATTCGACCATAATAGAACTGGCTAAGTTTGGAATCGCAGAAATGGAAGGTCCAAATGGAGAGATTCCTGGGAGGGGCGTTTTGGCACCAGAAACCGTTAATTTAATGCATCAAGGCATTATTGCTGCGGGAGATGATTTCGGATATCAATGGAAATATGGATTGGGACATTATATCACGGAAGTTGAAGGATTAAAAGTCATCCAGCATAGCGGGGGACATATAGGGTGGAGGAGCATGTTGGTAATAATTCCTCAATTGAAGGAAGGCATTGTAATCTTGATCAATACCAGTGCTGGAAATCCATTATGGGCGAATATTATGACCCGCTGGTCGAAAGAAGTACTAAAAAGTTAATGTAGGTTTACACGCTATATTAATTTCATTATTATTCTGATTTATAATGCTTAAGTAGAAGTTTGCTGACTTCTTCCCCCAATTTTAATGCTTCCTCTGGTATAATTTCGCTATCTAATCTGAAATTTTTTAAAAAATTGAGTTCTATAATTTTTTGTTTAATTGACGTTCTCACTACCTCTAACCAGTTAATTCCTGGATATTTATCCATTTCTTCTTTCGGATCTTCGGGAATGGAGAAAGTGATATTTGGCATTTTAATAGGTTTCTAAGATAGAATTTGCATATATCATGTAATTATATGTGAATTCGCAATATATCTTTTTTGATTATTTGGATTCTTTTTTAATCTCAATTTAATATAAATTTAACTTAAAATCGATGTACTAATTAATAATTTTATGATCCATTGATTTTGAGAATTTATTTAATTACATTTTATCAACTTGAATATCACCGAGATATATACCTTCCACCGTGAAAGAGGGATTTCACGAACTTAATTAAGAATATTTCTTTTTTTATAAGGGAAGATTAACATGAAAATTGATACGAGTTTAGTGGATACTCCTTATAAAGACTATAACGTGAAAATTGATTGGAGAAGTACGATGAATTTTGCGGCTGCAATTGAGGACGATAGTCCATATTATTTCGATGATGAACGAGAGGGGGGAATCGTGGCACACCCGATGCATGTGGTGGCGGTGACTTGGCCAATCATACAAAATCTTTCAGAATATATTCTATCAACTGATTTTCCAATCAAAGCTATAAATAAAGTGGTTCATTACACTGAGCACATTATCCTCAATCGATTAATAAGACCTGGTGATGAGCTTACCATAAAAGGTAAAATTGCTGCAATTTTTCCACATCGAGCGGGAACTCAATTAATCCAGCGTTTCGATGCAATAAATGAAGCCAACGAACCAGTATTTACGGAATATATGGGGGGTTTACTTAGAGGGATTGGTTGTAAAGGAGAACCAAGAGGAGTAGGTACTATTCCAGAAATACCGAATTGGGATACTACGCAAGAGAAAATTTGGAGCCAATTGGTTCCCATAGATAAATTGAGATCATTCATTTATGATGGTTGCACGCAAATATTTTTCCCCATTCATACTTCAAAAAAGTTTGCCCATTTTGTTGGTTTACCAGATATCATTTTACAAGGAACTGCAACCTTAGCTTATGCTGTAAAAGAAATAATCCATCGAGAAGCAAAGGGAGATCCTCTTAAAATCTCACACATTGCTTGTAAGTTCACGGGAATGGTTTTTCCCGGAACAAATATCCAAATAAATCTAATTGGCAAAGAAGAAAGAAAAGATGGATATAATCTATATTTCGACGTGGAGAATAATCAAAATCAGAAAGCGATAAGAGAGGGATACGTGCATTTAAAAAAATAAGTAAATATTTCCACTATTCTGATAAGTTTTTCTTTCTAATGGGCAAATTTTTCATGTAAATAACACGATTAGCACACCCATTAAAATTATCAATATTCCAATCAATTCCATTTTCTTGATCTTTTCTTTATTTATAAGATAAGAAAATGGTATGGTGAATAGGGGAATGGCAGTATTTATTAAAGATAAAAAAACCGCTCCAGCAGTTCGAGCTGATTCTGCAAATAAGATACTTCCTAAGGCACTACTAATTAAAGCGGATACCAGAAGGTAAGACCATGTATGGGATGTTCTAGGTACGGATTGTTTGCGTTCTACCTTTAATGCGATGATGCCTAATACTAAAGAGGCAAAAAGATAGCGAATTGTTAGACCTATAATCGTGCTCATGATTCCAATATTGAGTTCAGTATTAATCTGATTCATTGAATAGTCCGTTAAAATAATTCCAATTGACCAAGAAACTGCAGCCAAAAGAGCCATTATCGTTCCTATTAAAGATCCTCTACTGACATTTTCATCTTTTTCCTCAATTATTTGATTATCCCTATCCTCTTCTTTTCCTTTAACTTTTTTATAGTTGATGATGATCACGCCTAAAGAAATGAATATTCCTGAAATAATTAAATTGAAGGAAAGGGGTCTATTTAAAAAGAAAACTGAAAATGCTATAGTTAAAAAGGGAGAGATCGTAGTTATTGATAAGGTTTTTGCAGGATCTAAATAATTCTGTGATTTTAACGCCAGAGAATCTCCGAAAATGACCATTAATAAAATGCTGCCTATAAGCACTAACCATAATTCTGCTGAAACCTGAAAGAGTACTAAAAAAAAACCACTAAATATACAAATTATTATAAGCACTATTAAGGAAGTGATGGAACGGATAGCGTTTTGAAAAATTGGAGATGCTTGATATCGAATGTTTCTTGCCATAACAAACCCCAACGCAAAAGCTACAATAGTTAAAATCCCCAGGGTTTCTCCGTACATGATTATTAACAGTGTTTAATTAAAAAATAAATTTAAATTAATAAAAAACCTAATAAAGATAATAAAGCGATGATAAATTAAAAATTTATAAAATCAATGTTCATTAAATTTTTAAAAAAACGATGATTTAATTGGTAGAAAAGGAGAAAATTAAAAAAGATTTATCGAAAAATAAAGCGAGAACCAAGAAAAGAATTAGATCTAAGGAAGATAAGTTCAAAAAACTTCAAGAAATTATAGATGCAGGAAGTAAGCTTTATGTAACAAAAGGATGGGAAGGATTTGGAATGCGTGCCCTTGCTAAACAACTTGGCATGTCCGAAGGAAATCTATACAATTATATTAAGAGCAAGAGAGAATTATACATTGCGATACGTAGCAAGTATTTTGAATATTTCACGGCTAAATTAAAAAAAATCATTAATAAAAATCGGGGAAAAATTTCCTATATTGATTTATTCATGAAGATCGCGGAGTTTTATTTAGATTTTGCTTTTGAAGATTTTCCGCGATATAATATGATAAATATCATAGCACCACCTTCTTCGGATGAAAAAGGTCCTTTTGAGCAAACGTACCAGACCTTCAATATTCTTAAAATCATCCAAGATTTAATAGAAGAAGCCACCGAAGCCAAGGAATTGAAAGTGGAAGATTCTGAACTTCTAGCTTATCATTTTTATGGATTAGTATATGGGGCAGTGAAGGTAATTAGAGAATTTGATCACGTCGATCCGATATTGGAACCCATTATCCCACATAATAAATTAGCTATCGAGGAATATAGAAGTTTGATCAGGGAAAAATATAGAATCTTTTTTCTAAAACAAATTAAGGACCAATTAGAATCATCTAAATTAACTTGATTGAAATAAAATTTAATAGAGAGAGTTAGGAAGGCGAATAAGCTATTAATTTTAAATCGAAAATGATTGATAAAGGCATTGAAAATGCTCAAATTACCACTTATGGTAAATGCTTTTTAATGCAATTTCCGGAAGATAAATATAGACCTCCCATTTTACATCTTCAAGGAAATCCCTACGAAGTGGGTAAGGCACATGGATATCTTTACTCGGATAAAATAACTCAATTTTTTGCCGAATATTTCACTCCCGTTGCTGCGATGTTTGGTGGATGGCAGCCTGAATCCGGAATATCGCCATCGTTAGAACAAATGAATGCCGGTAAAGAGGTAATTTTTTCCCTTGCAGAAAATAGATGCATACCCGCGATAAAAGCGCAAGAAGCTGATTATTGGAGGGAAATTGAAGGGCTATACGATGGTTTGAAAGAAGCAGGTTCTCCTCTGCAATGGAACGATATTTTAATGGGAAATTGCATGCCTGAAGACGCTTGGATGCTACGGGATCAAGATTGTAGTAATTTTGCCGCTTGGGATAAAGCAACGGGGAACGGCAAGCTCATACATGGCGTTAACATGGATTTTGAAACATTTGATGTCATGCAGTATCATGTAAGTATCATGGTTGCCAAACCGGAAAAGGGATATTCATTTTTAGGGATTCATTCCATGGGGAATATCTCTCCGAATTCCTGGATTAATGAAAAGGGATTGAGCTATGGCGAAATGACGTGTAATTCCGTCAAGGTGAAATGGCCTCAAATTCCCCATTTAATGCATGGTAGGAAAATTGCCCAAGAAGCTTCTACGATAAAAGAAGCTTATTCAATTTTGGAGAATACGGGGGGCACGACGGGATGGGCTAACTTGATTGCTGAAGGAATGGGGAATAATCCGCACGCGGCAGACATTGAATTAGTAGGTAAAGATCTTACGATTAGATATGAAGATCCCGAATTCAAGAATGTAATTTGGGTTACCAATATTTTCACGTGCTATCCAGGATTTCAAGGGTATGAAGGAATTAACATGATCCCCGGTCAGGTATCTTATTGGATGCAATTAGATGAAAAAGACATGCCTGATTATATTGATCCCTCCATTACATTGGAAGATGTTAGCACTCTGGAAAAATGGCGAGAAAACGTTATTTGTCCGAGATATGAACGCTATGCTGTCATGTTGAAAAAAGCACATGGTAAAATTGATATTGAGAAAGCAATTGAAATTCAGAGCGATAAAGTTTTAACCTTAGATCGAATGCCTGGAAAAATTCAACTGACTCCTCCTTGCAAGCATTTCTTAGGGTATGAGAGACCTATTATTAGTAATAGGGTCAGTAGTGTATGGTCTTGTATATTCATTCCCCAAGATGGGGACGCATGGATTGCTGCTGGAGATATTCCTGCGCAAAATGGGAATTTTTGGAAGATTAATCTTTCTGCTCATTTAGAATTGATGGAAAAGCATAATTAATTAACTTAAAAAAAAGAATTAACAAGGTGTTTAAAAATAATCACTAAATCTAATTTTCCAGATTATCCAATAGAACGTATTAGAGCACAATTTCCGGCATTGAAACGAGAATTAAACGGAAAAAAAGTGGTATATTTGGATGGACCATCGGGATCTCAAATGGTAGGATCTGCAATTGAAGCCATTCATGATTACATGTCTAATGGATGTGCAAATGTTCACGGTAAGTTTCCCACGAGTATTGAAACGGAAAAACATATTGCGGAAGCAAGGCAAGCAATTGCGGATCTGGTGGGAGCTAGACCAGAAGAAGTTATATTTGGTCCAAACACGACCACGTTAGCATTTTCCATTTCCAGGGCTATAAGTCGCACGTGGAAAAAAGGGGATGAGATTGTTGTAACTGAATTAGATCACCGGGCTAATGTGGACTCATGGCGATTAGCGGCTGAGGATAAAGAAGCTAAAATACGATGGATAAAGCTCGATACTGAAAATTTAACTTTAAAATATGATGAATTGGAAGAATTAATCAATAATAATACTAAAGTGTTAGCAGTAGGGTTAGCATCCAACGGAGTCGGAACTATAAATGACGTTAAAACTATATCCTCCTTGGCTAAAAATGTAAGTGCTATAGTTGTGGTAGATGCCGTTCACGCCACACCACATATTTCCATTGATCGTGATGCTTTAGGAGCTGACATCATTTTTTGTTCAGCTTACAAGTTTTTTGGTCCCTATATAGGCTGTGCCATAGTGAAAAAATCCTTGTTAGAATCACTCAAACCATATAAGGTAATTTCTTCACCAGAATACGTTCCAGATAATTTTGAAACAGGCACTCAAAATCATGCGGGATTGGCCGCAATGAAGCCCGTTATCGATTTCATTGCAAGTCTTGGGGAAGGACAAAATAGAAGAGAAAAAATTGTAAATGCTTTTACGAGGATTGAAAAGTATGAGAATTCTCTAGCTAGCAAGATTAGATCCGCATTAAAGAAAATGCCTGAAGTAACGTTATTACAAGCCCCCGATCACGTGCCTAAAACCCCAACTATTTCATTTCGAATTAAAAGTATCCCCCCTTCAGAAGCATGCAAGTTTCTGTGTGATCATCATTCCATATTTGTTGGAGATGGTCATTTTTATGCCCAAACCATAGGAGATATCCTGGATATAAACAAATCTGGAGGGTGGGTTCGCGCTGGAATTGGCCCCTACAATACCGAAGAAGAAATGGATCGATTCATTCAAGGTATCCAAGATTTATTAGAAAATTATCCCAAGAAATAACTACCAATCAATGAAGACTATAAATAAAGAAAGGTGAAATATAATTCCATTCTTCCTTCATGATAAGAAAAAAGTATTTTACGATATTAAAGAAGCCGAAAATCAAAAAGCAATAATATTCCTTCATGGGTCTGGAAGTACCTCTAAAGTTTGGAAACATCAACTTGCTCTTGACGTTGATTATAATCTAATAGCGTTAGATTTGCCTTCTCATGCGAAATCAGAAGAATTTACTAATTTGACCATGGATTTATTCGTGGATGTGGTTCAAAAATGCATTACCACGTTGCAACTCAATGAAATCATTTTATGTGGACATGCTTTAGGGGGTGCAATTACCCAATCCTTCTATTTAAAGTATCCTGAAAAGGTATCGGCATTAATTTTAATCGATACGGGAGCAAAATTAAGGGTTTCTCCCTATATCCTTAATACGGTAAAAATTAATTACCAAGAATTTTTAGACTCCCTTTCAGTTGGTATTTTTTATAGAAAAACATCCCCCCAGATTGTTGACGAATATGTTAGGCAATCAATGGATATAAAACCTGAAGTGGCGTATTCCGATTTTAAGATTTGTGATAACTTCGATGCTATAGGACAAATTAGCTCTATTAAAGTTCCTACCTTGATTATCTGCGGGAAAGAGGATAAAATCGCTCCCTTGAAGTATTCCATGTTTTTTAACGAGAAGATTGTAAATTCAAAGCTCATAGTTATTCCCAAAGCTTCTCACATGGTAATGCTTGAGCAACCCCAAGAAGTCAATAAAGCTATCGAAGAATTTTTAAAAAAATGAAAGGTAAATTTATTTTATTTTACTCCAATAGGAAAATTTTCGGGAATCCAATCAGGAATTCAGATCATTATACCCGACTTAGCGCTCCAATCCTAGTCATCTTTCTTGTCATGGTATCTCCCGTAGTTTTACGCCAATTCATTAATCGGTTCTTTAAATCACTTAAGATCTCGCTGTGATTGGAATCATTAATCAAATTCTGTAATTCAAAAGGATCTTCTTCAAGGTTATATAACTCATCCATGTCTCTCTCATTATATACATATTTATAATTATCATGAACAATTAGTCGTCCTAAGTGAACATGCACGTGGCCATGGGTCTCAACCATGAGATCTTCTCGCCAATCTCCCTTTTCTTGTTTACTCAGTGGTAATAAACTTTTCCCATGAACTTTCTTATCGAATTGAGTACCCGCAAAATCCAATATAGTAGGACCAATATCTAAATTACTAACAAACTTATCTGATTGGATTCCGGCTTCTATTTTATCTGGAAATCGCATTGTCATGGGAATTCTAACCATCTCCTCCGGCATGTAGCTATCTTTATCAAAATGCCCGCCATGGCAAGCCACACCATCTCCGTGATCCGTGGTCCATATCACGGCGGTATTTTCACTAAGTCCTGTTTCTTCCAAGGTTTGTAAGATTAATCCTCCCGCTTGATCCACCATAGATATCTGTCCGTAATGAAATGCCAACACCTTCTGCCAAGTAGACCAGGGTAATGGATTAGGATAAATCAATTTTCCTCGAAATGTAGTGGGATAATTAATATCGTGCTTGTAAACTTCTGGCTTGTTTTCAAGATCATCTCTAAAATTAGGATATAGTGGAATTTCCTTAGGATCATAAAGTTCATAAAATTCTGGCGTGATATAATAGGGTTGGTGAGGCCCCCAAAAATCGACTCTTAAATGGAAGGGCTGCGAATTGTCCGAACGAGCAATTTCCCATAGTTTTTCGCAAGCTAATTTTGCCAAGAAAAAAGCCTCATGGGACTCTTTTGGCGTGGTCATGAGGCCTACCGCATGTTCACTTAACATTTCGTCCTCAGGACGATGGAGTTTTCCGGAAATTAGTCCCTTTTCTCTTGTTACAGGCCATTCTGGATTGAGAAAACTGTGCTCAATTTGAACTTCAAAACTGGGAAGATTATTCTTTTTTAAATATTCTCGATATTCCCGAGTAAGGTAAGGATTACCATAATCAGGATAATTAAATCCTTCACATCCGTGATCGTATGCTGTACCTGGTCCAGAATGCCACTTTCCGTAGTAAAAATTCTCATATCCTTCCCTTAGTAATTTTTCAAAATAAGTCTGTCTATCAAAAGGGTAAAAAGAATTGTTGGTCAATTCCCCATGATCATGAGGAAATAATCCCGTTAGCATTGTGCGCCGTGCTGGAGCACATAAAGGGCAGGCTGTATACGCTCGCGCGAATTCTATCCCCTGAGATGCTAATTTTTTAAAAAAAGGACGTTGTATCTTAGGACCCCCCGCCATTGTTCCATGCCCATAATAAGCTTGATGGTCATTTAAAAGGAATAAAATATTCGTTTTATCCGTCATAGTTAATTAATAGAAGGAAGAGTCAGAAATAAATCATTTTAAAACAAATTATGATTTTTTTCCGTGTTAAAAGATAATCTATTTTTTTTAATTATTCAATTCATATCATCATTTACATTATTAATATGATTTAGAATTCGGGGCCAGTATTCGTATAAATAGTTCCAAAATTCATTTTTCTAACAGGAGACTCCTTCATTTCAACCCAATCTTTATCTTCCCACCGAAATATTCTATTTGAATGTGGATTAGGAGATCTAATATTGATATCTTCATCAATAGTTCCTAAAAATCGCCAGAAGGAAGCTCTACTCGCACGAGATCCTCCATGGTGCCAATGTCCGGGCAATTCAATTTCAAATCGCCAAGTATCCATATCATAATTATAAATTAAGTGTTGCTTTTTTACAGGACCCTTATAAGTACCTGACCGGGGATTATAAAAGCTTTCATTCGTATTCCAGCCTCCTATAATGTGTAGTTCATCAAAATATTTATCCCCCGAACCATCTGTAGTAGGAATAGGGCACGGTTTCATGACTTCCCACTCATCCGTTTTAGGATTATATCTTTGGTTTAGGGCTCCCTCATAAGTATTTTGTTCACCAATAGTTTGGGTATTTCCTGTCGTAAAGTATAACCATCCCCCATGATAGGAAGGAAGCGGAAATGATTGTGAAAAAGGAGCATCCTTTACTTCAGTCTTCCAAGTATCCTTTAATAAATCATACTTCCAATTCCAATTCACGCGATTATAAGGTCCTTTTATATTATCCCCTCCAAATAGAAAGATATAGCGATTGACGATTACGGGATAATATTTTCCTAACTTACTGCGAGGTTCAGGCATCTTCTCATAAAGTTCCCACGAATCTTCTTGAATGTCATACACTTGTACATGATCGCAACAGCCCGAATGAGGTTTGGTTTTTCCTCCAAAACAAAAAATTTTATTTTCAAAAAATGTCCATCCTGCTCCTTGAACATTGATTGGCATGGGAGTTAATTCTCCATTTTCACTGCTATACCATTTGTCTTTATCAATATTATAAACTGTCACGTCTCCCACACAATACTTATTTTCTAGCTTTCCGCCAATTGCCCATAAAAATTCACCTTCATTCATGACTATTTTCCTTAAAATTAATGAAAATTCACGGATTTTGATTCGTGGAAGTAATATAAAATAATCTTAATTAATTAAATCATAAAAAAGTAATTGGTCATATTTGAAAAAAAATTTAGATTACTTTTTTTAAAAGCTAATTATTGTTCCTTACGCAAGCAGCAGTTCTTATACTTTTTGCCGCTTCCACAAGGACAAGGATCATTCCTTCCAACTTTACTTAAATTATTCTCTACTGGAACAGTAATATTGCCTTCGAACCTGATTTTCTTTGCTAAAGACTCAAAAAATGGAAGAGAATAAGCATAGAATTTTTTCCAGCCCTTACATAAGACACTTAAGGTTTTAGAATAACTATTACTCCCTACTCGAAATTTTTGGCAATCTCCATGACATAATGAGAGAAAAGGACATGTTTTACATGCCTCATTGAATGCGAATTTTTGCTCGCCAAATTGACGGTAAACGGGGGAATTCATGAGCTGTTCCCAGCTATCTGTCATGATATTTCCAAGCTTTAAGTCATTTTCCACAAAAAAGTCACAGGGATAGACCCCTCCATCATATTCTACTACAAAATATTGACGGCAATCTTTATTCATGTAACACACGTTATATCTCCCATATACAAGATATTCCAGAATTGAATCAAAATGTCGTATCGAAACGCGATATACATCTTTTTTTCTCCATTCATCAAAAAGATCGCATAAGAAAGTACCCCACCCTTCCCCATTTATGGAATATGGAAATAACTTGTTGCTTTTCTCGTCAAATTCCACGCAAGGAATGTATTGTTGAAAGTAAAATCCATTCTTAACTAAATAGTTATAAACCAGTTGTGCTTTAGAAACATTCTTGCTATTTATTAATATTAAAATATTAAATTCCACTTGATTGTTCTTTAAATTTTCGATACCTCGCATTACTAATTCATGGGTTTCCTTTTGCCGTATCGTTTTTCGATAAAAATCGTGAATTTGGGGAGGACCATCAAGACTAACACCCACTAAAAATTTATATTTTCCAAAAAATTGTGCCATCTCATCTGAAATCAGAGTTGCATTTGTCTGGAGTCCATTGCTGACTCGTGAACCAGGAGCGCCATATTTCTGTTGTAATTCTACTACCTTTTGAAAGAATTTCAGTCCCATTAATGTTGGCTCCCCTCCTTGCCAACCAAAAGCGTAGTGTCCTCCTTGATCAGTGCTCATATAGCTTGATATCATTTTCTCGAGAACTTCATTTGTCATTCTCGGTCTAGATTCTTTATTCTTTAAATGATCAATGTAAAAGCAATATTCGCAGCGAAGATTGCAATCCCCATTGGCTGGCTTGATTAAAAGTGAAAACGGATTCATTGAGAAAAATATTCAATTTATTTTAAGATGTTCTAATAAATTTATATAAAGGGCAATTTTTAAAAATTAAAAAATTTATTCTTAGGATAAATATACCTTATTGATTCAAAATCTTAAAGAGTATAAATATTATAATTTTTAAGGATTTCATATAAGAAAAAGAATTAGCGAAACGTGTCAAAAAAAGCAAGGGCTTTAATATAGCTTTAATATTCAGCTTGCGAAAAATTGCCCACGATTCTTATTTTATTTTTAAATTTATTCATTCCTCTACTGATTCCTTTTAATCCTTTCTAGTTATCTAGAAGTTTTAAAAGAAAGGATTAAGAAGTAAAGCCATGTATTAATGAAAATTGAATTATTCGAATTTCAGAGAGATTTTATAGAATGATTCTTTATTTATTCTAGTAATACTAGATTATAAAATAGTATGAATCCCTTATTTATAATAAAATCTTAGCAATATATCAAAATGACAGAATATATCATAAAACCCGTTGGAATTGTAAAAAATCTTGCAGAAAAGGAAGTTTTAAAATTCTCAAATAATGATATAAAATTAGATGTTGAAGTTGCTGTAAACCAAGGAAAAAATTTAATAAGGTCTCAGATCATCATAAATAAAGAATATATCGAATGCTTAGATGGAATCGAAGATTTTTCTCATATTATCGTAAGTTTTTGGACCCATAAAGTGCCCGAGAGTGCCCGCCAAATTAAAAAAGTACACCCTGCTGGAATGAAGGACATGCCAATGAAGGGGATTTTCGCTACTAGATCTCCTGTAAGACCTAATCCGATTTGCAAAACTACCGTAAAGCTGCTTGAAAGAAATGGAGCAACGCTGTTGGTTGAGGGATTGGATGCTATAAACAATTCCCCCGTAATTGATATTAAACCACATTTGCCATTTTATGATTCCCCTCTTAACGTGAGATTGGCAGGATGGATGTATGATTTAATGAATAGATTAAAGGAAATAACGAAAAGTTCAGATGCACAAGATTCTAAAAATCCCTATTCAACGGATATTGCTGCTCATCCTTGTTTAAATCATGATGACCAAAAGAGAAAATAACACCTTAGAAATTTTTTTTAATTTTTCTTTTGAGATTGATATAATTTCTTCTATCTCTATCGAATTAATTGTTCTTATTCAACTTTTTTTCATTGAATAATTATTCAAAATATTTAATAAGGAAGGGAATAATGATCTACATAGAGATTGATTTTGAATAAATATTCATAAAAACAATATATTGCAAAAATAAATGATTTAACATGAATATAAGTGATTTAAATCAGTATGGAATTACTAGTGCTAGCAAGGGGAAATTAATAATTGATATCTCTTCTGATTGGTGTGGACCCTGTAAATTGCTTTCCCCTATCTTAGAAAGCTTTCGGGATAAAGGCATGATAGAACTAATTCAAATTAATATCGATGAAAATAGGGAATTAGGTCAGAAATTAAATATCTATGCGATACCAACTTTATATTTTTTTAAAGATGGAGAGCTTTTAGATAAAGACATTAAGGTTCAAGGTCAGACATTGGTAAATAAAGGAGTAATGGTCGGTGCAACTGGAGAGCTGGTCCTTAAGGAAATTATTGAGCAAATGTAATTTTTCATAATTATAAAGTAATGAGATGATAAGTTAATCCATTTCAATAATTTTAAATCATAAATCAAAAAATGAATGTGATGCATAATGGAAAAGAAAAAAGCACTCTTCATTATAGGATCTCCAAGAAAAGACGGAAACACAGCTTTCTTAACAGATAAACTTATAGATTCTTTAAATGATAAATATATAATTGAAAGGATATTTCTAACAGATTATAATATCAGCCCATGTAAGGAATGTTATTACTGCATGGATAAAGATGAGTGCTCGATTGACGATGATATGCAACAATTATATATCAAACTAAACGAAAGCAAATTAATAATATTATCAAGTCCCATATTCATGGGAGGAGTTTCTGCGAGAATGAAAGCTTTTATGGAAAGAACCTGGCATTTAAGAAGAGGACAGTTAATGGGTAAAACGGGAAGTTACATTTTAGTTGGGAGACGCGATTTTGGTTCGGGAATTAATGAGATGGAAGAGTATCTTTCTAGATTAAAATTAAATAAAGTTCCAGGTGTTTTAGGATTTGGTTTCCGTAAAGGAGATGTTTCACAAGACGATGAAGCGTTAAAAAGTATTGATCGTCTTTGTAAGCAAATCCTTAATTTCAATTATAATATAAATTAAAGTATCAAAGAATTACGAGGTGATTAATTTTTGAGTTATGGTGATAGAAGAGGTAGAGGAGGTCAAGGTGGTAGAGGGGGTCAAGGTAGAATGGGAGGGCCTTATAAAGCAGGTCCGGGTGGTTCATGTAAATGCCCTAATTGTGGTAATATCGTTTCTCATCAAGTTGGAACCCCATGTTACCAACTTAAGTGTCCAAAATGTGGCAGCTTGATGGTAAGACAATAGTTCTGATATGTAAATGAAAGAAACATCTCATTTATTAACTTATTCATTTTACTGGGGTATAATAAGTCATGAACATCTCTGATCAAAAAAGAGATAGCAATGTTTTAGATTTTTTAATTTCAGTTAATTAATATGGGGAATTTATTTGGCACGAACAGAACCTTTTGATAAATATTTAAAAGATTATGAAAATTGGTTCGAAAAAAAAGAACATGTATATAAATCCGAGCTGAAAGCAGTAGGGCATTTTATTCCGAAAGATAAAAAAGGAGTTGAAATTGGAATTGGTTCGGGTCGTTTTGCTTTACCCTTTAATATTAATATAGGCGTTGAACCCTCAACCACAATGAGAAATTATTCAATTAAGTATGGATTGAAAGTGTACGATGGTATCGCCGAAAACCTGCCATTAAAGGATGCTAATTATGATTTTGCTTTAATGGTAACTACTATTTGTTTTATAGATGATGTAAAAAAAGCATTTCTAGAAGTTAAAAGAATTTTAAAGTCCGGTGGTGCTTTTATTATTGGCTTTATTGATAAAAATAGCTCAATTGGAAAAATTTATGAAAGATTAAAGTAGAAAAATAAGTTCTATCGTATCGCTACCTTATACTCAATTGAAGATGTATTGAATTTCTTGAAGGAAACTAATTTTAAGAAAATTCAAATTATTCAGACTATCTTTTGAAATCTTAGTGAAATTAAACAAGTTCAACAGTTTCGGGAAGGTCATGGGGAAGGGAGCTTTTTGGTTGTTAAAGCTGAGAAAGAATAAAAAAAAATTATAAATTATAAATTAATTGAGATTTTTCTTATGAAGTTCTATTCATAATCAATATATACTTAAAATTCCCTATCATTAATGTAATTTGAATATATAAAATGACATCATGTTAAGTTGGTGATTGTATATTACAAATAAGTTTAAATTTAGAATTCAAGCAATAGAAAACTTAAAAGAAAATCAATACTATTGTTGTTCAAATGGGGAATTTTTATTTCATGATCGTGCAGAATTTATCGATTTTTATGATGAAGATGATGATGATTTGCCAACAACATATGATCTATAAAATTTAAAAGATTGAGACGTTAGAATAGTCGATTTAACGTGAAAGGAGTCAATTTTCGATTTGAGAGAAACTGCCCACAATTCGTAATTTATTTTCAAATTTATTCATTTCTGTTATGATACCTTTTAATCCCGAGCCGTCATGATATAACATCCGATCTAGTTTCATGGTTAATTCTCCACTTTCTCCAGGTTTTAAAGGATTACCCTCCATGAATTTAAACGGAGAAGATTTTAGTTCTACAATGGCATGATATTGAATATTATCATTGGGTGAAATAAATCCTTGTTTAGGTTTATAAAAAGGGTTGATCTTAACCATTGCTTCTATCTGTTTTTCTACTTTGAAAATTCCCGGAGTAGCAAGCAGGTTATCACGGCTAATTTCACTAACGGATAAATTTCCTTTTAATGCCAAACCGACTCGATCTCCCTCATTCGCTTCCTTGAAATCCCTATCATTTTTTTGGATGCTTCGTATTATCACCTTCTTTGAAGGGCCATCAAATCCTGTTAATTCTAACATCTGATTTGCTTTAATTGTTCCATTCATTATTATACCGAGGATTACAGTCCCAATTCCTTTAACAGGGAAGGCATGATCGATTAGAACTTTAGTATATGGTTTATTCTCCTTTTCGGAGGGAGATTTAGTTGCTAATTCTACAATAAATTCCTTTATATCGTCGATATCTTCCTTTGTCTTAATTTTTAAAATGCTTGAATTGCTTAAACTCGTGGTATTGAGCACATTCTTTAATTTTTTCTCAAGATCACTTAATTTCCATTCATTTTTTTCGGTGATCCCTGAAATTGCAATAAGGGATTTACTGTTCCTTTCTTGATGAAACATGTCCATTCCTACTAAAATTTCTCCAACTGACGCATTTAACCCTTTTTCCACATCAATGACGAGCACGTGGATTTTAGTGAGAGTTAAAATTTGTAAAAACGGTTTTATTTTATCAGGATAGTCTACGGGAGTGATCGCGCAGAAAATCTGACCCAAGCTTGCATCCAATCTATTAAAAAAAAGCATGTCCGATTTAGTTCCGGGAGCACCGAGTCCTTGTCCCATGAGATTGACTAATTCAAAATTATCACCGAAAATTCCGATAGTTAATGTAATCTCATTTAATGGCTCTTGTTCCATTAGGATAATAATTTAACAAAGAACTAAAGCTTAATGATATATATACTTCATTTTAAAGCCATGGTAAGATAGCTTTTGAAAATCACTTTACCAAATTATTTATATTAAGCAAGGGGCGATCGAATACCATTTAAAATATAAAATGGGTTTGCTTCTTAAAGAAAGAAAAAGTTTAGAGAAAATAAAAAACCAAGCAATGCTCAAGAGTTATTTACTTAACTCGCATTACAATTGAAATGCAAAAAAGAATGATATGCTTTTACATTCTTTTTTTTAATTTCTTTTCTATTGAAATAACTTTTCATTTATTACTTATTCTTTTTGAATATACAGCAAATGCGCTTTAAAAGAAAATTGAGAAAGAGTTTGTTTATTGTAAAGAAATCAACATGTTGGAATCATGTCATGCCTTATTGATACTCCCAAATACTTCCATCCGATTTTTCACTACATCTTTAAAAGTTTCTCGAGACCATTCAAAAATATCTTGATAGTAAACCTCGTTACCTTTTGCTTGTAGCTTTTCTTTAACTTTTAACGCTACGGCATGGGAAACATTCGAAAAATAATTAATCTTTGAAATCCACCCTTTTTCCACGCATTTCCTAAAATCCTGATCAGAAACTCCAGAACCACCATGTAAAACTAGGGGTACCTCCGTGATTTCATGGATCGCTTGGAGACGTTCGAAATCAATTTTCGGCTCCTTTAGGCAAACACCATGTGATGTCCCAATCGAAATGGCCAACGCATCTACATTGGTTTCAGCGACAAATTTTTCGACTAGTAAGGGATCTGTATAAACCCTTTCCTCTATTTTATTTCCCATTCTATCAGGATTTCCTTCTTCCATGGAAACATGGCCCAACTCAGCTTCAACCGAGATACCAAGGATATGAGCATACTCCACTATTTTTTTGGTATTTTCAGCATTTTTTTCAAAGGGAAGGGAAGAACCATCATACATGACAGCTGGTACTCCTAACTTCATGGCTTTTATGTTTGCACTATAACCACCATGATCTAGAATTACCGCAATGGGGGCACTCGATTTTCTTGCTACTTTTAACATGATGGGAAAAATAATATCCATGGGTATAAATCTCTCATGACCCTCCCCGAAAGCCATGATCACGGGAGAGTTTGCTTCTTCTGCAGCTTGTATCACGGCATTGATACTTTGAAGGTCAAACACATTAAAACTACCAACCCCATAGTGCTCGGACTGAGCTTTTTTAAGCATTATTTTAAAAGACACTAATGTCATGATTATACATCTTTATTTATTATTGTAAGAAATTCTTAAAAATATTTGAAATTTATTAAACAATCCTTTTCTCTTAGTGGATTCAAGAATTCTATAAGATAATGATATATTTGCTATATTACACATACTTTTTAAAAACAAAATAAATGCCATAATAATTAATGATATATCAGAAAAGCATAAAAATTAAAAAGAGTTAATTTAGTATTAAAACATCCCTTGCTCTCTGTTGTATTGAAAGAAATCAGAAACTATGTTTTTAAATTTAATATTTCTTTACTTTTTCTCTCAAGTATTTTGATTTGCATTACAATCTGCCCCCAACCCCCACATTTTATCCCGACATCAAAACAGCTTGTTCGATTAAATCTCATTTGGTTTGGATCGATTCCTGCATATAACAATTCATTAACAGCAAAAATCAATTTATCTAATTCTGATAATGCATAGATGCAAATTTTCTTTGGAGAGAGTTTTGTTAATAAATTCCCTGCCCCATCAAAATAAAATTTATCGCCAACTTCATGTTGGCTATTACATCCATGAGATTCAATTACTTCCACGACAATGGTTTTTCCCAATAATTCCAAGGATTTTGCCAAAATATCCTTATTCCTAGGATTATTAATGAATGTATCTAATTCCCCTTCAGAATAATTCATTCTTTGTCGTAATTCGCTTTTTTTTTTCTTGCTTAATTCCATTTCAACTCCCTCCTCAAGTGGATTCTTTTCTAATTTGATTCTTTTTGTCTATGATCTTTATGTATGTTTCTATTGTATTTTTTGGCGGAACAGTCACTTTTTCTTTTTTGATCAGCTTAATTGCATCATTTGAACAATTTATAACGCATATTCCACATCCTATACATTTTCCTAAATTTACTTCACTAGATTCTTCCCCAATTTCAATTGCATCCAATGGGCAAGCATCTTTACAATTACCACAAGCAATGCAAGATTCATTATCAATTTCTGCATAATAGTTTGTTGCAAAGAATCGAGCGGGATCTTTGAATCGTTTCTGATTGGATATTACTTCACAACAACAACTACAGCAGTTACAGACTACAAAGGGTTTCTGTGAATTTGAGGGAGAAGGAATTAATCCTACCTCTTCAAATTTTGTGGCTAATTCATAGGCTTCTTCTTTCCTTATGACTCTTGCAAGCCCCCTTTGAAGAAAAAATCTTGCTCCGGAATCAAAGGTCATGCAAGTTTCTCTTAAATTGGTCTTCTTGCAAGGATCATTAACTAAATCATGAGCTTTTCGACAAATACAGTCCATAATTCCGATAATAGATGCATTTTCGATGAAAGTACGCAATTGATCATAAGATGCTATTGACATCTCAGGAGATACTGCTTTATTTACCGGTATCGTTCTGAGCTGAGGAATTCCCGTAAGATTAAATTCTTCAAAATATCCTTCTTTGAAGTATTGAAGAATATTAGAAACAAGGTTTGGTGTTAACCGTCCTAATTGATATTCATACATCCCTACCACGAACATCGCATTAGAATATGTTTTTTCACCCTTACCCTCCCCCATCATAATAATACCCTTTTCCCACATTTTGTTTAAAATACTTTCAAGATTTTCCAGGCCAATTCCCTCATTTTTTAACTTTCGATGTATTTGCTTTATTTTCTGTGGAAAAAAAGAGAGTTTCATTGCGATGTTTGCTTCTTCTGGAGTGAATAGCTCCTTAATAATTTTAAGCTCCACCTTTGATTGAGTTGGGGGAAAACCTACTGGGAGATTATTCAAATGGGCTCTTAATTCTTCATAAATCTCAGTAATTTTAATCTCTCCTTTATTATATTTTTATAATGGAAAAATAGATAAGGTCTTTATAAACTATAATCGATCATTTACAACTAAAATTAGGTTGTATTGAGAATTTTTCCTTATCATAAATCGTAAAATACTGTGTTCCTTAATCTCTTACCTTAATCTTAATACTTAAAACCCTGGAGTAAGGGATCTCAAACAAGAAGTTAACAAAAATCATTACGGAAATTTCTTTTTACTTAGTCTTTAAATTGCGGATTATTAAATTTAAGGGAGTGAGTTAATTTAAATTACTTCTAAAAAAAAAATATATAAAAATAAGACCCCAAGCTTAAATAAAAAATATAATGTTTTTACTTTAAAAAGCAATTCAAGCACTCATATTTAGAATTAACAATTGAAAAGGAATTAGTATATATCATGAAACCAAAATCATTTCTCTTGGGTTTTATTTTATTGAGCTTAATTGCCTTCAGCATGCTATCTTTCGTCTTAATGGCACGTGGAGCGACCTACTCTTTAGGAGTTTCAGTAGGAGACGAAATGAAATATAAAATATCTAAAAATGATAATGGGGAAGTTGTTGGCGCAGTTGGAGATATCATAACTTTCTCTATCGTAGATATAAAAGAAACGGCTCCTGGAAAAATAGATAATGGGTGGTTGATTAAATACCATCCCGGGAGCGTGGATGTAACCCTAGAAATGCCAATCTTGTATCAATATCCCATGGAATATCCGAAAAACGGCATACTTTTATTTATCTGTCCAAAATCGGTAGGAGTTTATTTGATTGATATGGCAAGAAATTGGTACCCCATTAAGACAAGTGCCGCAAATGCTGATAGATATCTTTGGACTCTCAATGCCGAGGGATTAACTAATTATCCCACATCTAATTCTTGGTCGATAACATATGATGATAAAACGGGTTGGGCAGTAAGTTATCAAGCTTATTTGAATGGAGCGTTAGTAACGGAACTCAATCAAGCTCAGACTTCGTCAGTACCTGGCTATAATCTTCCCATATTACTTGGCGTGACTGCCATATTTACTATGGGTCTGGCAATTATTAAGAAAATGTGGAAATAAACTCTCTTTTAATAACTATCTTTTTTATTTTTCTTTTAAAGAGAAATATTTGAAAGAAGATATAATAAAACCAAAAATAGATTTTTTATTATAAAAATTCCTTTATATCACAAGTTTTAAACCGAGTTTTCGATAGTAGATGAATAATGTCTGAAGATTTAATTGAAGATTTAAAGGAATTTCTAAACGATGCAAATCTTTCGACTTATGAAATTAACACATTTATCATGCTACTTACTGCTTCAAAATCAAATCCGCCAACTGCTCGTGAAATTTCCCAAGAATCAGGGGTTCCAAGCGGTAGAATTTATGAAGTTTTAGGTGATTTAGAATCAAAAGGATTAGTTGAAATCATCGAAGCTCGTCCGAAGAAATTTAAAGCACTCTCTCTTAATAAGGCTCTTGACAATCTGATTAGTTTTCATTCAAACGAAAATAAGCGAAGAGTTGACTATTTATACGACAGGGCAAAAATATTAGAATCAATCTTATATAACTCGGATTTTTCTCTTGGAAAGGAAGCATCCAAGATTTTCTGGTCGACATCCTACGGGACAAAATCAATTCTTGCACTGTATGCTAAATATATCTCTTCTGCCAAGAATGAAATTATTTTTAATGAATTCTTTAATGAAACGACTTTAAAAATTATTCCGCACGGGCATCTCGTTTATAATTCCCTTAAAGAAGCAGTGGATAGAGGAGTTGAGGTAAAGGATTTATGGAGTTTTGAATTTGATGCAAGACCTTTAACAGAAGAGCTCAAACAGAAATGTCATCAATCTTTTGAACAACTTCAAAATCTTTTAGCCACTTTATACGGTTTCACACCAAAACTTCCAAATTTCAGAATAAAATATATATATCATCGAATGCCATCTAATTTCGATATATTTGATAAAAAACGAATTATTTTCAAATTAAAAAATCCTTTAAAACCATATCAAATATTTTCGGTTATGAATGTGGTAGATCTGGGTTTAGCTGAAGATCTACGCGGCAAATTTTTGAGCATGTGGAATTTTGAATCTATAGAATTAACGTTTTATTAAAAATAACTCATAATATGAAAAAATAAGTGAAATAGAAATTGGCATTAATGCTAGAATTAGTAAAGATATTAAAGACTTGAGCTTCTTTATTCGGTAACTTCGATATTTAGATAAAAAGGACTTAACTTACTTAATTACCAATAAATTCTTATTATAACATGATTAATAATAATAAAACGCAATAAGCATTCAAATCATGACCAAAATATTAAACTTGGATCAAATAAAGCAAGTTGTAAAAAACATTGACGTCATCCGGGAAATGGAAAAGGGATTTATCTTGTATTCACAGGGGAAAGTCGTGGTACCTCCCGTAGGAGAGATGCTCTTTGAGGATCCGCCTGGTGATTGTCATATTAAATACGGTTTTATCCGAAATAATGATTATTACGTCATAAAAATCGCTTCCGGTTTTTATAACAATCCAAATCTGGGCTTACCAGCAAGTAATGGCTTAATGCTACTATTTAGTCAGAAAACCGGAGAAGTTATAGCCATCTTATTAGATGAGGGGTGCCTGACCGATATTAGAACGGCTGCGGCAGGAGCAGTCGTAGCAAAATACATGGCTCCCAAAAAGGTAAAGTCTATTGGTATAATTGGTCCGGGCATTCAAGGCAGGTTACAACTTCAGTATTTATTGGATGTAACTTCATGCCGTGATGTCATGGTGTGTGGTCGTGATATGAAACGATTAGAAATGTACAAACGGGAAATGGAAGCTTTTGGATTCAAGATCACCCCTACTCTAAACGTTTCAGAGGTCATGAATAAATGCAATCTAATAATAACTTGCACGCCGTCAAAAATACCCCTTATAAAAGCAGATCAAGTCAAGAAAGGGACTCATATCACTGCAATGGGCTCAGACACGGCAGAGAAGCAAGAATTAGATTCTGCCATTCTTAAAAAAGCCGATAAAGTGATTGTAGACAGCATTGAACAAGCGCAATCTAGGGGAGAGTGTTATCATGCTCTTGAACGAGGATTGATTAAAAAGAAAAATTTGATCGAACTCGGTCATATGTTAATGAATGAAAAATATCAAAGAAAAACAGAAGACGAAATCACCGTAGCTGATTTAACGGGTGTGGCTATTCAAGATATTCAAATTAGTAAGGCTATATATGAAGGCTTTCTAGCTTCCCTTGAGAGATTATAAAGTATAGCATGGCGAATTTTCCAATTTGAAGTTTAATTTTTTAAGTTCTGCTTATTAAAATTGAAAATGCCTCAGTTATTTATTTTCCATAGTTTTATTATGATCTAATATGGGTGTCTTAGAACAATTTAGATTAGATGGAAAAACTGCGTTAGTAACGGGAGTAAAGAGAGGAATAGGAAAAAGCTACGCGTTAGCATTAGCAGAAGCTGGTGCTGATATTATAGGCGTTTCTCGTACTTTAGAATTATCCAATAGTGAAATTGAAAAAGAAATTATTGAATTAGGAAGAAATTTCACGGCTTATCAATGTGATTTTTCCAATAGAGAGCACTTATACAAATTTATTGAACAAGTCAAATCTAATTTTAAAAAAATTGATATATTGGTTAACAATGCGGGTACCATTTATCGAGCATCTGCGATTGAACAATCTGATGAAAAATGGGACCAAATAATTGAAGTAAATTTAAATGCACAATTTGTTTTAGCTCGTGAATTTGGTAAAGAAATGGTGAAAAGAGGTAAGGGAAAAATAATATTTACGGCTTCTTTATTAACATTTCAAGGTGGAATCGCGGTGCCGAGCTATAGTGCAAGCAAGGGAGCTATAGGACAGTTAACCATGGCATTATCGAATGAATGGGCATCACATGGCGTGAATGTTAACGCAATTGCTCCTGGATACATAGAAACGGATCTAACTGAGGAATTAAGAGAAAATAAGGAAAGAAATAAGGCAATACTAGACCGGATTCCCGCTGGTAGATGGGGTAAACCCCAAGATTTTAAGGGGATTATAGTTTTTCTCGCTTCTGATGTGTCTAACTATGTTAATGGTGCAATTATCCCTGTGGATGGTGGATGGTTAGGAAGATAAATTAAAGCCTTGAGAAATCTCTCTTGAAATCCAATTTTTAGAACATGCTTCAAATGTTTATTTTTCTTGTTCCTTAATGATTTTAAGTAAATCTGAATAATCCAAATTTCCTCCCGTAATCACCACACCCACTTCTTTTCCCTTAAATAGTTCAGAATATCGTGATAACGCCGCTAAACCTACTGCTGCAGCTCCTTCACATTCTTGATGATGATATTTCAAGAAAGTTATGATTGCCTCTTTAATTTCCTTTTCAGAAACCAAGAGAATATCTTTACAGTATTTCATGATATAGGGAAAAGTGATAGAACCTTTTTCAATACCCCCATATAATCCCTCGGCAATTGATTCTTCCATTGGCACATCCACTATTTTTCCTTGCTTAAAAGATTCATACATGGGCTTACTTGCTTCTGATTGTACCCCATGGACTTCGATTTTTGGATTTATCTTTTTCACGGCAAAAGCAACTCCCGAAAGGATTCCACCGCCCCCTACGGGTACAAGAATGATTTCCAGTTCGGGATTCTGATTTAACATCTCAATTCCAACCGTGCCTTGCCCTGCCATCACGACGAGATCATTATATGGAGAGATGAATTTTTTATTTTCTTCTCTTTCAATCTCTCGCGCACGTAGCTCACTATCATCATAGACCTCACCTTCAATACGTAGATCGGTATTATAAGATTTAATCGCTTCTATCTTTGTTTTGGGGGTTATTTTTGGAATTACGACAGTTGCAGGAATGTTCAATAAACGAGAAGCAAAACCGATTCCTTGAGCGTGATTACCCGAAGAAGCTACTACTACGCCTTTTTTCCTTTCATCTTCAGTAAGCGAGAGCATGCTATTTAATGCTCCACGAATTTTATATGATCCTGTAAGCTGTAAATTTTCCAATTTTAAATATACATTCGCTCCTATCGCTTCACTATAATACCTGCTATATTCAAGGGGTGTTTCTCGAATAAAGGGACTTATCCGTTTCACAGCTTTTATTACATCCGTATATTGAAATTTCTCATCTTTTATTCCTATATTCATGAACATGTTCTCGAGTTTTTAATATGAAGAGTCGAAAGAAAAATAAATAAATTTGGGTATCGTTAGAAATCATAAAAAAAGATTTAAAAATGTATCATTAACATGGCAAAAATTCAAAAATGTGAGAAATAAGGATTGGTTGCATTGAAAAACGGAAATAATTTCAAATTATTCATATTAATTTAGAAAATAGAATCAAGAAAGGGATCAATAGGGAGAGAAATATAATTTATTCTCGTTTGATAGGTTTTAAATAGTACATTTTCTATTATTGTATTAAATATGATTAACAATACTATCAGAGATTTTTTTAAAACTTCTTTTCTATTTAAGAGTCAATTATTGCTTCATAACATGATGTGTTTTCAAAATTATCCAAATTAAACATGCGTATTTACTCGAGAATTAAGTGATGATACTTTATAAAATAGGTCCTAAAGGAGGATTAGTAAAAGTTCAAAAAGCCTCTTTTTTGACAAACGAAGCTTACCTTATTGATGATTATAAGAATATCTATGTATGGTTTGGTAAGAAAATATCGGAAAAACATAGAGAGTTGGGTCTCAAAAAAGCCGAGCAGATAAAAAAAGTGCGAAAACTTCCTCCTAGTATTCAAATTAATTATGAGTCTAAAGAATATGGCACCTTTTTAGTCATGAAAGAGATCCTCGAAAAAGGTAAGAACCTTGCAGATATAATGGATGAAAGAGCTGAATTGGAAATAGAAATAGATGATACCATGGATTTTCTTGAAGCCGGATTGGAACCTGATTTAGAAGGAACTATTACTTTGAAAGCTCATGAATTACAACAACAAGGGAAATCTTATGAAGAATTATGTAGATTATTAGCTGAAAAGCAATTAGCTTTAATTCAAGGTAAGGTAAGTAAGAATAATTTAAATATAAAAACTAAGGAAATTCTAGATTCTTCGGCAACCTATGATGAGCTTTGTTGGTTAATTTCGGAGATAGAAATTTTAATGGAGAAAAAAGATGTGTAGATAAATTCGATAAATTATTTATAATTTTAAAGAAAATCCCATCCATCAGATTAAAAATAATCCTGCATTTACAGTATACTATTAAAAAAATAGAGCATATTAAGATGTTTTCAATCATTATTATTTTTCAAGGTAGTCGCATTCGCTTCCAATTGGGATTGTCGCTCGTATCTAAATACCATCTCAACATCCTTTCTCTTAATTCTAATAGAGTTTGAATTTGGTCCTCGTCATTAATTAAATTATCTAACTCTTGAGGATCATTTTTTATATCATATAATTCTTCCATTGCATCATTTCTAAGGATGTATTTCCATTCCTTAGTTCTAATCATGGTTGCTCTCGTGACTAAATTTCGATTTTCTTTTGGAAGATTGGTTTTCTCATAATAGATTCCCATCAGCGGATCATTCGAATCCTTCACCACGTTTTCAAAACACTGGGGTTCGCGTGCATTAAATCCTGCCTCTGAAAACACAGCTTCTCGGTGAATGGTACCTTCTTTATTAATAAGTGGAATTAATGATTTCCCAAACTGAGTATATTTTGTTTTGACTTGAGCAATTTCTAAAATAGTAGGGAAAATATCAATTGTTTCTACTAGATCATCATATATTTTTTTTATAGGTTGAAAACCCGGAATTTTTGCAATTAAAGGTACATTTACTAAGCAATCTTGTAGAGATCCTGGCCATTTTTCTGTCAATCCATAATTTCCCGCATAATCCCCGTGATCTGCAAAGAAGAAAATGGCGGTATTATCATATTCTCCTATGGATTTTAATTTATTAATAATTTGACCGAATTGATCGTCAACTCGTGTAATCATGCCATAATAAGTCGCCACGATTTCCCTAAAATCTTCCTCAGATAAATTATTTAATCCATATCTTTCATGCACCCGTTTCATGAATTCAGGTTTATTTTCGAGATTTGAAATAATAGGAGCTGGTACTTTTCTTCTATCATAAATTGAAAAAAACGGTTCTTCAACCGTATAGGGCGGATGCGGAAAGGCTAATGCAATATACAAACAAAACGGGCGATCGGGTTTTGAATCCAGATATTCCAAAGCATTTTGAATGGTGAAATAATCAATATCTTTTGCTTCTTGTTCGTTTCTCTTGCCAAAGTAAAAAGATTTGCTAAAGCGATGATTCTGTGGAAAAGGATTTTTCTTTCCTTTTAATAATTGCTTAATTAAGAAAGGATTGTTGGATATATTAAAATACTTGGATACGCTAACTTTAATTGTCTCTGGATTAAAAAGGTCATTTCGTCCCATCCAATAAACAGCATATCCATTTTCCCTTAAGAATTTGAATAAATTCTCTTCATGGGGCTCTAACATTTGATATAAACTCCGATGTCCACTGGAATGGACGTATTGTCCCGTGAAAGTAGCACATCTTGAAGGTACACAAAAAGGACTTGCGGTAAAACAATTCGTGAAAATCATCCCATCCTCGGCAACTTTATCAATGTTGGGCGTTTTGATTACGGGATTAATTTTTCCTCCTAATGATACCGTGTCTGCTCTCATTTCATCGGGTAAAAAAATTAGGATATTAGGTAAGTCTGTTTTGTTCTCCAAATTTACCATCTATATTTTGAATTTTTAATTATTACCTTCGTTTATTATTTTGACAAAATTTCTTTTCAATTTAAAGTTAATTTTATGACTCATGGAAAAGAAAATGAAGCAGAATCATCCATGTCCAAGATAGGTTTCACATTCTTAAAAAAACCTCCCGTTAGCTTCTTCTTGGAGCCCCTTTACTAATAAATAGGTAGAGAAAAAGATCATTGAAGATATCGATGAGCATTAATCGTGTAAACTTGAAAAGTAACATTAATATCTAGCACAATCCTTGATATATCTATAGAATTTAAGATTTACATCGCTCGATAATCTGGGTTAGGTTTTGGCAATTTAGCGTCAATTTGAGTTATCCAACCATTTAATTTATCTTCCAATTCCTCTTTTACTCCGGGATAGATTTCTGAAAGATCATTATTTTCGCTAATATCTTTTCGGAGATTATATAATTCTACTCTATTATCTTCATAAAATTTAATCAACTTATAATCTCCCGCTCGTATTGAAGAACCTGGCGTGCCTCCTTGATTGCCATAATGTGGATAATGCCAATATAGGCCTTCTCGTTTTTGCATCTTTAGTTCTGTCAATAATGGTAAAAAGCTTTTTCCATCACATTTAAGATCCTTTATATTTCCTCCCGCAATTTCAAATAAGGTAGGATAAAAATCGGGGCTGGTAATAGGAATGTTACACTTTGATTTTTCTTTCACCTTTTTTGGCCATTTTATAATGAGAGGTTCTCTCGTACCCCCCTCATACATCCATCCTTTTCCTTCTGCTAAAGGAGCATTACACGTTGGAGACCCTTCCGCCGTAGCCAATCCCCCATTGTCTGAAGTAAAGATGATGATAGTATTCTCGGTTTCTTCTAACTTGTCAATGGTTTCTATAATTTTACCTATATTTTGATCTAACGAGTGGATCATTGCCGCATATTTAGGATCAGATTGGATTAGACGCCGTTTCACTCGGTATTTACTCTTATGTTCGCATGGAAAGAACTCACCGATTTCAAAAGTTTGTACATCATCCAACCCCATCTTTTGTTTCTTTTTCTTATAGTATCGTGTAATCTCTCGTTTAGCTTGAATTGGGATGTGAACGGAATAATACCATAAATTCAAAAAAAAAGGATTATCCCCTTTATTTTCAAGGAGTTCGATTGCTTTATCGGTCAAATGATCCGTTAAATAGGTACCCTTAGGCATCTCCTCTAATTCAGGATTATGCCATGGACTAAAATAACCATAAACAGGCATCCCCCATTCGCAACCCCCAACATTCATATCAAACCCTTGCTTTTCGGGATAATAAGAAGTACTACCAAGATGCCACTTTCCCACATGCCAGGTGGAATAACCCATTTCTTTTAATGATCTTGCGATATTAGGTTCTGATAAAGGTAAATGGGTTAAATAAGGAGCATCAATGAGCTTTCCTCTGGATTGATGTTTGCTGGAATAAGAAGAATTATCATCAGATTCATCGTCTTCTATATAATTAGTGATTCCTACGGTGGCGGGATATTTTCCCGTAAGAATACTTGCTCTCGTTGGAGAACATACTGGAGCGGCAGCGTAGGCGTCGGTAAAACACATACCTTCTGATGCAAGTTTATCTATATTAGGTGTTTCATAAAACTCACTGCCATAACAGCTTAAATCTTTCCATCCCAAATCATCTATTAGAATGAATATAATATTTGGATTTCCCAAGGTTTACATACTAAATTTTATTAGATATTGTAGTGTATTTTTTCTTTTAAATACATTTTTTTGAGATTACATAAATAAGATAATAAAAGTTAGATAGAAGAATAAGGTGGCGACACTTCAGTGGAGCGATTTACACGCAACCGGGTGATGAAAACTCGTTAAAATTGCTTTTTCAATTTTGCTTACTTTATCATTCCTCTTTTGAATGCTTAATGATCTTGATCATGAAGAAATAAAGAAAAATGAGCATGATTAGAGCGAAAATCTTTTAATTTTGGAAGAGATGCAGTTCCGGTAGCTTTTTCTTCAGGTTTTACCTCTGTCGTTGTTTAACATCTCTAAAAGTTATATTATAAGCTAAATAATGGCACTATATCATTTTAAATTGGGAATATTTAAGCTTTGATAACAAATTATTACGAATTTAAAGAAATGGCGTATAATAGCGAAGAAAAAAGGCATTTCAAATTACTTTGGATAAGTTGTAACTTTTACATTTCTTTTTTCAATAAGTGTAGGTTATTTCAGATATCTTTTTTATAGATTTACCGTTTAAGAATAACAATACAAAATCTTTTTTGTATTACTGCTACGAATTAACGAAGATGAATATTAACATAAATAATATTAATTATTTATATAAGTAAAGTTAACAAATTTTTTAGAATTTCTCTAAATTTCAGAGTTCTTTTGGACATTAGAAATTATGAATAAAAAAGTATTTAACATCATCTCAGTAATAGGAATTCCACTTTTCTTACTCGGATTAGTTGTGTCACTCATTTTAGCATATGATTTCGGCAATTATAGCATGCTCGTAAATACGATCAGTGAACTCGGCTCCATTCACTATACGCAATATCCAATGGTAATTAATATTACTTTCATGGTTTCAGCTTCATTTCTAAGTTTCTTTTTTATCAAGCTATTTAGAAAAATACACCATAAAGCAAAAATGAGACGAGGTTATAATTTTCTTTCAATCTTTGGATTTACACTGCTGGAGATCATGACTATTTCCTTTTTTTTGGTCGGAATATTTAATGTTGATTTTTCTTTCGTTTTACACATAACATTTGCGACTATTGTTTTTGTATCTTTGTTATTTGCTGAAATAATATTTGGATTCCTAATATTGCGATTAAACGTCTTTTCTAAGAGCTTTGGATATTTTATGGCACTAGGACACATTTCAGTAGCTCTCTTATTTCCCGTGATGCCTCAAGCCCTACTAGAATGGAGCATGTTCTTTGTATTACTCGTCTGGGGAATTCCTCTCTCATTGAAATTTGCTCTTGAAGGAAACAAAAAATTTGCTTTTATCAATCGGTTAGTTTAAATATCATTTTCATCCTTTAGCTTGTTCCTAATCATAAAAAAATAAATAAGAAAAGGTCTATTATTCTATTATAAATTCTTATTCAAGAAAGTTTAAAATTCCTTCAAGTATCTGAAATTAACTTTTTATTCATATCTCTTCTCAATATAGACAGGGGTTTTTTATACTCCATATTGGAATTAATAGTGAAGAAATTTCTCAAAATTTGGATTCGCATGTTAAATGAAGAGATTGTAAATTCTTTCCGATAATTAAAGAGTTTAAAAAGAGAATTTGGTGAAAGTTGTATATTAAGTATACTAAAAGGATTGACTCGATACAGGCCATTCTAATCCAAAGTCTTGTCTTTTAATTTTAGCCATCCTCCCATCAGAATGATGCCATACAATCCCTTCCATTTTTCCTTCTTCTGATTTAAAAAATCGTTTCAAATTATCATGAGTAATACCATTTTTAGTAAAATCATAATACTTCGAACTTAGTGGATGAAAACCGTGTTTTATATAATATAATCCATTAATATTCTCAGGATTTCCATTTATTGTAATTCCCACTAGTTCATAGGTTCCTTCATCTTGCTTTGGGTTATATTTTTCATACATTTTATCATTTAAAGGATCGATTAAATCCCATGCCATAATAAACCATTTATTTTCCTTTCCTATTTTCTTATTTTTAGCATCAATATCAATAGGCAGCCATCCCGGTTGATGTCCCGTTATCTCATCGGGCTCATCACACGGAATAAAGTCTACCGGTTTATTCTTCCATTCTCCCAGTTTTTTATCAAATTTGGCATCAAATCTTTTATATAATTTCATGCTTCCTTTTTCTTTTCGGGTCATGCAACAAGTCCCATCCCATTTTCTCGTTGGGACCCCCTCTCCATCAAAAACCCATTGACACTCGGGATTATGGACATCAGTAACTTTACTTCTATCTCCTTCCCAATCCCTAAAGAATATGCTTGGTATTTTTTTCATGTCAGTCACTAGTTGTAAAAAAAACTTTTCTAATTAGATGGAAATATCGTTTTTAGAACTTAGATGTTAGAAGTAATTGATAATTCCTAAAATTTTTTTCTGAATTATTGAAGAAAAGCCACAAATTTAAATCTATAATTAAATTTAAATAAGTTAGAGTACAATAGGAATTCTTATTTAGAAGCATGACGCTCGATCCAAAATTGAGTAAAGAAATAAAAGATTTTATCGAGACTCAGGTGGAGGATAAAGTCAAAGAAATTCAAATTAAATATTTGAAAGAGAATTTTCTTACCAGAGATGAATTTCTCGATGCAATGGAAAAAATGGACGATAGATTCAATGCCATGCAAAAACAGATGGACGATAGATTCAATGCCATGCAAAAACAGATGGACGATAGATTCAATGCCTTGCAAAAACAGATAGATAAAAGATTTGAGAGAGTATATGAACGACTGGATGCCCTCGATCTTGGGTATTCAAACGTTGTAGAAGGGATAGGGTATTCAATTGTAAAACGAGAATTCAGGAAAAAAGGATTTGAATTAGATTTACAACTTAGACAACATTTTACAGATAAAAATCACGTGGTTCATCCTGATACTGAAGATGTAGAAATCGATATTTTTCATATTAATCCGAACATAATTGGGGAAGCAACATTGAGGATTGCTGGTTTAGACAAAATAAGAACCTTCATCAAAAAAATTGAATATTTGGAAAAAACCTATAATATGAAATTTCTGAGATTTTTCTTTTGTTTTAAAATTCCTGAAAAAATTAAGGGAGATGTAGAAAATTTACTTAAAAAATATGATATCGACTTGATCATGCCCGAAATAGATGAAGAAGATATCAAATAAAATATTATACTTATTCTATATATCTGGATTTCTTAACATTGCTTAATCACGTATTCCATTTTAAAATCAAGTTATTAACGTAATCGCTTTTTCTTTTTTTTTCTCCGTTTAATGAATAAAGTATTTTAAGCTTTTTTCAATTTGTTAAATTAAGTTATTTTAGTATTCTAAAACCGTTGGGAAAAGATAATGGACACGAAAGAAACTCAAAAAATGGAATGGGAAGACTCTGAAATCATCGGAATAAATAAAGAACCCGGACATTGTACCTTAATTCCATTTTCAAATGTTAGATCGTTTTTAGAAAATCCTAAACAATCCCCATTTCACATTTCATTAAATGGTAATTGGAAATTTCATTGGGTTAAGAAACCCGATGATAGACCTAAAAATTTTTATCATGTTAATTTTAACGATAAGAATTGGGATGAAATTGACGTGCCGAGTAATTGGCAAATGCGTGGATATGATATCCCCATATATACTAATATTAATTATCCGTATAGTGTTGGAAAAGAGAATATTCCAAATATCAGTCATTCATATAATCCTGTTGGTTCTTACAGGCGTAATTTTGAGATTCCTGAGAATTGGAGCGGAAGAGAAGTATTTCTTCATTTTGCAGGGGTTAAATCTGCTTTTTATGTCTGGGTAAATGGAGAAATGGTAGGATACAGTCAAGGAAGCATGGAACCCGCTGAATTTGATATCACAAAATTAGTCAAGTCGGGGAAAAATCTTCTTGCAGTAGAGGTTTATAGATGGTCAGATGGATCATACTTGGAAGATCAAGATATGTGGAGATTTAGTGGAATATATCGGGATGTATATCTCTTTTCCGCGCCAAAAGTTCATATAAGAGATTTTTTCGCGCAATATTCTTTAGATAAGGAATATCAAGATGTACTCTTAAAACTCCGAATAAAAGTTCGGAATTATGCATCGGAAAGTGTTAATGATTATAAAATTGAAGTATTTTTATTAGATAAAGATGAACAGTATAAGGATTCAAATATATTAGTTCAAACTCTGGTCAATATTCCAATTAATGATGAATCATTAGTTCAATTGGAAAAAAAGATTTTAAATCCTAAAAAATGGTCTGCTGAAATACCGAATCTCCATGATCTAATCATTTGTTTGAAAGATTCGGAAGAAAATGTAATGGAAGTGGAGCATTGCAAAATCGGATTTAGATCAATAGAGCTTGGAGGAGACGGCAGTTTTAAAATTAATGGAAGTCCTGTTATTTTAAAAGGAGTAAATCGACACGAGTACGATCCCGATCATGGACGAGCAATCCCTTACAACCGCATGGTGCAGGACATTGAAATTTTAAAGCAAAATAATATCAATGCAGTACGCACCAGTCATTATCCGAACCATCCTGCGTGGTATGATTTATGTGATGAATATGGAATCTATGTATTAGATGAATGTAATTTGGAGTCCCATGGACTGCGTGAGATTTTACCCGCGAGTGACCCCAAGTGGACTAATGCATGCGTGGATCGGATGGTGAGAATGGTGGAAAGAGATAAAAATCATCCTTGCGTGGTCATTTGGTCGCTTGGGAATGAGGCGGGAATGGGAGAGAATTTTAAAAAAATGAAAGAAGCGGCTCTCTCGATCGATTCAACCAGGCCAATCCATTATGAAGGAGATTATGCCGCTGAAATCACGGATATCTTGAGTAACATGTATTTATCTCCCCAAAAACTTGAGAGAATGGTGAAAAATAGAAAATTCCAAACACCTTCGGGAACTATCAAATTTGAAGAGGGGCACGTTAAACCTCATCTCTTATGCGAATATGCTCATGCGATGGGAAATAGCCTTGGTAATTTTCAAGAATTCATGGACGTATTTGAGAAATATCCCAATGCTATCGGTGGATTCATTTGGGATTTTGTTGATCAAGGGCTTCGGAAATTTACAGACGATGGGAAGGAATTCTGGGCATATGGCGGAGATTATGGAGATGAACCTAATGATGGAAATTTTTGTATAAATGGAATTTTATTGCCGGATCGTAAACCTAATCCTTCCTTGCACGAGGTAAAAAAAGTATATCAGAATATTAAGATCGAACCTATCGAACTTCTCAATGGAATGGTCTCAATTATAAATAAATATCAATTCCTTCCCCTTAATTTCGTGGAGTTTTCTTGGGAATTAACCGCAAATGGAATAGTCATTCAACAAGGAAAACTAGATAATCAAGATATACACCCAGGTAAGAAAAAAGAGATCAAAATTCCTTTCATTAAACCCGATCCTGCTCCCAATACGGAATATAATCTAAAAATCTCTGCTGGATTATTGAATGATGCCATATGGGCTAATAAAGGATACATTATTGCTTGGGATCAATTTGAACTCCCTATTGAAACAATTTTTAAAGCTGAAATTCTGATTGATCAATTAAATCCGATTGAATATGAAGAATCCAGCGCAAGTATTATAATAAAGGGAGAAAATTTTGATCTTATTATAGGGAAAAAGACAGGCTGTTTAGAAGCATTCAAATTTGAAAACGTGACTCTTATTTGCTCTCCTTTCAAGCCAAATTTTTGGAGAGCACTAACCGATAATGATAGAGGATTTGTAGATTTTGCAACAGGGGCCATTCCTAGTGTAGATTTAAGTTGGAAAGAGACTACAAAGAATAGGATGGTCAAGGAAATCAATATTTCAAGAATCAATAAGCAAGTGATACGAATCAAGGTGATATCTGATATGAAGGATACAGAAAAATCCTTGGAAACCGTTTACACCGTTTATGGAAATGGAGATCTCATCATAGATAATAAATTCACTCCTTCTAAGAATATTCCTCGTTTTGGAATGCAAGGAGAAATTCCGGGCTCTTTTAGCAATATTACTTGGTATGGAAGAGGCCCCCATGAAACGATGCTTGATAGAAAAACTGGTGCCGTTATGGGAATTTATTCCTTGCCGATTAGAGAATTCATCCATAATTATGTTCGACCCCAAGAAAATGGTAATCGAACCGATGTGCGATGGATTGCATTGACAAATGGCCAAGGAGATGGATTATTGATTTCGGATGTTTGTAATACTCATCTCAGCTTTAGTGCATGGCCCTATACCATGGAAGATTTGGAAAAAGCGACCCACATTCATGAATTACCTAATAGAGAGAATATCACGCTGAATATTGATTATAAACAACAAGGGGTGGGTGGAGATCTTCCCGCTCTCGCAATGCTCCATCCAGAATATAAATTAAAAGGAAAAATAGAATATAGATACTGTTTTCGATTAAAACCATATACTAAAAAAATGGGAGATTTCTCAACGGTAGCTAAAACAAGACCTTCGTATGATCTATAATTTAATATCATTTCATTTTTTTACTTCATTATACTTGTAGAAATCAAATTGGATTGATGTTTAATATATGAACGAATTAAAGATATTTCAAGAAGTTAAATTCAAGCCAAATGCAAACCCCAAATCCATGATTATAAGGGGAAAGGCACGTTTTACACTTCTCACGTCAAGACTCATTAGAATAGAATATGATGAGAGTTCCAAGTTTGTTGATAATGCGAGTCAAGCATTTTTATTTCGTGAACAACTTGTTCCGAAATTTGAAATTATAGAGAAGGGAAACGTGTTAGAAATAATAACGGATTATCTCGAATTATATTATTTAAATGACGGGAATAAGTTAAATTCCTCAAACTTATTTATTAAAATTATTGAGACGGGAAATACGTGGCATTTTGGTCAAAAAAACTATACTAACCTCAAGGGAACAACCAGAACATTGGATAATACTAATGGAAAAATTCCTCTCGAAAATGGCTTGATGTCAAAAGAGGGCTGGAGTGTGGTAGATGATTCCAAATCTCTCGTTTTTGATGAACTTGGCTGGATAAGGAAAAGAGAGAAGGAAGAACTTGATCTTTATTTCTTTGGTTATGGACGCGATTTTAAACAATGTCTTAAAGATTATTGCAAAATAGCAGGATCTATAGCTCTCATTCCACGTTGGGCATTGGGAAACTGGTGGTCACGTTATTGGGAGTACTCTCAAGAGGAATTAACGGATTTAATGAATGAATTTGAAAAAATGGAAATTCCCCTCTCGGTTTGTATCATTGATATGGATTGGCATGTTGTAAAAATCAAAGAATATTTGGAAAAACATTCCAAGGGAGATTTCACAGGAGTAAAGTTTCACGATGGATGGACGGGTTTTACATGGAATGAGGATTTATTTCCCGATCATGAGGCATTTATTAAATTTCTCCATGAGAAGGGATTAAAAACGGCACTCAACATGCATCCTGCGAGTGGGATATATCCCCATGAGGTTCAATATGAACAATTTGCCCGATTTATGGGAATAGATCCAAAATCACATCAACCCATCGAGTTTGATTTGTCAGATCCTCGATTTGTTGAAGCGTATTTTCAGATAATTTATCATCCCTATGAACAAGAGGGAATCGACTTCTGGTGGACCGATTGGCAACAAGGAGAGTCTTCTAAGATTGAAGGCCTCGATCCTCTCTGGTGGATCAATCATCTAAGTTTCTATGACTCGGGAAGAAATAAAGACAAGCGCCCCTTCATTTTCTCTCGATGGGGGGGTTTAGGTAATCATAGGTACCCCATAGGATTTTCTGGTGATACCTTCGCCACGTGGAACTCTCTCTCTTTTTTACCGTATTTTACAACTACTGCTTCAAACGTGGGTTTTTCATGGTGGAGCCATGACTTGGGAGGGCACATGAATGGCAGGGGGGTAGATCCAGAATTGTACGTGCGATGGATACAATTCGGCTTATTCAGTCCGATTTTCCGATTGCATAGCACTAAGAACCTATATAACGAACGCCTTCCTTGGATGTTCAATGAAGAAGTATTTGCCATCGCAAAACATGTAATGCAACTTCGACATTCATTCATTCCTTATATTTATACCATGGCATGGAAAACATGTACTGAATCGCATCCCCTGATAACTCCAATGTATTATGAATATCCCAATCAAGAAGAAGCATATGAATTTCCAAATCAATATTTTTTTGGAACGGAATTATTATGCTCTCCCTTTATTTCTAAAATTGATGAGGATCTGGGACAATGCCGGCAAGAAGTATGGCTCCCCGAGGGAACGTGGTTTGATTTTTTTACAGGTGAGTATTATGAGGGAAATCAAGTCATAGCTGTGTATGGACTTTTGAATGAAATTCCCGTCTTTGCAAAAGCGGGTGCAATCATTCCACTCTCGAATTACACCTATGGAAACATTAAATGGAATAATACAGATAACCCGCGAGTGCTAGATATGATAATCTTTCCGGGAAAAGATAATGCATTCAGTCTTTATGAAGATGATGGCATCTCGCAAGATTTTAAAGAGGGAAAGCACGTTCTTACCGAATTTGAATTGAAGAACACGAAAAAAACCTTACAATTTAGCATAAAAAAGGTTAATAAAGAAAATCCTTCTGAATTTATTTTAGGAAAAAGAGCTTATAATTTAATATTTAAAAGTATTAATCAGCCCGAGATAATAGACGTTAAAGTTAATGGAAAAGAGACTTCAATTACACCAGAATATGAAGAAGATCAACACTTCTTACAAATAAATGGAATAGAAATAACTCCCTTCGATGAAATTGAAATATTCCTTTCTATGAAGTCAGGAAATATAATTTATAACCGTGGAATAACCCTAATGAAATGCCGAAAATTATTGAGATACATGAATTTGGATTCCATTGTAAAAATGCATCTTGATAACAAGCTTGAGATTATAATAAAGTCGAGTAAAAAGATGTTGAAATTCTTTAACATGATCATGTCTAGCGTCCAATTAGCCTCGAACTCTGTTTCAGCAAATGATCTTGATTTTTTAAAGAAAGTAATTCCAATGATAATGATCGGAAATCTCATAGAAGAAATATTGAATCAACCCAAAGAAAACTTAATAAAAAACAAGCTTTATTCCCTAAATCTAACGGATTTAAATGAAGCAAAAACTAATATTTGGGAAATCATTCAGAGAAGCTTGGCTATCAAGAATCTATTTTTACTGAAAGAAAATCAAATACAAGCACTAATTGAAATGAGCCAAAATGGACGAATTAACAAATAAGTAATTTTCCTGCCTTTTCTTTTCTCTATTCTTCTTTTTATGGCGATTCTTCTATTTTCATGAAAAATAAGGGGATAATGGATGCGGCTATTAAAACTCCGGCAATTCCAATGATGTATTCTGTGGGAATTATTGCACTCAAATAAGTACCCGTGGGAGTGAATACCGCCGCGGAAACAGTGGCAAAGATCGACATTAGTTGAAAATAAAAGACATTTCCCTTACTCAAATCAATCCATAGCGACATCATGTTGATAATAATAAAGCCAGAACAGAAATAGACTCCCCCAACTAGAATAAAAAACATGTAAATCGGAGTGAAGGGAGCAATAGCTATTAAAGCTCCATCAATAAAAGAAAATATTATGACCAGTTTTTTTCTATTGTATTTGTGAGAGATGGTACCAGCAATTAAATACCCAATCGTCATGATTACGACGAAGCTCATCATTATAAGTGAAAATATTCCGATATTCTCTTCCCCTAATTTGGAAAGGGCCCACGGTTCCAAGGGATATTGGTATAAAGCATCAGCATATAGAAAAAATACGAATATGCACATTAATAATATAGATTTTAGAGAAACCTTTTCTTTTTTAACATTCTTTTCTTTATCCAAATAAACTTCTTGTCCCCGCTTAAAAAATAAGACTAATACAATCAATGGTAATATGCAAAAAATACCAGCAAGAAAAAATATATTCCATGAAGTAAATGAACGAATATCAACTAAAAGAACAAGAGCCAAACCCATTGGGATTATTGAACCGATGAGAGAACCCAAGTTTAAACATAATGCATTCCGCTGCTTTACTTTTTTAGTGGGAGATTGAATCACGATAAATTTATCAATTGCAACGTCTAAAATTGAACCAAATACGAAATTTACAGCTAAGAAAATTCCGTATATTATTAGCAGTTGCAAATTTGTGATCAATACGATAAAACCTGTAATAGAAGCAACTGAACTAATGATCATCCAATACCAAGCTTTTTTCATGGACTTGTCAAAATATAGTGAGATTAAGAGCTTAGCAAATAAAGCAGAATAACTAAAAATTTGAACGAACGCTAATTCTACCCTATCCACATTCAATACAGTATAAAGGAAAATTGGAACATACACGTGAATTATAGTACCTTTCACGGCACCGGCAAAATAGCCATAAAAATAAACGAGATAATTCCGTTTGTATGTCGAGCTAACTTGTATTTCAGGTTCTAGTTCAGTCATGGTTGAAACTTTTTTTTAATTTTAAAAATTCGTATTCGGTAATAATAAATTAGAGTTAAGAATATAAAAACATTTTAAAAAATAGATCAAAATAAAAAAAATTGGCTTTTATTCTTACTTTATAAGTAAATCAAACTAATTGCTCTTATTTTTTAGTATCAAAAAATAGGTTATTAGTAAATTATAAAAATTGGAAGAATATGCTGCTGAATTTCGTTTAAAATTTGTAGAAAACAGAGGAATTATCACTCACGATTTCTAATTTTTAATAAAATATTCTTTAAACTTTATTATTTCCTTTTATTGAAAGAAAAAAGGAATCTTAAATTATTTTCATGCGTTTCAAGAAATATTGAATAAAATAGAAGATATTTAAAAATGATTCTTTAAATTAATATAATGTTAAAAATGTCTTTCATCGGGGCAGGATCATTAGTTTTCAGCGAGCAAGTGCTCACGGACTTGCTCTCCTTTCACGCATTAAGAGAAGATCTAATATTATGTCTCGAAGATGTGGATTCTCATCGGCTAGAATTAATATATAATTTTTTAAAAAAATATATAGAAGATAATTCCCAAAAATTTAAAAATATAGAAATTGAAAAAACCACGGATCAGAAAAAAGCTATTCAGGAAGCTAAATATATTATATCCGCAATTCAAGTGGGAGGATTAGATGCATTTAAGTTCGATCTAGAAATACCTCTTAACTATGGGGTCACTCAATGCGTGGGAGATACACTCGGACCAGGAGGTGTTTTTCGATTTCTTCGCACTGCTCCTGTACTTGAATCGATCATGAAGCAAATGAAAGAAGAAGCAATTAATAATAACGATAATGAATTTACGCCCTTATTATTAAATTATGCAAATCCCATGGCAATGAACACGTGGTATTGTAATACGATATATCCCGATTCCATGATAGGTTTGTGTCATGGCGTCCAAGACACTTCCTTTTTTTTAAGATCCATAATTAATTCAAAACCAGAAAATTTCAGTTTTTTTTGCGCTGGAATTAATCATATGGCATGGTTTTTAGAATTATGGTATAAAAGCCCAACTGATCCCCTTGCCAAATGGGAAAATGCTTATCCCTTGATTTATGAGATTATTGAAAGAAAACAACATGTTGCTGAAAGGGAAAAAGTAAGATTCGATATGATGAAAGCCACCGGATACTTCATGACTGAATCGTCTGGACATCTATCTGAATATCTCGCTTATTATCGTAAAAGGCAAGACTTATTGGAAAAATATAAAGGTACAGAAACTCTTTTTGGACATTTAAAACATGGTGCTTACCATGAATGGAATCTTTATCAGTTAGAAAATATGGAAAAAAACTTTAAAAGAAAAATGAAAAAGAATAAAATTAAATTCAAGAAAAAACCTTCGGATGAATATGCTTCTCACATCATCAATGCCATCGAAACGGGGATACCATTTC
>CAYLZE010000037.1:0-42954 GCA_964388035.1 uncultured archaeon
CACCAAGAGGGCCGAGCTTGTCCATCAAGTTGATGAAAAAAACCATGCACGCTTATTTTATTGACATTGCTTCTAAAACGCTAGATTTAGAAAATGAAGCACTTAGGGAAGCCATGAAAACTCATGATTTTAGAGAATCCATGAAAGCTCTCACTACCAAAAAAGAACCCGAATTTAAAGGAAAATAAAATGAATTTTAATAGTATGAATCAAGATCTTAGAAACTATGAGAGATTTTTAAAGAAGGTATAAAATTTATTTTTTTTACAATATTCTCGAAATTATTATAATATGTGTTGAATATTTATATATTTTTTAAGTAAAAAATTTAATAAGAAATCGATTAAAAATATGCAGACCCAATGTAAATTTGTGTTAGTGACAGGCGGTGTAATGTCGGGAATCGGGAAAGGAGTCGCAACTGCATCCTTAGGTAAAATTCTCCAATTTCGGGGGTTTAAAGTATCCGTGGTAAAAATAGACCCTTACTTGAACGTGGATCCCGGTACCCTCAACCCGATAGAGCATGGGGAATGTTTCATCACGGAACAGGTGTGGGATTTCAAGCCCGTACCTGAATCAGATGAAAGAGTATATAGAATATCTGAAATAGACCAAGACTTCGGTACATTCAACCATACTGCTCGTATGGTTTGGTAAATACGAAAGATTTCTTGGCATAGATATTCATCCCTCGCATAACATCACCTCCGGTCAAATATATTTATCCACGATTCTTAAGGAAAGAAAAGGCGAGTTTCTGGGGCGAACAGTTCAAATCATTCCTCATTGTACTGATATGATCAAGGAGAGATTACTTGCAATTGCCGAAGATGAAAATCTCGACGTGCTATTAGTAGAATGTGGTGGCACGGTCGGTGACTTGGAGTCGGGAATTTTTCTGGAAGCGTTCAGGCAATTACGATTGGAACTCCCTAAGAATCACACGGCGTTCGTTCACGTCACGCTCATCCCATTTTCCAAAGCCGTAGGGCAACAGAAGTCTAAACCCACGCAACATTCAGTTAAGATGCTGCAGAGTGCTGGATTACAACCAGATATTTTAATAGGCCGAAGTGAACAACCTCTCGAAGAAGATTTGCGCAGAAAACTTTCCTTGTTTACGAATGTCCCAATGGAAGCCGTGGTGTCAAATCCCGATTTGGAATGTGTCTATGAATTACCCCTTTTATTCGAAAAACAATCTACAGGAGATTATTTATGCGAATTATTAGACCTAAAAGCCAAATTAGTATCCTTTAGCGAAGTCACGAATTTCTCTGAATGGCAAAAAACGGTAGAAATATTTAAAAGTGCTAAGAAAAAAATACGTATCGCAATGCCGGGCAAGTATTTCAACATTTCCGATTCTTATATTTCGATAAATGATGCTTTAGAGCATGCGGCAGTTTATCAAGGATACAATACCGATTTAAAAATGATCAATCTCACAGCTAAAACCAATATTGAAAAAGAATTGGCAGATTGCGATGGAATTCTGTTAACTCCTGGATTTGGAAGAAGAGCTGTGGAAGGAATGATTAAAAGTGCAGAAATTGCAATGGATAAGAAAATTCCCTTTTTAGGAATATGTTTCGGAGCGCAATTGTTTTATATAGCATATTGTAGAACACGTTTAGGATTAGAGGGAGCTAATTCCACAGAAATTGATCCTGATACCCCGTATCCCGTAGTTGATTTGTTAGAAAGCCAAAAAGGGGTGAATGAAAAGGGCGGTACCATGAGATTGGGGGGGCTGAAAGTGTTTATTAAAAAAGGAACAAAACTATTTGATGCTTATCAAAAGCAAGAAGTTATAGAACGATTTCGACATCGTTATCATATTAAATTTGAGTTTATACCTAATGAGGCAAAGGCAAAGGAACTTATAATTTCAAGTACCGATGATACGGGTGGAATTATTAACAGTATCGAATTAAATCGTTCTGATCATTGGATGGTGGGCACGCAATTTCATCCTGAATTCAAGTCCAGACCTTGGGAAGAAGGAACCTCACCAGTTTATTCAGCATTCGTCAAAGAAGCAATTAAATATAAGATTAAGAATAAAGGAGCAACTAAATATAAGATCAAGCATAAAGGAGATTAATAATTTAATAATCTTCTAAAGAACGAAATTCTAAATCTTTTAGAAGGTAAGAATAGTCTTTTTTAGTTCCTTTTTTTAAGTACTCTTGAAAGCCTTGCTCACCTATCGGATATTTCTTTTGTAAAATATATAAATTATACTCTGCCTTTTTTCCCAATTCTTTTAATTTATCGAAATCATCATCATCATAAAGCGCAGTTTTCGCATATTCAATTGCAATGTTATATAGTTTCAATTCTTGTTCATTATACCTCATCCATTTAGCAAATTTATCTTTATTCAATATTTTGACATTTCTTCTTAATTCTTTTTTAATGTTTTTAGATAATTTTATGTTTTTGTCAATTAATAAGGGAACTATTATTAATTCCCTGTAAGAGCTTTGATAATTTTTATATAATTTATCAAATAGATTCTCTTTATATCTAGATGTCGAATAATCAATGCATTTCATTTTGATATTATCCTTTAAATTCAAAAGCGCGTTATCACTAACAGTATTTCTCCCATCTGTTGGACTTATTTCATAAAAAGCTATATTACCTTTTCTTAATTGATTTTCTATAAAAAGATTTTCCATAATAAAATGGATTGATAGCCTAATGATATTTGCTCTCTCGTGATTGGGAGAATAAAAGTTAATTATCCATTTTTTAAAATCTCTATTTTCAGTTCTAAACTTTTGCTTTAAATAATCTTTTATTGTCTTCCCATGAGGTCCATCTTCATCACCCCGTACCTCATTTAAATAATAGGAAACTCCACAAAAGGAACCAATTTGCTCAAAAAGGCTTTCCCACTCATTAAGATCTTCCATATTATATTTCTTCTCAAAACCTTTGGTACTTTTTCTGTTTTTTTCATACCATTCTTCAAAATCTTTACCTTCTTCTTCAAACTTTTTTTCAATTCTATATAATATCGTACGATTAGATATTTGATTTCCTGTTTTTTCCTCAAATTCTTCTGAAACTTTTGATAGAAATCCATATTTCTCAAATAATTGGATCCACAAGTTCAATTCTTGTTCACTATATACTGACTTGAATTTTGTTGGATTTTCTTGTTTGTATTCATTCTCCCCTTTTTTAAAGTCTATATTTTGTCTTAAAAACCTTCGCTTGATTCTATCTCTTATCGACGAGGATCTAAACACTTTATTATACACTTCTCCTAGCTTAATAGAAACCTGTCTAAAACTCGCCAATTCTTCATATAATTTCATCCAAAATAGCTCTTCTTTATCTCCATATTTCTGTAATTGAATATTTCTTTTATAACGAGCTTCCCAATTTTTGAAATCCCAATCTTTTTCTTTAAAATAATTTTGAAGTCTTTCCTTGATGGTCGTATCTGATGGACCTTCTCCTTCTTCATTTCTCAAAAGATCCTTAATATAATTATAACTTCCGAATTCTTCATACAGTTTTTTCCATTTTATTACATTTTTTTGATTATATTTTTCAATTCCATAAGTAATTTTAGGTCTCCAAGTAGAAACATCAATATCTTGTGAATTCATAAAGTCCAAGATATCTTTTGTTAAATTAATAGCATAACTCCTTGATAGATTAATATATTTTATAGTATTTTTTAATAATTCTTTATAGTTCTCTGAATAAAGGTTAATTAGAGTAAGTATTTGGAGAAAGCGTATTGTTTGTTTATTATTCTTTTCATTCTGTCTTATTTCATTTTGTTAAAAAAAAAATTTGCGATATTAGGTATTTCATGAAAAATCTGTTTGATAGAAAAGTTCTCATAGTTTAATTTATTTTGAAAATCTCTCAAAATCGTATTGTTAAAAAAAATAAATAATATTTTCTTTTGTTTTTGATTGAGGTAAACTTTAGGATGCGAATTTCTGTTTTTTAGAGGAATTTTAGCACAATTATTTTCTTTCTTCATCAAATCATAAATCCCTTTCATTTAATCTTTTTTAGGTATTAATAATACATTTAGATTAAACTTGAAATATGACTATAAAAAAAAGAAATTCAATTGAAATTGTAACCCTCTCTCAATCCTTGATATTGCATCCCAAGAGATTTAAATTTGATATAAATGTATTGAATTCACATTCTATAAAGCATGTATTCAATATAAGGGGAAGTCTAAAGTAAACATTGCTATTTTACCAAATTTTAAAAACAAAACATAACAAAAAAAAGTTAAAAAATTAATTTTTATCGATTGAGATATCTTTATACTGCATTTCCAGAAGATGTTTATAGACTCCATTTTCGAGTGAAACCAATTGTTCGTGCGTGCCTTGTTCCACGATGCCTTTTTTATCTTGGTCCATGACTACGATCCAATCTGCATTTTTAATCGTGGATAAGCGATGTGCTATGATTAAAGTCGTCCGTCCTTCTCTTGCTTTATCCAAAGCATCTTGAATTAGTGATTCAGTATAAGGATCTACTGAGGAAGTTGCTTCGTCTAGAATTAATACCTTGGGATTTCGTATCAATGCTCGGGCGAAAGCTATAAGTTGGCGTTGCCCGATGGAAATATTAGATGCATTTTCTTTTAGTTTTGTATCGTATTTTTTGGGCAATGCTTCGACAAAATTGTGGAGCCCCAAGAATTTTGAAACTTCGATCATCTTTCTTTCCAAAATTTCCTCCGTTTCGGGATTTTTATGGGAATTTTCATCAAAACCATAAAGGAGGTTTTCTCTGATTGTACCCGTGAACAAGAACGAATCTTGGGGTACCAACCCGATTAAATCTCGAAGGGCTTTTTTAGATATGTTTTTCACGTCAATGTCATCAATTTTAACTGACCCGTCATTCACGTCATAAAATCTACAGGTTAACTTGATGAAGGTGGTCTTGCCAGCTCCAGTTCTTCCAACAATAGCAATAGTCTTGCCCTCATCAATTTCCAAGTTTACATCTTTAAGGACATACCCTACTGTTGCTTTATGTTCCATGCGTACTCGCTCTTCTTCAATAGCTTTTTTAACGATATCTGGAAAAGTGTTAATTACTTCTTCGGGAAGAGGAAAGGTTGCAAGTATGCGCAAGAGTTGGGAGGGATTCAATTGTCCGCCCATTCCTCTATTTCCTCCCATCATTCCCCCAGATTCTCCTCCCATTCCGCTGTCTCCTCCACCACTTGGCATCCTAACTTGACCCTTGAGTGACATTTCCAATCCTCGAACCATTTGATTCATCATGGTAGGATTGTTTAACATTCCTTGTAAGAATGGTGGTATATTTTCTGTAAAAGCTTTTGGATTTTTTGCTGAAATGTTCGCAGGTACTTTAGGACTACTTTCCTTAGTTTTCACTGATTTACGGAAAAAGTTTTGGGATTTAATTGCTTTCTTAGCGTTCATTTTTTGATCTCGGGCTCCATTTAATTTGTATCCAAAACTTACATGCTCAAATACGATGGATCCTCTAGGAGATTCTATCTCTATGGGATGATCTGGATCAGGAAGATCCACCTCTTCCTCTAACACAGTATAAACTCGGTCTGCGGAAGCGATTGCACTTTCCATGACTTGCTGAATTTGAGTAAGTGCCATGAAAGGTTGGAAGAGGTTTGATAAATATTGGATGAATGCGGTAAGAGTGCCCACCGTAATGGCGATTCCAAAAGGTGCAATATTATTCAGATCGATGTATCCTCCTATTAGGAGAATGCTCGCAATCATTAAAGAGGATAAAAAGGTTATTAAAGGAAAGAATGTGGCAAAAATTCTTCGTGCTTGGAATGAAGCTTCTGCGTTCTCTACGTTAGCACGATCAAATTCATCGCTCGCCCTCTTTTCTTGACCAAAAGCTTGAACCGTTTTTGCACCAGCAATATTTTCTTGTATGGAAGAGGTGACTTTGCTTATTTTTTTCCGAGTTTTCCTAAAAGCACCAATAACACGTCTTTGAAACCATTTAGCCATGAAATAAAAGACGGGGATAACTACCAACGCAAATAGGGCAAGGAAGGGATTCAATATAAACATGAAAATATAACTGAGTGCAATTCCGATAATACTCGTAACGATTTGGACAAATTGCCCACCTACAAATAAATTTATTTGATCCACATCATTCGTTGCACGCGAGATAATATCACCCGATGGATGCTTATCGAAATAGGACATGGACATTTTTTGGAGTTGAGCGAACACATCATTGCGCATCCAAAAGACTACACCTTGACCAATTTTTCCCAAACCATAAGATCCAAAATAATTAATTACGGCCATGATGATGATTAAAAAGAAATAAAGAATAGTTATATTAAGTAGTACTTGGGTATTCTGCTGGATAATTCCCGTATCAATTAAAGTTTTTGTTAGTAAGGGTGTAATAGAATTTATTACCGTTCCACCGGCAATTAATATGACATAAAGAAAGAATAATTTTTTATTCCTAAAAAGATATGAAAAGATCCATCTCCACAAAATACCTCTCGGATGTTCAAGCTTCACATCATCTTCCATGAACATCATGGGACCACGATGAGCGGTCGCATCGGGCCCCCTTGGTCGATTTTGGATTTCTTTATCTATCTTCTCGAGTTTGATGGCTTCCTCTGAATCAATTGTTTCTTCAGAACCTTCTGATTTCTCTGGAATGTTTTTATTCTTCATTCTCGAACCATCTCTCCCGTTGGATTAACCGTTTTTGTAATAAGCTCTTTTTGCTTTCGAAAGAGCGTTTCGTAGATTTGCTTGTAAAGTACATTTTCACGTATTAATTCGTCGTGAGTTCCATATCCCACGATTCGTCCTTTATCTAGCACTAAAATCTCATCAGCATTTCGAATGGTAGAAATTCGTTGAGTAATAATGAAGGTAGTAGTGCTTTTCATGATACGTTCGAGAGCTTGTTGAATTTTAAATTCGGTCTCCACATCAACAGAACTGGTAGAATCATCAAAGATCAAGATTTTAGGCTTAATAATAATTGCACGAGCAATACTTAAACGCTGTTTTTGACCGCCTGAAAGAGACGTTCCGCGCTCTCCCACCATTGTTTGGTAACCATCTGGTAAGCTTGCGATGAAATCATGAATGTTGGCTACATTCGAGGCTTCTTCTATTTCCTCATAAGTCGCATCTTCCTTGCCATAGGTGATGTTTTCCTTGATGGATTTATTAAAGAGAAAAGTATCTTGAGATACTATCGTTATGTTTCGGCGTAAATCTGCAATCTTATAATCCTGAACATCCACTCCATCAATTTTAATTGATCCCTCACTTACATCATAAAATCGAGGGATGAGGTTAATGATCGTGGATTTTCCTGAACCTGTAGTTCCAATAATTGCAACCTTACGCCCTTGAGGAACTTTAAATGTTAAGTTTTTAAGGACGCGATTACTCGGTGTATATCCAAAAGACACGTTATCAAACTCAATTTCCCCTTTAATGTTTTTACCATTAATCGCATTGGGTTTTTCAATAATATCGGGAGCAGAATCGATTACTTCTCCTACTCTTCTGAGTGCTGCATCTGCTTGAACATACATGATCATGATCTGCCCGAGAATGATGAGCGGAAAGACCGTTAGACCGATATAAGATTGAAAAGTAATGAGTGTAGCTAAAGCCATTGTTCCTTGTATTACTAAGGTACCCCCGATATAGAGGGTAAAAATAATCATCAATCCAATCAATATGAGATTAATAGGCATGTAGAGGGAGTTAACTTTAACGGAGCGAACGCTCGCATCATAAAAGCGCTGATTATTGACATTAAACTTGCGAGATTCTTTATTTTGCATGTTGAACATTCTAACAACCTGGGATCCTACTATATTCTCCCGAATGGAGTTTGTTAATTCTCCAAATGCTTGTCGGCTTTCATAATAAATGGGGCGTAATTTCCATGTAATCAGAAAGGATATAAAAAGTGATGTGGGTATCAAGAGCCCAAAAATCCAAATGATTTCCGTGTGCAGGATAGACACAGCAATCAGTATTCCTAGCAATTGAATGATCCCTTGTACTCCTACGGCTAATCCGAAACCAAAAATCATGTTTGTTTGTTCCACATCTGATGTAGCTCTTGCCACTAAATTTCCAATTTCCATTTGATCAAAATATGCGAAGGATTGACGATTTATCGCATTATGAATGTCTTTCCTTATGAAATATAGAGCATTTGTCGAGACCCGGGCAGTTAAAATGCGTGAATACCGAAAAATTAGAAAAGAAACCAGTCCTAACCCTATAATCATTCCGTAATAAAAGAACAACTCCGATATTCCAATCCTGTTAGGTAAATTAGGGTCAAGTTGACCCACCAATTGTCCTATAAATATTGGAATAAGGAGTTGAAGAATCGTGGAAACTGTTTGTAGAATGAGAGCTTCAGCGAAAATTCTCCGACTTTTTAACCAATACTTTACAATCATTTGTAATGAATTCATTTTCTTTAAAAATGTTAAAAAAAGTTTTGTTTCTAAGTTTTTTGAATATATTTCTATATTTTCGAATAACTTTGAAGCTAGAAAAATTACTCATTGATTTAATTTTTTTTATTTAAAAATAAAAATACCTTGCATCTCTTATCTATAATATATTAAAAATAAGATATAATCTGCTTAATGATATTAGTTTTGTAATGCTCAATTTAATGGTCTATTTAGAAAAATATCTGAATCAGCTAAGCAGATTGAACTTTACTTGGCATGATCTCTTTATTGGGTATAACCTGGGAATAATACAACGTCATCTTGCTCCCAACCAATTTGATAAGAAATCTTTAGAGGGGCTCTTAATTCTTTTAAATATTATTTTTTATTTAATAATCACGTTGAGGAAAATGTTGGATTTCATTTACAAGTTAGGAAATTTGCTTAGTATAAAGTAAAAAATTGATAGGAACGATGATAAAAATATTCTAAAGTTATTCTATCCTTGAGTTAAAAGAAAAAAGTAAATGCTGTTAAATAGCGAAAAATTCAGCTGTATTCCGAGTTCACGTTAAAATTTAATAAAATAAAGCTAAAGGTCATGGAAGATAACCTAAAAAATTAAAATGAATACTCCACTTTTTCACATTGAATGAATTTATTCTTGATGTGAAAGGAATTTTGAAAGATTTAGAAAAACCGGACCCTAAAACCTACTGCTTCATGATAAGAAAAGGACATGCTTGTGTCAAGACCAGGGTTTCTAAAAAGCACTTACCTTATTATGAATGTGAAAAATGCCTATGGCGAATTCAGTCCGAAGACCCACGCCATTTAGCTTCTATGGAAAGAATCTTCGAGAAGTATGGACATAAATCATGGAATTACTAATTCATTCTTATTTGGGAAAAATATAGGCATTGAGGATAAAAAATAAATCCTACTTATCCCGTAATATGTACTCCAATTTCCAAAACGTCAATTAAATCTTACCTTTTAAATGTTTTTTCAAACATGTTTTCTCTGAAGGAAGAAACAATGTGAAACTTCGTACAATATAACTTAATTTCGAAGATTATAAAGTTGACTAGAGTAATACACATTTATGACTTAGAAATTCCAACAATTGGATAGGCTACTTTACAGCATGAATAAATGGTAAAAAAAATGAAAAAAACTCCTTGCGAACTCCGTTCGCTTCTAATCACCACACTTTTTTTCTTTATCGGTTAAAGCGTCCGCTAGAAGCGTCACTTATCCGTGACGCAAAGTCCAATCCTTTCCCTCGCACACGATGGCGCTTTCGAGATGCTCCTGTCTATTGCAGGGACGTGGCGGGGACAACGGACGGTTGATGTCGGGTCGTGCCCAATTTTTATTTCGAGGCTCACCCGGAGCGGTGGCCTAGTGATTTACGAGATGGGGAGGGATCCCTCTCCTGCACCGTCCAGCCAATTCTTTTCATGGGTTTCATCCCACGGGGGGCGAACCAAATTCAAGCGGGTAGCTTGGATGTCCCACAATGCTAACTTGGGTAAGTGCTCCCGTATTTAAAAGTCTTTTTAATGGTGACTTCATGCAAAATGTAGGGAAGGAAAAAAAAAAAAAAAAATAAATAAAATTCAATTTGAAAGTTAAAAAAAGGGTATTTTATTTATGTAGGTCTTTTTCCCGCAATTGTTGTTCTAACCAATTTTTCTTTTCTCCTTTAATGTCATAGGTTAAGGCAAATAGTATCGTGAATGCAGCCGTTGCAATCATTGGAATGATGGATATGGTTAAAAGGATGCCAAAATCGGCTAAAGGTGTTTGTATCCCTTGTCCTATAGGAGCAGCTGCATCAAAGCCAGTAATGTCGTGAACAAATACCATGAAGAATGTAAATACAATGATAGCCAGCCTTCCAAAGAAAATGTAGATACCCACATAGACCCCAGAATCTCGTTTTCCCGTTTGTATTGAGAGAGAGTCTAATGCCTCCGCGAGAATTGGTGCTAGCATGCTCCATAAGGCGGCATTGCCGATTCCCAAGATGAGGATGAAAGGATAAGCTACGTTGACATCAGTTATGAATACTAAGGGCAAGGTACAAATACTTTCTAATAAGCCGCCTATTACAGCAGTTTTATAGAATCCTACTTTTTTCGCCATCCATGTAAAGATCGGCACGGCAACTAATTGTCCAAGAATGAAGAAAACATAGATCAGAACTAAATCGGAAGCCGGAATTCCTAAAATCCATTTCCCATAATATGGAACGGATCCTATTACAAATAAATCCCAGCATTTATTTCCAAAATAGAAGAAGATATACGCCAAGAATGCTTTATTTGTCAATGAGAGCTTTAATGATTTCAAAAAAGGATCTTGTGCAACCATACCTTGTTGTACTTCCAATGCCTTGCGCGCGGGATCTTCACGAGAACCATATATCACGACCACGCCCGCCACGACACCGATGAGTAATATTACGGCCGCCATTTCTGCATAAGATTCTACAACATCGTACCTATAAATCTCTGGAGGAATCAATGTACCCACGATCACGCTTCCTATTGAAAGTAATAATTTATATACATTTCCCTTCCTTTTCGCAGCATCAGTTCGGTATTTTTCGGGAAACATTCCGTACCACGCATTGAAAAATGCCGAATAGAAAGTATCCGCGAGACAGAGCATGACCATCATCCAGAGAAATAGGGCAAAAGGTCCCAAACCTAATGGAGGAGCGAAGAGCAGGAAGTAACTCACATACATCGGAATGAGCATGGTCACGATCCAAGGAAATCGCTTGCCATACTTTCCCCACCATCTTCTAGGGCGTTCTTGAATATACCCTATGATGGGATCGTTAACAGCATTCCAGATTGCGAAGATTGCATTCGCGATTATGAGGAAAATGCCCGGAAGTAAAAGCTCGGTTTCATAAAAAAAGAAATACAACCCCGCAAAAGCGTTACCTACAAGTTCGAACCCAAATGCACCGAAACTATAAGAGATCATGGTTTTGGTTGATGTATGCCAACCTTCCCAATCATCCAATTTTTTGATTTTACTTTCCAATTTCTACCAACCTATATGTAAATATTTTATTAAATATTTGATCTATTAATATTTAAGATTAATTCTTTTCATATAAAATATTACATTTAATTAAAATGAGAGGAAGGATTAATGGAGGAAAAAGTGGAAAAAAATACCAAAAAAGTGATCAATAGGCTCCCAAAGTTTTCCAACACTTCAGATATCGCAAAGGAAACTATAATGTTTCTTCAAGATAATATACGGATTGATACATCGAATCCACCTGGAAACGAATTGACTTTAGCTAAATTGATTCAAGAGAAATTTGAAAAGGAAAAGAATCCGTTGATAAGAACCAAAATCATTGAAACGGTGCCTTCAAGAGGCAATTTAATAGTTACCATTCAGGGATCTGATCCTTCAAATAATCCATGTTGGGGATTTGCTTCCCACTTGGATGTGGTTCCTGTTGGCGAGGATGAAGAATGGAAATATCCTCCCTTCTCAGGAGAATTGGTTCAAATGGAGCATGATAAATTCATTTGGGGTCGCGGTGCTGCTGATATGAAGCAGATCGGTGTATCATACGTGATGGCTTTACTTACACTCTTACGCGAAGGATTTCAACCTAAAGGGAACATTAAATTAATTTTTGAAGCGGATGAAGAGAGAGGGGGTGAGGAAGGAATGGGTATTTTGATGGAAACGCATTGGGAAGAGATAAAAATGGATTATTTATTAACAGAAAGTGGGGGGTATAAATTGCCTACTGGAAAGGATTTCGTCATCCAAACGGGAGAAAAAGGGAAATGCCAGTTAAAAATTAAAGCGACTGGCGTTGCCGGGCATGCTTCGGCTCCGGATCCTTATGAACAATTTGCAATGTATAAAATCGTGAAAATTCTTGAGAAAATAAGAAAGAGAAAACCAAAAATCTACATGATTAGAGAATATAAGCAGACCATTGAAGGATTATCACTACCGAAAGTTTTAAAATTTATCATCACGCGAAAAAGGCTGGTGCGTGGCATCCTTTCTTTTTTATCAAAAATCACTCACGACCCATTTGATAAATTTTTTATACCCATGATCACAGATACGATTGCGCCCACTATTATCAAGGCGGGGAATAAAGTAAATGTGATTAGTCCCACTGCAACACTTTCCTTAGATATTAGGACTCTTCCCGATCATGACCGAAAGTTCATCTTAAAGAACTTGGAGAGGCTTTTGGGTAAAAAGCTCTATACGGAGTTAGAAATCACGCCAGTTGATGATACTCTCTCGACAACCTCTCCCATTAACACGATTTTCTATGAAAAAATTCAAGAAACACTTTCCGAGATGTATCCTGGAGGTGGATTGGTACCCATTTTGGATGTGGGAGGCTCGGACATGAAACATTTAAGACAGAAAAACGTGCCTTGTTATGGATTCTCCTTGACCTTAAAGGATCCCGATCTATCTTATGATGAATTAATCGGTATGGAGCATTCTCCTAATGAACGCATCTCGGTTACGAATCTTATGATTGCAACGGAATTTATTTATCGGCTAATGAAGGGTCTTTAAAGCGTTCAAGTGGGAAAAATAAAGCTAAGTCAAATCCGAACTTTAATTGAGTAAGAATACTCCTTTTTTATCCAAGATTTTTATTAATCTTTAAAAGATAAAAGATTTTTATCATTACGTTGTTTTAAAAGAAAGAAATTATGTTCAGTTCTTTTCAAGTGAACTACTTAGCTTGAAGAAATTCATTATTCGATGATTTTCATATTAAAAACTCTTAGTAAAAAAAATATTAGCATTTCGAATCGGAATCCATAAAGGTAAGTGGTTTCGTTGTTAATAAATGCTGTAATATAATTCGAAATTATGTCGCTTACTCTCTCTATATAATCCCCTTTAAAACTAATTGCAATTCCTTTTTCTTTAAAGGAAAAGACTTTTATTAAAATTACACTCTGCTGGTTTTTACTATAAGAAATGTCATGAATATAAACATCGGGGAAAAGGCATATTAAAGAAAAGCAGGAAATAACATTGAAAAAGAAGCGAAAAAAGATATGATGAACAAAATTACAGGGGAGAAAAGTAAAAATTTATGATGTTCGTAATTTACTAATTGTAAAAATGTGTATGATGTCATTATCGTGCAAATACTTAATGAAATTAGTATAATTGATATAGTTAAATAATTTATTTGAATTGTAGATGTAAAGTTTTGAAAATCAAGAAATGCAGAAAAGAAGGGTGAGAATCCTGAAATAATTCCAATAATGATCGGAAGTAAAAAAATGAACATAAATACTTTGAATCGTTCACCTGTGAAGAGATCTTCAATTAATTCTGCTTTTTCTTGATTAGCTTTAACTATTTCAATCAACTCTAAAATAACATTAGATGCTTTTTCGGAGTCATATTTTGTTGTATGACTTATTAGATCAAAAATTAAGCGATACTGAGCTTGAACAAACTGTAATTTCAAGTCATTCAATAATTCATCGAAGCTAGTGCCAGTATAAAGAAAACGGTTAAATGGATTTAATAAAATAGGAAATAATATTTTCATTTTCTCTCTGTTCTTAATCATACTTTCTGAAAATGCTTTTTCTGGAGAAAAATATTTTAAATGTAATGCAAAAACATTCAAAAAAGTAAGGAATTCATTGAATCTTCGTTTATCTTTATCTGATACAAATTTTACAAATCCGATTAAGTGAAGATCTAACGTAATAAAATTTTTGAATAAATAGCGCATAAACAAAATAAAAAAGAAAGATAAAAATATTGAAATCAAATCTAATTGAAGGAATATTATTGAAAAACATAATCCTATCGGGAAAAAGAAACCAATAAAAAACACCAAACTTAATTTTGGCTCTATTTCTTTCGTGTATATCCTAATTTCTCGCTCTATAGAAGTATCTTTAGAGAAATTGTTAGCTCGAAAATTACTCAAAACTAATTCATTCACATACGTATTAAAATCTTTTGAAGGGGTTATGAGATTTATCATAGCTGGTTCAGGGGCTTGTCCGTTATGGATATCTTCAAATATTTTACGATAAGAGAGAGATATTGGTAATTCACTCTCTTTAATTAATTCTATAAAATAAATCACAGGATCTCTATCAAAAAGAGTACTTTGAACTAATGAATAGTTAATTTTGAGTAATGGTAATGACGCATTTAAGATTTTTTCTATTTTTTCTACTTGTTTGAATAAAATTGATGATAATTGATAACTAACAAATAAAGAAAGAAGAAATGAATAAAGCACAATAATTAATAAAGGAATATTAAGAATTAATGAAACAAGAAATAAGATCAGAAACACGAAAAAAAAGCTAAGAAAGTTTAATTTCTGAATGTCAATTAAAAAAACAGAATACTCTTTTTCATAAATTTCGGTGTACTCCTCCTGTTCATTTCTAAATTTTAAAGGTGGAATTTTTTTATCATGTAAAAACTGAACTAACTTAATATAGATTCTAAGAAAACTTTTCTTTAACTCTTTAATATGAATTCAGCTCTTCTATCTTAATTTAATTATAGTGTTAAAAATAAGTTATTTAAACTACAAAAAAAACAGACTTTTTAGAAAATCAAAAAACCTTCTTGCTCTTCGGCTCATAAAAAAGCCATGACGCTTTCAAAAGGGTAAAGATACTGCTAATTCGCATCTGAAATTTAATTAAAAAGCGATCCTTCTTTTTAATCCAAGTTTTTATTAATCTTTAAATTATAAAAAGATTTCTTATATCAAATTCTTTTAAAGAGAAGAGATTATACTCAGTCCTTTTCCCATAAATATCTTAACTTGAAGAACTTAATTATTCGATGCTTTCCATGTTAATAAACCATAGTAAAAAAAAATATTAGTCATCTTAATTTTACTTTTATAATTACCAGTAGAATCGCCAATAAATGATATATAAAGATGAGCGCCCTGCTATATTAATGCTGAAAGATGGTCGCTACTTTCAAGGAATTGGATTTGGTGCAACTAAAACGGTAACGGGGGAGTTGGTGTTTACCACCATAACGGGGGCGGGTTATAATGAAACTTTAACCGATCCTTCCTATAAAGATCAAATCGTCGTCATGACGCATCCGCTCGTTGGAAATTATGGCGTCCCTGCTTGGGAAAAAGATGAACATGGTTTAGTTAAGCACTTTGAATCAGAATCCATAAAAGTTAGCGGTTTCGTTGTCAATGAATGCTGTAAGGAACCAAGTCATTATGAGAGTGCAAAGAGTCTTGATGAATTCTTAAAAGAGGAAAATGTACCAGGTATTGAATGGATAGATACCAGAGCCGTGACAAAAATATTGCGAGAAGAAGGGGTTCAAGTGGGATTATTAGCGGTATTAGAGAAGGGGCAAAAACCCGATATTGAAAAATTAAAGCAACTAGTCAAGGATGCTGAAGATCCGAATCTAAGAGATTTGGCAAGTGAAGTTTCCACCAAAGAAGTGAGAACTTTTACTCCCGTCAATCCTATAGGGAAAGTAGTGGTGCTGGATTTAGGCGTGAAGTTTAATATCTTACGTAACTTAGTAAAAAGAGGATTAGAGGTCATTTTAGTCCCATATGATTATTCATTTGAAAAAATCATGGCTTTTGCCCCTAATGGAGTAGTAATTTCAAATGGTCCGGGAGATCCCGCATTATATTCAAGTGCCATACAAGCTTGTAAAGAATTAATTAAAAATAACGTGCCAACCATGGGCATATGTTTAGGAAATCAAATTATTGGGATAGCTGCTGGAGGCAGTTCGTATAAATTGAAATACGGTCATAGAGGCGGGAATAAAACCGTTATTCATACGGAAACTAACCAATGTTATATTACCTCCCAAAATCATGGCTTCTGCGTGCGAGATTTTGAAAAAGGGGGATTTATTGAATTTTTAAAAAATATTGATGATAACTCCAATGAAGGAATCGTTCATGAAAGCAAACCTGTCATTGCAGTACAATTCCATCCTGAAGCATCACCCGGACCCTTGGATTCCTTGTATTTATTTGATAGATTCTTAAGTTTAATGAATTTATCATGACTTTATTGCAAGTTCACTCAAGGATCTCTAAAGTTCCTTCCGTACCATTTACCCTAACTAAAGTTCCATTCTTTATTTGTTTGACTTCCTTAAAATCAACTTGATCGACGATGGGAAATTCAATTCCATAAAAAATGTTTGCTGCAACAGCCCCCGAGCTCATGAGAGGTTCTCCTCTTTCACACACGATGGCTTTAGGACCGATCCCTCGGTGAATGGTTTCCAACAGCACAAATCCTAAAGTAGTGGTTCCAATGGGGTAAGGGAACATTAAAATCTTGTCCTTTACATCTTCTTTATAGAGCTCGTGCGTCCTGTCTGCCACTTTTAACTTCTTACTAAATTGGATTAATGGAAAGGTGAACGCTGATGAAATACTGAATGGCTGCGACGTGATCAAAGCCTCTCCTTCCATGATTCCCTCACTCAACCCTCTTCCTTTTAATATTTTACTCATTATCAAATCCCTCCGTCGCAATTCTAATACATTCATCTTTATCTCTATAGCTCGCATTGCTATAGAAGCAAGTTTTTGCAGAGTTTGTAGTTACGGGTCTCGGTAAGGCCGTCAGTAAGGGACATAAGTAGGTAAGATGAGCTCCCGATGTATCTAATATAGTTCTATAGTCAGAATTTAGAATGGAATCTTTTATCTCTTTATTCGTGCAGATCCAGAAATTGATATTTTGAGCAATCTTTTTCCCCTTCAATTTATTAATTATTTCAATCACTTCCGGTTTACTGAGCTGGGGACAACCAATTGAAACATTCTTGGGAGCTGAATTCCATTCCGTGCTGTATTTCTCCCTCACATCCTTGATATCGCTCATGGATATTTCTACTATTTCTTCGGGTTTATCTTCTTGAAAAGCATCCTCCAAAGTTTTTGCCTCAGGCGTTTTCCCAATAACGTGTATCAATGCAACAGCTCCCGTAGCGGCGGATGCCGCGCCCAAGTTTTTCAAGTTATCCGTGGAAATATTTTTGAACCCTTCTAATACTGGAATCCGATTTCCTGCTATTTCACCAATAATCAATCCTGTAGATGTTAAATTAAAAAGGTTTGATTTATCAATATCAGGAGAAAGGCGAAATAACACGTCTCCTTTTCTATTTTCTTTTATATGCAATCCATGATAGGAGGTTTTTCCTAAAATTCCGCAAGCAATATCCATTAATCCTCCTTCCCTGTTAGACCGAGCACCTATTACAGAATTTAAATAAATAACAGCAGATGATTCGGACCAAGCACAATGCTCTTCAAATTTTGGAGCATTATCAATGAAATATGGAGTACACGTAAATCCTTTCACCCCGATTTTATCCAAATCTTCCATCATCTGATCGTGAAGCGTAAACATGGGATATACCACGCTAAGCTCTTCTCGATAATCCATGTCGATAATAGGATCGGCAGTAGTTCTCACCTTAACTTTTAACCCTGCTTGGGCAATATCATGTAAAATCTTTGCCGATGCATTCACAAAATTTAATCCAAAATTCAGTACGGTATGCGCGGACCTGATTTCAATTAATTTTTCCGCTCCAAAAGAATCTCCCAATTTCACGATTAATTTCATTAATTTTGAGAGCATTTCCCCCTTATTTCCGTTTAAGATATCTTCCTCTTCCTTGGTTAAAAACATTTTTCACACTCTCTAGTTATTACCTTGATTATTACATCTCAATTATGATGATTTCAAATAAAAGTTTTATTGTGTTTTGAAAACTCGTTAGATACCCTATGATGAATTATTCTCAACGGGATAATAATAAAAATTAAAAAAAAATAATAGTTGTTGTTTCTTATACCTTTTAAAGCCAACATGTAAAAAAAATAATTACTATATCAATTGGTATTTGAAATACTAAAGATATTAGTTGATATAAAACGTGATTTGAGGTATTACAACTTGCCGTTAAACAAAACGATTAAAAAAGCTTTAGTTTTAGGTTCGGGAGGAATTAAAATCGGTCAAGCAGGAGAATTTGACTACTCGGGCAGTCAAGTGTTAAAAGCTTTAAATGAAGAGGGGATAGAGACAATTCTTATCAACCCTAACATAGCGACCATTCAAACTGATCCTCACATGAGCTCAAAAGTTTATTTACTGCCCATCAATGTCAAATACGTGGAAGAAGTCATCAAGAAGGAAAAGCCGGATGGGATCTTATTAGCATTTGGAGGGCAAACTGCCTTAAATGTGGGTGTGGAATTAAAAGAATATGGGATCCTTGAGAAACATGGTGTCAAAGTATTAGGCACGCCCATAGAAGCCATAGAAGCCACGGAGGATAGGGATTTGTTTGTAAAAGCCATGCATAAAGCTAATGCAAAGGTGTGTCGCAGTAAAGCAGTGAACTCCTATACGGAAGCACTTAAAGTAGCGGAAGATTTTGGGTTTCCCTTGATGATAAGAGTTGCATATACGTTAGGGGGACAAGGTTCCGGAATTGTTCATAACGCGCAAGAATTTGAAAAAATGGCTAGAAGGGGAATCGCGCAATCCCGGATTAATCAAATTTTGATTGAAGAGAGCATACAAGGCTGGAAAGAAATAGAATATGAAGTCGTAAGAGATCAGGCAGATAATTGTTTTATCAATTGTAACATGGAAAATTTTGACCCGGTAGGTATTCATACGGGAGAATCCATTGTTGCCGCGCCATCACAAACGCTTACCAATGAAGAATATCACATGTTGCGTTCCGCTTCAATTCGGATTATCCGAAGTTTGGGAATAATTGGAGAATGTAATATACAATACGGGCTCGATCCAACTTCAAAAGAATTTCGCGTGATCGAAGTAAATGCTCGGCTTTCCCGCTCCTCTGCCTTGGCGTCGAAGGCTACTGGTTATCCTTTAGCATATATAGCAGCAAAATTGGCTGTAGGTTATAAGCTGCCGGAGTTAAAGAATAAAATCACGGGTATTACGACGGCTTGCTTCGAGCCTGCACTGGATTATATCGTATTAAAGATTCCCAGATGGGATCTTACTAAGTTTATACGGGTAGATCGCCAAATTGGGAGTCAAATGAAATCAGTAGGAGAGGTCATGGCAATCGGAAGGACCTTCGAAGAGGCCCTTCAGAAAGCAATTCGAATGCTGGATATTGGCATGAAAGGCTTTGTGGCTAATAATCTACCACCCATCCAGGATATGGATGAATTAAAATACGATTTACGGCATCCCACGGATTTGAGATTATTCCGGATTGCAGAAGCTATAAAAAAGGGTATTTCAATCGATGAAATTTATCGCTTATCACGCGTGGATAAATGGTTTTTATACAAGCTGAAAAATATTGTCGATGTTGAATTCCAATTATTAAATTTAGATTTTTTAGAAACTCCAAGAGAAGAATTAAAATATTGGTTTACTAGAGCAAAACGATTTGGATTCTCGGACGGGCAAATTGCAAAAATTTTAGGCGTGGATACTATAAAAGTTCGAAATTTAAGGAAGAACTTTAAAATTCTCCCATTCGTGAAGCGAATTGATACACTAGCTGCTGAATGGCCTGCTACTACTAATTACCTCTATTTAACCTATAGTGCCGAAGAACATGATGTTGATTTTGAGAAAGAACGACAACAAGTAGATTTAAGAAAGGTAATTGTCCTTGGCAGTGGTACATATCGCATTGGAGCAAGCGTGGAATTTGATTGGGGCTCCGTGAATTGCTTGTGGGGATTAAAAAAATTGGGTATAAATCAAGCCATCATGATTAACTATAATCCCGAAACAGTCTCGACAGATTATGATATTTCAGATAAATTATATTTTGAAGAATTATCGGGAGAAAGAGTTATAGATATTTGCGAATATGAAAAAGCAGATGGAATCGTGGTATCTGTTGGGGGACAAATTGCTAATAATCTCGCTTCCAAATTTTATAAGTATTCGGAAGTTTTCAGAAAATCCAATTTAAACATATTGGGAACCCATGGAAGCAGGATAGATATGGCGGAGGATCGCTCGAAATTTAGCAATTTATTGGACCAACTTGAAATTAAACAGCCGGAATGGAATGTATTAACGGAAAGTGAGGAAGCTTTAGCATTTGCTAATAGAGTAGGATATCCCGTTCTTGTGAGACCCTCTTACGTATTGAGTGGTGCGGCAATGCGTGTTTCTTACGATAAGCGCACCCTTCAAGATACTTTAGAACTAGCAGCAGCAGTTTCAAGGGAATATCCCGTAGTAATTTCTAAATTTTTTACTAATGCCCGAGAAGTAGAATGTGACGGAATCTGTGATGGAAGAAACGTGTTTATCGGGGCGATTGTAGAGCATATCGAGAATGCAGGCATTCATTCCGGCGATGCTACTATGACAATAGGTCATTACACCATTTCAGAGAAAGTAATTGATACGATTGAGGATTACGCAAAGAAGATTGCGTTAGCATTACAAATTAAAGGTCCATTTAACGTGCAATTTCTTGTAGAAAATGATGATGTATTTGTAATAGAATGTAATCTACGTTCCAGTCGATCAATGCCGTATGTATCGAAAACGCGGGGGATCAATCTCATGAGACTTGCGGCAGAAGTTTTTCTCGGCAAGCAAATCCCCCAAAGATTATTAACTCTACCTTACGGAGAATACGTTTCCGTGAAAGCACCCATGTTTTCTTTCATGCGCTTAGATAAAGCCGATCCCGTATTGGGAGTGGAAATGGCAAGTACAGGTGAAGTAGCATGCTTAGGGGATACTTTTTCCGAAGCTTTATTGAAAGCGCTGGAGGCAGCAGAAATGAAAATTCCGATTAATGGAGGAAACGTGCTAATCTCGGTGGGAGGGGAAGAATTGAAAAAGAAAGTGATTCCCCTGGCAAAGGTATTAAAATATCTCGGTTTTACTATATTCGCAACGGAAGATACAGCTCAAGCCTTGAAAGAAAGTGGAATTTATGCCGTAAAACTCTATAAAATACACGAATCGGGAATGGAACCTAACATAATGGGCTGCCTCCAGAATGGCGCCGTTGATTTAGTCATTAACATTCCGCATCCTACAACGACCGAAGAAAATTTCAGAACTATCTTGGAAGATGAATATAAAATAAGAAGGCTATCCGTCGATTATAATATTCCCGTATTAGTAAATCTTCAATTGGCCGCGGCTGTAATTAATGCAATTGAAAAAATTAGAAGACGATCGTTAGAAATTAAATCCTTGGATGAATATCATGAAGAATTAGAGGAAGTATACTGGTAAAAAGTGAAAAATGTTTATTTGACTAATTATATACTTCATCCGTTTGATTTAGTTTAGGTAATAATGGGTTCTTTTAGAATTCCTTTAATATAATCATACTAACTTACTTACTTTAAAAGGAGTTATTTTCTTCCTTTTAGATATTCACTAGTTATTATCATGCATGTGATAGTTAAATTAGTTATACCGCACTATCCTATATTATACAATAACAAATACGTTGTAAATCTAATTTTCCTCTCATCAAGTAAAAAAATCACATATTATTCGAATTATATTTTTAATGGTAATATTAAATCTTATTTAACTTCAAAAAATATTCATATTCATTTAAACTACTAAAATTATACTCATCTAGATAAATAAAATAGATTATACATGAATTTAAAATTGAAATTAAGCTATTTTAAGCCTTATTTACTTTTTTAATAATTACAACAATACTTACGTTTATTCTACAATTTCTTCAATTGAAGAATATTTTGCTTTTTATAGGGCTGCTAATTCTGTTTCTACTAAGCAGCGTGAGCTATTACACTTCTCTCAAAGGCGTATCAAAAGATCTCAATAAGCAATTTTTTCCCAAATATAACAAAATTCAGTCTATAAATTCTATTTTTAGCAATTAATTTTCCCATCTCAATTTTATTCTTCATCTTTGAATCAATGGAGTTTGTTATGATGTTAGGTTTAGTTGTTTTATTGAATTTTCTCTCTATTATTATTATTATTATTTAGGAATAGGAAAAATATTAAATGACTCATAAATGAATAATCAGTTTTTTCCCTTGCTCCATTGATCATAGTAAATTTCATAATATCTATAAGATCCAGCAAATTTTCAAATTTGATTCATAAGATATAAATGTTTAAGAAAAAAGATAAGTTGGTCTATTTAAAGAACTCTTTAATTAAAATCCCTTCTTAATTCTTCTAAATAATTTTCGAGACTTTCTAAATTATAAAAACTTCTTAAGGGTAGCATCATTTGGCCACTTTTCAAATCCCAAGTATCTTCCCAACCTTTTTTTATTGACTCATATATTTTCTCAACGCCTTTATGATAAGGAGGAAATTCCATTGATTTTAAATAGGGATCTGCTGATTGCGATCTGAACATGGAAATAGCATAAATATTATTAGAAGATCCTATAAGCAATGTGCGTTTACCTTCAGAATCTAACTTGCCTGCATATACAACAAAAGGTCCAAAGTTATATAAAATCCGATAGAGGAGGGTTGGCAACTGATATTTAAAATCCTTCTGTAAAAATTCCAAATCGAGATTCTTTATGATTGATTCCGGAGAGAACCAGCCTTCTACACTGAAGGCTCTAAAACTTACCCATTCATTCTTATCAATTTCCTTGAGAATATTGTAAAGAATTTTATAGCTTTGCTTTATGGAGTTTTTGTATTTATCAAGAAGGTATTTAAAATTATTGAAATTCTCATGACTCAATTTCGTTAATATAGATTGTGTACTTTTAGATTCGGGTTCTAATTCTAATGATCTCTGAAGAGATCTGTATCCTTCATCCCATCGTTCAAGATTTAATAAAGCTACTCCTCGAAATAGCCACCCCTCTGGTTCAATTGGATGATATTTAACAAATTCATTAGTAATCTCAAGGCTCTCTTCATGTCTCTTAATGTCGTTCAAGGCAAACGACTTCACTTTTAGCGCATGCCAAGCATGAGGAATTATTTTTAAAATTTTATCCGACAAATTAATCGATTCATCATGTCTTCGCGCTCTTAAGAGATCTTCAGCTTCAAAAAGTTGTATAAAAAAGGATTTCATCTTTTTAACTTCTGGAGGGGAGGGGGGAGGATTGTCTAGATCCATAACTTGAGAAGGACTTGTGTCATCAAGATCGATTCCTATTTTCTTAAACTCTTCGGGGTCTTTTCCTTCTACAGTAGTTCCCATAGCACCCATTTGTATCATGGGGACTTTACCATCTTGCCATAAGGGAGCACCACAATGAACACAAAACTTTTGACCGATGGAAACTGGATGATAGCATTTCTTACAAATCAAGCTTTCTCCCCGTTTCCCTTCCTTACCTAAATGCTCCATTTGCTGTGGAGTTATCTCTTCTGCACTTTCATTAAACGGATTGCCAATTACCATGAAAGGGCGATTCATACTTTTAAGAGCGGGATTTATGGTTGTTGCTTTTTCCATGGCAATTTTTGCTTCTTCTTTTTTACCCAATCGATCCAAAATCAAGGATTTATTATAGTATGCCTTATCGAGTTTAGGATCAAGCTCAATAGCTTTATTAAAGGATGTCAATGCTTCATCATCCTTTTTCATTGAGGCTAAAATAGCACCTTTATTTAGATGATTCATAACAGAATCGGGGTCTCTCCTAAGTATATCTTCAGTAATTTCAAGCGCTACATCGAATTTCTTTAATTTAGATAATGAGGTGGCCTTATTTGTTAATAATGATATTTCATCCGGAAGTATCTCTAATGCTTTATCATAACATTTTATTGCATCTTCGTCCCGACCTAGTCGAGATAAAATTTCACCCTTTCTTAAAGAAGCATCAAAAAAGCTAGGATTAAGTTTGATAGATTCATCAAAGAAAGCAAGGGATTCTTTTAATTTTCCTACCGAAATATAAGCAACCCCCTTTCTAAAATAATCTAGAAAATCTTTTGGTTCAATATTCAAATAAGTTGAATCTTCTTGTTGAGGAGATTCCTTTAATTTGCGATTAATAAGCGTGATATTTTTTTTATAGATAGCCTCTCTATAATGCGGTTTGATTTCCAATGCTTTATCATAATAAAATATGGCTTCCGTTAGTTTATCTTGACAACGGAGTGACTCGCCAACCCAATACAATAATTCAGTAGAATTAGGAAATTTATCTAACGCTTGTTCAAATACCTTTTGTGCTTTCTTATACTTTTCTGAAAGAAGGATGACTTCACCTTTTCCTTTCCATAGCTCTATTTCATCCGGAAATAGTTTCAAGGCTTGATCATAATTATTTAAAGATTCTTCAAATTTATCCATAACTTGTAAAACCCTTCCACGCCATAACCAGCCACGAATATTGTTCTCATTCAATTCTATTGCTTTCTCAAAGCATTTTAATGCCTCAGTATTATTTCCTAATCTTCCAATTTCAATTCCTTTAATTATCCAAGCATCTGAATCATTCGGTTTCTCTTGCGTTATATTATCGACTTTGGTTATTATCTCTTTTTGTAATTTTAGATTTTTTAATATCTTTTCTCTAAGATTTTTAAATTCATTAATGTTAGGATTCAATTCCAAAGCTTTATTAATGCAATTAAGTGATTCCTGTAAATCATTGCGCAACCCTAATATAAAAGCTTTTCCAGACCAAGCGAAAGCATTATTTGGATTTAAGGTTAGTGCTTGATTAAAACATTTTAACCCTTTTTCCACTTCACCATGTCTAACATGTGAAGTCCCTTTATCAGTCAAGTATTTTGATTCTTTAGGATTTAAGGAGATTGCTTTTTCAAAAGACTGTATCGCTTCTTCGTAATTATCTAATAAATCCAGGGACATTGCTTTAATGTGATAAATATCATCAAAGGATGGATCTAGTTTTAGAGTTGATTCCGCCAGCTCTAAAGCAGCTTCATATTGTTTTGATTTAAAGAGTCCGTGGGTTATTGATGCCAAATAAGTTGCAGGATTTGGTAGTAATTTAGCTGCTTGATTGAAATAATTCATGGCTTCTTCAATTTGACCATTATTCATTAGATCCACGCCTTTCTTAGTTAAATCATTGAGCTCATCCGGTATTTCTAAACTTACTTTCGCATTATTTAAGTCAAATCCGCAAGTAGGACATTTGGTAACAGAAAGTGGTTGGATATTTCCACATTTATCACATTTTCTTAATATCATGATTTTTATTTTTGCCGATATGAGACCTATAATAATAGTTTATATTAAAATATTTAAGGTTTTGTTATAGTGTCTACCTTAAATGTATTCAAACTGTTTTCTAAATCAAGCTCTCTTGAGCTCCATACAATTGAATATACCCATTAGGAAAGTAAATGAATACGGATGCTTTTTCAATTAAACAAAACTTTAAATATAAACGATAAGATTATTAACTTAATTAAATCACTTTATGACAGAAATAATGGTTGACAAACATCCCGCTATTCAATACATTGAGGATTTTTCAAAAAAATGTAATAAATTTTTAGAAGCTCTTGATCAACACTTCCCATTAGCTAAATATCTTCAATTTTATAGCATTATATACGATTTATTAACAAGCGAGGAACTTCCCCAGAAGAAATGTTCCTTATTTTTCTATAGAAATAAAGAATGTGGATTTTTAGTAGATAATTATATCTCAAATTCATTTGAACAAAATTTAGGACTAGAAATCAATTCAATTGTTGATGTTTCGCTTAGAGAATACACGGAGATCCATTCATGTATATGGACTATCCTTTTTTATACTTCCCCATTATTATCGGGAACTATCTTAATGACAATTGGAGACAAATTAGATCCCTTAGTTTTAGGAGCTAAACTATTTCGACTATTTGATGTTGAAGAAATAAATAAAAGTAATTGTCCGACGAAGTATAATTTTAAATCAGCTTGGAATAAGGAGGAACAATTGAAAATTGCAATTAAGCGATGTGAATCTCTTTGGAATAATGAAGAATTATTCCTCTTGGAGCCTAGTTTTTTAACAATGGAACAAGCTGACTATGAAATAGAATATTTTGGAAGACATATGTTTTCAATGGTTGGTCAAGTGGCTAAGGATATAGCCAAAAGAGATGGAGTAAAATTTGAAGAAATGCCAGACTTATTGGCACAACCACTTTATCAGCACGGTAAATTGAATAATTTAGGGCAGATTTACAAAGTTCAGAGAGATATATTTAAAATGGCTTGGTTAAAGGTTTTCAAACCTAAATTTGAGCAATTATCAATGGAAATTGATTCTTCAGTGGATAATAAATCACTTGCTAACATAAAAATACTTGATTTGACGAGCTCTAAATATTTAGTATCTTGATCTTATTGCAATCTTACGTCCTAGATGCTTTTAAAGTAGAATTCAATAAAACTGAAATTATTCTTAAAAAGATTTTACGCTTGTGTTGCAAATTTTTCATTTGTAATACGATGGCGTGGTATTTTATAACCTTCAGGAAAAGGACTTTTATAACTTTTCCCTTTCATATCTATTTCGAATTCTTCACGCGCTTTTTTTACTAATTCTGGATCATTCATGAAATCTAAGGCAGAATATGCCAGTACTTTTGCAGCTGCCAGCATTCCTTTATGACCAATGCTCATTCCTGTCGTTGCAACATTTTGCCAAGTATGCCCCAATGCTCCAATTACATAACAAGTCATTACAAATTGACCTAACGGGGTCACCCAAGTGACATCCCCTACATCGGTAGAACCAGGAGCTACCTTATTTTTATCAAAATCCGCCATTATTACGGGAAAGAGAGATTGGCTGAATACTTGAGTTGCCATGGCTTTAAACTTTTCTGGTACTAAACTCATTATACCGTCTACTGCATTTGAAGGTAAAGTCTCCTTCAATTTATGAGCATACTCTTGTTCTTCCTTATTAAATCTTGGTGCTCCAACTTTTTGCATGTTTTCGTGGAGATTTTTGCAGACCACCACATTATGAATGGGATTATATAAACCCCCTAAGAAATTAATTTCGAATGTAGTTTCGGTCATTAAGGTCGCTCCTTCCGCAATTTTTACTAGCCTATTATAAATCTCTTCTACTTGATGCCTTTCTGGCGCGCGCACGAAATAATACACTTCTGCTTCTTCGGGGACTACATTGGGTGCACTGCCTCCATTAGTAATGACATAGTGAATTCTGGCGTCAGGAATGATATGCTCTCGCATGTAGTTTGCTCCCACGTTCATTAATTCGACGGCGTCTAATGCACTTCTCCCATTAAAAGGATCCGCCGCAGCATGAGCCGTTCTGCCGTGAAATCTAAAAATCACCGAATTTAAAGCTAGCGTGGAGCTTAGCATCACGGCATTCAAGTAACAAGGATGCCATGTTAAGCAGATGTCCACATCCTCAAAAACATGTCCCGGATCGATCATGTATCCCTTGCTGTTAAAGGACTCCTCCGCGGGGCATCCATAATAACGAATCGTTCCCCTCACCTCCCCCGCGTCAATTGCCTCTTTTACAGCCAAAACTGCCGCTAAAGAACCAATTCCTAATAAATTATGACCACATCCATGTCCCGGTGCTCCTTCTTTTAATGGCTTCCGAAAAGGCTCTTTGGCTTGACTCATCCCTGGTAGGGCATCATATTCTCCTAGAATTCCGATTACTGGCTTTTCATTACCATAACTTGCAACAATAGCTGTTTCTAAATCCTTTATTCCTAAAGTCACTTCAAAACCTGCGGCTTCTAATTCTTCAGAAATCAATTTGGAAGATTTATATTCTTGCAAACCCGTTTCTGCAAACGTCCAGATTAGATCACTAAGCGAGGTGAATTTTTCTCCTTTACTTTTTATCCATTTACCATACTTTTTCCACATGATAACAATTACTTCAAAACTTTCTTTATTGAATAATATTTGCTGAATTGCTAAATAAACATTACTCAAAAGATATATTTTCTTCTTATAATGAAGAAATCGTGCTGATTTTCTTTCATTAATGATATACTATTGGAAAAATATTTTTAATCTTAATGCTAAATGTATTTATTAATAATAATAATTCTGGTGCGGATTTGTTTGAGTAATATTTATATTAAAAACGGAATAGTGATGGATGGAACGGGGCAAAAGGCCTATAAAGCGGATATTCTCATAAAAGATGATAAAATTGCGGAAATTGGAATGATTAAAGAACATTCCAATTCTCAAATAATCAATGCTACGGGATTAGTTGCATGTCCCGGATTTATTGACGTGCATTCTCATTTGGACTTTCTCATGCCTTCCCCACGCCATGCTAAAGTTTTAGAAAGCTGGGCACGGCAAGGTGTTACTACGATCATTTCGGGTAATTGCGGTTATAGCCCAGCACCCATTAATCATGAAATTGAATCCGATTTAGAGAAATACTGGTATTTTGCATATCCTCGCGATGGTTTAAGGTTCAGTTGGAATACCATGGAAGAATTTTTTAGCTACTTGGAATCTAAAGGTATTCAATTCAACTTGGGCATGCTAACAGGCCACAGTACATTAAGAGCTAATGCAATGGGATTTGAAACTCGTTTACCTAGCAAGAATGAAATGGAAGAAATGAAAGAGATGTTAAAAGATTCTTTAAAAGCTGGATCACTCGGGTTATCATTAGGATTAGATTATGTTCCAGGAGCATTTTCTAATACCGAAGAGCTGGTAGAGCTAGCGTCTGTTTTAACTCCCTTTAATGCGCCCTTAGTTCCTCACACTAGAGGGTTTTTAGGGAAACTTTTCATTGAAGGCATTAGAGAAGTCATCGAAGTCGCTGAAAGGAATAAGATTCCCTTACATTTATCTCATCATGCGGGAGGGGGCATCAGCAGGGCAAGAAAAGTGGTGCTAAAGGAAATAGGGGAAGCAATAAAACGAGGCTTAAAAATTAGCCATGATAATATTCCCTTTCCTAACTCTTCCACGACAGTTCTAAATTTATTTCCACCATGGGCATTTGAGGGGGGAATGAATGCTTTTTTTAAGAGATTAACCGCCAAGGAAATAAAAGATAAAATTAAGCAAGAAATGTATACATTTAAACCCAAATGGCCTCCATGGAAAAACCAATGGTGGACAAGTCGAGGATATAATGAGCATATCTTTTTATTCGGTTTTAAGCAAGAAAAAAATAAAGCTTTTAATAACTTGGAGTTGATTAAAATCGCCGAGATATTAAAACAAGAACCTCTTGAAGCTCTCATTGACCTAGTTCTAAGCGAGGATGGAAAGGTTTTTTATATAAGTGGACAGTTTGATAATCCCTTAGCGGAGGATTTTGTTGAACAACTCTTATTAGATCCTCTTTGCTCTGTAGGTACTGATATAGTGGGGGCTGATTTTAACACGATCTCACCTGCGGCATGCGGTGCTTTTACAAAAGTTCTGGGAAATCTTGCCCGAGAAAAGGCAATTTTCTCCGTGGAAGAAGCGGTACGTAAAATGACTTCACTACCAGCATCTCAGATGCAACTCGAAAAAAGAGGCATGATAAAAAAAGAGTTTTATGCGGATATTGCCATTTTTGATCCCAAAAAAGTGCGCTGTAATGCCTCTTATACCACTCCTGGAATTTCATCCAGCGGAATTGCACACGTGCTTGTTAATGGGAAAATTATCCTTGAAAATGGCAATTATAATGAAGAAGTATTAGCAGGAAGAGTATTAAGGAAGATCTAAGGTTTGATTTAAAGTGAAGTAGGTAAACATTCATTACTTCTGCTTTCAATTGCGTTTTCCCTCTTTAATCTTAATTTTTCCCTCTTTCCTTTATTTTAAAGTATTTAATCAAAATTTTTCGAAGAACAATGTGAGGTTATATACAATTTCAGAATAATATTGAAAAATCAGTTTTCTTTAATTGTCCATTAATTTAAAAAATAAGAAGGAGAATGTATTTATATAGTTAATACACTTATCATGAAATCATGAGTAACTACGATAAAAAATCCGATGAGGAGGATGTGTTTGTTTTCGAATTCTTTGATAAAGATTATGATGGTTCTATCGAAACGAATAAATCTTCCACAATAGCACATTACAATGAGGTCAAATTTGAAGAAGATCTCAATGAGGAACAATTAGCTATCGTTAATAATATTAAGGGTCCAATGTTAGTTATTGCAGGGGCCGGCTCAGGCAAAACACGAACGATAACATATGCCGTGGCAAAATTATTGGTCTCTAAGGTGAATCCCTCGGAAATCATGCTCGTTACCTTTACAAATAAAGCGGCTAATGAAATGATCAAGCGCGTCGAAAATCTGTTGGGAGCACGTCCTAAAGGAATATGGGCGGGTACCTTTCATGCTCTTGCGAATAGGTTTTTAAGAATCTATTCTAAAAAAATCGGAATTAAACCCAACTATATCATCATGGATGAAACTGACGCCGTCGCTTTGATGAAGTTATCAATAAGTCAAGCTAATGTACAAGAGGTGGAAGAAAGATTTCCAACTTCAAAAATCGCAAAGAATATCCTTTCCTATTCCATAAATTGCAATAAATCCATAAAAGATGTCATCCTATGGAAATACCAGAATTTTGACAATCCGAAAATTATTACTAAGCTGAATGAAGTTTTTAAAGTTTATAAAGCAAAAAAAGCAGAGGCGGGATTACTCGACTTTGATGATTTATTAGTATTCTGGGATCAGCTATTATCGGAAAAATCTGTAGCTCAATCCATCGCTCGGAAAATAAGATATGTCCTGGTGGATGAATATCAGGATACCAATTATATTCAAGATGAAATTATACAAAAGATCGTAATGCAAAATCCTGAACATAATATCATGGTGGTGGGAGATGATGCTCAGAGCATTTATGCATTTCGCGGCGCCGATTTTCATAATATATTGAACTTTTCTAAAAGATATCAAAATTCTAAGACTTATTATATCACCTATAATTATCGTAGTGTACCAGAGATTTTGGATTTGGCAAACGAATCCATTAAGAATAACCAGAAACAATTCAAGAAAAGTATGCGTCCTACCAGACATGATGGAATAAAACCATATCATGTTCAGGTAGGCGATGATGACGATCAAGCGCGATTCATTTCAAATCAAATTCTCCAGTTACGTTCCCAAGGTTATAAATTAGACGCCATGGCAATCCTATGTAGAGCAGGATTTCATACAATGAAAATTGAAATGGAATTAAGGGCAAAGAACATTCCTTTTGAAGTTAGAGCGGGTGTCGCATTTTTTGAACGGGCTCATATAAAAGACGTTCTGGTCCATCTGAGGGTCGTGGAAAATCCAGATGATGAGTTATCTTGGCATAGAATCTTTTCAATGATTTCCTCCATTGGGAATGCTTCTGCTACTAAAATTTATGCTGCAATGATAAACGAAGAGAATCCCATCCAAGCTCTACTTTCTGACGATTTCTATGGGCAAAGATTAAAAGGAGAGCGTATTTCCAAAAAAGGCATTAAAAACCTCATGAATCACGTGAAAAGAATGGAATATTTTAAAGCACAAGATAATCCTGGTGATTTGATAGTAAAAATCACGGATATTATTCAATCCTATATTCAATCTCATTATGATAATTGGCAAGATCGCATGGATGATCTGAAACAACTCGCAATCTATGCACAAAACTACGATTCAGTGAGAAGATTCTTAGAAGTACTGAGTTTAAATCGATCAAACATCGAATCCAAGAAGTGCCTATTAGGAGATCTTAAGGAAGAAGAAAGGCCCTTGATAATCTCAACTATTCACCGAGCCAAAGGTTTAGAATGGAAAATTGTATTTATTCCCATGCTCTCTGATGGTTATTTTCCCTCCTCGCGCGTCTTTGGAGACACGGAAGCATTTGAAGAGGAGCGAAGAGTGTTTTATGTTGCCGTTACCAGAGCAAAAGAGCAATTATACTTGCTTTCTCCTTCCATTATTCGAGGTTTTCGAGGATATGATATTCAAAGTACGTCTCAGTTTATATCCGAATTAGACTCTAAAGTGTATCAAAAAGCTACCGCCAAATTTGATGTTCAAGAAAAGAAAAAAGATGTTGGATTTAAATCCGCGGCGGATTTATTATAAGGTTCCATTTTAATATATTTCATTTTAATGATCTTCTCATTGATAATCATCCCCGTAATAGAAATTTGATGAATTTTTTCATCAATTTTTGCTAATAATAATAAGTGCCATTAAAAAAAGTATTTAAATTACAGAACTTAACTTTACTCTTAATCATAAGAATTTTAAAAATGATGAATCGTTAATGGTTTTGTCCAAGCATGAGCGTGTTATTCGTACTTTGGGGCTCGAAGGGGAGCCCGATGTAATTCCCATCCATAACTTGGGTTTTGAGCCAACGGGTACAGCCTGTCAAGAATTTCTCAAATCTAAAGAAAACAAGGAATTGAACACCAAGGTAATAAATTCTGTTTCGAAAAGGACGCTCGATATAACTGAGCAGAGATTTTGGAACGCTGATCTACACATTACGAATCCCTTTAACATGATAAATACAAATTTGAAAAGGGCTCCACCAGAATATCCTGAATGTGCTATTGATACGATGAGTGGCCGGTTATATAAGCTTGCCAAACAAGTAGAAACAAATTTGACCTATTATTGGTATGTCGGTGGATATTGTAAAACCCCTGAAATTTTGTATTCTTATTGGAATAAATATGGAAAACCATCAGAAATTATTAATAAAAAAGCTAAAATTTCAAAACAAAATTGGGATGCTCACGTGAATTCTGTATCCAAGTATTTTTATCCAATGCCCGAATTACCAATTTCAATGCATGATTTCCTCTATCAAGGCATCACTCTCAATAAAGTGGCATATTACATGCGAAAAAAACCTCAATTCATTCATGAAGTAATGAAAGAATTTACAGATACTAATTTAGCCGTTATAAAACAATATGCAGAAATAGGGGTAGACGTTGTGTTCTATGCTGATGATTTAGGTTATAAGGGAAAATCCATCTTTTCACTCAAGGATCTCCGGGAATTTGTTCTTCCTTATTACAAACAAATGTACCACGCTTGTAGAAAAAATGGAATAATCATAGTTCAACATTCTTGTGGTTATGTTGATAAGATTCTCCCTGATTTGGTGGATTTGGGACTTAATGCCATTCAAGCGTTAGAACCTGCGGCGGGTGTTGATCTAGCCCATTTAAAGGAAATATTGGGCGATCAAATTTGTTTTATGGGCGGAATGGACGCATCTAGGGTGCTCAATTTCGGAACAGCGAAAGAAATCCAGGATGAAGTGAAGAGATGCATTAAAGCTGCTGCTAAAGGAGGGGGATATTTCGCTGGACCAAGCCACAATATTTTGAACGTGCCATGGGAAAATGTGTTAGCATTTCGGGCTGCTATTGAAAAATATAGAAATTATCCCGTTCATTTTTAATTTTTTTTTCTTGAAATTAATCAGTCCACCCTTTCGGCATGTTTTAAAGTAGCAATGAATTTTCTATTTTTGTTAAACCATTTGAATTTTCATGGAATATTTATCTTTAAATTGCATATTGAGTTGCCATATATTTTCCTTCTTGTGTATCAAGATAAAATTATCTTCATGGCTCGAGATAGAGATATTATCAGGCAATTTAAGATAAAGATATCCTTGTCTCTTTCCAGGCAAGTTCAAACTAATATCTAATACCTTCTGATTTTCATCATATTGATATCGTTTAATCTCATAACAGCCTTGAGATATGTGCAGATTGGAAGAAAGGAAGATGGGAGTTTTCTTTATTACTTCATTAACAGGGATGATAGCTAAATACTTACACGAGTGTGGTTTGACATTTTGGAATATGATTTGCTCTTCCCTCTTAAATTCACCTTTAAACATTCCCTCCCAAAAATCAAAAATGTAATAGCTTTGTTCGGTATTTGGCATCAATGGCAATGAATCTAAAGGTTTAAAGGCAATATTTTTCACTTCATCTTCCCAATTAATAATGCAGACCAAATATCTCTTCCCTATGGGCTCATTCGTTTCTAAAGCATAAATACTTGGTAATCTTGAATATAAAATGTCAACGGGAAGAGCGTTATGATGAGGAGAATTATAAGGTGGAATCATCAATTGAAGATCGGAGATTTCCTCTTCTGATAGGATTGACATATCATCTGAAACCAGTAATAGTCCTCCTGAAAGGCCAAAAATAGTCATTTGAAGCCGAATCTCATCAAGATTCAAATCGGTATTGGTTCTTCTGATCATTAAACAATCGGTATCATTAATCCAGAATCGATTATGCATGAAGGAGCGAAATAATACATTTATCATCCCTGATTTCAAGCATTGCTCCGGAAAATCTTCCATTGCATCCACTTTTGGAGTACTCCAACTTGGCCCTGTATCTTGGCCAATTCGCATTGCATCTACTAATCCCACGCAAGGACCTAAAGGAGCTCCGCATCCTAAGAGAAATACATTTTTTGAAAGTGTTTCTCTTATGATTTTTATACCATTATGGAATGCTTGAGCGCGAGTTAATATTCTATTAGAATAATTTGAGTTTATTGGACAAGGAGCATATAAAAAATCGATTTTCGCGAAATCTAGCAAGGGAGGAACGTTTTCAGAAGGGTTGCGCTCGTAAAGATATAATTGATCTTCATAAAAACTTGTTAAATAATCCAAAACCTCTTTTCTCGTTATATCAAATCCAAATTCGTGAGCGCCCCAATTATACAACACTCTTATGAGCTTATCGTTCTTTTTATCAGTTAGAAACCAATCTCTGTGGTTTTTAAATAGTTGTGCTCTTCGCTCGGCTATGAATGGAGCCGACCAGATTCCGGTCTTGACCCCCGATTTACGCATCTCTTCAAACAACCACCTTAAACCCCTCGGAAATTTGGAATTAATGGTGTTATAATCTCCAATTTGGGTGAAATATCCATCATCCAATTGAAAGAAATCGATTGGAAGGAGATCTGCATGATTTTTAAAAAACTCCAAGTTCTTGACCATTTCCGCTTCAGAAATGTTAGTATAGTAATAATACCAGCTGCACCAACCCACAGGTACCCTTGGAAGAGCGATTTTATTTCTCGATTTAACAACATCTGCATATTCTTGTAATCCATAATATCCCGCGCCATTGGTTTTAAAACAAATAAAAAGTTCTTCAGAAGAGTTGATCGTACTTTCCGTAAAAGTGACTCCATCCATGCATCCAAATGCCGTTAAGAGGGTCATAGTATTATAATTTTCATAATCCAACATGATTCGGGAAAATTGGTCCTTGAGGGTAGTAAATCCTATTACCAGAGAATTCATTGACTCTAAATCGGTAATTATAGTGCAGTATTCACTGTAAAATCTTCCCTTAATTTTATAATCTTGATTATCTAATAGTAAGAAAAATAAATCTATTGTCGAGCCCATGCTATCTCTTTCATTCCCGAATAACATTTTACAATTACTCCAGCTCTGCCAGCCGTGTTTGAACCATGATATTTTGTCTAACTTGCTTGGAGTGCTGCTTTTTGCCATATACAATTCATCCTCTTTTATCGTAAGAGGTGAGATGCTATGGATTTTTAGAGGCACGCTTGAATTATCAATGATGTCTGTCAATTGAACCAGAATAAACTCCTTTTTTTCATACATGCGAAACCGGATAGAGAAGCTAAGATCCATCTTCGAATCTTCATTAACTGAAAGATCTATTAGTATATTCTTTCCAATATCATCTTGATTAGTTTCAACACGACTGGTATAAGAGTACTTTTTGGAGCTTACCTCAATCAATTCCTCCGATTCCCCTGAAAAGCAAGTTATTTGAAGATAACAATTTTCTAATTTACATGTACTCACATTCGGGTCTTTCTTATTACTTGAGAATTGATAGGTACCTTTCTTCGACCCCCGTTTAAACACGGCTAATGAAATGAAATCATTTGAAATTACTACATGGTCCGAATCATCTTTTACTATCTTTAACATGATAAATTGCTCATTTTAAAATTCTAAGCTAATTATTTCTTATTACATTTATAAAATTAATTATGGGATTAATAAAGAGAGTGATTATGGAGTATTTATCATTAAATTAAAATTTATTTCTGGCAATAAGTACAAAGTGTAACTAAGGTTACATGACTATCATCACACCTTCTCCAAAGTAAGGGAAAAAATCACTTTTTTAACAGTTCTCCGAAAAGCGACTTCCAATCAAAATCAGGATTGGCAACTCGAGTTTCCTCCAGAAGTGGTTGATATGATTGGATATCTTTAAATCCCGAACCTGTTATTAAACATGCTATCCACTCATCGCTTTTAATAACACGGTTTTCTAATAATTTGGAAAGAGCTGCTATAGTCGTACAGCTTGAAGGCTCTGCCCAAATGCCTTCCAAAGTGCTTAATTTTCGACAAGCTATTAATGTTTCATGATCTGAAACTGAAATAGCATCTCCCTGGGACTCTTTAATTGCTGGAATTCCTGTATAACAATCTAATGGAATGTCGTCAGCTAGAGCTGTCGAGATCGTCTTTATTTCTTTCCAAGGATGGTTAAATAAATACCCTGGGGTTAAATTCTCCTTAATAGCTTTAACAAAAGGAGCACATCCTTCTGGTTGAACTGCAAATAGTTTAGGAATTAAGTTTATGAATCCTAAATCCATCAATTCTTTAAATCCTTCATAAACGCCGCTTAACAATCCCGATCCTCCCACGGGAATTATGATACCATCGGGAATACAATTATTAGCACGCATGCTTTGAATTGCAATTTCATACGCGATTGTTTTAGCCCCGTTGTTAATAAAAGGATTAAAATTTCCCGCAGTTATCAAATTCGCCATGTTAAATTCTTTACTTGCCTCATTAACAATGTTAGATATGAATTTAGTGGAGTCGGAATTGATTTTAATAACATTGCCCCCATAAGCTTTTATTTGGATAATCTTATTTTCTGGGGCTATAAACGGAATGAGAATGATGTTTGGAATTCCTGCATTAGCAGAATATGCTGCCACGGAGGCACCGACGTTTCCAGAGCTCATCGTTATTACCGACTCTTTATGCATTTCCCGTGCTTTACTGATTCCCATGGAAATTTGACGATCTTTAAATGAACTGGTGGGATTTAATAATTCTAATTTTAACATTAGATTTTTAATGTTGCACTCTCTTGCAAGTCTATCTGATTTGAGAAGAGGAGTATTGCCCTCTCCTAATGAAATAATATTCTTCCGTTCCTTAAGAGGTAAAAAATCAAAAAAATCCCACATGGAAGTTACCCTAGTTTGAAAAAAATCATTTTTGGATTTTTTTTCCTTTAATCTTTCCCGATCCATGACAATTGAAAGAGGACTTTTGCAATCGGGGCATTCGATAATATCCTCAACCTCCTCATTGATAATACGCTTACAATTGGTACATTTAAAATAATATTTTTGTTCTTTCATGTTTCATTACTTCATTTAAAAGCTCAATATATTAAAATTCCAACCGTTTTAATACGGGATATCGACGTCCTATTCCAAAGGCGCTGGGACTAATTCTAATTGTTTGAACTAATTGACGTCTTTTATATTCCGAATTTAAGTATAATTTCCTCACTTTTAATATAGTATCTTTATCAATCCCTTTCTGCTTTAAATTATCGAACTCGTTTCCTATTCCGTGTTCGATAATCTCCTCCAAAACGGAATCTAACGTTTCATAAGGAGGAAGAGAATCGCTATCTTTCTGATTTTCTCTTAATTCAGCCGTGGGAGGGCGACTTATAATTCCTTTCGGAATTATTTCTTTGTCTTTATTTATGTAATTACAAATATCATAAATTTGAACTTTTAAGAGATCCCCAGGAATGTTTTTTCCTCCCGAGGTATCCCCATATAATGTACAATATCCCACTCCAATCTCGGACTTGTTTCCGGTTGAAACCAACAACCAGTTAAACTTATTCGAGTAATACATGAGAATTGTAGCACGAATTCTAGCTTGTAAATTCTCATCTGCTATATTGAACTTTAAGTTACCCAATACACTTGCAAGAGATGTTTCATAACCATCAAAAATTTCGCCGATAGGATGAATGATGTAATGAATTTTCAAATTTTCACAGAGTTGGCGAGCCAATGTGACGCTTTCGTCGGAAGTAAATCTCGTGGGCATCATCACGCAATTTACTTTCTCCTGTCCTAAGGCCCTGGCACAAATATATGCCGTGAAAGCGGAATCTACTCCCCCGCTCAGTCCTAAAACTACTCCATTAAAAACATTACTTTTCTGATAATAATCATGCAAATTTAATGATAAAGCTCTTAACACATCCTCTCTCCAATCTGAAGGAGGAATGTCTTGCGATGATGACATTTCGTTTTCAACATCTACATCTATCATTCTACTATCTTCTTCGAATGCTTTTGCTTTATATACTAAATTTCCCTTTCGATTAACAATAAAACTCTGACCATCATAGACTATTTCATCAAGACCCCCCACCATGTTCACGTATATAATAGGGACCGAAAGTTCCTTAGCTTTTTTCGAGACTAATTCTTTCCTTATCTCGAATTTACCATAATGGAAGGGAGAAGCGTTAATCACGGTTAATAATTCTGCACCATTATCCACTAAATTCTGTGCTACTTTAATTTCATAATTCTTATCCCAAATATCTTCGCAAATTAGAATTCCCACGTTTATTTCTTTAATTCTAACTGGCATGAACTTATCATCGAATGAGAAATATCTTCGCTCGTCAAAAATATCATAATTTGGTAATAGTCTCTTATTTTCAATATATAGAACTTTATTTCCTCTTATAACCATAGCAGAATTATAAAAAGGTTGAAAACTATTTCTGATTTCAGTTGGTTGCGTGAATGTACCTAAAATAATAACTGGCTTGCTGTTCAAGTTAATAATCTCTTGGATGGCCTTTTCATTTTGCTGTTGAATCAAGGGGTCATGAATGTGATCCATGAGGGGATATCCTACTAAACTCATTTCGGGAAATATAATAAGATCAGCTTGCTGATTTTTTTTAATAACTTCCCCGATTTTTCTTGCATTCCCAGGTACATCTGCCACGATGGGATTTATTTGGCCCAAAACGACCTTCAATTTTTTATTACTCATTTTGTTAACCTATAGAAATTTCTAAATACATGACGAACATCTATTCAGATGAAATATTTTTTTATTCAAGTAATGATTATTTTGATTTGCAAAATAATTTCACTTAATTTCCTATTAATAGTACAAGAAATAATACATGACAAAAGTCTGAAAAAAAGATAATTAAAAAAGAAAGATAAAAAGCTTATATAGAATTTCGAAAAAATCCTGCTCTCAAATTTAAAATATTTGATAAATATGAAAAAAAATACATTTAAAATTAGGTACGAGTTCGATTGGTCCAGCAACGGTCATATCAACCTCATTAATGATGAAAAAAAAGAAATACTTGCTCGATTTTTCGGCATTTATTAAAAAAAATAAAGACCTAATTCATACAATATTGCCGCAATAATTTCCGCCGAATGGTCTCTTTGATATTGGTTTTATGACCTTAAACGGTTTGTTAAAAAGCTTGGTTTCTTCTAAACCAAATTCAGAGCAGAATTCTTTGAGGTAAGGTTTTATTTCTTCCATCTCCTCCGCACGCAAGTCAGATAATTTTGAACCTATCCCTAATTTAGGAGTTAAATCCTCATCAGTTCTTAGTAAAATCTTACCTCTATGGATCCCCGTTCCCAATTCCTTCCCACAAATCGGATCTCCACTTTCCACCACCTCTCCATTTTGAAGAATTTTTAGTCCTAATACGATGATCAAGCCTCCTGCCATGTATTCTCCCAGAAAGTCTTTAGCGGTGCCACCAACAACTATAATCGGAAACTTATCCTTATATTCCTTGATATGAATGCCTACTCTATACCCCACGTCTTGCTTGATAAAGATTTTTCCGCCTCGAGTTGATAATCCTATGACATCCCCCGCATCTCCGTGCACGATGATAGTACCATCGTTCATCGTATTTCCTGCTTGATCCTCGCAATTTCCATTCACGATAATTTTAGGACCATCCATGAATATACCCAAATCATTTCCTGGTAATCCGTTTATGATGATTTCATGATCTCCTTTCAAGGAGGCCCCAATAAATCTCTGTCCGCATACTTTATTTAGAATTATCGTTCGAAAATCGTGATAAATTGCCTCGTGAATGAGTTTATTTAAATCTTTATAATTAAGCGGATTTCCATTCGGAGCCGCATCAATTTCTATCATTTTTTCTTCATTATTTTTTGATTTCAATTCCATTTTTTGATTATTTTCTGTCATCATTTTTTTAACTCACTCTCCTGCATGTTTTACTCCTAAAATTTCAGCAATATGAGGATTCGGGCCAATATATCTTAAGCGATCCCTATTTGATCTTAAGGATTCAACTGAATCTATTCCCATTGCCCCGAGAACTTCCTTCAATTCTTCATTCCAAGAATGAAATAGATTAATTAACCTATTACGAGCAACATCGATATCTAATCTTTTGACAAGATACTCTTGTTGAGTGGCGATCCCCCAAGAACAGAGACCTCTGAAGCACTGTTGACACACGCGGCATCCCATCGCAATCAACACGGGCATTCCAACCATCCCCACGTCAGCCCCTAATGCTATTGCTTTTATTAAATCCGCAGAATATCTTATCGAACCTCCTGCAACCAATGTTATCTCATCTCGCAAGTTTTCTTTACGCAATCTTTCATCCACTGCCGCTATTGCTAATTCAATCGGAATTCCCGCATGATCCCTGATAATTCTGGGAGCGGCTCCTGTCCCCCCTCTAAAGCCATCAATTGTAAGAAAATCAGCGCCTCCCCGCACGATTCCCACGGCAATGGGTGCCGAATTATGGACTGCGGCAATTTTAACTCCAATTGGAACTTTATATCGAGTAGCTTCCTTCAAAGCAGCGATTAATTGAGCTAAATCCTCTATTGAATAAATATCATGATGAGGGTAAGGTGATAACGCATCGCTCCCTTTGGGGATCATGCGTGTCTCTGAAATTAAAGAATTTACTTTTTCTCCAGGTAAATGCCCACCATGTCCGGGTTTTGCTCCTTGTCCGATCTTAATCTCTAACCCAGCAGCATTTTGTAGATAATTTATATCAACACCAAATCGACCAGAAGCTATCTCGGTGATGATATTTTGACCATATTCGTAAAAATCCGGATGCAAGCCCCCTTCTCCTGATCCTGCCAAGATGTTTAACTCTTTAGCGGCTTGGTAGATGGCCATGCAGGCATTATAGCTTATGGAACCCAAGCTCATGTGTCCCACCATTATGGGCATATCAATTTCAAAATTAGGCATGAATTCTGTTTTTAAAGAAATCTTATTGGAATCGTCTGGATCCTCCAAAAATTCGATTTGTTTTGGCTTCCGTCCAAAGAATACCTTGGTTTCGATAGTTTCCCGCAAGGGATCAATACTTGGATTCGTGACTTGACAAGCATCTAATAATAAATCATCAAATATTGAAGGAATGGGACGATCATTTCCCGTCGCACTTAATAAAACCCCTCCATTTCCGGATTGTGACCAAATTATATTGCGAATTCTTCTATCATAATTGCCATGAGGGGGTAAATAGGATGGGTTCTTTACGATTCTAATGGCTTTCCCCGGACACATCACGACGCATCGTTGACATGCCACGCACTTGGAATCATCTGCAACGATCCTTTCTCCATTAAATGAAAGGGCTCCATAAGAGCAATGATTGGTGCATCGTTTACATTTTTTGCACGACTCCCGATCAATCTCAACCTTAAAATAGGATTCTATTAAATGAGTTAACGGCATTATTAAACCTCCATTCCACCCGTAACAGTTAATTCAATTTTTTCAAACGGATCTTCCGATCCTTCTCTTAAGAGACCTTCTCCTAATTTTGCAATGACCGCCGTTCCACTCCTCGGATGCCATATTTTTTTGAATTTAAATGCCTCGTTTTCAAATAAATTCAGTCTTTTAAAGGAAGCTTCTTCACTGCTCATGAAGATAGTATTTTCATCTTCTGAAATCCCCGCAACAAGCGGACGCAGCTTTTTCCTGTCTGAGAGTCCAATTAACGTGGGGACGGGATTATTTTGTCCCACGATGATGGAAAAGGGACCATTAAGCATGGCAGAACGATACGTTGCCCGAATGCTCTTCAACGCAATTTGATAAGATTCTTTCATTTGTTCTATCTCATCAAAAAGTGGGGGTGCTAAAGCTAAACTGGCAATCGTTAAGGGCATTTTGTGTTTTCTGGTAAGTAAATCAAAGAGATAGGCAATAACTTCGGTATCGGTATATAGCGTGCACTTGTATCCAAAAGATTCCAAGAAACGCATGTTAGTCCCATAGGATGTAATTTCTCCGTTATGAACCACGGA
>CAYLZE010000038.1:0-16947 GCA_964388035.1 uncultured archaeon
ATCCCAATTCCTTTTAATTAACGGAGAAGAACAAGTAGCTTTAGAAAAGGCAGAAGATGATAATTGGTATGAATTGTCATTAATTATTTCAACCCAAAATTTTTCATTAGGAATCAATCATCTTTATCTTCATTTTCAAAAAGCTGGGTATTCTACCACGATTTTTTCCTTTCAAATTGATGTTAATCAAATTGAATTTAATGTGAATCCTATTAATTTTAAAGATTCTGTTCAAGCATACATGGGTGAATCAATTAATGTCACTTTGCAAATAACAGATAGTAAAAATAAGTACGTCAAGGATGCAAATATCACTTATTCTTGGGATTATGGTGTGGGCTCCTTTTCAAATGTAGGGAATGGAACCTACTTTTTGTTTCTAAATCTTCCACAAAACGTTCAAGGAAATTATAAATTAACTTTAATTATCATTAAAGCAAGTAACATATATAAAACGAAAGAATATTCTACTATATTAACCATCTCCCAAAGACAATTACCTTCCTATTGGATATGGATCATTATCGGTGGAGGATTAGCAGCTTTAGGGGCATTTGGTGTTTTGGTCACGAGAGAATACGTGTTGAAACCCAGAGCGGAAAGAAAGAAGATGGCATTATTGTCTAAAACTCAGAATTACAAGGACATGAGAAATATACAGTCCATAATTTTTCTGCATAAATCATCAGGTCTTCCCCTCGAGTATAAAACTTACTCATACCTAAAAGATACTGATCCTCAAATCTTTTCGGGCTTTGTGCAAGCCATTATTGCTATCGGAACAAAACTTATGGAAAGGGATACGGATCATCAGCCTGTTAAAGATGAAACTAATATTGAGCGTACCATGATGGAAATTGATTTTAAATACTTTTATGCTTTAATCTATGATTATCAATATTTAAGAACTGTAATGATTCTTAACGAAAAAAGTTCTGAACGATTAAAAGACAAAATTAAAATTTTATCGGAGAAAATTTCCATGGATCTGCAACAAGAATTAGAAAAATTTAAGGGAAATTTAATTCCTTTCAGGAAAAAAATACCTCCCCTCTTAGATGAGTATCTTGATCTCTATTATAAAGGATTCTTTTCGCTCAATAAAAATCAAATTCAGCTACAAAAATTAACTCCTGAATTATCGACCATGGAACTGAGAATCATGAACATCTTGAAGTCCTATAGTAAAGAACACCCACAATTTAAATTAGAAATTATTCTTGAATTGATTGCAGAAAAAAATGAAGATATCGTAATCGAAGCAATTGAATCTTTATTGGAAAAAGAGATTATTGTTCCCGAGCTTGATGAAACTTAATTATTATTTAATATTGCTCTAAATATTTTAATTATTTAAGCTAAATAACTTAATAAAATACCATTTATTTGAAATTATATAGAATTTAATCTTTTCTGGCATATCTCAACTGCTTTTGGGTTGATATCGCAACCGATATAATTTCTTTGCAAATTTTTTGCGGCTACTAAGGTAGATCCCGAGCCACAAAAAAAATCCGAAATTAAATCTCCCGCATTTGAAGAAGCTGAAATTATCCTCTCTACTAATTTTACAGGTTTCTGCGTGGGGTATCCATGATATTCTCTAGACCGTGTGGTTGTCTGAAAAGAGTAAATATCGTTCCATGTATCTCCTAAGGGTGTTCCGGGATTTTCATCTAAATATTGCTTTCCTCCCCTTCTTTTTCTGTATAACCTACCATCTAGATCTCGATATCTAAACATCTTTTTCACATATTCTTTACGATAGGGCAAATATTGTTTATTAAAAGTATATTCATTGGATTTAGTATAAAATAGAATTGTATCATGTTGGCGAATCCATCCTTTCACTTGACTTTTAAAGCCGGATATACTGCCCACGTTCCAAATAATATCCCTTCGAAAATTTTCTTTTCCAAATATTTCATCACATAACAACTTAAGTTCAAAAAGGGCATTCTGATCGCAATGCAAGTAGAAGCTCCCCGTTTTCTTTAGCACGCGATGCATTTCTTTAATGCGCGATCCCATAAATTTAAGGTAAGCAGCGATAGAATTCCATTTATCGTTAAATTCATCATAATCAACTTGAGAAAAGAAGGGAGGATCAATGTATATCAAGTCAATTTTCTCTGATTCGAATTCTGATAACAATTCTTTATTATCTCTCAGATATACGTGATCCAATTTCATTTCAGAATAAATAGAATGTAATATTAATAAATATTATGGAAAGGATACGATTAAATAAAACTTTACTACAAAAATATGAAAAGGTTGATTTTTCCCATATTAAGGAAGAGAAAATTTATCTCGTTGGTTCTATTACCAAGGCAAAGGAATATTTTATAGAAATTGAGACAATATTGCAAATATTGTACCATAAACTGGTCTCAATATGTTCCGTGGACGGATTATTAAACAAAGAAGCTTTTTCTAATAAAGAGTGGTTAGAATTACAGCAAATTGCTTTAAAAAAATTGCATTATCAAGATGCCATTTTAGTACTTGATGTGGATGGATATTTAGGTAAAGAATCCCGGGAAGAAATAGAGATTTTTGAAAAAACCATCGGAAAACCCATCTATTATTTATCGCGATTGAGTAATTCAGATGAAAAAAGTACTTAATCTTTTTAATTAAAGATTATTTTAAGCATTCATTAAATCGATTTAATTTGAAATCAATTTTTGAGGTCGAATGTTATTTTATTAAATTATTTTATTGGAACTGCAGGGTCAGGCAAATCCACCCTCACGGGTGCTTTAAAGAATTATTTGATCAATCGGGACCCGGAAATTTCTGCAATCACCTTGAATTTAGATCCTGGTGCAGAAATATTACCTTATGATCCTGATATAGATATTAGAGATTTCATCGTTTTAAGAGAAGTAATGGAAGAGTATGGCTTGGGACCTAATGGTGCCATGATCCTTTCCTCAGATCTCATGGTAAACTATTTAGATGATCTTAAAGAAGAGATTGATGAGTTTAATCCCGATTGGATTTTAGTGGATACTGCCGGGCAATTAGAATTATTTGCCTTCCGAGATACGGGGCCCTTAATAGCAAGTTCATTAGGTTTTGGAGATATTCAAAGATCGGTATCCTTTCTATTTGATTCAAACTTGGTGCTTAGACCCAATGGCTTCATTTCCACGCTTTTACTGGCAGCTTCCGTGCAGTTTCGCTTCCAGAAAATTCCTCAAATTAATATCCTTTCCAAGATCGATTTATTAGATGAGGATCAAATTGATATGATTATAAATTGGAGCACGGATTTTGTGGCATTGGAGGAATATACGAGCGAGAGAGAAATGGGATTGATCAGGGAATTATCCATGCTGCTTTCAGATGTGTTTGTCCAATTAGGATCGACCTCAGAATTAACTCCTTGTTCTATTAAGGAGGAAAATGGGTTGGATTTACTCTTTGCATACCTTCAAAGAATCTTCGATGAAGATAAGAGTAAATATTATTGATAGTGTAATTTTTAACTAAATATCACTATTGAAACAAAATTCAAGAAGTTCTCATAAATTATGAAAATAATTGGACCTATTGCTGGAATTGGAAGCCGTCTCAGACCTTTCACCTTTAGCAAACCCAAGGCATTCATAAGCGTGGCAGGTAAAACCGTTTTAGACCATATTTTAGAAAAATTCACCAATACCTTCGATTCGAATACGGAATTAATCTTGATCGTGGGTTATAAAAAACGACAAATTATGAATTATGTGAAAAAGCACTATCAAAATAGGTTTAAACTTACATTTATTGAGCAAATACCCCGGGGATATCTTGATAATATTCCATATTATTGGGGTTTGGGACAAGCAATTTACTTGGCTCATGACCGATTCGAAGATGAAATTATTGAAAATGCCGAACAAGACAAGAGGGAGGGGGCACTCATTTTTTTGGGAGATATGATACCTCTAGATGAATATTCTTACATCATGTATAAATATTTTGGGTCAGAGGTGGATGGAATTATTACAGTGATGAAAGTGCCTAAAGAAAATGCCAGTTCTTATGGAGTTGTAGAGATTGATGAGAACGGGATGATAAAAAGATTAATCGAAAAACCCAAAGAATTTATTTCAGATTTAGCTATCGCAGGAATATATGCTTTTTCAAATACAGCTACGCGGGCTTTATTTAAAAATCTTGAGGTCTATTTGAATCAAAGAAATGAAAACTCTGGTGAGATTTACATGACAGAAAGTCTACAAGATTTGGTTGATCAGGGGTTTAAAATTGCCGCAGTTCTTCTAAAACAAGGGATTTTGGATTTTGGACGTCCTTCAGAGTTATTGAAGGGAAATAGATATTTATTAGAACAAAATGGCAGTAAAAAAGAGGATTTTGAACGATTAAATATTACTATCGAAAGATCTTTTTTGAAAAATCCAATTTATATTGGGAAAAATACCAGAATCATAAATTCAGTGGTTGGTCCGAATGTATCTGTAGGAGATAATTCAATCATAGAAAACTCAATACTGAACGATTGTCTCATTGAGAGAAATACATTCTTAAAAAATATGATTTCGGAAAAATCCATCATTGGAAGTAATGTGAAAATTGAAAATATCTCGAAAAATTACTTAATTATAGGAGATAAAAGTCAATATTAAAAAATTTTGAAATTAATTGGTTTTTCATTCTATAGAATAATTAAAATTAAATGAAAAAAATAATAAATATGATTCATATATTAGTTTCAGCGTAAAAAGTATCAATTCTAATATTAATTAATTTAAAAAAGGTAATAACATGCCAGACAAAGAAGATTCAGAGAAAATTTACGTAGCTTTTGATGGTAATCATAAAGATAGAGGTAAAATTAATGAAAATTATTCTACCTTAAGAGATACTTTAAATAATAATAATTTTGTTGGTTATAATTTCTTAGATCCCTTAACTTATGAAAACTTACGATCCTTCGATATTTTCGTTCTAGCTTGTCCCGATTTTTCTAAATTATCTCGACAAGAAATAAGCAGTATTGAAAGGTGGGTCTTGGAAGACGGAGGGGGATTATTATTATTATCTCATGCGGGAGGAGATAAGGGACGAAATAGTAATTTATCGGAATTAAGCGAAAGATTTGGTATAGCATTTGAAAATGATCAGGTATTAGATGCGACAAATAATTTAGGGTTTGAAAATCTTCCCATTATCCATAATTTTAGACCTCCACATCCTGTTTCAGAGGGAATTTCTTCGTTATGTTATCGAGCAGGGTGTTCTTTAACAATTATTGGGACTGCTTTTTCAATTACTTATTCTAATGAAACATCAGAACCTTTTTCTTGTCCATTAATATGCGTTGCGCAACCTGAAAAAGGTAAGGTTTGTGCGATTGGTAGTTATGAAATGTTTAGAAATGACATTGGTGGGGGTTTTGATTACGAAGACCATTCCCAATTAGCTTTAAATGTTTTCAATTGGTTGGTATCAGACGCGCGGCAAGAATTAAAATCAAAAGGATTAGTCGAATCTCCTGAGCTTATCGAACGTGATTTAAGTGCGGAAGCTATTCAAACAGTGCTTGATTCAACTACGAATGAATTTGAATCCACCGAACCCAATTCCGGAGCACATCATGAAATGAACATTGATTTTGATATCAAGATATCATCAAAAAGTGAATTAATTGACCTACTATATACTTTTTCAAAACAAATCGATAAGATTCAAAAAGTAATTACTAAATTACTTAAAATTGCGGTTGCATCGGAAGATGAAATTGCAGAATTGCAAAAAACACGCATTTGCGTTCCTCCTGGAACAACCAGCTCTCAAGATACCCTTCAACAAACTCAACAAGAGCTTTCTCCAATCCAAGAAGGTTCAGTCAACCAAGAGGATATCATCCAATCAATAGTCTCAGATCTAGAAAAAAAAGCTATAATTAAGGATAAAGGCATTCTTAGTGAGATTAAAAAGAAAGGGGATGCAATGAATGAGGAAACTGAAAGGACCGTAGAAGAACTCCAGAAAGATGCGGGAAAGACAGGGGATGAAAAATTAACAAGGGAAGAGCTGCAAGAGGAAAAAAAGAATTTAGAGAACCGCAAAAACTCCATTACTTATCTCATGGATTTCATCCAAAAAAAGTTTGAATCGGAAAAGTTAGAAGAAGAATCATATAAAAGTCAATCTGAAGATCTTAAAGAAGATCTAAAGAAATTGAATAAAAGAATCAAGGAAATCGACAAGTTTCTCGAAGACCTCTAACTTTTTTAATTCTCTATTTTTGATATCTCTTGTTTCTTTTTAAGGTCTTCAGGCAAGTAGTTTTGTGCATATTTATAAAGTATGTCAAAGAAATCCTTATCGCTTACTCCTTTAGTTATTTTTTTCATTTCCTCTTTAATGATTGCGAATGATTTTCTTAGCTCTTCCTTGGAAGTGGTTTCATGTTTCGTTTTTACTTCATTTACAATCTTTTTGATGACTTCATCGGGAAGGTTTAAATCTAGTACTTCAATTTTATTCTTAATTGCATATAAAATTGATTTTGAACCAGAAAACTTTCCTAAATAGAATTTTCTTCGTCTTCCAACCATGTGCGGGTTGATTGGCTCATATGTTAAGGGATGTGCTAAAATAGCCGCAATATGCAGACCGCTTTCATGAGAAAAAGCATTTTCTCCTACAATTGGCTTGTAAGGGGAGAGTGGCTGGCAAAAATATTTTTCACACGTCTCGCTAAGTTCAGGTAATTTTTTCAAATTTATCCCTGTATCAATGCCCATTCTTTCCAGTATTGTAGCCACCTCTTCCAAGGCAGCATTACCTGCTCTTTCACCATAACCATTTATGCAGGTATGGGGATAGAGACATCCGTCGAATACGCCCATTATAGTATTAGCAGTAGCAAGTCCGAAATCATTATGCGTGTGTATTCCCATGGGAATGTCTTGTTTAAGAGGTTCTAAGACTTCCTTTTTAATTCTTCTTATTAAATATGAAGTAGAAACGGGAGTTAATACTCCAACCGTGTCCCCTAGTACAACTCTTTCAGCTCCGGATTTTATGGCCGTCTGAAACACGTTTTTTAAATGTTCAAATTCTGCCCGTGTTCCATCTTCGGATACCCAATTTACTTTAAATCCATTATCTTTGGCATAATGTAGTGCCTCTTGAATTTGATGTAATTCATCTTCTTCTCTCAATTTTAATGTTTTCATGAAGATGGGTGAAATAGGCATGAATATTACTATCTCTTGGAGATCTGCATCAATACAGGCATCAATATCGCTTTTCTTTGGTCTCGCCACCCCTAATATAGTTGCCTTCTTACAATTTTCATTGACAATAGTCTTAACAATTTTCTTCTCCGATTCAGATACGGCTGGAAAGCCAACGGCAATCAATTTTACCCCAATTTCATCCATTAATTTCGCTAAATGTATTTTTTCATCTAGGGTAAGGTACACCGTGGGGCTTTGTTCCCCATCCCTTAAAGTTTCATCCCAAATGTAAGCTTTCGGGGGTAATTCGTAATCTTTTAGGGCAATTTTATTATAATCAACAAGCAGTTTTTCAAGTTCTTCCCTAGTGAATTTATAGCTCATTTTAAAATGGATAAAACTTCGTAATTAAGATAATTATCAAAGTGTATAAACTTAAATAAAGTAAATTATTCATTTCTCAAATCTATAAATAGTTTAAAATTTTTCAAAAAAGGATCTGATAAAAAATATAAGAGATGGATGAATGAAACACACCTCTTTTTAGCCGTTCAAGAATTTCAAGATTTACTTTATGATATCTGTAATGAAGCACGTTTCTATTATTTTAATACCTTCAATTCGTGATATCTTATTTTCAATTAAAGGATTGAATTCTTCAATAGAGGGAATCTCTACTTTTAAAAATAATCCGCAGTCCCCTGAAAGTCGCCATATATCTGTTACTTCTTCGACTTGCCTTAGCTCATTCAAGATTCTCTTTATCTCCTTAAAATCAGGTTCGATCTTAACCGTAGCTCGCGTTTTTGGCTTACTGTTTACAGAGTAATCAATCGTAAATTTCTTAATCACCCCATCATCCATTAACTTTTTAACCCTTCTCCTTACAGTAGCTTCAGTTTTTCCCACTCTTTGACTGATTTCATTGAATGAAACTCGACTATTATTTTTTAATTCTTCCAAGATCTTAAGATCTATTACGTCCATCATTTCAATCTACAAACTTTTTTAAATTAATTATTTTTAATCAAAATGCAATTTTATATTCTCAATGTTTAAAATCATTTATTATATAATATAAAATGTGAGAATTACTAATTAAAATTTTTTAAACCATGTTAAAAAATTAAAAACTAATTTTAAATTTCAACATTTTTATCGAAAAAAATAAAATGAATGATTAAAAAAAAATAATTTATTGTAGTAATTCTATAAAAATTAAATATCTTTATAAAAATAAAAAAATGAAAGATTTATTTTTGGGCTTAGATTGCTCCACCCAAGGAATAACGGCTCTCATCATCGAGGAAAAGTCCAATTCAATAATATTCATGTACTCTTTAAACTTTGATAACGCCCTCCCTCAATATCACACCAAAAATGGAGTTATATCCTTTAATGATAAGACGATTCATTCCAATCCCCTCATGTGGGTGGAAGCCTTGGAACTCATATTTGAAAATATTCGGAAAAAAGGAATTGAACTTGATAACATAAAAGCCATTTCGGGTTCCGCTCAACAACATGGTACAGTATATCTAAATCGATCTTTTGAGGAAATTCTATTAAATTTAAATCCAGATCTTTCCTTAACCTCTCAATTAAAACATTGTTTCTCGAGGAAGACAAGTCCTATTTGGATGGATTCGAGTACTTCCTCGCAATGCGAGGAAATTCGACAATCATTGGGTGGAATGGAAACCACAATTCAAATAACAGGGTCAAATACCTACGAAAGGTTTTCAGGGCCTCAAATACGGAAGTTTTTTCAAGAAGACCCTGATAACTATAGGGATACCTTTATAATTCACCTTGTCAGTTCCTTCATGGCATCGCTTTTGATTGGAAAAAATGCACCAATCGACCATTGTGATGGATCGGGAATGAACTTGATGAACATTCACACTAAAGAATGGGACGATAAGGCGTTAAATGCAACAGCGCCCAATTTGAAAACCAAACTACCAAATTTATGTGGTGCGCAAGAAGTAATTGGAAAAATCTCTCCCTATCATGTAAAGAGACATGGATTTAACCCGGAAACTTTAATAATTGCTTGGTCCGGGGATAATCCCAATAGCTTAATAGGAATTGGATTAATAAATAAAGGAAAAGCAGGGATTAGTTTGGGAACAAGTGATACATATTTTAGTTATTTAAAGAATCTTTATTTAGATGTGAAAGGAGAAGGACATGTATTTGGGGCTCCTACAGGTGATTACATGAGTTTGATATGCTTTAAGAACGGATCTTTAACCCGAGAGCATCTAAAAGAATCCTGGGGATTAACTTGGAAAGAATTTTCAAACATTTTAATGAAAACCCCCCCGGGAAATCGTGGAAAAATCATGTTGCCTTATTACTTACCTGAAATTGTACCTCTTGTTTTAAATCCTCAAATTAAGCGTTTTGGATTTGATCAAACTGATAAAGAAGGAAATGTCCGAGGAATTATTGAAGCCCAATTCTTATCCATGAGATTACATTCCCAATGGATTCAAGAACGTCCTATTGAAATTTATGTTACAGGAGGTGCCTCAGTGAACGAGGAAATAATTCAAGTCTTAGCTGATGTTTTTGGTGTAAAGATATATATGTTTGAATTCACGAATTCAGCAGCATTAGGTGCGGCTCTCAGGAGTATATATTCATATACTCAGTTTAATAATCAAAAAAAAAGTTGGGAGTCAATTGTGAAGAGATTTTTAGAACCGCATCTTAGTAAGTCTATCATTCCCCGCCTTCAATATAAAAAAATGTATGATGATATGTTAAAACTATATGATCAATGCGAAAGCTACTTTTTACGCAATGGAGATGACCCAGAACCTTATAGAAAGCACTTCATTGATAAATATTTTTAAATATTTTGGAAAGTTTTAGTAAATTCAATTGTTTTTTTTCTTATCATTTTTTATATCACAATTTTGAGGAGAAAGATAAGTTGAAGAGAGAAGTTAAATAAAATAATAATTAATTCACGTAAAATTTAAAATTCATGTTATAGGTTTTATTTATTTATTGCTTAAAATTATTATACTAATATAGTACATTATAAATTTATATCACAAAAATTTTTTTAAAGGTGAACACGGAATTGAGCAAGGAAATCCCCGATACTGTTAAGGAATCATTAAAACAAATTGGTCTCACGGATTATGAAATATCCATTTACCTGACCTTAATAAGCAAGGGTCCAATGGATGCGAGGGAATTATCAGAATCCTCTGGGGTCCCTTATTCCCGAATATATAATATATTAACGCAATTAGAAAAGGAAAAACAATGGATCATCAAGGAAGATTCTCGACCTTCAAGATATTTCGCAAAAAGTCCGGATGAAGCCTTGATCATTGCTAAGAAACAATATAACGACATGTTTGATAATCATTCTAATAGTATCATTCATTCTTTATCTCCCATTTATCAATCACATGATACCCCCATCAAGATTTCACTGTATGTCCATCGAGGAAGAGATGTATGCTTGAATAAAGTCTTGACTTTAATAAATATCGCAAAGACCTCAATTTATATTGTTGCAACTGATTTCGAATTTTTAGATATTTTTTATAAGGACGTCGAAAAAGCTAGAGCTCGTGGCTGTACGGATTTAAAATTATTGGTGGAAGAGACTGCACTTCAAGACAAAGAAAAAAAAGCCCTCCTCACAAAATATGATACTTTATGTGAGATTCGCGTGAGAGACCAAATCTTTGGAGAATCAATCGTAATAGATGAGGGGGAAGACGCATTCATCATCCTTTCACAGAAATTTTTTGAAAAAATGTCATATTTTGGGATTTTAGCGGATTACATTGCATTTGCCCCAGCAGCTAATTATTATTTCAGCTATTTATGGAAGACGGCTCAGCCAATTAAGCTTAAATAAACTTCAAATTCCTTTTTTGTATAAAAATTTTCTTCTATCTCCTAAAATTTTCTTCAAAATGATTTAATATGGCAAGTAAAAATGCGCTAGTTACAGGATCTACTCGAGGTATTGGAAAAGCAATTGCTTTTGAACTTGCCGAGTTGGGATATCATGTTATTTTTAATGGTGCTTCTACTACGAAATTACCCGAGGAGGACAAGAATCGTTTAAAAGAAATATATAATTCTGATCAAGAAAATTATTCTTTTATAAAAGCGGATATTAGCAATCCTCAAGAACGGAATAATATGATTTCAACTCTTAAAGGAAGGTTTGATCAGCTTGATGTTTTGGTCAACAATGCGGGCGTAGCCCCCAGAGAGCGTAAAGATCTTCTAGAAGCTTCAGAGCAAGAATTCGAACGAGTGTTGCGAATTAACCTCCAAGGACCATACTTTCTAACTCAACAAATTGCAAGGTGGATGATTGAAAAAAAGAAAGAAAAACAAGAGGAATATTCTCCTTATATCATAAACATTTCTTCCTTATCAAGTTATGCCGCCTCTTCCAATCGAGGAGAATATTGTGTTTCAAAAGCTGGTTTAAGCATGATGACAAAATTGTTCGCAATAAGACTGGCAGAATATCAAATACCGGTATATGAAATTCAACCAGGAATAATTAAAACATCCATGACAGAACCGGTAAGAGAAAAATACGACAAATTATTCGAAGAGGGTATTACCCCCTTAAAGAGATGGGGATTACCTGAAGATGTAGCAAGAGCAGTAAAAGCCATCGTAGAAGGAAACATTCCTTATTCCACGGGAGAGGTGATCCATATTGATGGGGGATTCCATCTCCAACATCTCTAAAAGAAGTGACGCTATATGGATCTGGGAAATCTCAAATTAAGGAAAGAAAATATAATTTCTTGTAATTCATTGATTATAGGTTCTGGAGCCGCAGGATTAAACTGTTCACTTCACCTTTTAGATGAAGGGGTGGAGAGATCGGAAATCCTAATTCTTACCGATAAATTAGGAGGAGGGACATCCTTCAATACGGGCTCCGATAAGCAAACTTATTATAAATTATCGATCCTTGGTGAAGAATTAGATTCACCCATATCAATGGCGAATGAATTATATCAGGGCGGGGCGATGCATGGAGATATTGCACTGGTGGAAGCAACTAATTCTTTGAGAGAGTTTTTTCATTTAGTTCAGCTTGGCGTTCCTTTTCCTCACGATCGATTTGGAGGATACGTAGGATATAAAACAGATAATGATCCCCGACAAAGAGCCACTTCAATAGGGCCTTTAACCTCACGCGAAATGTGCGAATGTTTATTAAAAGAGGTTAAAGGTAAAAATATTCCCATTCATGACGGTCTATTTGCTATCCGAATATTACTTGATAGAACTTTCGAAAAATCTCAAGCCATTGGATTATTATGTGTTAAACTAGATGAATTAGCTGATTATAAGGATCTTGAAAATTTATTAGAATGCATTAGAATTTATCAAGCTCAGAACATCATATTAGCCACGGGAGGTCCCGCGGGCATATATAAAAATTCAGTTTATCCCCTCTCTCAATGGGGTTCGACGGGATTAGCAATAGAAGCGGGGGCAATGCTTCAAAATTTAACAGAATCCCAATTTGGCTTGGCTTCAATTGATTTTCGGTGGAACGTTTCGGGATCTTATCAACAAGTAATTCCTCGCTACGTTTCTATTGATGAAAATGATGAGGAGAATGAATTCCTTGAACAATATTTTCCAACTTTTGAATTACTCTCCAAGGCAATATTTTTAAAAGGATATCAATGGCCCTTTAATTCTGAGAGAATTGAACAACATGGCTCCTCTTTAATTGATTTGGCTGTATATCATGAAACAGAAGATTTAAACCGACGAGTTTATTTAGATTATACTATAAATCCTAATGGTTTTGACATGAATTATTTGGATCTCGTTGCTAAAACCTACTTATCTCGTTCTGATGCAATGGAGGATTCCCCCATTAAACGTCTTTTAAAACTAAACGAGCGAGCGTACCAACTTTATTTAAGTCACAATATTGATTTAAAGAAAGATAAGCTCCAAATTGCAGTTTGCAATCAGCATCTTAATGGAGGTATTGCTTGTGATCTTTGGTGGGAATCAATATCCGTTAAAAATTTGTTTGCTATAGGAGAAGTGAACGGAAGTCATGGAATTCATAGGCCCGGAGGAAGTGCTCTAAATGCGGGGCAAGTAGGAGGATTGAGAGCTGCTCAAAAGATAGGAAATTTTCATGTTTATTCGACAACTGATTCACATAAATTTGAATTTATTGCATCAAATGAATTAAAAACACTTCTTTCCGAATTACTTCCCTTATTTAATAATAATAATTCATTCGATAACAAGGATCTTAAAATCATTGGTAAAAAAAAGCAGTCTCTTGAGAATTATATTGATCAAATGAGGAATAGAATGGCTAAATTTGGTGGGATTATTAGACCATATAAAGGATTGGAACAAGAATTAAACCATCTTTTCTCTACTATAATTCACTTGAACTCGATGGTCGATATTGAAACCAATAAAAATATCATTCCTTATTTTAAATTAAAAGACTCCTTATTAATGCAATATTTTATTTTAAATTCCATAAAAGAATATCATCATTCATTCGGGAATAGTAGGGGCTCCTGTATCATTATACGGGATACATTGAATCCTTTGTATGAGGAAAAAAGGGTAATTCTTCCTGGAAAATTACAAAAATATAATTTTATACAAAGTAATAGAAATTTGAGTGACCAGATCCTAACAATCCAATTGAAAGAAAGTAAAGGTGATTCTAAGCAACCAGTTTCAATGACTCTTGGATGGAATAAGGTGAGGGAAATTCCCAAAGTTTCCACTTGGTTTGAAAACACTTGGAAAGATTATGAAAACGGCAAAATTTATCAGTAAATCTTATAACTCTTTCATGCCTCGATATCTATTTTTATAATAATCATCTCGAATCACGCAGCCCGTGTTCAATCCTTTTCTCATTAGAGCGGTACATTTTGAACAACCAATGCAAGTCAATTTTTTATCTATTCCTCCTTCTTGAAAGATTTGCCTGGGGTAATAGGGATTGGCAATAGACATTCTCCCAAATCCGCAGATATCAATCTTGTTTTCTCGAATGAGTCCAGCACAAATCAAGGGACCATAATGTCGAAGATAAGAATATCCCGATCCTAATACCACCATGCTTTTTGGGGCATTAGTCTTAATCATGGAAGCTAATTTAATAATTCTTCCAACCCCATATAAAGGATGTTCAGAGGGATACTCTCCCCCGCTAACTGGAGTGTTAAAAGGTCTGGTTAAATATGGTTTATAATATGGATTTCCCGCTGTTATATTTATTAATTTCACGCCTAAGGAATTAAGTTCTTTTATGATCTCCACTGGTTCTGATAAATCCACGGTGTTGGTTAAAGCATGATCTTCATTATACTCCACGCCAAATCCATTAGGATAAGGATTTTCATCATACACTCCAAGTCGGCTGGTAATTAAAAACTTATCCTTATTACTTAATTTCTTAAAAAGTTTTGAGATTATATTGAAGAAAAATTTCGTTCTATTTTTTAAACTTGACCCCCCATATTCTGAATTCAAGCGAGATTTCGAGGAAATAAGCTCACTAATCAAATATCCATGACAAGCTTTAATATCTACTCCATCGAACCCCGCTTCTATGGCCAAGATTGCCTTTTCTACCCAAAGATCTTCAAGGGCTTTTAAATTCTCATCAGAGAGCAAGATCCCATCTTCTTGAGAAACACCCATTGCTTTATCAAGGACAGGATTTTGATACGCTTTTATTGGAAATTTATGACCATTTTTCTTGCTATATCTACCAGAATGGTTTAATTGTAAAATTAAAATCGAATTACCTTTATACCCTAATTCTTTAGATGTTTCAACACAGTGACTTTTTATTGTTGAAACAAGGGACTTAAATTTCCCTACATTCTTTTCTGAAAGATATAATTGATGTTGATTCGATTTTCCTTCAGGAGATATAGCCGTGGCTTCAAACCATATTATGCCTGCGCCCCCCTTCGCATAACGTTCATACCTTCTTAATGTTAAATCCCCGGGACTTCCCTCAGAATCTGCATCATACCCTTCCATGGGCTGAACAGCCAAACGATTAGGCACGAGAAAGTTCCCTATTTTAATACTATCTTTTAGTATTTCACAATCTTGATCGATGGGTATATCTAATTCTAATTTCCTAAATTCGTTTCTTAAATCATCGATTGTTTTATATTTGAAGGGTTGAAAATTTTGGGCATAAAGGTTTTTCTCAATCATTAAGTCGACCCTTATTCCTGTCAAATATTGTTAATTAAGCTTGAATTATTTAAACAAAATATTTTTTTATTCATAAAGACATTTGATTTTACCAAGAGAATGTAGATATATTGATTAATTTAATTAAGAAATAATACATGCTACCTACTTATAATAATTAGTATTAAAATAGCCATCGTGGAAAAAATTGAAACAAATTGCTATTGCCTTAATCGCCTACAAGGAGGTTAATCTTACTTGGTTAAAGAAATTAAAAGAGAACTTCAAAGCTACCATTATTCTCTCTTTTGATGAACCAAAAAGTTGGATATTTACTAAATTTTGCGATAATTTTTTAGTTAATTCCCAACATCTTGGATTTGGTAAAAATAGACGGATGTCCATGCTTTTAGCGAGCGAGTTTGGAGAATATTGCCTAATTACGGATGGAGATGGACAATTTCCTATGCCTTCATTGGAGAAGGTTCTGGATATATTACAGAGTGATCATTGGGACGTGGTAATTCCTCAAAGACAAAATCGGAGTCTAAAAATGGAATATAATGGAAAAATCGTGGATCGAATTAATTTTGAACGATTAGAGGCTATATGCGCCAAGAAAGTATTGAATAAAAATGATCTGGGAGATAATTTTGATGCTCAACCTGGATTATATGGATTTAAAAGAAATTGCGTGCATTCTATTCTACCAAAAGATAAAGATTGGCTAGCTGATTTTGAAATCACTATAAATGCCATCCAAAAAACCAAACATGTTTTTACAAATGTGGAAATTGATGAAATGGTACAAGAAAAAACCACCTTTTCCATTGACAATCAACTGAAGAAATTTGAAAGAATTGCTCGGTGTTATAACATTAATATTGGAGAAATCTATGAACAGAATAGATTCTTATTTACTGAGTTTGAACAAGAAATAATGAAATTAATTCTCTCGAGATTAAAAAAAGAGTCGGATGTATCATATTAAATTTAAATAGAGAAAAATTAGGAATCTCCTCATCGATGAAATTCAAACGGCATGATATTAATGCTGAAACAACTAATTTATTATTCCAATCTTTTAAATATTTGAGTAGAAAATAAATATTTTTAAAAATATTTTAAAGATAACGAAGATAAACTGAACAAACTATATATTTTAAAATCTTTAAGATTTTCTATTTTAAAGGGTATACTTTTTATAGGAAAAGGTATTTAGATAATTATGGTGTTAGAACAATTATTTAGTCCTGAAAAAATTGGAACATTGGAAGTCAAGAATCGATTTGTACGATCAGCGACCTATATGAGAAAGGCAGAAAAATATGGGCAAATTGGTGAGAAGCATCTAAATTATTATCGCGAATTAGCCAAAGGTGGTATGGGGCTCATCATAACTGGATTCATTTCAGTAGACATTAAAGGAACCGTTAGTCCAAATCAGCCTCTCTTGTCCGATGACTCATTTATTTCGGGGCATCAGAAATTAGTGAAAGAAATACACGATAATGAT
>CAYLZE010000038.1:17047-42841 GCA_964388035.1 uncultured archaeon
TAGAAAACCGCACTAAGATTCTGATAGAGATTTATAATGCAATACGAGAAAAAGTGGGAAAATCATTTCCTATAATAATCAAGTTACAGACACAAGATTTTGTTCCAAATGGATTAGAACTAGCAGAAGGGAAAGAAATCGTCAAACTATTAGTTGAAGCGGGATTTGATGCAATTGAACCTAGTGGTGGGATAGGGGACACGCAAACAATTACTAAAAATCCATATCCTAGCAGATTGATAAAAAATAAAGAAGATGAGAATTATTTCTTGCCCACTGCTATTGAATTAAAACCATTAATGAAGGATACTAAACTCGTCCTAATGGGAGGGATAAGGGATCCTATTTCTGCAAATGAAATAATAAGAAATGGAAATGCTGATTTTATATCCATGAGCAGGCCTTTTCTCCATGAACCGCACCTTGTTAATCGGTGGAAAGAAGGAGATTTAACACCAGCTAAATGCATTAGCTGCAATTCTTGTTACATGACTCTAATGTCTGGAGAAACCTATTGCGTGGTTAAAAAGAAACTGGACAGAAAGAAAAAGAGAAATGAACTTAAGAATTAAATTAGGAAAAATTTACCAGGTTATCGAGATTGCTTTTTCAGGACAAACTTTAACGCATTTAAAGCATCTGGTACATAAAGATCCCCAAATAGGCGTGATTCTCCAATCTTGAGGATCATAACGATCTTTTTGTTCTTTTTCGGTTCCGATAGTTTCATGCATGATAAATACTGCAGGGTCGCAGGCTTTCAAGCAAAGGCCACAATCTCTTGGGTCAATCTTACCTTTTTCCCCGCATAATGAATAATCAATTTCGATTTTGGTTCTTCCTTTTTTCTTAGATAGCATTAACTACTCCTCCTTATTAATATTCTCCCGTGAATCCCGGATATTCTTCTCTTGGAATCAATTTTAGAGCTCCATTTTTACAAGCATGTCTACAAATTCCACATCCAAAACACTTATCATAGTCAATTATGACCCTTCCGATGGAAGGGATAAATCGAATTGCATTAAATTGACACATGGATACGCATTGTTTACATCCTTGACATTTATCTTGATCCAAATCAATGATATATTCTGCTTTATACATGGCTTTTAATCCAAAATTGGTTCTCAACGTTAACCCTCCGCACTCCGGAGCTTCACAAGAACAAATAGCATTAATATACGGTACGGGTTGAAACCAAACGGAAGCAATGTAACCTTTTTTATTGAACTCTTCCAATTTTTCCATTGCAGTTTCCCTATCAATGCGAACGGTTCTTTCTTTGGGGATAAACCGCGGAAGCTTTTCAATTACTTCGGATAAAACGCCAAAATTGATGCAAACCGCTTCCTTTTCTTTCCTTTGCATCCATCGGCACATGCAATAATTGCAAATGATAGGTTCCGCAGCCAAATCTTCCATGATTATCTGAGCATCTTCCAAGGGAATGACTTGACCAAAATGACCGTCTGCCCTTACCGGATTTCGATTCTTGGCTTCTGAATGAATCATTTTTTCTGCTTGCCATCTTAATATCCTCCCAATTATAGGAAGCTGGAGTTTGTATCCCAAATCTTTAGAGGAAAAACCCATTATCTTGCGGATAAATACTTGCTCGAAATTCATCCATTGTTCCGTTAAATACTCTTTCATGTTATATTCTTCAGCCAATTCATTGGAATAATTTCGAGCGTTCATGTACCACTTTTTCCCGGCTCCATGCTTCATGCACCATTGACACATATTTCTTACCGTGATTTAATTTAATTTTTTTTTAAGTATAATATCTAACTTTTAGCTTTTAAATTATTTAAACTTTTTAATTTATCGAGATAAGTAAAATAGCTAGTCTCAATTTTTTAGTGATTATAATTCTTTTTAGCTTTATGATCATTAAGCAAAAAAGGAAGGTTAAATATTAGTGGTTCTCAACTGCTCTGCCATTCCCGAACCGATCTCTCCTGTATTCAAATCCTTCATGATGACCATTTGCTCAAACAATTCGGTATATCCTCCCGGGAAATCTCTCGCAAAACGGATAAATGAATGTTTCTGTATAAGTCTTGTCTCAATTTTAAATTGCTTTCCTCGTTCATCAGTGATAGAATAAGTGGTTACTAAGGGACTTTGATATTCATCTTCAATATAAATAGTATCAACATCCAAATGGGATAATTGATAACTTCCATTCGGTTCGGCAACATAACCTGAAAGGTCTACTTTCCCTTTAATATAATCTTTCCTGAATCCACAAGTCCATTCTTTGAACTGAAAATGCCCTGCATACCACTTATCAAATTCATGCCAATTTCTATGCCCCCAACTTTTATCTCTTTGTCCAAATCCCGTGACTTTTTTTACTTTCCCATTCTTGTATTTTATTTCACCCGTTATATCACCGGAGCCCTCAAAATGTTGATGCCAAGAAGATGAAGAACCTACTCCAAAATAGTGATGCGGAAACCGGGCATTAAATCTAATGTTAAAGGTGTATTTATGGGATTTAAATGCGATTTCCCAGGTTTTAAGGGGTTCAATCAAATCATAAGAGAGTTTTTTATCTCTCAGCATCGATTTTATGTCTTGATCGTACTTTTCTAAGGGTGGTTCCCGGTAATATGCCTCCCTCTTATCATCCGTGAAGAGAAAGAAAACTAATTCTCTACGTTTTTCATTCGGAACGATTCCAATCGTAGAAAAACCCGAAATCTTATTGTCCAAATCCACCCAATTGAAATAATAGGATTCTCTCCATTTCAAACTGGTATCCGGAAGGTGAAGGAGATCATCCTCAGCATTCTCTACAATAATTTCATTTTTATGATTGTTCATTTCTACTCCTCCTCCGGAAGTAAGTATAATGATGGTCCTTCTTTTTTCTTTTGCCTCTTGGTTCTAAAGAAGCGCGTAATAGCTTGATCATAATCGGATTCCATGAAAATTGGAACATAGGTATCCATTGTATGTTCGGTAATGTTCCAATCTATTTCCTCCGTAATTCCTACAACATTAGTATATCGGGCAAATCCATAACAATACGCATAAACTCCCGCTAATAATCTCTGCCTTCGATCCCATTTATAAAATTTCTTAAACAACTCTTTATTTCCCTCCGCAGCATACGCATTAAATGCTTCTAAGGCGTCAAAATTGATGATCTTGACCGTGTCACCTTCTCTCGTGAAAAATGCTGCTCCCGTGATATTTTGAGTGAAATTTGGTGGATTTGTAGTCATTGTCGCTATATTATCTATGGAGACCTCCAAGTCTTTAACCTTTAACGCAAACGCTATATTTTTATGGGGTGCTTTTATTTTTGTTTCAGACCAAGGGAAATGGGGTTTTCCTCCTGTATATAAATGAGAGATTTCTCTAAATATCAAGGATTCGTGATCGTTGATTTTATAAGGGCCATGATCGTGGAGCTTCGCTCTGGCCTCGCATTCATCTAAAAACGAGAATAATTCAAGATTTGCCATGGTCTTCTTTAATTTGGTTGCATCATCCTTCGAAATTGCTTTTATATTCTCCATGGTCCAATCAATATCATCTTGATTTAAAGCAAGATTCTTACCGCCTGCATCTTCCACGCATAAAGCACCCTCGAGATGATAGGAAGAAGCTAATCTTTTCCAAAAATCAAGAACAAACATGGTTTCCTCTCGTTTCTGTTTACTTTCAGCATGAGGGTCTCCTCCATTTTGATGGATGTATCCCATCCGTCCAGGGAGATAGTAGAGGGGTATATAAAAAATAGATAATGCATGAAGTTCGGATAAGATTTTCCTACTATCCTTTCCCATTTTTTCCGGAGTAGTTTTTTCTGAAATCTTTTTCAAAATATCGTATAAAAAATCATACGTATTATAAAAAGAAACGCAAATGTACGCCGTGACAGGAAATAATTGGGATGCCACGAGCCCACGTTTATTTACCTGGTTATCGATAATCTCCGACAAATGGAGAAGTACTTCGTTGGTTTCTTGCACGTTCACTTTTAATGTTCCTCCCATGAGTTGTAATTAAAAAAACTTTTAATACTAACTTCAATTTCTTTATTAAACTATTACATGCTTTCTGTAAATTAAATATTCGGGATTATTAAAATTAAATGAGTGATCGATATCATGAAAAAAATTGGTGAAGGACTATCTTGCTCTTCTAAGGAAGAAGTCTTGGGAGATTTAGTGTATATTAAAGAATTAGATGATGTCATTAATTTATTTGATAATGCTTCGGGAAAGATTTGCCTCATAGATGATGACGGAACCACGACCCTTAGCCCAATATTATCAGAATTAACTGCGGTTGTATGTACCACGGGTGGGATGGGCTCGCATCTTGCCATCGTCTCACGAGAATTTGAAATACCCTGCATAATGTCTACAAAACTCGAGATCGCGGATCTAACCATGCTTAATAATAAAAAAGCCAAGATCGTTACGGAAGGAGACCAGAAAGGAATTTTATATCTTGTAGATTAAATTTAAAAATTATAGTTTTTGAATACAAAATAGCTTCTCTTTTCCTAAAAAAATTAAATTAAACTCGTCAATAAAGTTTTTTCCAATTAACGCTTGGATGGGTAATGGACCACTAATATTTGCATGCGTAAAATCTAATTCAAGAATTTCCTCCTCATACTTAAAAGGTGCTCTATAAATGTTTTGTTTCATTACTCCATTGGCAGTTAAAATGGATTTTACTCCTATTTCCTTTAAATCCATCTCCTCAAATACTTTATCATCAATTAGCATAATTGAAGCCCCGGTATCTACCAAACCTAAAATCTCTCTCTCTTTTCCATTAAGATATATCGCAAATTTCAGAATTGGATAATAATTATTTTCAATTTCAATTTGTGGATAACAATTTGTATTTTTAGCTGAAAAAAATGAGAAAATAACTTCAAATTCTTCAATTTTTTTTCCTTTTCGAATTATACCTGCAGCGGATTCAGGAAATTTTTCATATAAAATTTTCATAACTTGTTCAATGCTATCTCCAGTTGTTACTATCGTATTCCTCGAAATTCCTAAATATTTTCCATCTGGGATAAAATCAGGAATTTGAATCTTATCTAAGTCAATTGGGGGATTCTTCTCAATAAATTCATCAATTAATTTTTGAAGATTTAATTTATCTTCAATAGCATTCCGAATAAATTCACTAACACTTTTAAATCCTTTAATTTTGGCGATTTCTTCAATTTCTTTCTTTTTTTGGTCGTCGACTTTAAAATTGATGGTAGTCATATGAATAATACTTTTTTTAAATATAAGGTAACACTATTATTATATACAGTTAAGTTTTTTTATATTTTTTATGAAGCATATCTAAAAATTAATTTATGACTTAACTATCAATTTAATCAGAAAAACTTGGCTCCAACTTACTTTTTTAAATATTACTTGAAGGAAAATATTTATTACATTCTCTTCCTTATCTATTTTCTATGAATAAGAGCGAGTATATCACCTTCTTTATCGAAGGAATTACTAATCCCAAAATCGTGGGTGGAAAAGCTGCTAATATTGTTAAACTTTTCAACTCATCGATTGCAATTCCCTCGGGGTGTATTCTTACTACTCACGCCTATGACTACTTTATTGAAAATTCATTTTTCAAAAATGAACTTATCGAATTATTAACAAAAAAATATCTACCAAAAGAAGTTTTAGATCTTTCCCAAAAAATACAAGCCCTAATAGAGGCATCTGAATTTCCCCCCGATCTTAGAATGGAAATACAAAATGCTCATGAAAAATTAGAACAGAATTTCAATTATCAAGGATTCTTAGCTGTTAGATCTTCCGCAACTATTGAGGATGCCAAATTAACATCTTTTGCGGGGCAATTGGAAAGTTTCTTGTATAATATTACGGTTGAAGACGTGTTATCGTCCATAAAAAATTGCTGGAAATCTTTATTTTCCCCGCAAACACTTTTGTATCTACTTAAAATAAATCGAAATGAAAATAACAGAAATTTAACAGATATTAAAGTTGCGGTTATCATTCAAGAACTGATTGAACCGGAAATCGGAGGCGTACTATTCACTGCTAACGTCCTAAATAATGATTTAAACCAAATGATCATTAATTCTACCTGGGGTTCATGCGAAACTATTACTGCTAATAAGATTAATCCTGATATGATTATCGTGAACAAAGAAGACTTTAAAGCCATTAAAACGCATGTAGGGAAAAAAGAAAAGATTGCGGTTCCTAGTCTGAACTTCCAAGGAAGTATCTTAAAAGAAATGGCCACCAAAATGAGAGAAAAATGCTCGTTGAATGAGATCCAGATTAGAAATCTATGCAAAATGGGAATGGAACTGGAACTTAATTTTAATCATCCTCAAGATATTGAATGGGCAATTAAAGATGGGAAAATTTATGTGTTACAATCTCGCCCAATTACAACTCTAAAATAATTAAAAGAACGTTATTTTATGTCTTTAATAACATAACTAGAAAAAGAAGTCAGAAAAAGAAGAAAAAGATAAAAGGTAAAAAACTTTATTTTAAAAACGCTCTCTTTCCTAAATAAATGAATAGCTCGCCTAACTCAAAAAGGGTTAAGGGTCGAATCATTAGGGCCATGTTATTGCGAAGTTCCTGCTTATCTTGCCCAGCAGTGATTAGCTTCTTAATATCTTCAACGTAATCATCCATATTGAGAAACAGGATTTCTATCTTTGCCACACCCGTCAGTTCTTCTATATCTTTATGCAAATGAGCTTCTATCTCATTTAGTAAGTCTAATTTCAAGGTGGGTTCCAGCTCATATTCCTTTATTAGTCTGTTAATCTCCTCCAAGACCACGTTAATTGTAAGGTTAAAATCATCCGTTTCTTTATATTTGGGGATCAAAATCTCGCTAATGACGGTCTCAAATAAAAGTTTAGGATCTTTTTCGTCAAACTCTATTTCCTTTAACGTGCTTAATTTGATAGTTTTTCCCATTTTCATAGCCTCTTTACTAAATATACTAATCTTATTAATTAATAGACTCCGCATATTAATATTTTTGTAATGTATTTCGAACTTATTCCATGATGACATTGACCTCTTTTTTATCAAAATTAGTGGAGTAAAAAATAATTTGGAATATATTTTGAACTACAATTCTTTTCTTTAATTATTTGAAGATTACCTTATATATATAAAATAGGAATCCAGATAATACATCTTCTAAATAATTAATTCACGGAGTTCCAATCAATACCTTCAATTTTGACAATTAATTGTGATTCAATTTTAAAAGTTTAAATAATATAAAATCTAATTAATTAATCAATAATCCCTTTGGTATCCATTTATTGTTGTTATAATGACGAATTCAAATCTAAATAACGATAATGAACGTGAACATTTAAAAATTAGAAAGAAATTTCTCGGAAAGTGTGTAATATGTGAAAGTAATGATGCAATTAGATCAAAGGAAATAAGATATGCTGAACTCGAATTCTGTCCATATCATAAAGAACAATTTGATGCAATTTGGAAGTACTATCAAATCGCATTTTTTAAGTCAGAAAGATGGATAGATAGATTCAAGGGCTTTTTATTTCATAAAAGCAAGTACTTTTCGTATTTTTTGTTATCCTTGATATTTGGATTATTTTGGATAGCTTGGATTATTCCAAATAATTTAAGCTTTATATATCCTCAATATGATTCATCTAGCATGGTTTTGATATTGTTTGGGTATTTCCTTTTGGTACTTTTGAAATATAGTGGGAAATCCGAAACATCAAATCATCAATATCAATACTATATTCATGAAGGCAAGGGTATAATAGTATCTCGTGGAAGGAATGATTCCGATTTTTTAATGCCTATAATTAAAGAATTGCTCGGCACAGTATTTATATTTTTAAATGGTATGGTATTATCTGAATTTATTTTAGTGTATTTCCTTTTAGGAAAGGCATGGCTCTCTAATCTCTTAATGATTTTGTTAATATTTAGTTTATATGTACTTTATATTTATTATAACGAATATAAAGGAAGAATGAGAATATATTTTGAAAAGGGTGAATTAGTAGACAATTATAAAATAGAAAATTTATACTTGAATTATAAAGAAGAAAGAGAACATCATACAACTAAGTCTAAAAATCCAATTGGAAAAATTAATACCTTTATCTTAGGACTTATCTTTTTATTCTTGGCAATTCTTTCATTGTGGATTGAAATATATTATTTGACAGGTCTGTTTGAAATTCTAACACTGTGGTTTTTTTTCTACGATATTAATATTCCAAAAGTATTTTTTAAAAAAGAAATTCCTCACTTGCGCCGATTAATGCCGGTAGTTTTTATTTATTTTTGTTTCTTTATTCGTTTTTCAATAGAAGGTATTTTGACATCATTAGGATTAATAACTGAGGGAGATAATATTTGGTTACAGTTAGTTTTTTTTGATCATACTCCTAGCTTAGACGAATTTGTTATTTCTATTAGTATAATCACTTTTTTTGTGGTTTATTTGCTTTTATTAATCCCTAAAATATACTCTATGCAAATTGTTAATTATAATTTAGCAGAATTCAGGGATTTCAAATATGAGAAAGTAATACAATATCAATCTTATATTTCAGAGAGAGCAGATTATTTTTTAATTATCAATTTAGAATTTATCGGGATAATTGTTGTTTTTCCAATTATTTTCGGAATGATTACAAGTTTATTGGTCTTGTTGATTATTTGGATTATCCAAACAGTCATCCTTGCTAGAAAAAAAATCCATGATTTTTTAAAGATTAAATATGATTTTTGGAGAGATATTTTCACGCATATTAGAAAATCTTCTATCTGGTTAAATTTAGTTCGATGGACTCCTTTAACATTTTTTTTAGCTCTGGCTTCCTATTTTTGGTTGCCTAAAATTATGTTATGGGATTTTAAAATAAAAGTGACTGGTATCGAGTTGATAATTAAACCATTCAATACATCATACATCCCAAATTTAATTGGATTTGTGTTTATGTTTATTCCATTAATTCTTCTTATCTATTATGTTTTTGAAAGTAAATCTATTACTAAATTAAGTTTTTATCAACAACTTTATTTAGCTGGCTCGATGACGACATTCTTTCTTTTTCCTATTATTACACCTTTTCCATTTTTTATTAGAAACTATATTTCCCTTTTAGCTCTATTTCAGCTTATCGGTTTATTTCAATTTGTTTATCTATCTTATTGGTTTTGGGCATTCGGGAGAAAGGCTAAGTTAATTGGAAAACGAAATCTTACACACAAAAAAGTTATAAGAGAAATACACCCAAAAATGCAGTCTATTTGTTTACAAATCTTATTATCTTTTAACGAAATGATAATGATCATTAGTCTAGTAATCAATAACGAATATTTTATTGTATTAACATTTACATTTTTTTTGGCAGGTATCATTTATCTTTCGATTCAAAAGAAAAATTATGTCGATATTGTTCTTCTGACTCATCATCAAAAGGAAATGCAAAACTCTTGTATTCAATGTGGTAAACCGACTTCTTATACAGATATTACTTGTAAGGATTGTTTTAACTGGTTAGATAGTTTTGATTTCTATTCTCAATATGGAGGAAGGATAAAAAAGAAACTTAAAAAAGCTAATCAAATCACCAAGCTTAAGAAAATTTCTCCACAAGAATATGAAAAAAGAAAATTAAAAGTCGAAGGTAATAAAATAATCCAAAAATTCGAAAATAAATATAATAAAGAAAAGAAAAGACGAAAATAATATTTAACTAAATTTTACACTCATATAATAAATATTTTAGTCAGCTAAAATGACAGAAAAATAATAAAAAGGAGCGAAAAAATTGGAATCCATGACCATTAATAAAAACTTAAAGAGGAGAAAGACGTATTATCTAATAACAGGGTTAAGGGTTGAGGTATTCATCCGATCACTCGGATTGGTATAAGAATATATTTTGCAATGTCATGGTCTTCCAACTTTTTATACAAGTAAATATTGTTTCAACACTTATTTAAATCTTGTCCTTTTTGTAATGGGAAAAAAAGGAAGTGTGAGAAAAACCCCTATTTTTGGGAAAAGAAGCTTTAAGGTGCTAAAAATGGTAAAGAGAAACCTAATAGGAGTGACAAAAATGAGATATTTTATTAATATTATTTAGAATGCATCTTCTCTCTTAAGGTAGGTAAGTATCTTTCTTCATTAATGGAGATTAATTGATCTCCATATTCAATCATTTTCATGGCGATTTCGGGATGAGCAAGTAATTCCACTTCGACTTTATCGTTTCTATCCCATAAAGAATAAGGGGTATCCTCATGGGGTACTTTTTTTTTTACTTCCTCAACCCAGCTTGCTGGTAATTCATTATTGAGCTCAACATCAAGCATTTTAGCCAGAAAAATAGTCCAAGCTCTCGGTACCACGGATAATAAATACCCTCCTCCTCCCACGGCTAACCATTTATCATTACAATATTCCAGGGCACATGTTTTTAGAGTTTGAGCTGTATGGCGATATGCCTCTAATGACAACCCCATCTGCGTGAGGGGGTCCCTGTAATAGGTATCCACTCCTAATTGGGTTACTAATATGTCGGGTCTGTATGTCTCGAGGATTTTTGGAACCGTTGCTCTAAAAATTTTTAAAAACATTTTATTATTCGTGTTGGGTAAGAGCGGAAAATTCAAGGAAAACCCTTCCCCTGCACCTGCTCCCGATTCCTTGATAAATCCCGTCCCCGGAAATAGCCATCTGCCATCTTGATGAAAAGAAACCGTCAAAACATTAGGATCCTCATAGAAAATTGCTTGGACGCCATCACCGTGATGGCAGTCAATATCCACGTAGGCTACACGGATGTCTTTCTTCAATTTTTTAAGATGCTTTATAGCAACGGCTATATCGTTGAAAATGCAGAAGCCCGATGCTTTATTAGCCATGGCATGATGGAGTCCCCCTGCGGGATTAAACGTTACTCGAAAATTATCATCCGTCCATACCTTATCTGCAGCTGTTAGACTCGCACCGCACACCAAGGCAGAAGCCTCATACATTCCTTTAAAAATGGGATTATCTCCGGGACCTAAACCGTATAAATAGGGTTGGACGGATCTGTCGTTAGGATTTTCACTTAATTTCTTAACCACTTCTACGTAGCTGGCAGTGTGTACCATTTTAATTTCGTTTTCCGTAGACATTCTCGGAGTAAGTATTTCAAGTAGTTTATTTTCTAACAATCCCAATTTTTTAAATAAGCTGTACGTCAATTCAATTCTCAATGGTCGTAGGGGATGATCAGGCCCAAAATCATACTTGTCGAAATCTTCGGTGTAGATAAGTCCAACTTTTTTATACGCCATGATAGTATGCCTTAGAAATCGGTGTTATTTTCATTATCTATGAATAAAGATCAGTTTAATTCGTAATAAAGCTATTCATGATAAATCATTAATCTATATGAAAAGTTGCGCTTCTTCCAATTGTTTAAATGAATTATATTTTTTTATCTGAAAGAGGTTACTTCTTATTTAAAAAAATTAAAAATAGCAAATTAGAGGATATTAATAGTTAAGTCATGCACAAGGAATAAATTGTAATGTATGGTTTTTTATTTTTACTATCCTTCTTGAGTCGATGATAAATAAATTTATTTGACATTATCGAAATAATATATTATATCAATAATACTCTTAAAAATAAAGATTATTTAGATTAATAATATTAAACTACCTCTGCAAGAAGCATGAGCATTCGTTTCAAGGACTTCATCAAAAGAGTAGCACGCGAAAGCGAGTTCAAACCATTAAAGAATAGGCTCTTGGATTACCTCAAGGAAGAAAGCATACAGAAATATAAAAATTACCCCCGGCTTTTAGCGATAATGAAGAAATACTGGCCCGAATATAGCGATCGCAGCCGTATCTCTCATCTCCTGAAAGATCATCATGAAGAAATATTTTATTTCTATTTAAATACTATCTTTCCTTTCAGGAAGCGCGGACTCGAATTTTCCGATGCTGAAGCGCCTACACCCGTCGATTTCAAATTGGTTTATACCTATCATTATAATTTAAAAGAGATTGCAGCGGTAGAAAAAATAAAAAAAGAATTGAATATCGAGGGGGCAACTGAAAGCCTCTTAAAGCGGCTCTTAATTTTTGCGGTTAGTTCATTTAGTCCCATGGTGGAAGAAGTATTTCAGAGACCTTTTGCTTTTCAATTCTCAAGCATCGATTCCGAGCAATTAGAGAATGGAGAAATAAAAGTAGTTGCTGTGATTTCTGCTCGGGAGCAATAGGATATTTTAGATTAACTTATTTTGGTTAGAAAATTTCACTCTGCCGCGTTCTTATTTAATAAATAATATAGCAATGCCTTTATCGTATATAATCGATTTTCAGCTTGATCATAAATGATAGAATGAGGACCATCAACTACCTCGTCGTCAGCTACGATGTTTCTTCTTATTGGCAAGCAATGCATGAAAATCGAGTCTTTTTTCGTTAAGTCTAAATGGTGGGTTCCTATTCTCCAACTATCCTTATAGGGGATTCTTAACTTTTTTTCTTCTTTTGGATCCCCATAATATTCTCTAGATCCCCAACTTTTGATATAAACAACCTCCGCATCAGTATATCCTTCTTCTATGTTATTTGAGAAACTTAGATTACCTCCTGATTCCTTAGCATTGTTTTTCGCCATGGTTAAAATTTCCTTATCTAATTCAAAATGTTTAGGATGGGTTAAAGTCACATCCATTCCAAAGCGCGTGGCTATTAGCAGAATGGAATTGGGAACGCTTAGAGGCAATGGTTTTGGATGGTAAGCCCAGGATATCACGATCTTTTTATTTTTGGCGCGTCCGAGTTTTTCTTTTATAGTATATATATCGGTAAGTGCTTGAAGCGGATGAAATTGATCATCTTCGAAATTAATGATGGGAACTCGCGAATGTTGAGCAAACTCACGCAAAATGCGATTTCCTTCCTGATAAATCCATTTGACGGATACGGGGAATATGCGAATACCAATAGCATCATAATACCTTGCCAGTACATTGGCTGTATCTTTAATAGATTCGGATTTATATCCTATCCAAGAATCTTTAATACTATTAAAAGTAGGATGCATTCCTAATTGATATGCTGCTACTTCCGTGGAGTTGCGGGTTCGGGTGGATGGATTATAAAAGAACATGCAAAGTGACTTTCCCATTAGCTTATTATTAAACTTTCTAGAAGAATGTTTAATTTCACGTGTTAGGTCAAGTAAATGATCCAATTCTTCTCGAGTCCAATCTTGGGTGCTTATAAAATCTTTTTCTATATTGGTGATTGAAGTCATGGGGTTCGATCTCGTTTAATTTTATAAAGGTTGGTTTAATCGCAGAATAATAAATATATTTTCCAGATTTAATACTAAAAGTAATGTATAGAATTGGGGTTTTAAGAATATTATGTTTTCTTCAAATCACTATCATTTTTCTTTAGTTAAATAGGACCCCAAGTCTTGAATCTCGTCCCCTCTTTTAACTTTAATGCTACCTTTTATTCCTTTGATTTGCCTTTCCAAATACATGATTACATCAAGGGGGATGCGTCTCAGAATACCTCTTTGCCTTTGGATAATAGCTATTAAATAATCAATATTCCTAATGACCTCTGGGCTGACGAGCTCGTTAAATATTTGTTGATATACTTGAGGTTCATTTTGTTTTAATTGATTAAAGTAAGAATAAGCATCGGGATTTAAGACGGTCTTTAATACAAATTCAATTTTATCTTGAAAGTTATCTTTAACATCTTCTTGTTGCTGTTTCCTTTTCTGAGCTTCAAGCAACATTTTCATTTTTTGTATTCGAATTTTTTCTAACTCATGTGATTCGTCAATATTTTCGTTATCTGTCATGATTTATTAACTTCCATCATTTTAATTAATTATTACTAATATTTAAGGCTAATTCTAATACTTGAATTCCTTCCTCTAAGGTCACTTTAGGTGTTTCATATAAAAAATTATAAATTTCACGTCGTAAAGGTTCTTCATTACTTAAGGGATCGTACTCCAGCACCTTAGTTAAAGGATTCTCACCTTGTAAATCTACTCCCGTTCTAATCGATATTTTTTGACTGAGGAAATCTACTACGATTCCCCCTAATTCTCCATTCACGTCCATTCTACGAAACTTTGAAGGAGTAATCCAATTAGATTCAATATGTCCAATAGCATCCCCAAAATCTAAAATAATGAAGGCAGCGTCCGCGTGCATGGTATCTTTAAAACACCTTTTATAACATAAAGTATTTTTAACTTCCTTTCGAAAAATCCGTTGTTGAAGATAGAGATCGTGAATGGATAAGTCTAAAATCACCCCCATTTGCCAATCTCTTCGAGGATATAATCCCACCCTTTTAGAAGATACGGTATAAATCTGACCAATCTCTGGTAAATGATTTAATAATTTCTCAAAAACGGGATTGAATATTTCAATAAAACCTGGCATGATACATATATCGTATTTTTGCAATTCCCGTAGTTTTTCAACTTTTAATGCCATGGGTTTTTCCATTAATATATCAATTCCGGCTTCTGCCAAAGATTTTGAAACAGAAGGCATCTCTTTAGGAGGTATAACTACACTTGCCGCATCTATATCTTCATTTCTAATCATTTCTTGAACATTTGTATAACTATTAACATTCTCTAAATGCATTGAGGAGATTTCTAATTTATCTTTATTGATATCACATATCGCTACTAATCTTGACAAATCAAGGAAATTCCGTATATGAGCCCTTCCAAACCAGCCTGTACCGATAACTGCCGTTCTTTTTTTTTTCATTGATATATTAACTTGCTTTAATATAGTAAAATTCCCCCTAAATAATTAATTTTTCTTAGGAAATAAAAAGATTAAAGATTTAAAAAATGAAGAAGCAAAAAAATGAAATATATAAAATTTCAAATTAGCATGCTTTAAATTAAACAAATTTATAAGAAAAAATATGTTGAAATAACTTAATTACAAGATGTAATCAATTTGATCAAAATAAATAATATAACCAAACCTTCTTTCTCATGGAACGCTTAAAATCAATAAAAAACAGTAAAATTAGAGCATTGTTTAGTGAAATAAGTTCGGCTGAATATTTTTTAATTTTAGTACCTTTTGCTTTATCCCTGGTAACTTTATATGGAGGATTTACTCTAATTGTAATGTTAGTATTTATGGGATTATCTTTATTGTTTTTATTTGGAGCAAGATGGAGAATTCTTTATTTTGGTATTTTAATCTACTTTGGTCTTTTTATATTAATAAAAATAGGAAGACCTGACCTGATAGTACTTGGTGCAGATAGGGAATCTGCAATACGAGCTGGAATTGATGCGATTTTTACTGGACAGAATCCTTTTAAGTCAACAACACATTTAGGGCATAATCCCTCTCCCTTGCCTTTTACTTATTTCTTTTATATTCCTATTTATTTAATATCGGGGGGTTATACTTCTTACATGACATTAGTAATGTTTTGTATATTTAGTTCAGTATTATTCTACAAATTTATTGATACCAAACAGAATGTCATGGTTCTTCCCGTGATCTCATTTATTGTAGCTTCACAGTCTTTTTTACATGAAATCTTAATACAGAGTGATTTGATTGTTACGGGAATGTTACTCTGCCTTACTTTATTATTACTCCCAGATCAAGTGTCAAAACCGAAAAGGTATGAAAAACTGAGATTCATTAAATTTATTCCAGAAGAGCCAAAAGAAATTGATCGAAATGTAATCATTTTTGCCATACTTTTTGGTTGTTTATTAGCCATGAGAATTCATAATTGGTTAATAGTGGGGGTGGTTGCTTTATACGTTCTCAAGATTTATGGATTTAAGAGAACGTTGATTTTGGGATTAATAACCATCGCAACCTTTTTAGCAATCATGTTGCCGTTTGTATTACAAGATCCAAGTTTTTTTTGGGGGGTAAATCCGATTGCCCATAATTCGGGTAAATTTGCTATATGGCGTAACTTTCAACCTTTTGATCCACTTTCAAGACTTAGTTATCTTTTCGTAAAGACTTTTTTTGATTATGGGTTGGAAAATAGTTTTATTCTCTCGATATCTATAATTCTCTTTTCGATATTATTCGGGCTCATTAAATGCGAAAACAAATTTCATCTATTCCTCATTATCACTTATTGTTTTTCAGCATTAATATTCTTCTACTTTTTCACCATATATTTTGCAATTATTAGCGATTACATTAGCATTGTAATGATACCTTTTATCTTTGCATTTTTATACACTAACTTTGGAGTCTCCAATTCAAAACGAAATCCTGCTGCTTTAAACACCGATGATTCTGCTACTTTATGTGAAGAAAATTAATTAACTTATTTTCAAATTTAGTTTTATTCAATAGTTTAAAAAGTATTAAAAATTCTCTTTTTCTACTCGATCTATTCAATGAATTACATTCATTCTAAAATAGTCTTATTTTTACTGCGAGATTTTTTAGAAAAGTTATTCAATCCTCATGATTCGTGAGTTAAAATCAAATTATGTTTAAATCCTTTTAAAATACGTGATATAAAAGAAAAAAATGGTCCCCTCTGCCGGCTTATCATCCATGGTGATCTCAAGCACGTGGATTTTGATCCGGCGACCGCTCGGTGTCCTGCTGACATATTTTCATTGGAATAAACTCCTTGATATGCGATATGATTATCTACAGCCGAGCACTCTACCAGTCTGAGTTAAGAGGGGTTATAAAAAAAATATTTATGATGAGTACAATAATTATTTAATACATTTATTTTTTTTGATTGATCCATTATCTTGAGCTCTGCTATCAACTCCTCTTCACCTATTGCAGAACATAGCTGTACTTATAAAAATGATTAGTTCCCATGCTATTCCATATTTTTTTTATGCATGGAACATATTAAGTTAGTATTCCATGTTATTAAATAAAGTTTAGAAATTACTATCTAAAAAGATTTAAAAAAATATTAGGAATCAAAAATTTTAATATCTAAAAGTATTACTAGATAGATAACATTTTATATGAAATTTATGGAGAAAAATCAAAATGCGAGAAGAAACGGATTATACTGAGGCATTAGAGGTCTTTAAAGACGATGAAAACGTGATCTTGGAACCATGGGGGAGAAGTATTGATCATTTACGATTGACTATTATCGGGAAAGAAGGTACGCCATATGCTAAAGGAAAATTTGTATTCGAAATTAAATTTCCTGACAATTATCCTTTTCAACCTCCATTAAATTAGTCTAGTCGACTAATTTGGAGAAATGCATATGCGGTCACCTTGATGTGGCATCCCAACATAGATTCTTCAATCCCACCGGGAAAATTAAATATCTGCTTGGATCTACTCAATCCTGATTTAGTCGGGAAAGTTGATGCGGCTTCAGGTGCTTCAGGTTGGACCCCTAGCAAGACTCTAACAAATATTATTGAAGCATTAAAAGGAATGATGCACATGGAGCCACCCTTTTTCAATCCCGGAGATCCTTTAAACCATGAGGCGGGGGAGCAATATTTTCGTTCTCAAAAAAAATTTATGGATCAAGCGAAGAAGTGGAAGGACAAGTACGCCATGGATTGATTAACTAAATTAAAACCCAATAGTTCTTTTTTTTATTTTCGTTTATTATATATAGAGAAATTTTGATTCATTTAATGCTAGGAATCTATTTTTTATATTGCCATGAGTCTATTGTCTGCTTTATTTAGAAAGAAATTGATTATTTTTGATTTAGATGGGACTCTAATTGATTTAGCTGTTGATTGGTCTGCATTAAAAAAAAAATTAAGCATGATGTTTTCCAAGCATTATGGAGATGATTGTAGCTTTAATAGTATCTCCAAATGCTTGTCGCATATTGTTGATAAGCGGGATGAGCCCATATTAAAGGAATTCTTTCAAGTTATTGAAGAATATGAAAATAAAGAGATCGAAAAGAGTCAACCCATTGAAGAATCAATCTATTTCCTTAACCATTTGAGCGAGTTTGTAGAAAATAACACCGTTAAAATAGCAATCATGTCATTAAATACGAGAAGAACCATACAAAATTCTATTAATTTAATGAATTTAAATAATAAAATTGATTTTTACGTGGGAAGGGAAGATGTCAGGCGTTGGAAACCCAATCCTGATGGACTTTTGAAAATCTTGGAACATTTTAATATCAACAAGTTGGATGCAATTTATGTTGGAGATATGAAAAAAGACTTGATTGCGGGAGAAAAAGCGGGAATTGATTCATATTTAATTGAAGATTTAAAAGAAATAGTTAAAAAGTAAGAAAGGCTGAAAAAAACTTTTTTCGATAAGGATTTTTACCAGTATTTATTGATCTAGTTTTTAATCACATGTAATTACATGTAAGTAATAATCGCATTATATTTTTTTATTTCGGAATTCTCACGAGCTTTCCCTAAAGGAGTTATATAAATAATATCATTGCTCTTAATATTTAACAAGCTAAGTTTATAAGTAGGATCTTTAAACTTCTGCATGAGGGGATTCCATATGATTTCTTTTGTTATAGAATTCGTTATCATCCAAGATTCTGGGTCTAAGCTTTTATCGATCATCTCCAAGGCTTTGAAAATGTATCCTACATCGGCGTTGAATGGGACTGCTAAGTGAATTGTTTCTTCTCCTTCAATTTTTCCGCATGCTAAACAATTTTCTCTCTTAATGATATCGAGCACGTCAAATTGCCCATATACTCCATTATAATTCACGTAAGGAGGATACATGGGTTCACCAATGTTTCTTCCTTTAACACGAAATAGCAATTTTAATGCCTCTTGAGATTGAATGCTTGCTATGATAGAACTAACGGATTGAATAGCAGGAATCTTATTTCCCAAGATATTTTCCATTTCATGAAATTGATAATCCGGGCCGAAGGTGGTTTTAACATTTTCTTTCCATTTTGAAAGTTCCTCTGCACTTAATTTATCTCGTTCTTCGGGAGGTATATTTTCTTCAAGAACGCGCTGCCTCAACTTTTCTAATTCCTCTTGTGCTAATTGTTGTAATAACAATACATCTTCGTCTTTTTCTAAATCTGGCTTTCGCTCAAATTTTTTCTCGAAGTTCACTTCAGCCTTAATAACACAATCATTTCTATTTCTGGGAAGACCTTTTAAAGTACAAGCGGCGACGAGTTTGTCATCGGGTGGGGGTATTGGAATTAAGCATCTATAACATGGAGTTTGATCCAAAATATTGGGGGCATAGTTTTGTGCAAAATCAGCTTCTGCTTTGGCTCTCAATTGTTCTTGGAGGGGGTAGATTTTCTCTCTCTTGATTTTCTCGATACTATCTTCTAATTCTTCAATTCTCTTAAGTGCTTTAAAATATTCGGGATGATCCTCCTCTTTTAAGTTCCATAGTTCCTCTTCAGCTAATCTTTCAATTTCTTTCTCTTCATTTCCATATTTTATTCCACTTCCTTTAGGAATGATGATTTGCACGTGCCCTTCAAATCCCACCGTTCCTCCTTCAATCATGGGCTTTTTTACTCGTAATGCCAATTTATTTAAATCTAATCGGGCATTAAAATTATCTAATGCTGCAATAATCACATCAGATTCTTCATATAGGGAAATAGGTAAATTCTGAAGCTTTTCAAAATGATATTCAACATCTAAATAGGGATTCATTTCTTTCAGTCTTTCAGCAGCAACTTGTGCTTTTGGCTTTCCCTCATCTCCTGACCGGAATAACATTTGACGGGACAGGTTTGAAGTTTCCACCGTATCCAAATCTACAAGGATGAGTTTCTTTATTCCCATTAATGCAAAATCTTTCGCAATTTCACATCCCAGAGCTCCGACGCCAACAATCATGATACAACTGGTATTTAATACTTCTTGATCCCATCCTTCAATAAGTTGTTGTCTTGCAAACATTCGTGCTTTAAATAATTGCTCGTTCTTTTTAGAAGACATTTTTAAAAGCCACCATCCTTTATAATATTATAAAAACTCACCTATTAAGTCTTTTAGTTGGCAAATTTGAAAAAGAAGTCTCTTTTCCTGATCTCATTTATATTATTAATATTTCCTGGCTTTTTAGTTCTCATTGAATTTAATCACTCTGAGCAAGTAGTCTCTCTGAATTTAAACGAATCTTATAAAAATAAGGAATTCCTTGATAATGGTATAAAGAATTCCTACATGACCGGTTCAATCCAAAATTTAATGCAATTTAAAGCACGAGATTATATAAAAATACCAGAAAACTCAGGATATGACTATTTTACGGGAAAAGGAGTCACGGTGGCTGTATTAGATACGGGAATTTATTCACACCATGAAACCGTTACGAATGACGGCAAAAATAGTTGGAAAAGAAAAATAATTGAATTTTATGATGACCGTATTAATGGGACTGCGTCTCCTTATGATATCTCATGGCATGGCACGTGGACGGCATCCATTCTCGGAGGTAAGTGTAGTAATTATGATGGAGTTGCCCCCAATGTTAATTTAGTAATATTAAAAATATTTGAAAATGAGAATGGGGAAGTAGTTTCTGATTTTGAGAAATTAAATAATGCTGTGAATTGGATCTTGGCAAATAAAGATAAATATAATATCAAAGTGGCAAGCATGAGTTTCGGAATTGAATACAATTCTGATTATGAAAGTCTTCTCGATCAGATAAATGATGCTATTGAAAAACTCGTGCAAAATGATATATTGGTTGTTGCTGCAGCAGGTAATTACGGAAATCAACCCGATCAAGGAAAAATAGGAACTGTTTCATCACCGGGCTCAGCTAAATCTGCTTTAACTGTTGGGGGTATTGTTAATGAAAATACCATGTATCAATTAAGCGGAAAGGGGCCAACTCATGAAGGTGCAATGAAACCCGATACTTGTGCCCCCGCCCAAAATATATATGGTGCTACATCTTCAACTACTAGTAGCTATGCTCGTTATTCTGGTACTTCCGGATCTACTCCAATGGTGGCAGGACTTGCAGCTTTAATGCTGGAAAAAGTTCCTAATTTATCTGCTTTAGCTATGAAAAATATCATTTCATTTACTTCGTATAAGACAATAGATCCTCTCATAATTCGAGATAACAATCAAGGATGGGGTATAGTACAGGGATATGCTGCGTTAGATGCTCTTAATATACCCATTAACATGACATTTACAACTAGAATCGATTTTAGTTTGGGAAAAGAAAAAAATGTCTTATGCATCCCTATTAATTTAATTCCCAATCATTATTTTTTCAAACTTGAAGAATTAAATACCGCTGATGCAGAAATGTATTTATTTGACACACAGCCGGATAAGTATGGAAATCCCATTTTAATTGCCAATTCAATCAATGAATTCACTACTCATAGTAATTTAAAAACCATGGGCTTTTATTCCCAGCAAGCAAAGAATTATTATTTATTGATTAAACTAATACCTGATACGGGTTTAGGTGATTTTAGCCTTTCAATTTCATTTGATGCAAGACTGAGCGTTCTTTTTATCCTAGTAGCATGTAATGTGGGTGGTTTAATCTATATCTTAAGGAGGCATCATTCAACATTAGTAAGAAAAGTTAATTAAAAATCTTATTTCTTCTTCGAAACTTCATCAAGCATTTTTGCTATCTCATCCAATTGTTTGCGATCCTTTTTTTCTTTAATGATTTCCACTTTATCCTTCTCTACCATTTTAGCTTTCCTTAATTCTTCCACAAATTCCTTTTTTAGATCCATTAAATCTCCCACTGACTTGCTGAATTCTGCTGCTCGGACTTTTATGTTTTCCTTTCTTTGTTGTTCTCTAATAGTTATACCTTTTTTACTTTCTTCCATCATACTGGTAATGTTATCGGTTAACGTCTCCAAATCATCCATGGTTTTTTCAATATTTTCATTCATGGTAGATGTTACTATCTTTTCCTCTCTTTCCCGTCTCTCATGTTCTTTTCTCTCCATCTCCTTTCTTTGTTCTGCTTGAATCTTCTTTTCTCTAATTTGATTAATTTGGATTACGATAGGATCAATATAATCATTCCAACCGACTATTTTCAATAATTCAATGGCTTCTTTTAAATTCTTAACCGCTTCATCAAACTGTTCTGCCCTTTCTTGTTTATTTGCTGAATCAATTAATTTAAATGCATTATTTTGTATTTCTTCCTCTTTTTTCCTCTTCTCTTCAAATTCTAATATAGTATGTTCCCTAAATCTTTCATGGGATTCCATCTCTATAGATTTTGCCTCACCATTTTCAAGAGAAACTTCTGAGGACGAAGTTTCTTGCACTTCTACGCTCTTGCCTTCTTGAATTTTCCTCTTTAACACTGCAATTATCTCCCCAATTTTTTGGGTCTGTAAATTCCATCCAATGGAATTTAAAAGTTCCATTGCCTTTTGATAATTCAAAATAGCCTTCAAATAATCTTCCGCACTTTCTTGTTTCTTTGCTTCATCTAAATATTCAAAAGCTTGAGTTTGAAGTCCTTCCTCTCTTTTCTTTTTTAATTGAAATGCTTTTATATTTTCATCGTGTATTTTTTCCTCAACTGCTTTTTCACCTAAAAATCCCTCCTCTGCTTGAATTTTTCCTGACCTCATTTTAACTTGTGAATCAGCTCTTTCAACGGATTCTTGCTTCCTTTCTCGAGCTAAATATTGACGTTCAGGTCTTTGTTCTAATGCCCGCAATTTTAAAGTTAAGTTCTTGAGTTGCTCTTCATTCCATCCTGCTTGTCTTAATTGCTTGATAGCAGAGGTATAATATTGAATGGCCTCTTCCAGTTCATGCCTTGCTTCTAATTTTTTAGCTTTTTGAATGGCATTGAACGCCTGCAATTGAAGTTGATCTTTTTGTTCTTGAGAATCAACTTGTTGATACATGGTTTCGATATTAAGATGTTTTTTAAGGTTCTCAATGATTTTATTGATGTCGTCCACTCTATTTTCCATTAATCCACTTTGCTTGATTAAATCTGCTGCCTTTTGATAATACTCAATTGCCCGTGTAATATCATTATCTTTTTCAAAATCCTCGGCTAAAGATAAAGACTTAAGCGCCTTTTCTGCTAGATCATATTTTTGCATTCTGGCTCATGCTCTTGTAATTTTACTTTGTTTTTAAATAGATTATAGAAATCTAATTGAAACACTTCTACTTTATTCATGGAAATATATAAATTTATTTCTATTTTTCCTAAAAAAAATTAGGTCATTTCGCAATATCAATAAATTAAAGATTGATTAATTTTTAAACAAATTAAGAATGGCTAATAATAATCAACACGTTATTGTGGATTTCGAACCCATCTCAAGACGAATACAATTCGTTCCCAAAAAATCCATTTATGAGACATTAATATCGAGTGGTATTCGCATCAGGTCGTTATGCGGCGGATTAGGTACGTGCGGTAAGTGTAAACTAATCATTCAAAAAGGTAATGAGGGGTTAAATCCCCTTTCTTCTTCCGAACTGAAATTACTAGAAAAGGAAGAGATTGAAAACAATTTCCGCTTAGCTTGTCAAACCTACTTGAATGAGCAAAAAATTAGTGAGCTAAAAAAATTTGACCTCCCACATATCAGGATTTTCTTGCCGGATGAGATGCTGGTAGAAGATTTTAAAATCCTAACGGAGGGAATTCAAAAGAAAATTAAAATTAACCCGACCATAGAAAAGCTATTTTGCATCGTGGATAAACCCACTTTAATGTCACCAGTACCCGATTTAGAACGAATTTTAACAAAGCTGGAAATTGAACCCCCTTCTCTCGAAAATAATTTTCATATCGAATACGAAACACTAATAAAAATCCCTGCTCTTTTAAGAGAAAGCCAAGAAGGAATCACCCTCACTCGATGGAATAATCACTCCATTATTGATCTCGAACAAGGAAATGAAGTAAAAAATAATTTTGGGATTGCATTTGATATCGGAACCACCACGGTAGTAGGCTACTTGATGAATTTAAGTGATGGAAAGACCTATGCAGTTTCCTCTAAATTAAATCCCCAAACCGCTTTTGGAGAGGATCTAATCACCCGAATTACCTTCATTCGAGATAATCAAAATGGCATGCAAGAACTACATGAAGCAATCATTAATGCCATGAATGAAATTATAGCGAAAGCATGTACCGCCGCTGGAGTTAAACCTTCCCAGATTTATGAAGCAAGCGTGGTAGGAAACTCCGTAATGCATCATATTTTTTTGAAAATAGATCCCTCCTATATTGGATTAAGCCCTTATGTTCCTGCAGTTCAGCGAAGCTTGAATCTTGGTGCCAGAGATTTAGGATTAAAAATGAATGCAAGAGGCAATGTCCACGTGCTACCCCTCATAGCGGGATTCGTAGGTGCAGATACCATGGGCGTGATCCTAGCCTCCCGCATTGATAAAGAAGAGGAATTAACTTTAGCCATTGACATAGGAACTAATGGAGAAATCGTTGTAGGCAATAAAAATGTATTAGCTACGGGATCTTGCGCTGCAGGATCCGCTCTTGAAGGAGCACACATAAAAGATGGAATGCGAGCGGCTTCGGGGGCCATTGATACCGTAAAAATCGATCCTAAAAATCTCGATGTTAAATATACCACGATAAAAAATAGGCCCCCTATAGGGATATGCGGTTCGGGATTAATTGATGTCGTTGCTGAAATGCTAAGAGCTAAAATAATAACAAGAAGTGGAAATTTCAATAAGGAATTGGTAGATCACGAGAGAATTATTAAAACGGATAAAGAATTCAAGTTCATCGTTGCAAAAAAAGAAAATACCTCCTTAGAACGAGATATCACCATTTCCCAATCCGATATTAGGCAAATACAAATGGCAAAAGCTGCCTTTTACTCGGGAATGCGAATTATCATGGAAGAATTAAAGGAAAAATCAATTGAGCAAGAGATTACGCAAATTTTTCTCGCTGGTGCATTTGGAAATTATATCGATAAAGAAAATGCCAAATTTATTGGAATGATCCCTGATATTCCAACAGAAAAAATATTTCAGATTGGAAATGCAGCAGGAACGGGAGCAAAATATTGCCTGATTAATAAGAACCTGAGAAATAAAGCTCAATCTCTGGTCCAAAAGATATCTTATATTGAAATTGCCATTAAAAAAAGTTTTCAAAGAGAATATGCTCAAGCCATGTACTTTCCCCACATGAACCTCGATTATTTCCCCAATTTAAAAGAATATCAAGATATTCCCAAGAGATAATTTTATTTTATTTCAATTTTTAATCACAAACTTCTTAAATACCACGATATCCCCTCCCCTAAACATTATTTCATGACGGACTTAGAGAGGAAATATCAAAATTTATAAAAGAGAAATTGTATTAGTATTTTTAAGCAAAACAAATCAAATGCTTAAAAAGAAGTAGATAAATTCTTAAATAAATAATATAATATTTAATATATAACTAAATTAAATTACCCACTATTTATCCATGTCAAGTTTCAAATTAAAGGTCTTACTGACTGGCGCAGCAGCCGTCGGGAAAACTTCACTCGTACAAAGATTCATAAAAAATAGATTTGCCGCTAATTACAAGCTAACCGTTGGTGTAGACATTTTAACTAAAGACGTCGAATTCAAGCCCGGGGAGGTCGCTACACTCTCTATATGGGACATAGGGGGCCAGCAGCGCTTCGAATTCATCCGATCCACGTTCTACAAGGGCGCAGCAGGCGCATTATTAGTGTTCGACCTCACGCGAGAGCAAACCTACACGGAGACGCGAAAATG
>CAYLZE010000039.1:0-42095 GCA_964388035.1 uncultured archaeon
AAATGCATTATCACTATCTTTAATCACGTTATTTTTCAAATAATTATAATGTTTCCGGAAATTTGGATTATTTGCAATGTAGGTATTAATAGAGGGCGGTAGATTAAGAAATATGTCTTTTATTGCTTCAGGGGTATAAGTTGCATCTATGGCTATCTTATCGATTTCTGAAGCTTTTGGTAAAGTTGTTCCAAATAATTCATACTCCATGTTAGTTTTACCACTTTTATCAAAATTAAGTTCTAACAAACTAGAATTAAAATCAGTTTTGTATAATGTTTCCGTTCCACCAACTACATTATCTCCTTTAACACTATTTTCCATGATATAAGGTGTAGGGAATAAGGAAGGAATCACGAATGAGTTAGTTCCGCTCGTAGGAGCTAAATTCATTGAAATATTATATATATCAGCGCTAGAATGGTAAGCGTTATAATCATTATATGAATAAAACTCATAGAGTTCTTTACTTGCTGTTGAGCTCCAACCTGTTCCGGTATATTCATTAAAACATTCATATTTCCACAGTAAATTTTCCATTTTTCTAAAATTATCATAATCATAGACATGAAATACATCCTGATCACTTAATAACAAAGCTAAAATACCCGTTGCCCAGAGCCCTAAATCTAAATTATCAATATTGCCATTAAACATTTCTGAAATCATATTAATTAAATCGTTTAATTGATCTTGAGTAAGATTTAGGTTTTCAAATAATTCTCTGAGCATAGTTTCATTAAATGGGAACGGTGGCATTATTAGTTCTGCTTCTTCATATTCAACATTCGCTAATTCCTCGCTGGGCGTTAACCTTTGAGAACCAAATATCTGGCTAATAATGAATGTAGAAAAAGCAAAGGATGCAATTAAGATTCCAGCAATAATAATAATACTGAAAATTTTATTTCGATTGATGCTGGCTTTTATTAATTGCTTTTCTACTTCTGACATTAAAAAAAAAGGTTAAATTTATAATTTTTAACAGATAAAATAATAATTAAAATTTAAATATAAAAAATTTTTGCCCAAGCTAAAAAAATCCATTGAATAAAGAATTTTCTTGGATGTTCCAATAAAAAAGAGATGATTATTCAAAAAACGATTAAAATCTTGGCTTTATAAAAGAGTTAACTAAAACAATCCCAATACGGTGCCAAATTTCTTTTCAAGGGTTCAATAACTTTCTGATTTATATGGGTTAATATATTATTATCAGATATTCGTGATTTTTCTTCGATTAGTTTTTCATCATGTTCATTCAATACTTGTAAACAATTAAAAACAGCTTTTGCTTGTTTTTCAACTTCATATCCGCCCTCCAAGGTAATAAGAATTCTTCCATTGCAATTTTTATCCGCAAACTTTTTAATTTTTTTAAGATAATTTGCAGGTGCTTGATACGTCCATCCCATATTGGTTAACCTATCTGTCCAATGAGTGTCAAAACCAGCAGATATGAGAATAAATTCGGGTTTGAATTCATTTAAAACAGGATCAATAATCTCATCAAAAAAAATTTGTATTACATCATCAGCGGCTCTAGGAGGCATCGGATAATTAATTATTTTTCCCTCTCCTTTTCCTTGACCTATTTCATTTAAAAAGCCCGTTCCAGGATATAGTGTCCTTCCATCTTGATGAGAATCGAAAAATACTAATTCTCCGCTCTCCGCTCCATTATAAAAGATATCTGATGTTCCATTTCCCGCATGACAATCCCAATCAATAATAGCCACCTTTTTTAAGTTTTTTTCCTTGAAAAGGTAATTAGCTGCAATAGCAATATTATTAAAAATACAAAAACCAGCGCATCTATAAGAATTAGAATGATGGCCGGGAGGTCTTACTAAAGCAAAACAATTTTTAATTTCATTATTTAGGATTTTGTCAATAGCTTCTAAATTCCCCCCTACACTAAAGAGAGAAGCTTCATAGGTTCTTTCTGATACTAATGTATCTAAATCTAAACTCTGTGGGTGTCCAGTTGTTTTACTCAATTCACTAAGTTCTCTAACTTCTCTGATGAGACTTTCCGTGTGAACATATTTAATTTGATCTAATGTTGCTTTTCGAGGTTTTATAAGTTTGAAATCAGGATCTTCTAAGACTTGACGCTCCGTTAAAAGTCTCATGATCTCGACCAATCGAAGGTGTGATTCTACATGTGTTCCAATCCGATGTTCAAGATAAATAGGATCATAAACAATTCCCGTAATCATTACCTTTACCTCTATCTAAATTTTATATTGTACTACTAACAAATATGGATATTACCTTATATATAAAATATTGTTTTTTAAGGTATATTAATAGATTTTTTTTATAAATTCTTTACTTTACTAAATTATGAATTTACTCATTTTGAACATTTTGTATTGTATCAGAATTCGGGAAAGTCTCCCATTTTAATTAAAATTTTAACAAAATCTCTTTCACCGGGTTTTAAATATTGATTAAACCCATCTTGAACATCTTTTAAGGAAATGACTTTAGATATCAATTTGTCGGGTGATACATTTCCTTCCTTAAATAGTTCAATCGCCGAAAGAACATCTTCGTGTTCATGGGAAATTACTCCTTGCAAATTTATTTCTTTTGAATTAAACATGAATATTGGAACGGAAACATTTCCTTTAAATACGGATTCAAGGACTAAAGTGCCTCCTTTCTTTATCAGGTTAATCGCAGTACCTATCGTTTTTTCATTCGTGGCGCAGAGGAAGATATAAGTTGGTTCACCATTTTTTTTTATAAAGGTCTTGATTTTACTCATTGTAGGAGGGAAGGCTTCATTAGCTCCCAATTCTATTGCTTTTTTCCTTAAAAATTCATGTGGTTCAACAACTGCGATATATTCTGGAGACATTCGGCAACTTAAGGTATTTAAAGTTGTTAATCCGATATTACCTCCACCTATAACGAGGATCCTCTCATTCTTACTTATTTTAGAGAGTTTAATTGATCGTACCGCTACAGCATATGATTCAATGAGAGTACATTCTTTAAGTGAAACATTTTGTGGAACATGAAAGAGAAAATCATTAGGCACTTTTACATATTCTGCAAATGCGCCATCCGTCATTATACCCAGAGCTGGGGTATCTCCATATCCTTTTTCACTTACTATGTTTATCCCAGTTACCCGATCTCCCACATTGAATTTCGTTATATTTGCTCCTATTTCAATAACTTCTCCCGAAAATTCATGCCCCATGATTAATGGAACTTGGTACATTTTATATTTAAAATTAGATACATCACTTCCACAGATTCCAGCATAATGAACCTTTACAATAACATCTTCTGGACCAGGAACAGGTTCGGGATAATTTTCTTTATAGACTATTTTTTCTATATCTTCAAATACAGCAGCTCTCATTTAAAATGCCATGGTTCAAATATTTATTCATTTCAATCTGATATATATAAATTATAATTTTATTTAAAAATAATAAAATTTATTGGATTTTTTTTTCTTTCCAATTTAAATTAAATTCTTCTTAATAAATTAAGGAAATGAATTAACTTTTTAGATTAGCTGCATGATTAATCAAGATTATTTTGGATTCATGGGTACTCTTCTTTCAATAAATCTCTCAAATAAGAAAATCTCTCTTGAAAAAACCGATAAAAAGATATCTCATAATTTTATGGGTGGTGCGGGGTATGCTTCTTATTATTTATACAACGAATTATCTAGAGAGATAAATCCTCTTTCACCAGATAATATTCTTATGATAATGACAGGGCCCCTATGTTTAACAGGAGCACCCTCATTCTCGAGGTTTGCAATCTGTTCTAAATCGCCTTATACAGAATTATGGGGGGAAGCGAATGCGGGTGGTTCTTTCGGACCTGAGTTAAAAAAAGCGGGTTATGATGGTATTATAATTAGAGGTAAATCGGAACATCCCGTTTTCATTAAAATTAATAATGGGGATGTGGAAATTCTAAATGCTTCAGAAATTTGGGGTATAGGAACAAAAAAAACGCATGCTTATCTTAAAAATTCCATGAATAGTAATAATTCAAGAGTTCTTTGCATCGGTCAGGCGGGAGAGAATTTAGTGCTTTTTGCAAATATCCATACCGAGGGGAGGGCCGCAGGTAGGACAGGTATGGGTGCAATTATGGGCTCTAAAAACTTAAAAGGTATCGTTGTCAAAGGGGATGCTCACAAACCTAAAATCGCTCAAGTAGAGGAATTTAATGAAATTTCTAAAAAAACCTTAAAATTCATCCTTGATACGCAAACTACGAAAGTATTAAGAAAAGTGGGTACTAGTTCTGGAGTATCCAGTTTCCACGAAACAGGAGATTTGCCTATTAAATATTGGTCAATTGGAAAATGGGAGGATCATGTGAAAATAACGGGTGAAAAATTACATGAAATTTATCCGTTAAAAAATAAATCTTGCTACGGATGCCCAATAGCATGCGGAAAAGTTGTTGAAAATGCAAAAGCGGATGAATTTGAAGGAATATTTGAGGCACCTGAATATGAAACGATTGCAGGATTTGGCTCCATGATTTTAAATAGTAATCTAAAATCAATTGGAATCGCCAATTATTTGTGTAATGATTATGGGTTGGACACGATAAGTACAAGTAGTATAATAGCTTTTCTCTATAACCTCTTCAATCAAGGAAAAATATTAAGTAGCGATGTGGAAGGATTGGATTTGTCGTGGGGTAATTATGATTCAATGTTAAAATTAATCAAAAAAATTGCTTTTAAAAAAGGGATTGGGAAACTATTAGCTCAAGGTTCGAATTTTACAGGAGAAAAATTCAATATTTCTTCGAGTAAAATTGCAACTGTAAATAAATTAGAAGTCCCTTACCATGATATCCGGGCTTGCTATGGACTCGCCTTGACTTATGCATTTGGACCAAGAGGAGCATGTCATACTACGGGTGATGTATTTAAGGTTTCTAAAATTGGTCATGAAATCGATTATTCTTCTTTAGGTTTGGAAAAAATGGATTTATGCCTTAATGATGAACGCACCGCGAAATCTGCTGCACTCGTGCACGATTATCGAGCCTTATATTCCAGTCTAATCTGTTGTTTCTTTTCAAATCCTCCCCCTTCATACATGGCTGATCTAATAAAGAATTTATTGGGATGGAATAAATTTAAAACAATAGATATGATGAGAATTGGAGAACGAATTTTTACAATGAAAAGATTATTCAATATTAAAATGGGATTAACCTCCCAAAATGATACAATCCCGCAAATTTTACTCACTCCAACAAAAGAAGGAGCGGTAAAAGGGAAAGCACCTGATTTTGAGAAATTAAAACAATATTACTATCAGATAAGGGATTGGGATCCCATTTCAGGAAGACCTAACATTAAAAAACTCATTGAATTGGGTTTGGAAGAATTTATTTAATTATTTTTGATCCTTATGATGAAATATATTAAGAAATCGTGATTAGGTTAAAATAATACAAATTAAAAATTGATCGATAAGATGATTACAAAAAGAGAAGAAGAGCATATTGTAGGAGGAGGAAAGATTCGAAGCATCATTCTGGGGCTAAATGATGGATTGATTTCTACCTTTACACTCCTCGTGGGTGTAGCTGTGGCCACTATCGAAGCTACGGGAGGTTCTTCAATTGTTATATTAACTGGAATTGCTGCTATGGTTTCTGGGGCAATCTCTATGGGTTTAGGGGAATATATATCGTCTAAATCGGAATTTAGGTATATTAAATATGAAATGAAAAAGGAAAAAGCAGAAATTGAGTTATTTCCCGAAGAGGAGAAAGAGGAAGTTAGAGAAATATTTAAAAATATGGGATTCCAAGGAGATCTTCTTGATTCTAGCGTGAATATGATTACTTCTGATAAAAAAGTATGGCTTGATTTCTTGATTAAAAGTGAATTGGGATTAGAAGAACCTGAAAATCCTGCATTAGGTGCTTCTTTAACCTTTTTTTCATTCGTAATCGGTGCGTTAATACCTTTATCTCCCTATTTCTTGAATTTAGGATTCGTTTCATTGGTTATATCCTCGGTAATCTCGTTTTCTATGTTATTAATTGCGGGGGGATTAAAAACAAAAATTACTGGTGAATCTGTTCTAAAAGGGGCTTTAGAAATGCTTTTAATTGGAACAATTGCTTTTATAGCTTCATTTACTATTGGGATCTTTTTAGAACCAGAAATATAAAAAAACCTTGCTATCTCTTTAGATATTCTTCTTAAATCTTAAATGGGCATTACTTCAACCTTTCCCGATTTTTGTATCACACCCACAACCGCAGATCCATGTTTTGAGTAGGATTTTGAAGAAAAAATACTTATTAATTTATCATCAAAAAATGTCTTAAATCCATTTCTAAATTTTTCATGAGACCTTATGATATATTTTATTGAATTTTGAGAAATAAAATCTTCAAAAGCTTCTTTTCCAAAATGCATTGTACCTGGCCCTCGATTATTCCCTCGAAATTTCTTTATTCGCGCATGAGGATCGTTCCAAAGAAGCTGTTTTGTTATTGGATTTTTAATACATTTTTGGACTGTAGGAAGCGAATTAATTGAATTTATATCTTCTAAACCTTCGGGGACTCCCCCATGCACGCAAAAAATCCTGTTCCAGGTGAGAGCTGCTAAAGGGAGTTTAGAAAAAGCACCATTATAACGTTTAAACATCTCTCGGTAATTAATTTTAAATTTTAAGCGTAATTCATCAAAAAAGCCATATACCTGATTTATAAAGGGATCTTCATGATTGCCGCGTATCAGAATGATTCGATTTGGAAATTTGGCTTTGTAGAAAAACAAATAGGATACTACTTCAACTTGTTTGGCCCCTCGATCAACATAATCCCCTAAAAATAATAGATAATCGAAATTTTCTTGAAAAAACTTGGTAATGATTTTATATAAAGTAGTTAGATCTCCATGCAAATCCCCTACAACTAAAATTTTACCCTTCGGAATGAAAATTAAATTCTTTTCTTTTTCTAAAATTCCCTCTACATTATTTATTAAATGGAGATAATCCTGCGGGATGTAATGTTCTAATATTTCAGAAAAAGATTCCCAGTTTGACATGTTCTATTACTTTTTAATGTTAAGAAATAAATAAAATTATTTGAATGATTATAATCTTTAATTTACTTTATAAGATGGTTTAATTATAAGAGATTAAATTCCCCATTGAGTGCTACTAATATTTCTATACTTGAAAAAACCTTTAATTGGTTAATTATTGATGACCTCTCCAAGGATCAAGTGAAATTGATATCAAATAAACTGAAATCTCCTCTGGATGAGAATTTTCTTTTTAAATGCACATGGAGCCATCATAAAAAATGCACCGTATACTCTTTCAATGATAATCCTTTACTTTTTTTAAAATATGTACGAGATAATTTCTTTCAAGAACTTTTAGGATTACATCTTACTACTGAAATATTTGATCGGGAGCTAGGTTTTTCAAAATATATCGCGGGATTATTAAATAAAAGTAAACCAATTCCTTATATCTTGACTACTTACGAAGAAGGTGAGGATATCGGAAATTATGAAATTGATGAATTTGAATTTGCTTTGGGGCGTCAATGTTATTTACATGAAATTCTATGTTTATATGATGTCTTTGATCGACATTTAATTGTAAGGAATGAAAATTTGATATTTAGAATAGATTTCGGACGTTCTTTCGAAAATGTACATAAAAAATATTTAGGTTTCTCAGATTATTTACACATAAAAAAGTTATCTTCATCAAACACGGATTTTCAAAGCGGTTATAGCTTTGAAAAAAAAAAAATTATAAACAATATATTAGCTAAGAAAAGATCCTTTTTTTCTTTAATGAGAGAGATTAAAAAACTTGAAACCGATTATAAACTGATCTATATTGATATTAACCAATTCTATACCCGGTTGATAGATTATTGGAATGAAATCGGTTTTTTAAAAGATGCAGATCTTACTGAAATCAAATGAAATTCGATGCACATCACATTTTCTTGAAAAAAAATTGATCATGATCGCAAATCGGACATTTTTTAGGAGGTTTTTGAAATTCTACATTTCCACATATTTGGCAAACATATAAATCTTCCTCCAATATTGATTTATTTTTCTCCAGTATCTTTAAGTACTTTTTAAAGATTTTGGCATGAATATACTCTGCTTTTTTAGCTAATTCAAAAGATAATTCAGCGACATTCCTATTTTCTACCCTTGAATTATTAATAAATTCTTTGTACATTATTTTTGTCTCATAAATTTCTCCTTTTATTGCATCTTGAAGATTTTCTTTGGTTGTTTTTACTTTTTTCATGATCTCATCTTCGTTAATAGATACAAATTCATCTAATTGGGATTCTTTTCCCGTTAGAACGGATAAAGCTTTTAAGTGATTCTTTATGTGAATACTTTCGGCGTGAGAAATTGCAAAAAAGACTCTACTTAGGAATGGATGACCTTCTTCTTGAGCTTTTTTACCAAAAAGTTCATACTTTTTTTTTGCTTCACTTTCGCCTTGAAGTGCCGCCCTTAAATTTTTTTCTGTTTCTGGCATTTTGCTATTTTAAATAAAATGTTATATTATATAGATTCTTTTATTTTGAATTTTATTTCAATTTTTTTATTATTAAAAACAATTTGGGACGTGATAAAGAGTAATTAAAAATAAAAAAGGAAAACTGAATCGTAGATCTGTTTAAAAGTCAGAAAATATATTAAAAAATTCATGAGTTTTTTCGAGTGAATTTAATAAAATTATTTCTGGGCTCATACAAGGTTCCCTCCTTAATTGCTTCTTGGATTGCATTTTTTATAAAATCTTTATCAAGATTTAGATCTAATTCTAAAACTTGAATGACGCTTTCTTTCTCAAGTGCTTTCCATTCATTCTCTTCTGAGATTTCTTTTAAGCGATCCATTAACTGTGATAATTTATTTATTTTAGTTCTAGATTGCCCCGCTAAGATCATATCGACATCTATTTTTCCCGTTTCTTTATCATATCCCGTGTCTTTTAAATATCGAGTGAAGAGCTTTATAATTTCTTCTACATCCTCTTTAAGAACATTATTCCTCAAGGCCATTTTTGCATGTGCTTCACTCATTCTTACTAATGCTTCGAGATTCCTTGCTAATATGGAAACCACACCATCCTCACTATTATATTGTCCCCGCAATTCCAAATAAAATTCTTTTATCCTTTCGCTAGCCTCTTCGGATAGGATGGGATGACACGTTCTTCGTGCGTGCTTTATATATTTTTTTAAAAGTTCAGGATCAATAGGAGCTAAACTCTTCCCATCTTCTCCTTCTTTTTTATCTATTTCATCTGAACCTAAAGTTGCATTTCTTAATATGAATTCCGCCATCTGAGCATCTTGCGCAGGATCAGGGCGATCTAATACTTTAAAAATTAAATCAAATCTACTCAACAATGAAGGAGGCATGTTAACGTTTTCTGCAAATGTTTTATACGTGTTAAACCTCCCGGATTTTGGATTAGCCGCGGCAATAATGGCTGTTTGCGATTTTAATGTTGCCACAATACCTGCCTTTGCTATGCTAACAGTTTGTTGTTCCATTCCTTCATGTAAAGCTGACCTATCTGCCGAATCCATTTTATCGAATTCATCAATTGCTGCAATTCCTCCATTTGCCAATACAATCGCTCCCGCTTCTAAATTCATTTGTCCCGTTTCTGAATCTTTAATCACCGCGGCAGTTAATCCTACAGCACTCGACCCTTTTCCGGAAGTATAAAGACCTCTTGGAGATATTTCAACAGCATTTTTTAGAATCTCGCTCTTTCCTGTTCCAGGATCACCCATAAAGAGCACATGGATATCACCTCTTTTGTACCCCCCTCCTGGATTTTTCTTTCTTGTCCCTGCAAATAAACTTAAGGCACAAGCCATTTTTAAATCATCCCTTCCATAAATAGTTGGAGCAATGGAACGGGCGATTTTTTTTTGAATGAAGGGTTCTTTAGCGAGTAGTTCAATTTCTTTTAACTCATCCTTTGTAATATCAATGATTTCTTCGCTTTTATCCTCCGGATCAACAAAATTTACTTCTAAAAAGGTTTTAAAAAGATTACTATTATTGCTATTCATGGGATTTGCAATTACCGATTTGAAAATTCCCATAATTTTTACTCTATCACCGGGTTTTACATAATCAACCAAATCATGCGTTAGAACAGCTTGAATCGATCTCGGTATTCTACCTGAAGGCAAATCCTCTGGCATTTCTTGAATCATTATGCTCTGCCAATCAATAAACTCCGATTTTTTGGAAATTAACCGAAAATCTGAATGTCCCTTCGCTTTGCATGTTTTATTAGTGCAGAATCGAGGCCATTTTATCTTAGAGGTTAATTGAATTACTTCGAAAGTGGCACCACATAGCAAGCATTCAAAATTAGCTTTCATTAATTTAGGTCTTATCGTAGAACTCCTAACAGTTATACCCTTTACCCATACGAGTTCATCTATATCGATTGCCCTCAAACCTCTTATTGATTTTGTTAATGGGCTTTTATCATCGATGGTGGTAAACCGAACAAAATATTCTTTATATGGTAATTTTGTGCCCGATTGGAATTTCAGTAAATTTTTAAACGCTTCAGAAGCATCTTCGATTAAGGCTTCAGGGTCTTTTTTCAACATTTGAGCAATTTGGGAATCAAATGCTAATAAATCCTCATAACGGATGATTAACGTGTTGCCTCCCTTTGATCCAATATTTTTAATCTGTTCTTGATAATTATACACGCCAGGTTTGTCTTGAAAAAGACGATAAAAATCCTCAAATCTCTGAACTTTATGAATTGGTTTACTAGGTGTTGATAAAGATGATGTCACACTATTTCACATCTATTTTTTATTCTACAATCCCAAAATTATATTTGATTACTTTTTAACTATGGTATTAAGGGATAATTTATTAGAGAGATAATAAAAGAGAATATTAAAAGGAAGGAGTTTATAGGTTTTTCATAAAAAGATCATATAATATCTAAAAAAGAGGATTAATTTTCCCTCAATTCCTGTAAAATTTCACATATCACGGGATCTTGACTCATTTCACATCTAATCTTCAATACTGCTATAACCCGCTTTTTTATTTTCTCTTCTTCATATTTTGCCGTTCTTTTTAAAATTGATGCTATAGATCTTTGAGTCTCTAATGTTCTTTCATCGCTCATATTTTTCAATAACATCGAAAGAAGCTTTGATAGTCCAACTTTTTGAATTATTTCAACCATCGTGGTTATCATTTTAAATCTAACAGCTTCTGATTCATCCCCTAAAAGATTGATAATTTCATCAAAAATTGGATCAATATTCTCATAGCCATATATTTTTAATAAACCCGCAGAACTCTCACGCAATTTGGCATCTTTGCTAGTTAAATTATTGACAATTTTATTAAAAGGAACTTTTGATGCGGAGATCTCAGGAGTATTTGATAATATATTTATGACTGTCCTTTTTACCCAGTTCTCATTATCATCCAATAAAAGTATGAGAGTTTCAATAATTTGGTCTTTCTTTTTAACGTGATCAATTAATCTCCCCAAACTAGAAACCGCAGCATCTCTCACAATCCAATCTTCATCTTTTAAAGCCTTCTCAATTAAAATCTTAACAACATCCTCTGGAAATTGAAAGCCAATATAACCTAGTATTTTTGCTGCGGATTCCCTCACTAGAACCTCCTTTTCATCAAGGAGATTGTATATAGGTTCCATAGGAACGAATTGAGGTGAATCTTTTGTAATTTCTAATAATGCTTTTGATAAAGAAATCTTAACAGAAGCATCTGATCCTTCCATAATTTCGAGAATAGTTTCCAAAGAAGGTTTTATCTTAAGAGGTTTACTTTTAACAAAATCCATTAAAAACTTTAAGCCTTCTTTTTTTATTCGCTCATTAGTATCTTTTTTAAGAACTGAAAGAATGTGGGTAATTTCGATATCATCAATGTAATCTTCAATTAATCCTTGTAGGGTTAAAATTGCATTGACAATTACATCTTCATTTTCTGAATCCAAGTATTGTAATAATTTAATTATTGTCTCTTGAGGTTTCTTCTTAGCCATTTGTATAAGAGTTTTAGATATTATTCCTTTTGAAACATATTTAGAATCATCCGGTATTTTAATAAAATTTTTTAAAATAAGTTCCGAGTGTGTTTCATATTTAGAAATTAATATTTTTGATATGTTAGATTTCAGTTGGCTATTCTCAAATTTTATGAAGGTTAATAAGATAAGCAGAATTTTTTCAGGATCTTTATCCCACATTTTCCCTAATAATAATAAAATGGTATTTAACACATTTTCATTGTTCGGATCTATTTTATTTATGATGGTATTCAAATCAAAGGATTTTGGATCTTTAGCAAATAAAGTTTCTAACGCAAATATGGAAGCATTCCTTACCAGTTCATTCGAATCCGTTAGCCCATCAAAAAATGGAGTAAGGGGGAGATCTAATCTTAATGAAATAGCTTTTTTGGAAAAAAAATCAAATGCTGAAGCTCTAACGACTCCCACGGGATCATTTAATAGGGGCAGAATTCTTGTTTCAATGTAGGGTTTGATTGATTCACTATCATATTGCTGGAGAATTTTCAAGACCTGGACCCTAATTTTGAAGTTAGGATGGGTTAGCTTTTCGAGAATCAATGAATTGGATATTTCAAGGGGAACCTTCTCTAGTAGCTTCAGGACCTCCAATTGCACTTGATCATTTGAATTAGTTAAAAGATTTCCCACGTTCATGTATTGCATTAATTCTGGATTACTACTAATAAGATTATTAATCAATTTTAAGCCAATGACTTTTATTTGCCATTCTGAATCATTAATCATGTTTATAATGTCCTCTTGGGGAATATCTTTTATTTGATTAAACTTAAAATTAGTAAGTAATTGGACCAAGGGAAGACTTTTATCATAATTTGGTGAGTTCATTGCTTCTTGGATCCAAGATAGAATCTTATCTGGTAATGCGTCTTTTAATTTATTCAAGATTTCAAAGCAAGTTTTTCTTAAGATTGGATTGATATCACATATCCCATCAAGGAGAGAATATTTAAATCGTCTCTCATCAATATTTATGTCCGATTTTAATGGAATTCTCTCAAACATTAATAATAGTCGTTCTCGGGCATGATCATGTATTTCAAAATTTTGGTTTTTTATTAAATTAAATACGGGTACGGGATCAAATCGTTGACTGCATGCCATTATTTTTGCATGTCTTATATTTTGGATGAATTCATTATTAAGAGCTAATAAATAATAAGTGGTAATGATGATAAGAACGACTTCCTCTATAATCGCAGCCCAAGCAAAATAAATATAATTTGGATTAATTGGACTTGTTAAACTTGTAAGTGAAAAAACGCCTCTTAACTTTTCTGGATTTACAATTAAAAAATTTACCAGCACGTTTATTCCTATAGCCGTCATTAAGTAGGCAGCAAATAATAAGTGATATCCCTTAGATTGTATTTGTCTCCCGAAGTACCGGGTGAAGTATCCGGTAATACCCATGAATAGGGTAATAAAAACAAAGTATGATGACATTGTTGATATTGCTAATTTGCCTATAAAGAAGAATACAATAGTCTGAATCATTGATATCCATGCCCAAATATACACAAATATCATCATTCCAAAAACTATATAGGGTGCAGGGTTAGAAAAAAATTCCTTTAATCCTCTTTTAGAATCTTCAAAATTAAGAAAAATTGATCTTCTGATATCCGGAATATGATAATATACATTAGAGATTCCTGAAATGTATCCCCTTGATCCAAAATAGGTAAGTATTATTAAGGGATAAATTAACATCCATGATACAAATATGATGATGAAAGGAATCCCAATTAAAGAAAGAATTAATGGAGGGCCGATAAAGGCGCCGAGATAGAAAAAAATAGCAATAGCTATTCTACCACTCTTATTAGGACTATAATTAATTATCTTATCTTCGATGAAACTATGAATAGGAGTAAAACCTTTTTCATGTTCGAGATTCATTGCAATCAATAAAAAATCGATTATAGGATAAATGGAAATATATATTAAACAAGTAAAAAAGGGCACTAGAAAAAATATAGGATTAAATTTTGGTGGAGGAGTTGTGCTATTTTCCCAGAATTCGGGTGTTTCTAATGTAAATATGATGGCCATTCCAATTACAACACTCACACCCATAGCAAAAAATATGGCATAGATTAAACATAATAATCTATCCTTAAAGCTGAATTCTCCTTTCTTTATTAAACTAACTTGCTTATATATTATGAAAAAACCAAAAACGACAAGAACTATAAAAATAATAACAAAGCTGATTTCTAATATCATTACTTTCACATCTTAAGACTTTTTTATTAGAAAAAGAATATATTATTATTACAATATGGATGTTTATTTATTAATTAAAACTATTCTGATTTAAATACTCACTTCTTGATAGATATGGATTACATTCACCACAATCTTACCGATTCTTTACGAAGAATAAATTTTATTTTTCAAAATGAAATCGTCCTGACAGATTGTTTAAGAGAGTATGAAGGCATTGATTTTTTAGGATATAAACTCAATTCATTTCAAAAAGGAAAAAAGTACAACTTACCTTTTTTCCTTGCCGCCCCTCTTATCAAGAATAATATTTTGGAAGTCTTCACATCAGACAAATGTGATCACTTGGATGTTCAGAGATATGCGATTAATGAAGGAAATGAACAAAAACTTTTTCACCAAGAGCAAAAATTTCTCTATAATAAAATCAAGGAATTTAAAGCTTTTATCAAAAATGATGTCAAAAACGGCTATAAAACTAATATGGCATTAGATAATTATAATTCCTATTTTTTAAATATAATTGATACAAGATTGCTCAAGTTAATGAAATTAATAAATTCCCAAATTTCTCTAGATGATGAAAAACGAATAACTCTTTCTGAAAAAGTGTTGGTTGATATATTTTCAAAGATGGTGAAAACATTCAGAAATTATTTCCTTGGAATTTCTGACTCCACTAATTCTAATGACGGATAAGGAATTAGGAATCTTAACGGCATAAATTCCTTAATTACTTGATTGTATTTAATCCGTTTTTTTTTCATTAATATCTAAATTTACTTTCTTCATTCCATACTGATTGAAATATTCTTGAACTTTTAATGCAATTTTCCTTCCTATTTGAAATCTTTTTATTGCCAAGGGAAGTAATTCCACTGCATCGCTCATCGCAAAGAATCTAATATTCAAATCTTCAATCATATTACCAATATATTTTCCATCATCTCTTATTTCATTTCGGTTCGATAAGCATACAATAGCAATAATATTAATATTAAAATCTATTAATTCCATTACTGTATTCAATAATGATTCTCCTGTCGTGACTGTATCTTCCACAATAATTACTTTTCCCCGTGGTTCTCCCAAAAAAAATTTATCTTTTGGATCGCCATGGTCTTTAGGTAATGCTCTACCCATTGATAAGACATATTTACCTTTCGATAAATCCTCTTTCTTTTTTGCCCATTTATATTGGGTAATGAGTCCTAATTTCGTGCCTCCTTCGGGTACACCATAAAAAGTATCTGGCTTTATATTTAAATAACTAATATACTCAATTATATAATCTGTCAATTTATCTAATAGATAAACATCTTCAGTAGCATTTCTCCAATTAATATACCAATATGAATATCTACCCGATTTTAAAGTAATAGCTTTTTCGAAAAACCCGATGATTTTATTGTCTAAGATGAAATTAATAAAATCTTCTTTATTCCAAGACATGATAATTTAGCTATTTCTCAATAGTAAATATTCCTTTCGCAATTTAGCGTATTCTTCAGGAGATATTTTTCCTTCCAAAAATAAAGCTTCTTTTTCTTCCATGATTTTCCTTTTTTGTGCTAAATTTTTGTTTTTCTCTGCCCTGGCAAAACTCTCAGATATTGATTTTGCAATTTTGACAATTTCTTTATTCTTACTTTTTAATAAGCCATCTAAATAAGGAACTATTGGCTTCGCCATATCTAAATTTTTTTGTGCTAGCTCTTTAATTCTTTCAAGCGCTAAAATTATTTCTTCTTCATTTTCCCCATTTAAAAGCGAGATCAATCTCGGCATTGCTACATCCTTTAGAATCTCTTCCAAGTAAGATTGAACTTCTTTTTTAACATTATTATCATCATACGTGTTTACTTGTTTATCACGCATGTACTCTACGAAAATCAAGGGTAATTCAACAGGCCAATCTTCCATCTTATCTTTATCAATAATTTGGACAATTCCCCCGTCCTTTTTATGAAAAATTCTCAAATCCAATCCCCCGTTGTCAGTTTTTCTGGCAAGTATTGATCGGTCAAGAATTCAAACCCGTGGGAGGATAAGGCTTGAATTTCTGCCTTAACCTTTAATTTAAGTGCTAGTTCTAAATCCTCTTTCCACTCTTTATTTTGTCTAACAAAACCTTCACTCAAAAGTTCTTTGGTTCTTTTAATATCCATTTTATTCATGGGCAATCTACAATCATTTGGAATGTGATATTTATCCAGATCTCTTGTTAAGACACCAAGAAGTTTGACATTTGGTGTTGCAAGAAAAGGGGACTCGTAACTTAATCGTTTCGACCCACGCAAATAGATCGAATGAATATAATGTCCGTACGGGTCGCTATCTACTAAACTAAAGACGGGCAAATTCAACTCTTTACTTAATCTCTTCAAAAACATTCTAGTGGCAATATCTGCAGCACCCTTTGCCGTCAGAATTATACAAGGGTATTGTTTCCAAAATCTTGCTTCCGATAAACGAATCATTGCCGCATCTTTCTCAACCACCAAAATAAATTCCGCATCTGATTCAAGGATTTCTATATTATCTAGCATTGGACTGATGGTCCAACCACCACTCCCCAATCCTTCCAAATCAATAATATCATTTTTATCTCTGATTCTCAATCTCCCAATACAGGATCCTTTTGCAGAAGCAACAACGTGGGTCGAATTTCTAGTCGTGTATAACATAGTAGCGGCATCTTCAATGCTTTTATCGCTACTTTTTTGATCTCCGAATAATTTCACGTCAGTATAGAAAATCTCACGCTTTGTAGCATGAATGTTTTTTCTTAATAATTCACTAGCAATCTCCAGAACGCGAAGTAAACGAGTAAAATCTGCCACGCTAGTCAAAGAATGAAATTGCTTTTCCATGATTTGTTCACCTAATAGCAATAGATCATTCTCTTCATCCCATATAATATTGGAGCTACTTCTTGAGGGCAGTTTTATTGTTGGTCTTCCCGAGTTTATTATTTTTTCAATAATCGTATCAACAACCTGATAAATCCTATTTAAAGTTTTCATCCTTTCCAAATCATCTATTCTTATAGTACCATTTGGAAGGGTTATGGGCTTCTTTTCGTGCTCACCAACTTTTTCAAGATACTTATCTATTAATTCCTTTGCAGCTTTTAAATCCCACTCTTTTTTACTTTTTTTGCTCAATTTTATTCAACTTTATTTCGTTAATTTTTTTTCCATTGCTTTTTTCCTGTTTTTACTTCTACCACGACTAAATTCTTGCGTTCCAATTCCTTTAATTTTATTGTTAAATACCTTGCGTCTAACATGTCTTTAATCTTTAATTTAAAAATTAAATGCTTAATCGTTTGCCATTCGTCAGATGATAATGCTTCTAATATCCTTTCCGTTGTAATTATTGGTAATTGTGTTTGTCTCGATTTCGGTGGTTTCTTTTTAACTTTTTTTACACTATCCTGAACAACCGATGCAATTTCTGGTTCTTCCTCAATAATTTCTAATACCCCTTCTTCTAATTCTTTAGTAGGTTCCTTTTTGCGCTCTTTCCCTTTATCAAGAACTTCTTTCTTGATAAGTTTATCTTCAAGAATTTTAATAATTTCACTCTTCTTAATTTTTGAAGGCAAATTCAAGCCCTTTCCCATTGCAATAGTTTTCAATTCTTTTATCGTTAAAGAGTTTAGATCTTGAGGAAATTCCTTTTCAAGTGTTTTCTTCTCTATTTCAACTTCCTCGATAGGAACTGGTTTTTCTTTTTTGATTTCTTCTTCAACTATTGATTCCTTTAATTCTTTTTTCACATCAGAGGGAACCTGTTTTTCTTTAATAGTTTCTTGAAATGTTTCCTCCTTCGCTTTTGGTACCTTCTGGGGTTCAGCTGTTTCTTCTAATATATTATAAGCCACATTTTTTTTACTTATCGAATTGCGCATTAAGTTTTCCAATTCATCTTTTGTTATTTGATCTTTAAATTTACTTCCTTCCTTGGCAATATTAAAAATACTACTGACGAATTTAGGGATATATCTTTCAATTAAATTGGCACGTTTTTCTCTCTTATTAATTGCTATTCTCCTATTGAGATATGTTCTCAATCTTCTCCCAATTGCTTCTAAACAATATTTTATTTCCTTTATTAAGTTCTCATCGTCAGCAAGGGCATTCTTCGACTGTGATTTAAACATTAAATGAACATATGGTCCGGAAACATTTATTAGAAGTTTTATGGGTCCTTTAGGTAAATTGTTATCATAAATATCTAATTTATAATTCTTCCAATTTACAGATTGCACAGCCTTGGTTATAGCGCAATCCGCACTATCTCTCAATTTTGGGGTCCTGTTTACAAACCGGGATAATACATCCCTTGAACGTTTTGGCGTTTCGAGACTATTAGAATATGCCATGACGGCCTCAACAACAAAAGCCAATCCCTTCCCACTCGTAGGGGTTCTGGTTTCGGCTGCCACGAAATCATCATCCTTACTAAAAGTTTCTAAAAAATAATCAAATATTTCTTGATATGTCTCTTTAGATTCTATTTCATCTAATACAATAAGATCTCCAATATTTTTTATAATATTCTCTTGAGACTCCTCTTGTCCATCGATATCGATATTAGAAAGAATTTGAGTATTCAATTGGAGTACATCACTGTCTTCTATGGATATTTGTTCTAAAAGACTTGCATCACTCAAATTACTTTCTTTTATAATAGAATTCTTTTTTTCTTGGAGTAGTAATTCATGGGAATCTTGAATAGTCTCGATGGGGGTTCCAAAATCATCCAAATTTTCGGAAATTTTAAGCCCTAATTCCTTAATTAACGTGTTTTCCAAAACAGCTTCACCTACGGGAATTGTTGTATCCGTAGGAGGAGCCATATAATTTATGGATTTAAAAGCTAAAAAAAGAGAATCAAATTGATCTTTAGTTAATTCTGAAGGCTTACTTTTTGAAATTTCTACTTCATTAATTAAATCCTCCAAATTCTCCCTTTCTTTAAATTTTTTTAATTCTGTTAAACCGTCCTTTACATTCTCAAAGAGAGTGCTGAAATTATTTTTGATTTGATCTTTATTTTTTCTAATTTTTTTAATCTCTTTTTTCAAATCATCTTTATTTTTTTCAATTTTTTTTTCTTCTTTCTTTGTCTCGGAATTTTCAATCTCATCATTTAATTTCTTAATTTCTTTTATAATTTTTTTGTTTTCTTTTAGCTGATTATCATAGTCCGAAATTAATTTCTTATAATCATTTATCAAATTTTCGGAAGTTAATTGATATATGATTAATTGATCTCGCGTTTTTTTAGATTTTCCATAAACTCTTTTTTCATTTCGCATGAAGTAAATATCTTCACTGCTCTTAGATGCTTTTGTAATATATCCATTTTTTAATATTAAAACATTTAATTTATCCTGAAGATCCCTTTCGGCTAATTCGACTATTTTATTTGCAACCTTTTGACTTATTCTTACGAAATTGTCCTTTAAAAAAGAGGTAATGGTCAAATAATTTTCTGCTTTTGAGATTAAATCTTGTAAATCACCAATATTCGTGGATGCAGGATGAGGCTTAGCATACTTAGGTTCCTCTGGAAAATGTAATGCCAATCTAGGATATTTGGATTCCTCCCCATATGGATCAATATAAATTATTGTAACATGGCTGTTTAGCATGGCTGTCTCACGAATATAATAATCGACGTATCCTCTAACATATTTAGTGTTTAAATAGCTCAGCTTAATATAAGTTCCATGTAAATAGGGACTATCAACATCCGTGGGATGGATGATGTATCTTTTTTTATTTTTAGAAGTAGTAAAAAATTCAGATACAGTGGCATAAATATTATCAGCAGTTTTAGATATACTAATAATTGGCTTTCCGGTTGTATTCTGTGCATCACTAAATGCACTAGGTGCCCCAAATCCTTGACTCCCTCTTGTTTGCTTTAATTGGGTGCTTTTTGATGATGCTAAATATCTTCCAAATTTTCCAAAATCCCGCTTGTTCATCCCAAATCCATTATCAAAGATTTCAAAAGTATAACTCATTACGTTTTTTTGATTAAGCTCTGATGTTAAATAACTGGATGCTTCTGCTTCCCTCAACCGAATTATCACCATCGGTTCGATATCAATGATCTTTTCTACTGGCTTTATTAATTCAGTCATATCTTCTATTATTCTCATGACTTCCTCCTCCACTTCGATTTCCTTTTTATCCTTGTTTTTCTCCGAGTTATCTCTGCTTTCTCCTCCTTTTTCTTCTGACTTTTCCTCTATTGGTTTGTTTCCATACTCTTTTCTTAAAATTTCTTTTGCATCCTGTTCAAGTTGGGGCTTTTCCTGACTCTTAGCATCATGAGTTAAAGATAAATGTTCCAATGATAACTCTTGATCTAGAGAAAAACTGATTTTTGATTCGGGATTCTCAATTTCTTGCCATTGAAAGGTTTCGATTGCATCCAAAGCATTATCCAGAAATTCAGCGCAATATTGTACATGCTTCCAATGTCCAAATTCGAATCCAACGAGCTGGGTCCTTTTGCGCATGAATTGAGCAATGGTTCCTTGTTTAATTCTTCCTTCTTCTTCCTCTTCATCTGTCGCCATTTGAGTCATAATTGATAACCTATTTTTAATACTTTAATTACTCTTTATTTAAAGGTCAATAATTTATCTTTAAATTTTCAGTTCTCCAGAGACTGAATTCTTATTTAAACTTTTGCCTTAATGAAAAACTTTAAAAGAAATAATTTGAAAATGAAATTGATATCCTCCTTTATCCCTTTATTATTCTATTCTATTAACTATAACGCATAATAACCAAAAAATTTTTTCATTCTGGATATACCTTTTTAATCTCGTTAATAGTATTAAACTTGAAAATTAATTATTCTCGTATGAAGTATAGGCAGATCCAAAAATATAATTAATGAGAAAATCCGCATAGAAGGTATTTTAAACTTATTTTTATATAAAAGAAGATCCTAATTTTTAATCTCGCTTTTTAATTCTATAATTTTCCAAAGCCACATCAATGATCCTTGAAGCAATAAATCGCTTCGAATGCTTGCTTACATGCGTGGCGTGTTTTTCTGTATCTATAATGTAAACTTCATTTTCTTTACTTTCAAATCCAATATCTTCTCGACCTACGTCATTTGCAACAATTAAATCTGCATTTGATTCTACTAATCGTTTATATGCACGATCTATTAATTCTGATCTTGAAACATTTGTCTCTGCTTTGAAAGCTATTATGAAAACCCTATGATTTTTGTGTCTCGCTTCATTTATAATTTTTGGGGTTAATCTCATGTTTATTTTTAATTCACTTATTACATCTGTTGATATTTTTCCTTCAATACAAGTTTCGGGGGTATAATCTGAAATGGCCGCAGCACAAATAAAAAAATCATAATCCTTAAACTCTAATTCGTCCTTTACTGCTTTAATAAAATCTTCCGTGGAAATAACATTAATTGTATTCAGATAATCGGGAATTTTCACTAAACATTTTCCCGCTATAAGCAAAACATCTGCCCCCCTTGCTGATGCTTCCTTTGCGATTTCTATGCCCATGCGGCCACTAGAGTCATTACTTACAAATCTAATTTGATCAATATACTCACGACTTGGTCCTGCAGTAATAAGTACTCTCTTACCCTCTAAATCCTTTTTAGAAATTAAAAGATCAATCACTCTATCGACGATAGTGTTTACTCGCACCATCTTTGCTTTTCCTTCTGAAATTCTAGGTCCTAATACTTCAACGCCGAATGATTTCAATTTTTTTAGATTTTCCTCTAAAATTGGATGTCGATACATCGATTCATGAGCAGCAGGACAGATGATGATAGGAAGTGCTGAACCAAAGGCGGTTGTAACCACTGTTGTAACAGGAGTGTCATCGATTGCACTAGCTATTTTTGATATTGTATTTGCAGTCGCAGGACATACTAATATTAAATCTGCTTTACCGAATGCTCTTGGTCTTTCACCAGCCAAGTATATATGTTCCACTTCACCTGTTAACTTTGTTATTACTGGATTACCTGTAGCCCAGTGTATCAAAGAGGGATTAATTAATTCACACGCTGCTTGAGACATTACGGCTATTACTTCTGCACCAAGCCTCATTAATTCCCTTGCAATAATTGGAGATTGTATGGCTGCTACTGAACCCGTGATACACAAGCAAATTGTTTTTCCTCGAAGAATGGTACCTTCTGTTTCTAATATATCTTTGGAAGGATGTTTGGGTTCTCTAGACGACATTTTTACATAATTTTTCAATTATCTTAAAAATAAAGAATTAAACATGAATTATAAAAATCATTGAATTTCACATTAGATTTTCTTCTATTTTTAATTAAATATTTTACTCACTAAATTAAGAAGAATCTCACAGAAATCTCGCATTTTTCTTTTTTAATGAATTTTGGCAAAAAAATCTTATTTTATATACAAACTTTTAATTCTTTTTCATTTTTAAGATCCATATTACGTTATGAGGTCTTTCAATTGTCAGTTGGAATTTTAATGAATAGAATCACATGGGAAATTAAACAATTAATACAAGAAATGGAAAAGAGAAATATTAAATGTAATTTGATCAATAATCAAAATATCTTTTTTAATTTAACTAAGGAAAAAGATTTAGAAAGTAATGATGAAATCATTTTGGAACGTTCATTAAGTTATGTGAGAGGTTTATTCTCATCTGCAATTTTAGAATCAAAAGGTTATAAAATCATAAATAATCATGCCTGTTTAACCTTAACGGGAAATAAATTATTAACTACTTTAAAATTAATAGAAAAAAATATTCCCACTCCTGAGACTTGTGTTGCTTTCACAGAAGAAGCATCAATAAATGCGATTGAAAAAAAATTGAACTATCCTGTTGTCATTAAACCAATTATTGGTTCTTGGGGGAGATTAATAGCAAAATTAGACGATTATAATAGCGCCTTATCTAACTTGGAATGTAGGGAAGAAATGGGAAATATCTGGCAAAAGATTTATTACCTTCAAAAGTATATTGGAGAACCAGAGAAAGATTTAAAATTACCAACAGATTTGAGAATCATTGTAATAGGAAATGAATGCGTGGCAGCTATGGGAAGATATCACCCAGAAAGAGATTTTAGAGCGAATTTAGCAATAGGGGGTCATGCGGAACCCCTAGAACTTTCAGAGGAATTAAAGCTTCTTAGTATCAAAGCTTCCGAAGCTATAAATGGAGAGATCGTGGGAGTTGATATCATGCGTGATGCTGGATCCTATAAGGTTATTGAAGTAAATGGAACACCTCAATTTAAAGGGATTTCTACTGCAACTAAAATAAATATTGCTTCTAAAATTGTCGATTATCTCCAAGAAAAATATTTATAGAATAATAATATTACCATGGAAATTGATGAAAATGATTATCGTGATTAAGATTGGAGGTGCATTGATTGCAAAAAACTTCCAAAATGTTATTAAAGACATTGGTGAAATTGCGAAAAATTTTAGTGATAAATATCAATTAGTAGTTGTTCATGGTGGTGGGCCTCAAATAAATAAGACCATGAAAAGATTAAATCTCGAACCTAAATATTTTGATACTCCTTCTGGTTTCAAAACAAGATATACTGATCAAGAAACTATTGACGCTGTAATAATGAGCTTAGGAGGGCTAAATAATAAACGTTTGGTTGAAGCATTACAAAAAAGTAAAGTAAATGCAGTAGGGCTTACTGGAATAGATGGTGGCATAATCATTGCAGAAAGAAAAGACAAGATCTTGGTTTTAATAAATGGAAAAAGAATAATAAAAAGAGGAGAATTTTCTGGAAAAGTGGTGGGTGTTAACCCGGAGATTTTAATTTTTCTTCTAAATAAAGGATATTTACCTGTCATTGGGTGTATTGCCAAGAGTAAAGAGGGGGATATTGTGAATGTTGACGGTGATCGGGCTGCCAGTCATGTTGCAAAAGCATTAAATGCTGATTTATTAGTAAGCATGACGGATGTTGAGGGTATATACAAAAATATTAATGATAAAAACAGCTATCTTTCAAAAATTAATAAAAAGCAATTAGAATTATTAATGGATGACTTGCAAGGTGGCATGAAAAAAAAAGCTCATGCGATTTTAGAAGCATTTCAATTAGGCGTTAAAAAAGTAATAATATGTTCTGGATTAAAAGAATCTCCCTTATTTGAAGTATTGGAACAAGACAAAGGTACCGTGATTATTAATGAGTGATGAAGCTGTTCAATTTTTAAAAAAATGTTTGGAAATATATAGTCCATCTGGTAAAGAAGTTGAATATTCTCAATTTATCGCCCGCTTTTTAGAAAAAAAAGGATTTACCATACGATTTGATAAAATTGGAAATTTAATTGCACAAAAAGGCTCAGAAAAACCCGTTTTATTACTTGTTTCTCATTTTGACACAATTCCTGGAGAATTACCTGTTTTTGAAAAGGATGGCAGAATATATGGAAGAGGGGCAGTAGATTGTAAATCCTCTTTAGCAGCCATGGTTTATTCCCTTTCCCAATATGACTTTAATAAAGAATCAACAGGTAAGGTAGTCTTTGTAGGAATTGTTAGGGAGGAAGATAGCTTAATTGGTATTAAAGAATTCATGAATTCATCTATCGAGGCGGATTACGCAATATTTGGAGAACCAACGAATATATTTCAATTCTGCATTAGTTATAAAGGCAGATTATGCATCCGTTATAAAGTAAACACAGAAACGGGTCATGTTGCGAGTGCTTGGTTATTTAATAATTCTATAATGATATGTTTTGAGATATGGAAACTTATTAAACATGCTTGTTCTGAATTAAATCAAAAACACATGATATCTGATGGCCAATTAAAATATTTTAATAAAATTATTCCTAACCTTACTCAAATTTCAGGAGGTGAATTAAGCAATACTGTCCCTGCAAACTGTTCTATTACCGTGGATATAAGGTTTCCTCCTTTTATAAAAGCAGATGAACTTCTTTATCTCATTCAAAAGAAAATAAACAATTTTAAGATCCTTCGTGAAAAAGAAATAAAAAAGTCCATAAAAATCCAAGAGGAAATCTTGAGTTCAGTAAATGGGTACGATTTTAAAGGAGATAAATTGGTGCTTGGGGCACTACGATGGGCCATATTCAACACTTTAAATGAAAAGCCGAAGATGATCAAAAAAACTGGAACAACGATGATAAATTTAATCGCCGTGGAAAAAAATATTCCTTCCATCACATATGGACCCGGAGATCCTAAATTAGAACATACTAAAGATGAGTTTATTAATATCGAGGAGTTTCTAAAAAGTATCCAAATTTATTTGAAATTCTATGATAAATTCTTTGAAAATTATAAAAAAAGGCAATACCAATAATTAATTAGTTATTATCATTTTCCTTTAAATGCGGTTTTAAATTTAATTTATCGGCAATTGCGAGGAATTTTCCGAATGTTTTTTCATCGATTATATTTACTTCGTCGATATGAAGTAATTCCATTATCTTTTTACCATAATAAGTATCTTTAACATTTGCTAGATCATATTTTGAGTATTCCTTATTGATGATGCTAGATTCGAATTCTTGCTTTCTAATTGATAATATTTGATCAAAATACTTAGCAAAAGGAGTATTCCGTAATTGAGTTAAGTCAAAAACATCTGTTGCTCCAATCTTTTTAATTCTCAATAATTCCTCAATATATTCTTGAATTTCTTTTAGAAATGCCAATTTAAAAGAATTTAAGTCAAATTTTTCAATTGGTATTTTTTTAAATATGTCAGAAAAATCAATTTTTAATCCTTCAAGCTCCCTTTTGAGGTCCATCAAAATTAATAATTGATTGGTCCTCTCCTCCATGTTATTCTTTAATTCATTAAAAATGAAGTCTTTTTCACGGTTAATGAATTCGATTGAAAAGTTTTTAAAAGCTTTTATGAATTCACTATAATTTGGAATGAATTTCTTATTTGGATTGTTGATTATGCGTTCATGAGCATCAAAAGGACTTATTTCTTTTTGCATCACGGATTTTACCAGCGATAAAGGATAATATCCTTCGATAAATGACATCCCCTTTTGAATACTCTTGATTGCATCCGTAAAGGAGCATTTACTAATAACATTCACTGACTTGATTGTGTTTGCCTCAATTTTTACGGGCTTCTTCTTGCAATAACAAAGATCAAACGGTTTTATATCATAGAATAAAGGGTTATTTACATCAGGGATTATTACTTGATTTCCATATGCTTGGAGGATGCTACTTTGAATGGGTTTATTTGCCAAATCCCATTCTATTATAATAACGTCTTTTTCGCTGGGATATTTATGATATATATCGTAATTATAAGTAATATGTTTCGATACTAGCGAAAATCCGTCTATAACGCTAATTTCATAATTATTTTTTTCACCCCAAAATTGATTTTTATAATACATTACGTCGGAAAAAGAATTAAAATCATCCAAAAAAAGTTCCTTAAAAATGTATATATTCATACCAATTTCTGAGGATTTAATAGTAGGATCCTTAATTCCAAAAAATCCAATTCTAGAAAGGATGTAATGATAAACAGGATTTTTTAAATTAGTAGGATCTTGAGAGATAATGTATGTATTTCGCTTTTTTCTAAAATTGCCCTTTGTCTTAATTATATCATGCTTATCCATTAATAACTTTAAAAATGCAAATTTCTTTAGGTAGAGCTTCTTTTCTAATTCTTTCAATTCCCTTTTATATTTGGAATATTCCTGCTGATAGGATGTTTTAGGGATGTTAAATGTTTCAAATTGGCTCTTCATCAATTTCAAGGTATCTATTATGCTAAAACTTTCAATTTGGCTAAAAAAATACTCCAAAATTACTTCCTTGAACTCTTTTAAATTCATTGATGAGATAATATCTGTTATTTCGGGATGCATCTGAATTAGCTCGTCTTGATATTTAAAAATCAAATAATATGAAAAGTATTTCTCATTAAAATTGGAACTTAATAGCATCTTTTTAAATTCATCAATTTCCATTATTATGAACCTAAGATAATCAAATTTAAAGATGTTATCAAGCGAGTTCAGGATATGAAGTATATCATAAAATGTGTATTTTGAAATTGAGGATAAAAACCGCGTAAATCCCTTCTTAATAATATTTTCATATACCTTTAAATAACTGCCTAATTCATTTTCATAACTCAATTTTATAAAGTTAAAAAATTCAAGGAAAAGATCATTATCAATTGATATGGTCAAATATCTATTGATAATGCTATTACACTTTTTTTGATCGATAATCGCTTTATTAAGAAAACTCAATCCTTCAATATAATTATTATCCATTAAACAGTTATTTGCTAATAGTAAGAAGTTTTTACTCTTTTTATGGGAGCCATAATCTTCATGCGTCAAATCATATTCATGAATATTTTCTAAAATCTTCATAGCAATATTTTCATTAATCATTAAAAAGAGTTTTATTAAATGGACACACATTTTTTTTTCAATTTCAGAATAAATTAAAAAGGAAGGGCAGTCATGGAATATCTCCCTTCTCTCATCATCTATAATGAGATGAAACTCACGATCGTTATCAAGAATTAAACTCCTTATTTTAATAGGACTTTCTCTATAATAAATGATATTAATTTTATTTTTTGGGAAATCTTTTGCTTTCTGATAAAGATACTGGCCAAATTTTTCCTTTATTTGGTTAATTAGCTTATCTTTAATCATTTTTCTCTAGAATTTTGATTTAATGATAGAACTAATCAAATTTGGAAATTTCTCCCAATCAGAAATTGTTAACAATTGTCCACCAGTAATTTTTACCATTTTTTCTGCTTCTTTAAGATTATATTGATTTTCTGGACATACCAAGATAAAGTCTACCCCCATCGATCGCATGACTCTCAAGTCTTCTGCCACGTCCTTAATATCAAAGATCTCTGCATCTGTGAAAAGAATGTTCAATTTTTCCCGCGAGCTTGAACTTTCTTTAAATTGTTTTATTGCAAAATCCAAAGCTGCTTTAAGACGAGTTCCTCCTTTAGCTGTAACTGATAATAATTCTTCCGCTAACGATTCCAGCTCCACTTTTTTTGTCATTTCTTTTAATACATGAGTATTCGATTCAAAGAAAGCAACAGCCAATTCATCCATTTTCATTCCGTATATTAACATCGTAATGCAAATGCCCATATAAGCCAATTTATCCCCTGACATGCTTCCTGATATATCCAATTCAAAACAAGCGCTTCTCTGTCCTTTAGCAGTTTCATATACATAAAAATCATCATAATTTATATGTTCTAATCTTTTTCCTTTTTCTAAGATATTATTGATAGTTTCTTCGAGATCTACATTTTCATAATCATCGCCGATTGTGAGAGGCCTTACAATATTAATCGGAATAGGCCCCGTCACGGCTGTACCCAATCTTGCTCGAGAATAATAGATTCCCAATTCTATAAGTATCTTTTTTGCCAGTTCTTTAACTTTCTCTTTTGCTTTTGGAGGAATGTTTTGTCGATGAATAAACCATTGCTTTAAAAGGTTTTCTCCACTTCCTGCTTGAAGTGAGCCAATAATTTCATTCATTCCTTCATTTCCTCCTATTTTATTGGCTCCTTTTAGGGCTTTTTCCAAATCGAAATGACCTAACGCTGCTAATGCATCTCTATTGTCCGAGGATAAAGCACTCTTTAAAAGTTCATTGATTCTATCTTCATTCAATTGATCTTTAATTTGGTTCATTAAATTACTTAATCTATTGAAATCTTGCACGTTCTTATCAATTAATTTTTTCAACAATTGATAATTAGGTTCAATTAATTCATAAATTTCTTCTTCACTCATCCCTAAATCCTTGCCTTTTTTTTCGATATCATCAGGATTTGGTTCCAATCCGATATTTCTTAAGAATTCTACGGAATCTTTTAACTGATTCGAATTTTCACATGATTCTAAGGTTCTGTTCACCATATCAGGTATTTCTCTACCCATTTTTTGATTACAGCTTATGTTTGAACAAGAATTCATTAATTGCTGTAATTGATGTGAAAGGGATTTAAATGCCTCAAATTTCTTAGCTTGCCCATCAGCAGATTGAATTGCTTTTTGTAAAGCTTTATCAAAGAGCGATTTCCAAGCTTTATTTGCTAAAGCTGCCTTTGAAAGCATTTCGAGTGATAAATTATTCATTTGAGAATTATCTAAATTTTCATTTAGTTTTTCTAGAAAAGGCACTCTCATGTTTGTTCCAAAATATTGATCCAACGCATTAGCTAAGTTGAAATTATGCTCAAAATCGAGATTCTTGAGAGAATTTTGTAAAATTTTATCCAAATCAAAATTCGGTACTTCTCCAAGATTTTTGGCGGCATTGAATAATTCATCAAAATTATTTAATTTGCCCTCCAATTCTTTCATTAAATTCTTTAAATTCTCACGCGGTATTGCATTCGAGTCTTTTAAAAACTTCAAGCTCTGAATTAAATCGTTTAAATTGCCTGATTTCAATAGATCATTTAAATCTTGATCAATATTTTTATTATTTAGTGCCTTGCTCGTTAATTTTTCCCATTGTCTTATAGAATTCTCTTCAATCATTGAATCCAAATTCAATTCTTTAGCTGCCTTTAAATCAGCGGGATCTAATGAGTTTATTTTTTGAGATAATCTTTTTCTTGCTTCTTCTAATAATTGTTCCAATGAAGTGATTTGTTCCTTGAACAAATCAGAATCATCTTCAAAATATTTCAATGCCGATTTGTAAGGTTCAGAATTTTTTTTATTTTCCAATTCATTAAGAAATTTTTCCATTTGTTCAATTAAATCAACGTCAACGGATTTAGAAGCTTCAATTTCATCTATTAGATCTTGAAGTTGGTTCAATTCCTTTTTCTGAGTTGATGAAATTAAATCATCCATATCTTCAATCCCTTGCTCATCTTGAAAAAAAGAGGAAATTAAATCTTTATTATAATTCGGAAATAAAATTTCAAAAGAAATTTGTTTTGCTAATTCTTGATTATCAGGATAAGAAGTGACTATGCTGATATCTATAAAATCTTGAGGAGTAATGTGCCCCTTGCGCATGTATCTCGATAAAATCATCTTGGGAATGGATAACACCTGTCGGGAAGAAGGAATTTGAATTATGTCTGGATGATTTCTCATTCTACGTATAAACTCAACGCTAAACTCGCAAGGGCTTTCAGGAAAAATTCCCAATTATAGATTCACCCGCCTAATAATTTATTAATGATATTATTAACCACGTCCTCTACATCTACACCCGGTTTAGGTTTTACACTACCCAATAAAACATTTCTCGATATTTCAGATAGGTGAATGTATGCAGATTTTTTTTCTTGGACATCTCCTTGTTTTTCTAACGCTCTTTTTCTTCCCAAAAGCTTTGCCATGGCAATTCCTGCTCTAATTGAGGCGGGTATTTCTATATCAATCATATTTTTACGTGTTTCATTAATTATTGAATATATCAATTCTAATTCAGATTCTTCTATTGTAAAATGCTCCGGCAAATTAATCCGAATTATATCCAACTCAGTAGCTTTATCAGGATAATCCAATTTTATCCAGACTTTAATTCGATCTTTCAAAGCTTCAGATAACCTGTGCGTTCCGGATAATTCCTCCGGATTCATCGCACAAATGAAGAAAAAATCCTTATCTGCCTTGACCCTTCCTAAATGAGGTACGCTTACGGATGCCTCTTCTAATGGTTCCAACAAGGTATTTTGGGAATATTCCGTTGCTCGGTTTATTTCATTAGCTAAAAATGTTCCTCCTTCAAGCATCGCACTCAATAATGGTCCAGGATTAAATGCATCCAAGGTAAAGCCTTGCTTTAACACGATCGCGGGATCATAACTTCCTATGAAGTGCGAGGGCTTAATTGACTCATCCATGGTCAACCAGTAGAAATTTTTCTGCTTTTCCGCTCTCATACTCGCAAAATACCTGCATAGAATTGTTTTTCCTACACCAGGTGGACCGATTAAAGCAGGAAATAAAGATGTTGCCTCAGCATCTTTTAATAATTCCAAAGCCTTACCGTATTGTCCTGATAGGACAATATCTATCTTTTCTAAGCTTAAATCTTTTATGAGCTGTTGATTAAATAATGTAGTAAATCTCTCTCTATTTATCACTATATATCCTCATTTATTTTATTTCTAGTGATGATAATTTCTAATGCTTGAAAATATTTATTTTTAAATATAATAAGTCATGAGAATCTTGTAATGAATCATTATTGCAAATAAAATAGATAAAGAAGAGATTTAAAAATCAATAATTTTTACTAAACTCTTGCTCTCTTTATTTATTTTTTCATGCTTTATTCTCTAAAATACTAAAATTTTATATGATCCATTTGCCTATTTTTAATTTAACAGTAATAAATTAAATTCGAATATAAGAGGATTGAGATAAAGCATCATGATCATCGAACAAAGGTCTTATTCTGATTATGAAGAACAAATACAACGAATGAAAAAAGAAGTACTATCTTTTCCCCACGAGATATGTATAGAAAGAGCAAAAATCTTTACTTCATCTTATAAAAAGACCGTGGGCGAACCTCCAATTATCCGATTTGCTAAAGCAATGGATAAATTGCTCAGGGAAATGACAATAAAAATTTGGAATGATGAATATATTGTCGGGAATCGATGTACTAAAAAGATTGGAACGCCCCTTTATCCTGAGGTAAGAATTGATACCATTGAACAAGATATTTATTCCTATGAAAAACGTGAGGCTCAAAAATTATTCATTTCTGAAGAAGATAGAAGTAATCTAATTTCTGAAATATTACCCTATTGGAAAACGGAAGAAGAAACCGTAAAAGAGCGGTACTTATCTTATATCCCTGCCGATATCAAAGAAAAGGTCGATACTTTAGTATTCACCATAGAAACAGAGGTAACAAATGGAATTGGCCACTTTTTTCCGGGTCATGAAAATGTACTTAAATATGGGCTTAGAGGATTAATTCAGAAAGTTGAAGATAAATTGAGCACTATAGTTGAAGATCCCAAAAAGAAAGTAAACATGAATGCAATGCTCATTGAATTAAATGCAGTTAGTTTCTTTATTAAAAGATTTTCGAATCTTGCATTAGAATTATCCAAAAATGAATTGAATCCTCAACGAAATCGAGAATTAATCGAGATAAGCGAAACATGTAATAATATCGCTGAAAAACCCCCTAATACTTTTAAAGAGGCGCTTCAATTAATTTATTTTACCCATCTGGCATGTGGATTGGAGGATGGTGGTTTTGCAATAAGTATTGGTCGCTTGGATCAGTATTTATATCCCTATTATATGGAAGACTTGAATAATGGTACGATTACGGATAGTGAGGTCCAATTCTTAATAGAGTGTTTCTTTTTAAAATTGAATACCCTTTGGAATTATGTATTTTATTTGGGCGTGAATGCTGCGGAAGGTCCTCCCATCGCTGAGAATGTAACGATCGGAGGATTAGATTCTAACGGAAATGATGCTACTAATAATTTATCAATCATTATATTAAAAGCATATACAAATCTAAAAACAGTCCAGCCTACATTTTCTATTCGAGTTCATAAAAAAACATCTACTAAATTCTTATCCCTCGTAGCAGATTCAATAAAGGAAGGAACCAGCATGGCCCTTTTTAATGATTCGGTTATGATAGAAGGATTAGTTAATCGAGGTTTCACGTTACAAGATGCGCGCCATTATGCTCCAATTGGTTGCGTGGAACCCCAGCATCCCTATAAGTCATTTGGATCCACTAATGCTAATCAATTCAATATTGTAAAATGTGTAGAATTAGCTCTAAATAATGGAACGGATATTTTTCTCAGGAGAGAGATAGGATTAAAATACGATACTCCAATTACATCCTATCAAGATCTATGGCAGAGATTCTTGGAAAATATGAAACTTTTCATTGATTACATGGTAAAATCTATGTATTATCTCGATAAAGCAATTTCTGAAATTAATCCCCAACCTTTTTTATCAACGACCATAAACAATTGCATTGAAAGGGGATTGGATATAACGCAAGGGGGTGCAGTGTATGATTTTACGGGACCGCAAATGATCGGATTGGCCACGGCAGCGGATAGTTTGGCTGTAATTAAAAAAATCATTTTCGATGAAAAATTGCTCTCGCTTGAAGAGCTCACTCAGATGTTAAAAAAAAACTTTAAAGGAAAGTATCAAGGAAAAGATGGGAAAGAATGGAGAGAGATTTTTATTAATAAAGTCCCTAAATTCGGCAATGATAATGATTATGTTGATAATATTGCTATTGACATTGTTGATAATTTCTGTAATGAGATATCGAAACATGCTAATTTCAGAGGAGGTAAATATAATCCGGGAATTTATTCTACATCCTTGCATCTTGCTTTTGGCACCTTTACAGGAGCTTCCGCTGATGGCAGAAAATCTCGCGATCCCTTATCAAACGGTTTAGGACCTACACATGGAAGAGATAAAGAGGGTCCAACAGCTATTTTAAATTCCGTCAAAAAATTAGATAATTCCCTCCAAACAAATGGAAATTCTTTAATTCTTGCCTTTCATCCAAAATCTTTTAAATCCGAATTATTTCCCTCATTAATTCGTTCCTATTTTACGGAAAATGGAGGCTATCATATTCAATTTAACGTAGTCGGAAAAGACACGTTATATGATGCTCAAGTCCATCCGGAGAAGCATCTTGGTCTTGTTGTTCGCATTGCGGGTTATTCAGTTTTATTTAATGAATTGTCCACTAACGCTCAAAATGAAATTATTGCTCGAACTGAATACTAATTTAATTTTTCTTATCTTTCTTGATTTTTGCCCATATCAATAATCATGAATTTACCCTTTACTTGAGAAAATATACAGCATCAGCATTCTAAAACACTGACAATGAGGAATATATGATAAAAAAAGTTCACTATTCAAACAGATTGTTTTTTTATGAATTAAATCCACAAAAATTATATTTTTTTATTAATTATATTTCAAAAAAATGAAAGTGATTCTTCTACGTATTAAATGATACATGGTTCACTTTCTTTCATGGGCCTGTAGATTAGTGGCAGATAGCTATGCTTAAATGCTTGCATGCCTGAAACGCGAGATTCGCATTCTCGAGGCCACGGGTTCAAATCCCGTCAGGTCCATTCATTATTTAATAATCTCAGGATAATAAAATGACGCCAGAGCAAGAATATCCTAAAAGGTATAATCATGGTCAAGTCCAGAAAAAATGGATTACATTTTGGAAGAAGGAGGGGATTTATAAATTCAATCCCAAATGTAAAGATAAAGTATTTTCTATTGACACTCCTCCACCTTTCGTTAGCGGAACCCTTCATTTAGGGCACGTTCTTAATCATTCATGGATTGATTTTGTTGCGAGATATCATAAAATGGCAGGTGATAATGTCTTCTTCCCGCAAGGTTTTGATTGCCATGGACTTCCCGTGGAACTAGCCGTCGAGAAAAATTATGGAATCACCAAAGAAAATAGAGAACAATTTCTAACCAAATGCGTGGAATGGGTCGAACAAAATATAAATAATATGACCCAACAATTCGATGAGCTGGGATATTCAACGGATTGGAATTATACCTATCGAACCATGAATGATGATTATAAATATAAAGTGCAATGGTCGCTTTTATATTTTTATAATAAGGGCTGGTTATATCGTGAAAAATTTCCCACTCATTTCTGCGTAAATTGTCAAACATCCGTGGCAAAGGCTGAAGTCGGATATGAAGATGAAATGGGCAAGTTATGGTACATAAAATTACCTCTTGTGAATAGAGAGAATGAATTCATCACCATTGCTACTACGCGTCCGGAGTACATGGAAGCTTGCGTGGGAATTTTCATCCATCCGAATGATGATCGTTATTATGATCTTTCTGCAGCAGAAGTTAAAATTCCTTTTACTGATCGCACGGTTCAGATTCGCATGGATAAAAACGTTGATATGAATTTTGGTACGGGAATAGTATATAACTGTACATATGGAGATGAAACCGATATAAAATGGAGAATTCAATATGATTTACCGGAAATACAAATTTTTACTATTGATGGACACATGAATCAAAATTCTAAATATGAAGGTCTAACCATTTTGGAGGCAAGAGAACAGATTTTAAAAGAGCTAGAAGAAATAGGGCTCTTAGAAAAAGTAGAAGACTATGAACATCGCATAATTATTCATTCGGAAAGATCTTCTTGTAGAAAACCCATAGAATATTTACCCGTGTATCAATGGTTCATTAACGTGAAAGATTTTACAGGTGAAATAATTGAGTCTGCAAATATCATGAAATGGTATCCTGAAAAACATAAACAAAGACTTATAGATTGGTGTGAGGGTTTAGATTGGAATTGGGTCATTTCTCGTCAAAGAGTTTTTGGTACTCCTATCCCCTTTTGGTATTGTAAAAAATGTAATGAAATTATTGCTCCAAACGAGGAAGATTTACCCTTGGACCCCGTAAAGACACCCGCTCCCGTGAAAAAATGCCCAAAATGCGGGAGTTCAGACTTAGAAGGTGAAAAAGACGTGTGTGATTGTTGGATAGATTCCAGCATCTCTCCATTAGCGATTAGTAAATGGCTAGAAGACGAGGAATTTTTTAAAAAAACCTACATGAATGCTAAAGTTCATAGACCGCAAGGATACGAAATCATACGCACCTGGTTGTTCTATACTCTTTTTAGATGCAAAAAATTAACCGGTAAGGCACCATTCCACGAGGCAATGATTAACGGGATGGTAGCAGGCCCTGACGCACGCAAGATGTCCAAGAGTTTTGGAAATATCGTATCGCCTGATGAAGTCATGCCCGAATTTGGTGCGGATGCCATAAGGCAATGGGCCGCATTAGGTACTCTTGGCGATGATTATCCCTTTGAATATACTTGGTATGATATTAATAAGAAACAACCCGTGTCAGAAGAAACAATACAGAAAGAAAAAAAGCGTTTAGGAAAAGATAAATTCAAAAAAAAATATCAACGAAGATATGAACAATTAATTGCGGCTTCTCGCTTTCTAACAAAAATGTGGAATGCTTATCGATTTCTCTATTTAAATGTATCAAAAATTGATTTGTCTGATATTGATGTTGAAATCAAAGATTTATCTGCGGTAGATTCTTACATTTTTTCTGAATTTAACGAAAAACTTGAAGCGATCAAAAATGCTTTTGAAGGCTATAACTGGCATGATGCTTTTATAAATTTGAAGACGTTCTTTTGGAACGATGTTTGTGATAATTATATAGAAGCAATTAAACATAAATTCTATTCGGAGGATAATACTGAATCTAACTCTGCTTTAAAGAATACTTTAAATTTATTTTATGAGTTATTGAAAATATTTGCTATTTTCATTCCTTTCATATCGGAAGAGATTCATGATTTATTGTATAAAAAATATGTGAAATCAAAATCAATTCATTTGGAACAACTTCCCAAAAAATTTGAAGATATTTCCAATGAAAAAGTGAATCAAGGTAAATTCTGTATAGAGATTATCAAAAACCTAAGAAATCTTAAATCAAAATTTGGTATCCCTCTGAATCAAGAAATAAGAGAAGTATATCTAATCTTAGAAAATAAGGATTCAGAAAAATTATCAAATGAAACACTGGAAGATATTAGAAATACAATACGCATAAATGAATTAAAGATCAATGAAAAAATTGATAAATCCTTAATAGATAATGAACAAAGTTTTTTCAAGGAGGAAATCAAAGAAATGGGAATGACAGCTTACTTTTTTATTTGATTTCCTTTAAAAACTCTCTTATTTTTAAAACTAAACTCCGTTTTTATAAACGATGTAGATTTTTTCTGGTAAAGAGGATTAATTTTCCCCTAGCTTTTCTTTTTTTTCTTCAATACCCAATTGAGCTATCATCATCCGTTTCATTTCTTCAACATTTTTGGGCATTCCATACATTTCTGCATATTTATCCGTAGTTGTTAATTCTTGGGTTCTTCCTTTTTTTTTCGCTGAAATATACCCATTTTCTAAAAGATAACTAACATGTTCGTATGCTCCAGATCCTCTTATCTTTATCAAAGTTGATTTAAGAATTGGTTGTTTTAATGCAATAATTGTTAATGTTCTTAAATATCGTTCTGCAATAGCCCCTCCTTTTGCAAATTTTGAAATTCGGTCCATGTATTCGGGTTTAATTTGTAATTGATACGTATCTTCTCCCAATTGGCTTATAATTAGAGCAGAATTGCGATCCAAATATTCGAATGCTAATTCTTTCATTAAGTTTTCGACTTCTTTCTTGGAAAGATTCAATTTATTTGAAACTTCTTCAATAGTGAGAGACGTTCCCGCAACAAATAAAGACGCTTCAATTAAATTCTTATTAAATTGTTGAGGTTCAATCTCAATGGTTATTTCGCCCTCATCTAACATATCGTTTGAAAGTTCAGTATCTGTTTCATTATTAATTTCTTCTTCAATCGGTGGATTTGAAATTTGATCTCCTTCTAAAGATTCGCCCAATTCTTCTTCGGGCTTTCCTTGTTCAAAATCCTCCTTTTCCTCTTCATCATTTTCTTCTTTATCATTCTCCATCATGATTAATATCCTATTTTTAAAAAATTCTAAATTATTTCAATTCGATAATTATGTCTTTAAAATCACTTTCTTGACTTAATTGAATTTCAGAAAATGCTTTACCCGCACCTCTAGCCCCTCCTGTGGATAAAAACATGAGAGCAAGAAACAATCGAACTAAAACAAATTTTTTTCCCATAGAGGTTGATTCCTCATTTTTTATGATATTCATTAACTCAAAAAAAGATGTCTGTTCTTTATTATCTAAATTTATCGTTGCTCTAATGCGTTTTAACCAAGAATCATGTAATTCTTCAATAGTCTGTTCTTTTCCGCTTATATGTTTCAATATTTCCTTAGGTAGCTTTGCCTTGGATCTCATCTGAATTCTTTGCTGTTTATTTTCTTCTCTACGGATTCTCATTCTTTTAAGTTTTTCTTTCTTCTGCATGGTTTCAATGATCGCAGATCTCATGGCATCAAACAATTCTTCTTTGGTAGAGATTTCCATCTTTGGTCGAACTGGCTGAGGAAGGGACTTTGGAATCGTTCTTTCATGACTTTTCCGCAGTTTTTCAATTTCTTCCTGTTTTTGGATCTCTTCTTCTTCTTTTATGACACTTGAAATTTTATAATGATGCAATACTGCCGAGTTCTTCAATGCTATTCCTGAGATTTTATAATTAATAAGATTCTCTTTAAGCATTTTGTCAAAGAAGTCATTAACTAAACTACCAAGCCCATAAAACACGATTTCGGACTCTTTAGCGAGTTCTGAATCTAATAAACTAGAATATGGGGGTTTATTCCAAAAATTTAACTCCATCTTGTCTTTTTTACCTAAGGAGGGATCTTCTTCTATTCCCGCAATGAGTTCCTTTTCTACCTCTTGGGTACTTTCTTCTTCACTATCAATTAAATTTGAACCATTATCTTCTATCTTTTTCTCTTCTGTTTCTGCATCGCCATTCTTATCTTTAAGAAACACTACAGCACGTTGAATATATTTTGAAGCAGTTGATTTTCCAATCCCCTTTACTTTAATTAGATCTTCTACTTTAACTGAAGCTAAATCTTCGACAGAATCAATCCCTGCTTCCCTTAGAGTGGTAGCTGTCTTTTTTCCAATTCCGCCTATTTCTTCTAATGAGTGAACCATATGAATAATTTGGACTTATTTACTATTTACTAAGATACTTTAAATTATTCTATTATTATTAATAGAATCACTATTTCTTACCACTATTTTATAATTAATTCATAATATTCGGTTTTTAAATATCTTTCTTCTTTAAAGTTGAAACTCTATTAATAAATGAAATCATAACATAATTAGTGAAATTAAATTCTCTAACTATTACAAAATTAATAGAAAAAATCCAGAGGATAACGGAATTTAAATTACAAGTGATAGAAATTTAAATAATTACTAATCTCTCGTTTTTTAAAGTAGGCTCAAGTAATGTTAATAAATCGGGATTGATAAATAACAGGATTTGTCTAAGTGCTTCTAACGCGCCATAGCCCTTAACTGCAATGGTAATTCTGTATGATATTCTTAAATGCTCCTCATTATCAATAAAATTACCAAAACGGGCCCTTAAGACCTCTCTGAACTCATCTATCGAAATTAGATCTGATTTATTCGTGTCATACTTATTTAAACATAAAACAATAGGTATTTTTGAGAGATTTTCACCAAAAATGGAAACGAGCTCGGAAAAACTTGCCAAATCGTGCTCCAATTCTGATTTTCTTGCATCTGCAATAAATACTATTCCATCACAACCTTGTTTCATGATTACCATGCGATTATCTTTATAGTATTTTTGTCCTGTTGTACCGATTAAGACGAGTTTGACCTTCCAACCCTTAGAAATAACAAAGGTATAAACCCCGTGATCCCAGAACAACGTTCTTCCATGAGTGCCCTCAATCTTATCTAAAACGCCACTTGCTCCATACAACGAATGAATATAATCGATCATGGTTGTTTTTCCTGCCATTGCAGGCCCATAATATATAATTTTAACAAAGATGGTCTTTGAAAGTTGATCAATAATCATATCTATTATCTTTCTCTATCTTATTATTTAAACTGAACTTTTTATTAATTTAGAATTCTAAATAAATCCCACGAAGTGAAAGGAGATTTTTGGTTTTAATAACCTCATAATTCCCATATCTGCCAAATTTTCTTCATGAAATATTAAGCAGCAACAATCAGGTAACATATTTGGGCAAAGAAAAAGACTCCTAAAAGACCAATAGTAATTACAACAAGAGTTAGTAGAGAATTAATAAAAAGCGTGGATTCTAAACCATAAAAATAAAGTATGGTTTTCAATTTTTCTATTAATATAAGAAGAGGCAAAAGTAAAATGAGATAAAAAATAAAACATATAAGTGTTCCAAAAAGATCTGCTGAGATTGCTGCATACATGAAAATTATTATTAACAAGCTTAAATACAATATTATTCCAAACAAGAGAATATTAAAATTCACGATAAAACTATATTCTTAAAAAAGTAGATTAATTCCACTATTTCTTATTTAGGAATTTTCAAAAGACCTTATTCTAACCATAATTCCGTAAATTCTTAAACTAAAGAAAAATCAACTAAATAATTAAAAGGGAGATTTTTAATTGTGAAAAGGGTTAATCTTTATTGCAGAGGGGTGCCACTTTTTTTTCCATAAAGGCTAATTGATGTGATATATTAAAATATAATCTTCCTGCATGTAAATAATTCTAAAATAAAATTATCGTACTTTTAAAAATTATCTTTCAAAAAAGTATTATGATCTCTTATTTTAATGAAGTCTTAAAAGCGACTGAGAGGGATAGATATTTTTCAAGGTGTTCTTTAAATAGATCCTATGCGTCTTTTTTTAATTCATTAGTTATAATTATAAAAAAAGAAATCTGGTGATAATTATCTCGGAAATTGATGATGATTATAACGAGGACAATGAAAATGATTATGACCTTGATTGCGAGGAAGAAGTTGAGGAGGAACTTGAAGAGAAAATAGAAAATTTAAAAGAAATTGATGATGATCTTGAAGAAAAAAAGATTGAGGTTTCGGAAAAGATTCAAGAATTCAAGAGAAAATCTTCCGGGGTTGAGAATTTAAGTAAACAAGATATTGATATTAAGAATTATTATAAAGATTCTTCATTGAAAACGGAAAAAATATTGCATGATACTAAGAATGAACTTTTAAACAATGAAAAAACAGATCAATTGATTGCATTTAAGCTAAAAAATGATACTTGTTCACTTTACGACAAATCATATTTAACAGAGATAGGATTAAAAAAAAAAATAGATTTAGACGGAATTCCTGATGAAATTTCTTTCTTTTTGAACATGAGACGAATTAAAGTAAAAGAACTTGCAAGAAACATACCAAAAATCAGGGATAACGAAAATATTATACTAAAGAAAGAAAAAACCCAAATTTGTAAAAATGTTGTTAATTCTAATCAAAATGATAATTCTAATGAAATAAATGATGCGCATTCATTGGGGAAAAAAGATTTGCAGCAAAATGAAGAGATAAATGAAAAAACAGAAATCCTTATCGAAATTTTAAAGGTGCTAATCAATCTTATTGCCCAGGAAAATTCACAATCTGATAACTTTAAAAAAGACATCTTAAAGATCTTAAATAAAAGAAATTAAACCAATTTTAATTAAAGGAAATTATAAGATCTTTTTGTTATCTCTATTTTTAACTTTTATCGCATCAAATCAACTTATAAAATCAAATGTAAAAAAAGTCATAAATGGACCACAACTCCCGGCGCGGTTTATCAAGGTAGTTGGTGTCCAAATTGTAAAAAACGGTCAAATAGCTAGGATGTTATCTTTAAGTTTAAGAAAAAAGTATCTAAATTAAATTACGAATAATCAAAATATGAAAATAATATTAGATCTGTAAGAATTCAATGCTAAAAAGGGCATATCTTATGCATAACTCTACAACATTTGAAGTATTTGATGAAAAATAATCTTGAACGTAATAACAAAAGTAGAAAGACAGATGACC
>CAYLZE010000040.1:0-29414 GCA_964388035.1 uncultured archaeon
TTCGGAGCTTCTTGGAAGGCAAGTCTAAGTAGGATGTTTGGGTACGTGGTTGGTCCCGTATTCAATACGATAGGAAACATTCTCGTGCTCGTGGGACTCATCTTGTTCATCTGGGGATTATTTACTTTGTTATGCTCCCATGCTCTAAAAGGGGTCAAACTCATGGTGGAAGGGGTGATCATCCTCCTTCTTGCTAGCATGTTTATGGGATTTGATTTCATCCTATTTTTCGCAGGAAACGATCCCAGTACCTCCCGAGGGTATCAATAAGTTATCAATAAGTTCATTTTTAACTTATTTATATGAATTTTAATTTTAATAAACCATACTTGAACAGGAATTCCCTTTAAATATTGAAAATAGACATCTCTTTCATTTTCTCCGATTTTAAAAGAAAAACCTAACTAAAAGATATAAAAAATAAATAATTAATTGATTAAATTCGGATGTGGAAATATCTAAGCCCTGTAGACCATCCACAAATTAACAATAATAATCCCGATATAATAATAATAGGCATGGAATATCGAATTCTACCATGAGATCTACTAAAAAGCAAGATTAAAACGCCGAAAATTAAACCCAATAACCCTAAAATAGAGCCAAGCGCTATAATAAATGCAATTGCATCACCCACCCGGTCGAAATAATCTATCATGAAATCACTTTTTGTATTTTATTATTTAATGTTATTTTAAGTCTTCTTCACATCAATCTATTTAAAAAAAAAAGAGTTATCCTACCAATAGTCTCAAGCATGACTTGCTTGAGTACGATAAAATATTATCCAAAAAAAATAAAAAATTCTATGGCTAATATCCATATACTTGTAATTCCTTGAATTCTTCAATTAACTCTTTTATGGGCTCGCAAGATCCACTTTCAATACAATTAAAACAAGGCTCATCTGCCCAAAAGTAAGATTTTTGGTTTTGTTTCTCTATAATTAATATTGGGAATTGAGATTTCGGACAGAGTAGTCCCGAGGCCTCGATTTTTCCCCGTTTAGGGAGGGGATACGAGGTACCACAGGCATCGCACTTTACAAAGCGCTTGTAATTGCTGGTCTTATACAGGATTAACGAGCATTCACACTTGGGACAGGTCCCAATCTCTTCAATTTTTTTCATAATTTTTCTTGAAATTATATAATTATAACATGTTATAAATAGATATTTATAAAGGAAAAAGAAAAAAATAAGATGAAAATTAGAATTTGATAAAAATTTAAGTTAAGTTTCAAGTAAAGACTTGGCGTTTTTCTGCCACTCTAATATCTTTTTAGATGTAATTCCCGATAACTTCTTAGATAATTCTCCGGCATCTTCTTTTAATAAATCTTCTACAGTGTTTATTCCTTGCTCTCGCAGATTTTCTGCGGTGCCCTCTCCAATTCCTTTTATATCGGTTAAAATAGTATTCATATCGGATTCAGAATCTCCATCTTCCTCTCCGCTATCTTCTTCTTCCTCTTTTTCTTCTTCATAAAAGTCATCCACTTCTAACTTAGATTTAGAAGCCGTGGACATCTCTGTTTCTTCGGTATCTGCCACTCCCAAACCCGTGATGAAGAATTCGCATTCATTGGGAGGCAAATCTGGAGCATCTACAATTACTGCTTTCCTTTTAAGCGAGGAATTGGAGGAAAAACCCTTGGTCTTAAACATTACTCGAAAATGACACCCGTGCGCCACGATATTACCTCCAATTGCATCGTCTGCAGAAAACATGCCCATCATTTTCGTGGCCACTTGATTCGTGAGGATCACCGCCACGTTATAGGTCTCTGCTATCCTAGAAAGAGCATGGATCATTCCGTTTAAGACTCCTTGACGTCTCGCTAACATCCCGATGCCCATGTATTCCGCCCGTAATAGCGCCATTAAACTATCCATCACGATTAAGCGCACGTTTCGGTTTTTACACAAGGATTCTGCTTTCATGATCATTTGGGATTGATGATCCGAACTATAGATCCGTGCTTGAAAGATATGCGAAAGTACTTCCTCTGGCTTTAATCCGAACCGTTTTGCGATGCGAATGATTTTGCTCTTGGAAAAAGTGTTCTCCGTATCTATGTAAATTACCGCACCTTCCACGCCCCCCTTTTTCTTGGGAAGCTGTGCAGTGACTGCTAGCGTATGAGAAAGATTCGTCTTGCCGGATTTGAAAGGACCAAAAATTTCGGTTAATTTCCCGGTATGAATTCCCCCCTGAAAGATGCCATCCAACGAAGAAGAGCCCGTGGTAATGTACTCCACGTTTTCATAGATCTCTGTGGCAGGAGTAAATTCCGTCATGCCCAATCCGCTACGAGCATTCCAAATGAGTTTTTTTGCGGTATTATCTCCCAATCCATTTATGTCCGAAACGATGCCGATGGGGGACATGGCTAGTGCTTCCGCGGTTCCAATCCCGTTCTCTTGAAGCAATTTAATTTGCCGGGGATTAATTCCCTTTATTTGACTTAGATCTGCCATTACTTTTTCACCTTTTTTTTTTACATTTTATTTGTGATAAATACGTTTGCAGATATTTTTGGTTCCTTCTTTATAAAGAAAAAATTAAGGACGGAACCTTCTCTTGCGGTTCGTTGTTCCTTTTTCTTTTAAATACTTCTACCAGAATGCAAGGAATAATTCAATTTATTAAAAATAGACGCAAAAATGAAGAAAATAAATCAACTAATCTTTGTTGTAATCACGGTGATCTTGCTGTTTTTACTCTCATTTCATCAAGTGAGACTTGCTAATGAACAAGGGGATCCTCTTGGATTACTCAACTCGAATGCTCCTATTTTAGAGAATCATGATTCTATTAATAATGATGATTCTCCCATAAACGGGATGCAAGCTTCCTCCTTTTCTACGGTTGTAATTCTAAATCCAGCTCCTTCTAATGATGAAATTATCTGCAGTACCCATCCTCTCTTAAGCGTGTATTTACACGACCCATACGCCAGAACTTGGACCATCATTTTTTATGATGCTTCGAATGATGGAGAGATTGGAAGAGTAAATGATATAATGACCGATACCCGAGCAAGCGTGGAATGGAAAGGGTTGTTTTACGGACTCGAGTATCGATGGTACGCGAATGCTACCGATGGCATGAACCAGAAACAATCGGGCATTTTTAATTTTTCGGTGGATATCAATGTTCCTTCCTACCATTTGGAGCAAGAGATTTATTGGGGGGAAGGAGAAAATGTTAATGGCAAGAGCATTATTACCAACCCAGAGGGAAATATCTATCAAGCAGGGACGCTTAAAAATGGTCCTCACGGGAATGATGACATGTATGTGGTAAAATTTGATACCCAAGGAGACGAAGAATGGAACAAGATTATTGGTGGCGCGAATTATGACATGGCGAATGATATCGCAAGGGATTCCGAAGGAAATGCATACCTCGTGGGTACTTATAATTTTATTCCCGGACATTCGGATCATAAAATATGTCTGGTAAAATTAGATGATCAGGGAAATCAAAAATGGATCCATAATTACTCTTCAGGCACGTATGGAGATGGGATTCAAATCGATAAAGAGGATAACATTTATCTCCTTGGCTGGTCAAGCCTTACTTATAACATTCTTTTACTTAAATATGACTCGGAAGGCAATCTTATCTGGGATAGGCAATGGAGTGGAGCGGGAAATGATATAACTTGTGGTCCCGCCATTGCCGGAGATGATGAAGGAAATGTCTACATCGCAGGAGCGACCACGAGCGCGGGAAAAGGCGGTTATGATGTTCTCTTGATCAAGTTTAATTCTTCGGGAGCAGAGTCGTGGAATAGAACATGGGGCGGCGTCGAAGATGACCAAGCATATTCCTTGGCGGTAGATGGCGAAAATAACATTTACATTGCCGGAGATACGGAAAGTTTTCTCGTCAATGGGGATAAGACCCAATTTCTGGCGAAATACGATGGAGAAGGAGACCTGATGTGGAATCGAACGTGTTCAGGAATGGAAGGAGCTACTTGCCGCTCAATAATCACCGATTCCGAAGATACAATTTACATGACGGGATGCAATTATCAATCCTTTTCAGAACGATACGTGTATTTATTAATGTATGATAATCAAGGCAATGAATTGTGGCAGACCAAGTGGGGTCCTTCCTCGGATATTACAGGCTATTCCCTTGCCTTCACAACAAAAGAAGACATTCTAATATCGGGAAAGGTAAAATCTTTTGGTAGCCACGTGGATGATTTTTTCATTATACGATACAAAAAAGATATTGTCTCTTCCGATTCTCAATTCTCGCTCCTGGAGCAAAATATTCGGGATAGTCTCGCCTATAACATTCAGTTCTATAATGATCTAGAAGCACAAGGAGAGCAAGGCTATTATCCCACCATCCATCCTCCTTCCATACATGCCACGTTCTATGCAATATCTATCTTGAATTATTTGGGAGAATTAGATCATGCGAATGCCACGGAATTAGTTGCATATCTCATGAGTCATTATGATAATGAAGGGGGAATCTTTTCCGATTTCTATTCAGATCGCTATTTAGATACAGACTTGGATAAGGATCAACCCCCACCTTTAACCTCTCAATTGGAAATAAATTGCTATGCCGTCTTGACCCTGGAAATCTTGGGAGAGCTCGGTCAGATCGACTCCCAGAAAATGAGGACCTTTATTTGGAGTTGCTATCATCCTCTCGAAGGGGGATTTCTGGGCTTGCCCTACGATGTATCTTTAGAAGATGAGTTATCATTTCCTACCGCGGATAATACCTATTTTGCCGTGAAAGCCTTAAACGCGTTAGGAACAGATTGGGGAACGCATTCCTCGGAAGAAAACAAGATCAAGCTATTTCTGGCCAGCCTGCAATGTTCGGATCCGGGAATCTATTTAGGCGGCTTTTATAACGAAAAAGATGATTTGTTCAACTCTTTAGTTATTTATGAGACTAATTTGTTGGCTTCCTATTATTGCCTTGCCACCTTGTATTCATTTAATGCATTATCCTATATCAATGCAGAAAATTTAGGCACTTACCTCACTTATCTCTATAATGTTGAGGGGAGCTATTTTGTTATATGTCCTAACCACAGATATTTTGATACGAATAAAACCAATCCAAACATTCAAGCTACCGCACTGGGATTGATCGTATCCCATCTCGCGGATTATTCCATTAACGTGAATGGGGTGACTAATTACCTGCTAACTCATCGAAATAGCAGGGGAATTTGGGATAAATCCACGATGATTCCCTATCATGAATTAGTGTATACCTATCAGATCCTTCGGGCTCTCTCGGAGGCAGGAGAAATAAATCTCTTGACCGCAGATGCTAAAGAAGAAATCGCGAATGCCACCGATCAATTTTATTTTTATAATGGCTATTCCTTGCTGTCTAGCGATTATACCACGCAGGAGAGGTTAAATACCTTGGTAAACGCGTATGATCATTATTATGACTTGCAAGCTATTAACGAACTAGATATAGCAGACATTTTTGCTCAAATTAAGAATTCCTTTCTAAAATTTCCCAGCGTTAATGTCTATCAATTTTATAGCTACATAATATTTAGTGAAGGAGAAGAATATTATCACACTCACCCTTTTGAATACGAGACCACGGGTACCCATGAACGAATTTATGAATTCAATGCATATAAGAATCCTCGAGCGATCTATGAAGCATTGAATACCTTGTCTAAGAGTGGAAAATTAGGTGCATTTGAATCCCAGACAGGAGTAGGAATGAATGAGATCTTGAATTCCTTGTTAGCTTGTCAGTTTATCGAAGTAGGCTATTCGAATTCTGGAGGATTCCTTCCCGACGGGCTTAAAGTGTATTTTTCTCCCGAACTGAGAAATATCTACATTTATCCCGAACACGCTTATTACGTGATAAAAGCCTTGGAACTTCTTGCAGATTATTTAGAGTTAGGAGACATTACCGCGTTAAATTTTGATCAAGCCCAATTAGCCTCGTACGTCCTCTCCATGAAAGTGGAGACGCCGACTGAAATTTACTTCCAACCTCCTTATGGAGGAGATTCATTGGAAGTCTTGGAAACCACGTATCAATGCATTTATATCTTGAATGCGATCCATCAACTTTCCTTGGATGTTCCAAAAGTAAAAAATTTCGTGGAATCCCATCTCACTTATTCGAATATTAAAGAGCTCTATTATTGCTACAAATTGGATGGTATTTTAGAGTTGAATTTGGAATACAATATTTCTTCAATTCGGGATTTATTGCAAGACACGTTTAGCCCAACCCTTCATGAATTTTACTTGACTCCCCAAAAAGATCAAATTGATCAGCGGGCTCTTTTTTGGGTGATCGAAATGGGATACGATATAGGATTCCTCACAGAAGACATGATCGCTCCTCGAATATATCTCGAACTCCCGTTGGATAATAAATATCAAGGAGATTCGTGTCCTATATTAAAAATGTATGTGGATGAATCCAACTTACAACAAATCTCCTACTCTTTATCAAATGACACTCAATGCATTTTTCAAAGCATTTCGAAGGAAGATCTTGAAAACATCAATGGATTATGGAAATTTGAGGGATATATATCTGAAGGGCTATGGAAGAATTTCGGAAATGGAACGGTTATCCTTACAATAAATGCAAGTGATAAAAATGGAAATGAAGCTTGTTCATCAATTTTGTTGAAAAAAGAGCTTTCCATGCCTTCTCTTATTATAGAACATCCTAACAACGCCTCTTTGCACGGAATTTTAGCTCCAACCTTCCAATTAAATATTGAAGGTAAAATCCTCGATTCTTACTGGTATACCTTGAATAATTCCATAAAAATGATGCAAAGCCCTGTTTTTAAGAATTTTTCCGCATTAGAAGGGAGTATATCTCAATCCCTCTGGAATCAGTTTGGAAATGGTAGCATTAGCTTAAGCTTTACCATATTAAACGAAGTTGGAGGAAAAGTAGTTAAAACCATTCAAATTCGAAAAGATAACATCATACCAATAATTAATATTCATTCCCCAAATTTAGAAGGAGATGTCAATCCCATTTATCACGAACAAGCACCTTTTTATAATATCACGATAACGGATTGGAATCTTGATGCGGTATGGTACACGCTAAGTGATAATGCAAATATATTTCCTCTAGCGAAGCACGATTTTACGGGTAATATTGACCAAGAGGCATGGAATCATTATGAGAATGCAAATATTACAATAACTTTCCATTCCATTGATACAGCCAGAAATTACTATGAAAAAAGCCTCATCGTCGAGAAGGTAATAAAAACATCAGCGAGAGGAGGATCGGGAGAAAAAAAGGGGAATAAAAATAACATTCCCGAAAATAATACATCACCAAACTCTTCTCTGGAACGTGCTGGAAATTTTCCTTTAAGTACAATGGTACTCTTAGGACTATTCTCAGGACCGGGCGCAATGATCATATCCTCAGTATTCATAAGAAAGAAATTCTTAAAAGAAATTAAACATCCTTAATCGATATTTTTTTGTTTTTATTTTTTCTATCATTCTTTTTTTATGTTTATACTCCCAGCATTACTAATAGTTCTCCCAAACGAACCCTTGAATCATTTTATAGAAAAGAGAAAACTACTACTTTGAATTTTTAACATTTTTTCTTTTTATAATATTAACTTTTTTAGGTATCACTGAATGTAAAAAGGATTTTTTTAAAAGAAATTAAAAGTACAATGTGATTTTTAAGAAAAGTAAAAAATGACCACTTTCCAAGATAATAACAAGATTTCAAATAGAAATGATTTCAATAATTTCAGATATGTGAAGGAAAACTTAATTGAAAAACGAGATTATCAATTTTCTATTGCAGAAAAATGCGTGAACAAGAACTCATTGGTGGTCCTTCCTACCGGTTTGGGAAAGACGATCATTGCATTATTAGTTGCAGCAAAAACACTTGAATATTTTCCACCCGAAAGTAAAATAATATTTCTTGCTCCCACTCGGCCATTGATTAATCAACATTATTCTTTTTTTTTAAACTATTTTTCAATTCCAGAGAAGAAATTTATAATCTTGACAGGAAAAACTTCTCCAAAGGAGCGACCAATAGAATTTTCAAAAAATCAATTATTATTTTTTACTCCTCAGACCTTAAGAAATGACGTCGTGAAACAGAAATACGATTTATCTAAGGTATGTCTTATGATTTTTGATGAAGCCCATCATGCTACGGGAGATTATGCCTACGTGTACTTGGCGCGCGAATACATGAATCAAAATTCCGAAGGTAATATTCTCGCTCTTACCGCATCCCCAGGAGCCTCCAAAGAACTGATTGAAGAATTATGCAAGGTTTTATACGTCCCTTTAGAAAATATTCACGTTCGGACTCGGACGGATTCAGACGTGAAATCTTATATTAAACCCATGAATATTGTAAAGATGGGAGTTTCATTAACGGAAATGATGAGAAAAGCTCTATCTTACATTAATGAAATTTTGAATGAAAGAGTACAATATTTAGGGAGATCTGGCTTTATTAATACATCTTCTTCGGCAGGATCAGAAAATTTTAACAAAAAAATATATCGAAAAAAACTTGTGGAAATGCGTAATGAATTACTAACCTTGTCAAACCAACCTGGCTCTAATAAGGGGATTTTTAGTGCACTTTCTGCAGTAGCTCAATGTCTAATTTTATATCACATGGAATCGCTTATTGAACAGCAAGGGCTGGATATATTATTGCTTTATTTAGAAAAGCTTAAAAAAGAAGCAAACAAAAAAAATTGTTCTAAAGCACGTCGTATTATTGCTGAAGATCGAAGAGTTCTTTCACTTTTTAAGGAATTATCTAAAATTTCGCAATCTACTCAAGAACAACTAAGACATCCCAAAATAAATTTACTTATACGAATTCTTATAGAACAGCTTTCCAAAAATAATAAATCCCGCATTCTCATATTTGTAAAATTACGGGATTCAGTAAAAAATATTACTAAAAGGTTAAAAGAAGTACCTGAAATTAAGGCAAAACGTTTTGTAGGGCAAGCATCAAAAGGGGAAGAAAAAGGGCTTTCTCAAAAAGACCAGATCCGCATCTTGGAGGAGTTTAAAAAGGGAAAATATAACATACTGGTGAGCACCAACGTGGGAGAAGAAGGGTTAGACATCGCGGAGTGCGACCTGGTAATCTTTTATGACGTGGTGGCCTCGGAAATAAGATTAATTCAGCGAAAAGGGAGGACCGCCAGACATAAAGAAGGAAAAGTGATCATTCTCTATACGAAAGAAACAAATGATGAATTATACCTTCATATTGCTCTTAATAAACTCCGCATCATGCAAGGGAACTTAAAGAAGGCTGAGAATAGTCTTGCATCTTTCTCTAACCAAAAAATGAATGGTTCTTTTTTTCCAAAAGAAAAAGAACATATAATAAACGAAGAACCATCCCATAATTCTCAAGTTCATCTTCAAAACATGCCTCATGAAGTAACTTTTAAATCCTCTAAAACAAAAAAAAAGAGGATAGATGGACCGTATATTCATCAATCTCGTTTGACTTCGTTCATTGATAAAGTATCTCAGGAAAATGCATTGATTCATCTAAAGAAAAGTGAGCCTGTTAAAATTAATGCTAAGTTTCCCATGAATTATGGTATTAGAAAAGAGTTTGACAAGGATCAAATAGCAATCATTACAGATTCCATGCTCATGGATAATGATATTGTCCTTTTTGACAAAATTTTAATTCGTATCTTGAAACCCCAAAATATCGTCTTTCATGATATTCTTATAAAAAATAGAACATTGAAAAATGAGTTCGATCTAATTGTATGGGCCGTAGATTTCATTTCATTTCAAGAAAGAATTGAAGGAGAAAAAGAGATATTAAAAAACAAACTAAAGACTTTCGGACAAAATCATGAGATTAATATTGTTAAATTTGATTGTTCGGAAGAGTTGCATTTCATAATAAAAAATTTATTTTCTTATAATCAAACCAAAAAAATTGTTTGAATTCTTTACATTTGAAGAAATTTCTTTTATGACTTTATTTTTCCAAGAAAATTATTATCTAAAATTAGACAAAGCTATATTTCTTCTATTTAAATATTTTTATATATATTTAGGCAGAAGAATTTGATGTTCTTTATTACAGTGCAAGTCATGTAAATAAAAATGGGAAAAGGAAGTTAATCTTCGAAGGATTCTAAAGATTTTAATTCTTTTTTTAACAAATATCGCATAAAAGGAGGGAGATCCTCGCTTCTGCTCTGAATATCCTTGGATTTTTCTAAATCCGAAATATTTTCTCGTCCATTTTGAACCTCTAGGAATGTTTTAAAGATATGTGAAATTTCCATGAAAAATTTTGAGGGAATTTCTTCATTTTCTTTCTGATAGAAGTTTGTAAAAGTTTTTTCACTTTTAATACTCATTTTTTATTCTCTAATCTTTTATATTATATTTTTAGTGAGTTTATTTAAAAAAAAAATGAAAATTATCTTGAATAAGAGTTAAGAAGTAAAAAATTAGTAAAATGTTAGAAAAATCTTTATTCTACCACAATTTTTTTGCATAAATTTAATCCAATTCCCGTTTTTTTATTCAAAATATATGGATTCTCATTTTTTACCTCGGATGCATTACGATAACCTGCATTAAAAAGAATTCGCGCTCTCATTCGTCCTACTTGATTCAGTCTGATGACCAAATCAAATAATTCCTCTTTTACCCCGTGTTCAATGCGAATATTTAGAGTTTCTGTCATTTCCATTAAATTAATCATCTTTTCACGCAAATCAGTTCCAGAATTAGATAAATATTCTGCAATTTTTTGAATGAACATTATAACACGACAAATATTTTCTATTAAGCTGTAAAGATCTCCTGCCATCATGCTATACTTATCGAGAATCTTCTCAATAGACACTTCATCGCTCCAATCTAGTAATGGTTCGAAAAATTCTTCTCGCCTAACTTTTCCTTCCTTTTTCAGCACATCAAATGCTTCTTTCAAAATTTCGATATATGTGGAAAATGATTTTTTTTCCAATTTTTCCCGAATTAAAACAGCGGAAGCGGGATCAATATATAGGCGTATTACTAGTTTGCCGAAGGCGGTGCATTGAAATACCTGAGTCCCTTGGGTCAGGATTTGCGTCAAAAGACCTTTTTCTAAGAGGTAATTAAGTATGTATTGTTCTCGCACAGCTTTTGGGATAATATCCTCCACATATTTTTGAATCCTTGGTTGATTACATTGTATTAAATAGATTAAAAAAGCAATTGCGTGGTCACAAAATTCGAAGACATATTTTGTATTACCGAAATTATCAGATATACCGTTTTTATATCCGCAAGAACAATAAATCCCTTTCTTCACATCGAATGAGCACTCAAAAACCCCAAATTGCGTCTGTAAATATCCCGAGATCCTAACTTCCGTGATGGATGTCAGCTTAATTTTTTTGATCTTTTCCTTTATTTCTCTGGGATTCTTGCGGCAAGAATGCATTTTCAATAAATTCAGGGGCTCTATTTCTTTTATCATTAATAGTTGCTCGATGGGTACTTTATTCATGGCAGAAGAATTCGAATTTTGAAATTCATAAAAAAAGTAAGTTCGTTCGAAAAATTGGATTAATTGAGGTAAAGAGATCTTTCTTTCTTCATAAACCCGCAAAAGAACTTGTTCTTTCAGTATATTCATATCATTTAACGTAGAGGTTAAGTTATTATAACGGGGATTTAATTCTTTGGATGCATCTAAAGGATTGAAAAAATGATCTTCTACCCATATTCTCTCTTCGAGATTTTTTACCAAAATAATGCCATAACCCACTGAATCTAATCCTGGTCTACCCGCCCTTCCTAACATTTGAAATACTTCATTTGCAGAAAAGGGCTTGAAGAAAGTAAAGCCATCGCCCGTTTCAAAATATCCAGAAAAGTTGGAAAGGTTATGGCCAGAAGTTACGTGACGCTTGAATTTCTTTAGAATTACCACTCGAGCTGGGGTATTGACACCTGCTGAGAGTGTAGTCGTGCAACAGATCACCTTAACCAGTTTCTTACGAAAATTATCTTCCACGATCCTTCTTTCTTTTAAAATAAGTCCGGCATGGTGAAAAGCTATCCCATTGCTAATTACTTGCTTTAATTCTTGGTTACATCCTTTAATTTTTCCTAATCTTTTTCTTAATCGGTCACAACTTTTAATCTCATTAGGCTTTAACTTTTTTCGAATTAGAGAAGCTAATTCATGGGCTAAAAGTTGCGTATCTTTACGCGTATTCAAAAAAATGAGCACTTGTCCCTCTTGGCTTAAAATAGTTCTAATATATTTTCGTATAGTGGCATCTTTATTATTCGAAATCTCGATACGATAATGCAAAGGCACGGGACGTTTCTCAGATTTAATTAAAATAGTCTTATTTCCTAAAGAACTCAACCATGCATTAAAAAATTCGGGATTGGCGATGGTGGCCGATAATCCAATAATTTGAGGATTATGTAGGAATTCGTTCAGGCGAATGATTAATGATTCCAATCTTGGTCCTCGGCCTTCTTCTCCGATCATGTGAATTTCGTCAACGATAATAGTGGATATAGAATGGATCCAATCCCCTTCATAAAAATTTCTAAGTATGGAATCCATTTTTTCATAGGTTGTGATTATAATATCCGAATCTTTTAATTGGTCTTCATTTAAATCAAAATCACCGACACTTATTCCCACTTTAATATTGAATCGCGTATAGCTCTTTTTAAAATGCAAATATTTTTCCGTTGCCAGCGCCTTAAAAGGTACTAAATAAACGGACTTTCCAAATCCTTCAAAAATGTTATGAATTGCGCATAACTCACCTATTAGAGTCTTTCCACTACCAGAAGGAGCAGAAATCAAGAATGATTTATGAAAAAATAATCCCTGTTCAATCGCTTCTTTTTGTATTTCTCGCAATTTATAAACTTTCGATTCAAATAGCACGCGTAAGAGCCGCTTATCGTTGATATAGTTAAGGATTTCATTATCTTCTAAATTTTGATTTGATTTTTGATTTATCTCCAGACGCGAAGCTTCTTGAGTAGGGGGTGATTTTTTTACTTTTTCGGAGTTTTCGAGCGAAGTCATGATTTCTCTATTTTTTTACTATGTTTTTAGAATTAAGAATGATGAGCCCAAACTGCTAAAACTTTTTGAAGTGTTTCGGAATCCCTTGGAATTACCACTTGATCAATGATTGAATGACTCCTTATTTTACCACTTACATCTATATAAAGAATAAGAGCATGTAAGGGTTCCCCATGCAAGTGGCATATTGGTCTCAAGCCCCCCACTTGTCTCCCAGACTTCTTGTCCAAAAAGATCGAAAGATCTATTTCAACGCCACAATAGGGACAATTATATTTACAAATGGAGAGTTGTTCTGATACGGTCATATTAAAAATCTTTCTTTTTAAGAATATAATAATATCATGCTATTTAAAGAAAAAGTCGTCCAATTTTAAATATATACAGGTCTCTCTTGATTTTTCCTTTATATATTTGAGATTGATCTCTTCCTATGAAATGTTATTAGATGATAAGAAAAGTAAGAAAGAACAAAAAATAATACCAATAAATCCTCCTCAGAAGAAGAAAGATGAGAATGAATATATTGCTCAATCACGTGAGAAATCTTCCAAGAATCGAAAAACCGTAGACTGTTATGAGAGAATATATCAACCTATTCCAAGACAGACGACATTAGATGAATGTCTAATAGAAGGAAAAAATCATGGATCTCGAGTTAATTCTTCGTTTTTTAGTAATGTAGCACCAGAGTTCAGATTAACTCTCATGGAGAAAGAACAATTCAAGTATCACCTATTCCAGGAACTCAAAAATGCAGATTGGTATTCTATTGAATTGAAAGAAAGTTATTTTGATTTGTTAGGATTTAAAATGATTCCCATCAATTCGAAAATAGCGGTATTATGTTTGATTCCAATTTGTCTAAATGACACCATTTTATCTGCCAAACCTTTTACAAAAAAGAATTTTGTTTTATCTAATCATCGCAAAATCGATCTGGGAAATGATCCTGAGTATTTATTTTCTCTTTCGTATTTTTCTAAACGCTCTGTGAGAAAGGAATTGAATTTAAACGCACCCAATATCTCTCGTGATTTGAGAGAGACCTTTCGCTTTCAGCTATCGGCGCGAGATTTCATTCACAAAAACGTATTTAAATCTGAGCATAAGATCATCAAAGTCGCAATTCATCCCATATTGATTGAATATTTTGACCCAAGCGTTTTTTTATACCTATCTTCACCTAACATGCATTTGGTCTCCTTAAATCAGTTAGAAAGTTATCTTACTTTCATTGAACGACAAATTTTTGTTTTTGAAAACCTCGAAATGAGAAGGAAATTAGTGAATGCTTGGAATTCTAATATTAAATTATATATTCATGGGAGCATAATCGTTTCAAGTATTGTATTAGCGTGGGGAATTATTTTACTTATTTTACTTATGGCTCAAAGCAAGATTATCATTTCTTTGTTTCTTGATTCTAACATATCTCTTATCCTATCTTTTCTACCCATAATCGTTTCATTAATGTCTATTATTTTTATTTTTCGTAGAATGATGTTGCGGAAGGCTTTTTTACGTCAACCCAGGGATAAAAAATATTCTAGATTAACAACTTCAGATGTGACTAATATCCAAAAATATCTTTCTTTTCACTTGGATAATTTTTTAGAGGAATCAATAAAGAAAAAAGATTTATCATTATTCTTTCAAAAAAATGCTTTTACAAAGTCTCGAACGAATAAAAAGCCTTTTAGGAGGAAAAAAGGAAAAAATCAAATAAAAAGCAACAATAAGGAGCAAGTTAATAATGATAAGATTGATGAAATACCTCTCAAGGAAAAAAAGGCTATTGATACAACCGTAAAGATCTTCTAAATTCAATTTACCATCATTTTCGCGTATCTTTTGAAATTTGCAAATAATAGCTTTTTTCTTTAAATACTCCCAATAAATGCAACTATTATTTATGAACAATGGCATTCTAAAGCATTTTAAAAAAAAGTAGAAAGGTGAGAAAACGTGATAAACTTGAATAGAGCAACCTTACTAAGAGCTTCTGCATTGGCAGGGTTGATATTTGCGATCTTTTCCTTGTTTATGGAATGGTATATCGTGGACTATCCATCATTAGGGCTGACGAATGTGTATTATTTGTTAGAAGAATGGAATTATCTCCTAGTTATAATTTTCTTGGGTTTATTAATCATTTCATTTTATGTGGTAGTTTTTAAAGAACCTCAAAATACTTCTCATCCAGAACGGCTAAAAATCCTTGCTTTTTTAACTAATTGTTTTTTAGTCTTACAAATAATTATTCTGGTATTATATTATTACTTTTCAATCATACAAAGAGGATTATTTTTTCCATTTCTAAAAGGTCCTGGAGATACAATTCAGACGGTTGGTTCGGGTTTCTTTCTAATGTGTTTAAGTTTTGGATTGACATTTCCGTATTTTCGCCATATTTTTATATTAGCTACATCTTTTAAGAAGCAATCCAACCAAGATAATTCAAACTCGAGACAAGATGAGGTATCATTCGGAAAAGATCTTAGTAAAACACTATCAGAAGATTTTGATTTAAATATGCTAATCGAAATTCAAAAAAGTAAACTTCAGAACCTTTCTCGTAAGCCATATAGAAAAATAAAAAAAAGAGAAGTTCAAATCCATGTATAAAAATAGGTGAGGAAGATATGATACTTGAAAAGGATAATCAATATATGGAAAAAATTATAAATTTAATTAATCTTTGCAAAAAAACGGGTGATTATCATACTTTATTGCGAGTTGGAATTTCTCAAATTAAGAGTCTTTTAATTCAAGTTAATTCTCGTTCTCCAGTTCTTTTACAGCAAAGACCTGAAATAATAAACGATCTTTCTTCCCTAATGAAAAGCTTAAATGCAAAATATGGAATTAAATTAAATTTCCAATTATTCAATGATAATTGGATTGAGATCATAGAGAAATCTGAACTTTTATTATTTTTTCAAGAAGAAGATTCCAACCAAGCGAGAATTTCATTGGATCATGTTAAGAATCTTTTCGAATGTTACTATGAATTGAAACGGAGAATTAAACCATTATTAACATTTAAAAATGGACTCTTAAATGGAAAGGAAGATTTCACCAAGGACGGGATTTTGAATGCAAAAATGCTACATTATCAAGAACATCTACTTTCTTCTCTGAAAGTGGATTTTAATTCCGGTACGCTAGCCAAGTTGATAGAACTCCAGAGCTTGCAAGAAAAGCTTAAAAATAGAAATAAAATTTATTCCTTGGAAGGAAAAATAAAAATTAAAGATCACTCGTGTTATCTCAAAATGATAAAAGAAGCAGGAAATTATTATTTCATCTCTCTCGCTATTATTCTCCTTTTATTAGGGAGCATGGTAATGTATGAAGCTTTCATTTTTCCACAGCGGCCTTTTTCCTTATATAGCCCATTACTTTTATTTTTCTTTGGTTTTGGGGGATGCTTTTTATGTATCTTCCTTAGCATGAAATATATTTTAAACAAATTTAATCAATCGTGAGAGGTATTAAAATGAATAAGAAAAATGGATTAAAGATAAACATGGATAACTTGGTTAAACTCATGAAATTAGACTCAAATAATGACCATTTATGGGATATCAATCCCTCATTCAAAGATATTGACTTGAAGGTAATAATCTTGAGGATTTTTTCCTTCATATTCATAATATCATCAATATTTTTATTGGGAAGCTTGTTGCATTATTCTTACCCACTTTCTTTGATATTAATTCTTTTAACCACGAGTTTTTTTCTATATGCGTTTAATGATGAATTTTTCGCGCTACGTGATGTATTTACCCGTCTCTTTTCTAAGCGATACCCAGTGTTCCCTTTTAGGGATTTATTATTTTGGAAAGTCAGCAATCTTGAAGATATTGTATTTTATTCTAATAAACGCGAGCTCACTCACGTTGCAATCAGCATTTTTGAGACAGAGATCATGCCAGAAAACGTTTCTGCTAACATCATTCAATTCTTAAGAGCGGTTTCTGGAAAAGCACTAAGATTTCCGTTCACATATCAAGTTGTGCAGCAACCGAGATATTCTGTTGCTAGCTCACCCTCTTCTTTAGAGACCTTAAAAGAAGATCTTACTAGTAGCAAATCAACTTCACATACCAGAATACTCTTCTGTATTTATACGTGCATAAAAGGCATTTTATCTGAAGAATCTCAGTCCGATTTGATAGAAAAATTACAAAGAAGAATAAACGCCTTTCGTACGCTATTTTTAGAACATTACCATCATTATAAACTAAACCTATTGCACAAGAGTCAATTACAAGCTGCAATAACCACTTTTTTTCTTCCCCTCGATCCTATTGAAGATAGAAAAAGCGAATCAGAAAAAGAAGACCAATCCTTCTTGTATTGGACAAAAATTAAAGAAATAGTCCTCAGAGGGGGGTTTTTAACTATTTATTTCATTTTCCTTTTTTATTCATTCACCATATTGGACGTAGAGATATTATTAAGAACTGTGTTTTTATTGGGATTTCTCGTTCTATTCATTTATGTTTGGTGGCGTGAACCTTTTTTTATGCTATCTCACATAAAGTTGAGGAGGGATAAAAAAATATTACTTTTTAATCCGTTTAGAGAAGCTAGATTTTATTTATTCAACCAGCATCCCGATATTCTTTTCATGAGATATCGTTCACTTTGTTTTGCGTTCAAAATGTTCAATCTTCGGAATGCAGTTTATCCTCATTATCCCGTCATTTCCCGTTTTTATAGGGCCATGATGGGGCATCACCTGCATTTCAGCTTCACTATCACGATATCTCCAATGGATCCTTATGAATTTCATCGAGAGGGAGAAAAATACTTAATCGAGAAATTAAAGTACCTTCACACTCATCGATTATTGAATAATTACCAAAGAGAAAATTGGTTGAGTTCACAAGGTGGTATATTTAAAATGATGCTTACTTTTTCCGTACAGTCGCATGCTGAAGAACAATATCTTCTTCCGCACGTCGTGGAAGCTCTTGCAGAAGATTTAGAAAAAAAGGCAATGATTATTCAAGATGCATTTAATACCGTATCTTCATCTCATAATTTCGAGATCATTCTTTTGGAAAAGTCTAAACTTATCTCTGCAATTAGCTCAATATTGCTTAAAAATAAAATATTTCGGACCTTTGGAACGCATCTTAATTATCAAATATTTCAAGGGAAGGATATAGCACCCCTCATTAGCATTGAAGATGAGCTTAAGAAGGCCATTCCAACTAAAATTGGAGCTGAATTTTTATCTCCTTTAGATCTAAATAATTTTTTAACTTTAGGACATTCCGTGGATCTGGAGTATCTTGGAGAGCAAGTACCTGCTGGATTTACCGAATCCCAATTGGATGCTTTATTAGTGATGAATGGTAGAACTGAAGACCGTCAAAATGTCTTAATGAAAATCGTAATAGAGTTAATGATTCGAGGTAAATATTGCATTATTTTTGATCATTCCGGGTCTTGGTCCAAATTAATTCGCTTTTTTGAAGGGACGCCCATACAAAATACTATTTCCTACCATGCAATTGGAAAAAACTTTTCTCTTGATTTATTAGATTCGGGAATTTCCAATGATCCTAATAATGTTCAATATTTAGAATATTTCTACATTGTATTTTGTCTTGCTTTAAAAAAAAGAGCTTATGAAATATCACTCTTGCGAAGAAGCGTTCAAGCAAGTGATGATGGTGAAATCTCCTCGGATGGACTCATTTTATCGGGAGAATTTGGAGAAATAGACACGCCTTGGAATAAAACCCAAAAAAATGCATCTCTTCGGGAGGCTCTTGAAGAAATTAAAAATACAGGACTTCTTGCTTTTTTGGAAGGTGGAAATGAATCACGATTAAATCTTAATATTAAAAATTTATTAAAAGTCCCTAAAACTATTATCATTGATCTTTCTCCGCTTAAATTTCTTAAGCATCGCATGTTGACCACTTTCGTGATATTATCGAAAATGATTAAATTTCTTCAACAGGAGACTTTAGAATCCAAGAAACATTTGGTGCTCCCTACAGTAGACTATTTTTTCGATAAAAACTTCATTGAGCAAGAATTTAAAGACGATTTTGGGATGATAGAGATGTTTTTGACACCTTTAATGTCAAGATTTAGCATTTTATGTGAAGTGGAACGCAATAGCAGGCTTCATTCCCATTTTACTTCGCATTTTTCCAATTTTGCCATTTTAAAAACCTTGAATTTTAATGATTACCAACAAATTGAAGATTTAATGAATTTTGATAGCACGCATGGGAGAGGAATGTATAGTAAATCTCGCCATGAGTCTCATCAAATACCTTATTTGAAAGTGCTACCTCCTGAGCAGGCAATTATTAAGCGGGATGATAGCGATTACCCCTTTCCCGTTCAAGTCAAGATTGATGACTTTCGCGATTTGAGTCCTTTAAATGATAGCGAATTATCTATCATGATGGGATATGATCTAGAACAAAATGAAAGGGAAATTGCTCGATCGTTAAGTACATCCCTTTTTGAGAAAGATTTGGGAGTTTATCGAGATTATAAACAAGAAATTATATCATTTCTTCAATCCGTTAAATCTATTGAGGAATTTGGAAATCTGCACGACCCCCGTCTAAAGGAAATGTTATTGGAAAGTATTAAAAATAAAGCTTCCAGATTTCCTAACATGAATAATAAAAAGATGATCGAGATAAGAGATGACCTTTTCCGAATTTTAAAGATTCATGGATATTTGAAAGAATATCATCCCACAACAGCTGCAGGAGCACAAGCTATCCGTCCTTCTTATCGTGTGGGAAGTCAATTTCAGAGTGCAATGGATGATTACATGAATTCTAAATCTTCGATTGAGCCCCCTTCCTCTTCCATTCTACAAGATCCTTTCGATTTTAATGTGAATATTACTGAATTAAATGAACCAAATAAAACACTCGAATACAAAACACTGTTGTTCTCTAATCTGGGTATATTAATTTATAAATTATTCCAAATGCATAAAGCATTAGAATCTCAAGATTACATGGGCATGATTACCATTGCAAAAGACACGTATCATTCCATCATAGAAAAAATGAGGGATGCATACATTTCTAATTTCGGAAATGGCCACGCCAAAGACTTGGATAGCTTTTTTGCTTTTTTCGCCCGCTTTTTAGATATTTCTATGAAAAAGTTAACCACATACAATGAAGTATTATTAAGACCTATTCATGAAGTAAAAAAGGAAACCTTAGAAAATTTTGCAAGAATAACGTATGAGACTTTGACTGAATTTTATCAAAATATAAATAATATATCTCAAAAAGAAAATGTAAAATGAATGAAAAAGACAAAATATTGAGGAATAAATTTCAAAATCCTATAGAACGAATCCTTTTTAAAGAGGAACACCTCAAAGAGCTAAAAAACAAGGTTGTTTCTTTAGAAAAAGGGAATATCACGGCTAATGAGCTTAAAAAATTAATAATAGATCAACGTAAAAACATTTTAATGGAGATCTTGGAAATCGTTCCTTTTATCCTTCAACATGAAAATATCCTTACTCAATTAGATACTTTCCTTGGTTCAGAGAGTTCCGCCTCTTCCGAATTGTTTACTAAAATCCAAAATCAGCAGCAATTATTAGAGTTTTGTGAGGAAAAATTTGAAGTTATTAATACACGTCTAGCTGAGACTCTAAATCGCTTGAAAATTCCTCCCGATTTTGAGGAACATTAACCTCATGATGGCAACACTGAAAACATGTTTAAATTCTTTTCACAATTATTGCACATTAATTTTTTTTAGAGAATCATTAAGCATTTACTGACATTTATATATGTGAAATTGATCTTATTAATTAGCTATCTAAGGTTTTCTTCGCCTCATGAAGCATTCTAAAAAAAAGACATTTGTTTGTACTGTATGTTCCTCAACGGATTATGATGAGACCGAAAATCTGTTTATTTGTAAAAGTTGTGGAAATAAATTTTACAAGGACACGTATAAAGAGTTTCAAGAAAATTCCATTTCAATCAAGGAAGCAAGTGCTATTAGCGAAGGACTGAAAGAAATTGGCGATATTCCTTGGGATGAAATAGAAAAGGATTTGAAGAAATTAGAGGATGAAGAATGATGCTATTATTCAAGTTCTTAATTTTTAATAATTAGCATGCTTCAACACCCTTACGTAGTAAATTTCTCGAAATAACTGGATTTAATTATTGAAGAGTTTTAGTTCTTTTTTTATTTATAAATTGAGGATGATATTAGATACCATGAGTAATTCTTCTTTTAAAAGTTTATTTCCTTATTCTACGTTTCGAGAAGGACAAGAAGACATAATTCACGAGTTAGAGAGATCCTTTCAGTTGAAAGAGAATGTGATCCTAATTGCCCCGAACGGAACAGGAAAGACTATTATCGCTTTATGCTCGAGTATAACTAGCGCGCTTAATCAATCTAAGAAGATTATTTATGCTTGTCGCACGCATTCGCAGAGTAATCGGGTAATCACCGAATTGAAAAAAATCAATGAATTTTCTCACAAAAAAATACTAGGAATCTCCTTAAGAGGACGTAATGAAATGTGCCTCAATAATTCTTTATTAGATCTTAAATTAAATCCAAGAGAAGCCATGCAAGCATGTTCTGAATTGCGAAAACAAGGAAAATGCAGATATTTTAAACAATTAAATTCCGTTAAAAATGAAATAGAGAGAGACCACCCTCTACTTTTTGATCAACCTTTGGATGCCCCAGATCTCATTGCTTTTTGTGTAGAACAAGGTTATTGCCCCTACTTTCTCGCAAAAGAACTCATGAAATACGAAGACGTGAAAGTTATAATTTTAAATTTTCGCTGGATTTTCGACTGTTCCATTCGATTTCAACTACTGAAAGCATTGGACCTTGACTTAGAAGATTGCATTTTAATCGTGGATGAATGCCATAATATTTTACAAGTTGCCACAGAGGTGAATAAGGCAAAAGTAAATCGACATCTCTTGCTTTCCAGCATAAACGATATTAGGTTATATCAAATGGAACCTCTCGTCCAAAAATTTCGCACGTTTTTAAAATTAACATTAAATTTGTTGAATAAGCGGTTATCTGTACTCCCTCTGGGAGAGACCGCAATTAATGCAAATACATTATTTAATAAGTTATTGGCTCGTTCTAAATTCCAAAATCTGGCAGAATTTAACCAAGCGTTAGATTTAATCCGCAAAATGAACGTGAGCCAGCGAACAAAAGACGCTGATATAACTCAAAAATTAAAAAAAGACGTACTAGCGCCAGTCATTAATTTTTTGTATAAATTCATGCAGAAAAGAGAAGAGGAAAGCTACTTTTTTTGTTATAGCGTATTCCATTCTAGAAAACATTTTGGGAAAAAAATTGACTTGGAGCTTCATTCTTTAGATCCAAGAGAAACAACATATCCTGTTTATAAACGCATCTGTTCAAGCTTGAATTTATCAGGTACAATAAATTCAGACGTGTTTTATAAATTGACAGGGATGAATTATCTAAAAGAAAAACCATTCAAGCTACTATCCTTGCCGTCTCCTTTTGGTAAACGAAGTTTTTTAGCTTTAATCACTGAAGGTGTGGATACAGCAAATGAACATCGGACTGTGGGAATGTGTAAAAAAATTAACGAAAAAATTTACGAAGTAATTAGAAATACCCCAAAAAATATAGGCATTTTCTGTGCATCGTATGATATCATGCAAAATTTAATGGAGGTAGGATTATTGACTCTTTTAGAAAAATCAAATAAAGAAATATTCATTGAAAAGCAAGGAAATACATCCTCTGAAAATGCATATCTATTGAAAAAGTTTAAGCAACATGGAAAGGACCCATTTAATGGTGCCGTCTTGTTGGGAGTTAGCGGGGGGAGAAATTCGGAAGGGGAAGATTTCCCCGGCAATTTGATGAATGCCGTCATCATCGTGGGGATTCCATACGAGTATCCCTCTGCTCGAATCAAAAGAAAAATCCATTATTATGATAAAATGTTTAATAATAAGGGATGGGCACTTGCTTATTTAGCCCCCGCAATGCAACGAGCAAACCAAGCTTCAGGACGAGTTATTCGCACAATAAAAGATAGAGGGGTGATCGTATTCATGGATTCTCGATTTAAAGATGTTCCCAATTGGATAACTTCCTGGATACGACCTAATTTATCACTCGTACAAGATACTCCTGGAGAATTGGCTAAAAAAGTAGCGCTCTTTTTTAATGATTAATTCTAAAAAAAAGAAAAAGTAAAACAAAGTTTAAAGCACATTAAAAATAAAATTTAAGAGATTACATTTTATCAGAAGAAGTTTCTATTTCTTCCATTTGTGTATCTTTTAATGCCAGTCTTTGTCCTGAAATGAAAGCTAATGGAATCAAACAAAATAATTGAACAATACCCGCAATCGTGATAATCCATTCCGTACTTATTATCTCAGTTAAATATGTCCCTAATGGAGTAAAGAATAATTTAGCCACGATCATAGCTGATGCTATGAGTTGAAAAGCTAATACTCTTTTTTCTGATACACTAATCATCAGTGCAGTATAATAAATTAGCAGAAACGATGCAAAAACTTGTTGAATGGCGATTAGAATGAAGAACATTAAGATATTTTGCCAAGGAGCAATAACAGTTATTATACAATACATGAATATTGAAATATTAAGTATTTTTTTTCCATTTAATCGCTTGGTTAACATCGCTGCGATGATCACGAAAATAGTGTTAATCAATATGAAAATAATATAAAATGTTGAAAGAATCCACGCGTTGCCGGGTCCAAGTCTGTCTATGGCCCAAGGTTCTAAGGGATATTGGTAAAGTTCCTCAGCATTTAATAGGAACACAAAAATGCACATCATGAGAAATTCTTTTCTCAATAATTTTAAGGGTCTGTAACTTGGGTCTAAATTATTTTTCTCTTCTTCTTGGGGATTTTGGGGCTTGAGCCAAAATAAAATCAAAACTAAGGGAGTTAAAAATAAAAATGATAAAAGGAAGAAAAAATTCCAAGAAGCAATATTCTGAATATTAGAGATACCGACTAAAAATAATCCATTCGCAATAATAGAACCTAATAATCCTCCTAATTGGATCATGAGAGAATTCCGAGTGGTCTGTTGTGCACCCTTACTTCTAGAAACAATCGTTTTATCAATAGCGACATCCATCAGAGCTGAGAAAATAAAATAGAGCCCTAACATCAGTCCAAAAATCATCAATAATTCTGCAAACATGAGAGAGATAAAAAAGAAGAAGATCATCCCTATACTTCCCAAGATGGCATAGATTTTTATCATTTTGAATTTTGTCGCACCCCTGTCGAAATAAATCGCTAAAAAGGGCTTGATAAGAAGCATGGAAAAAGATAAAATTTGCGCAAAGGCTAATTCTTTCCTATCAACATTCAGAATGTTAAAAAAATAGATGGGCAAGTAGACTAAAACTATGACGCTTAGCACTGCTCCTCCAAAATAAGCATAAAAAACTTGCAAATAATTTTTATTTGACATGCAATTTCATTCTGAATTTTAATTGATATTTTGTAATTATTTTTTCTATATATAATGGATTGAAGTTAATTCCAAATAAAGTTCATACTTTATACCGTTAGTAATATTTTAAAAAAAAAGAAATACACTATTTTTCACTATAAATACTTCATCAATTTTCTTTTTTACTACTTTTTAAGTCTCTTTTTTTCGTGAGATAAAAATGCTATAAAATACCTTGATATGAGCAGGAATAGAATTTAAACTAAAAAATTAAACAATCAAGCAATTTTAAAAGGATTATAAGTTTTCTTTTTCCCATTTGCGAAGGAAATTCCTATAATCAGATTCATAGATGCCTAATGGATTAATTTTATCTGAATCATGAGAGGAATTTTTAATATTTCTTTTAAGCGGCTTGGATCTAAATGAATGTTCCCAATCATAGTAGGATGATATGGATGCCATAATAATTAGATCGTGGTCCACCCTTATTAAGAGAGAGAGCGTGGTGGTTTTTTAATGATCTTTCAAAAAAAATCGAAAACTAAAGAGGGTATTTTCAATTGTTTTTCTCATCATTTCATAAAAAATACATTAAGTCTTGAATAAAAAAAGGACGAACCAGAAAGATATTAATGCTACATGGGAGCAGAAGTAATTAAAAATCATTCATTAGCTGGCTTAATTACTAACTTTAAATCCTTCTTGTACATTTTATCAAAAAAAGGTGTGCCTTTTTAAGATTAGAATATAATTAGGTTAAGTTGAGACCTTGTAATATGCAAGTATTTTTATATTTTTAAAATATATTGGTTACTTAAAGACTATAACAAAACCTGATTTTTAAAAAACAATTCCATGACATTCACATGCCCCAATTGTCATTTTTCTGATTATACTGAAGATAAGGAAAGTTTCAAGTGTAATGTTTGTAAAAAAATTTATAGTAAAGATTTATATAAACACTATGGGGAGAATGTCATATCCCAACAAGAAGCAACTGCATTTATTGAAGGATTAAAGGAAACTCTTGGCAATGACATTCCTTGGGATAAAATAATGCAAGAATTGGAGGATTTAGAGTAATTTAATTCCTTGGACAATAAATTTGAAGGTTCTTTCATCAAGCTTTAAAAAATCAATTATAAAATATGTAAAAAAAGCATTTAATAATTAAAACAAAATATTCATTCATCTTCTGCTTTTATAAATTCTATATATTGCTCGGCATTAAGCAGATCTTCAATCTCTTCAGAATTCGAAAACTTAATTCTTAAAAACCATCCCTTGTCGTAAGGAGACTCATTAACATATTCAGGATTGCTTTGTAATTTTTCATTTACTTCTAGTATTTCTCCCGTAAGAGGTAAATAAAATTCAGAAATAGCCTTGACCGACTCAATTTCACCCAATACATCTCCTTTATCAAACGTGGAACCTATTGTTGGAAGCTCCACGTAGACTATATCACCCAGCTTGTATTGTGCATGATCTGAAATTCCCATCAAAGCTGTTTGTCCATTCACTTTGACCCATTCATGAGTCTTGGTATATTTTAACTCATTTGGATAAGATAATTCTACATCCATATGTATCTTAATATTTACGGCTTTTTATAATTTTTTCTAAAGAAAAATATGATTAATTGCTCATTATACTAATAAATACCTCCCTATTAGAATACTTTAATTCTAATTAAAATCACGTCTCTTTAAGTATATTAACGCGCTTGATTTAATGTTATTAAATACTCAATCAGATTAGGATAAAAGAAATTTAATAAAGAAAATGAACAACCTCATTCATTTGGCTGGCAAGGCGTAATTCTCTTACATTTTCCTGTTCACATGAATAGATCGCATTTTATACCTTGCGATAAAATGGAGTAGGAACTACTTTGGCTTTTAATAATTTTTGACGAATTTCAATCTCAATTTCTGTACCTATTTTGCTAAATTCTTTTTTTATCAGCGCTAAGCCAATCGTTTTTTCCAGGGTCGGAGAATATCCACCTGAAGTGACATATCCAATTTCCGCTCCATTCTTGAATAATTTATAATTTTCACGAATAATACCTTTATCCAATAAATTTAATCCTACTAATATTCTCGATGTACCCTCAGATTTTTGGTGCAATAATACTTCTTTTCCTAAGTAGTCGATCCCTTTCTTTTCTTTTACGACCCATCCGATATTTGCTTCGACTGGAGTGATGGAATCACTAATTTCGTGTCCATATAGGGAATAACAAGCTTCTAATCGAAGGGTATCCCTGGCTCCTAATCCAATGGGGCTTGCTCCCGTTTCAAGTAAGAGATCCCAAGCTGCTGCAATCCATTTGGATTCGATAGAGAGTTCAAAGCCTTGTTCACCGGTATAACCAGTACGGGCCAAAAAAATTGGCATTTTTTTTAAATTACATTTGATGAATTCAAATCTGTGCAATTTGGAAATGTCTATGTCGATGAGAGGTTGTAACAACTCATCACTTTTCGGTCCTTGAAAAGCCATTCGTGAATGTTCTTCGGAAATATCCTTTATTTTAACATCGTAATTTTTAGCGTGAGAAGATGTCCATTTAAAATCCTTTTCCCTGTTACTTGCATTCACTATTATTCTAAATATATTAGGAGCTTCTTCATAATATATGTTATCATCCACCACCGTACCATTTTCATAACACATACACGAATACTGACTTTTATTTACATCTAACAAGCCCACATCGTTACACATGAGATATTGTAAAAGATCGATAACTCTGGACCCTTCAAGAATAAATTCGCCCATGTGAGAAATATCAAATACCCCGGCATGCGATCGTACCGTCAAGTGTTCTTTTATTATACTTTCATACTGAACGGGCATTAGCCATCCCGCAAAATCAATCAACCGTGCGCCTAAAGTAACGTGTTTTTCATATAAAGGGGTTTTTTTTGGCTGATTTTTCGGATTATTCAAATCGAATCATCTCTCATTCTATTTTGTACTGAGGAAAAAAAGTGTAAGTAATTTAAATATTTACGTCTTTTTATATCTCTTTTTAAAATAAAGGTTTGCTTATTTATAAATTGTCGAAATAAGATATCCTTTATTAGGATGCATTTCTAAATGACTCTTTAATGACAAATCCAAAAGAATTCCAAGATATTTCAATGATATCATGTTAAATTGTATTTGAAGAATGAAAATTATGAGTTTTTAAGGCAACAAAATTTATATAAGTATAATTCAGTATAAATGAGAAAAATCATGTTTTCAACCAGAATCACGCAAATTTTAGGAATAAAATATCCCATTTTATTAGCTCCCATGGGATTGATTTCAAAACCCCCTCTTGTTGCAGCGGTTTCAAATGCAGGAGGTTTGGGAATCTTATCAGCAGCTTTTCTTAATGCTAACTCAATGCGTGAACAAATTAAACTCACGCGAGAATTGACTGATAAACCATTTGGAGTAAACATTCCGCTGGCAATTTCGAGCGTGAATAGTATTTTAAAAGTTCTATTAGAAGAAGAAATTAAGATCATATTTACAGCAGCCGGAAGTCCTTCAAAAGTACTTCCAAAACTGGAAAATAAAGACATAATTACCATGCATCTGGTTCCCACGGCGAGAATTGCCAAGAAAGTAGAAATAATGGGTGTCGACATACTCGTGGCGCAGGGCTCGGAGGCAGGAGGCATCATTTTAAAAGATGGACCCACCACCATGGTATTAATTCCTCAAGTAACTCAAGCGGTAAAAATTCCCGTAGTGGCTGCAGGGGGAATTGCAACGGGAAGAGGATTCGTGGCGGCAAGAGCATTGGGAGCGGAAGGAGTCCTCATGGGTACGAGGTTTCTTTGTTCCCAGGAATCGCCCATAAGTATTCAATATAAAGATGCAGTCATCGCTTCCATTGATGATGATACGATGCCCTTGAGCATGGGCAAGATAACCTCCAGAGTTTGGAAAAATAAACTCGTTATTGAATCAGGAGGCAGCATGGATCCCGCCAAAGCTACCTTATTAAGTAAACCCGATGATATTAAGGACCCTGAGAAATCTCTATTTGTTATGGGGATGTCAAGTGGATTAGTAAAAGATATTCTTCCTGTTAATCAGATCATGCAAAATATCATTAAAGAAGCAGAAAATACGATAAACAATTTGAAATAATCTTAGGATCTAGAAGATTAATATTCTCATAATTAAAGAGAGAGCTACAAGCTGATTTAAAGCAAAGAAATTTTTAATAAATAATAAGTGCAAATTGAAAATCCAAATTGTTTTAATGATTTACTAAAAATAATAATTAAGGATTTTTTTTTATAGAAGTATTAAATAGTCAGAAGAATTAATAATTTTAATAGTTTATAAAAAAAATATTTTAATTAAAGGTTAATATGGAAATTGAAGAGAGAATTGAAATCGATCCCGAGATCTGCCATGGTGCTCCAAGAATAAAAGGAACGAGAATCATGATTTCAATTATCCTAGAATGGTTGGAAGCAGGGGAATCATTTGATGCTATTATAGAGGCATTTCCTCAATTGAGCAGAGAGGATATTTCTGCAACAGTTAGATATGCTCGAAAATTAATAGAGAATGAGAAAATTGAAGTCATCCCATAACCTAAAATTTTTATTAGATGAGAATGTATCACATAATCTTAAAAAACTCTTAGAGTAAAGAAATTACGAAGTAAATTCAATACAAGATTTAAAGAAATCTAGTATAAAAAATAGCAAATTATTACAACTAGCAAGAGAAGAAGAAAGAATTCTAATTACTTGCGATAAGGATTTTCTATC
>CAYLZE010000040.1:29514-35741 GCA_964388035.1 uncultured archaeon
GTACTAATAATCGTATATTAAATTGGAAAAAAATTAAAAAGAATTTGCATTTATCATATCAAGTGGTGTAGTGATTATGTCAAATTCCGAAACGAATGATGAAAAATCTAGCCGCCGCAGTTTCTTGGATGAAACGGACATGAAAATTCTTAATTTATTACAAACTGATTGCAGATTGCCGCTTAATGAAATAGCTAAAAAAGTCTCGGAAGGAAGTAATTCAATATCCAAATCTACTGTTCACTACCGAATCAAGCGGCTAGAAGAGGAAGGCGTGATTGAAGGGTATCACGCTAAGGTAAATCCCTCCAAAATTGGCGAGGATATTACAGTCATAATTAATATTCGCGCCAAGTTTGGCAAGGGATATCATGAAAAGGTAGGGGAGAAATTAGCCAAAATTGCCGGAGTATGGGCCGTCTATTTTATATTTGGTGAAAATGATTTTACCATCATCGCGAGATGTAAGGATAGAAAAGAATTGTTTGAGAAAATGCAGCATTTATATGAGGATGAGGATATTGAAAGAACTGTAACTTCCATTGTGGGAAAAGTAGTGAAAGAAGATTTTAGATTTTTTTTTCATTAATTTTTAAGACGAGAGCTAATAGCAGCATTAATAGAATACTAAAACTGTATTTGAGCACATCCCATTTCCCATTATTTAAATCGTTAAATTTCATGTTAAAAAATTCATAAAAATGAAATTTATATATCCTTTTTTTTACTAATTTTTCAATATAACTTTTTTGAAATTCAATAATTAATTATTCTAAATATAGATTCGAAAAAATTCCAAATAAGAAATATCAGCTCTTAAGATGTTCTAATAAAAAACTATATATTAAACAAATGATAATAAAATTATTGAAATAATTGGAAAATCAAATTATAAGGTTATTAGAATGAATTATGCAAAAAGAATGGAACGGCTCGGCACTGAGACTGCATTCCGAGTCCTTAGGCAAATCTCGGAGTTTCCACCTAAAAGAAGAGAGAATATAATTTCGTTCGCTATTGGAGAGCCTGATTTCAGCACACCCGAGCATATCAAGCAAGCAGGGATAAAAGCAATTCAGGAAAATTATACGCATTACACGCCCTCAGCGGGAGTTCCTGAATTACGGGAATTAATCGCGCAATTTGTCTCGGAAAATAAAAATATCGAAGTTTCAGCGAAAAATATTGTCGTTTCTCCCAGTGCTAAATTCATCGTGGATCTTGCCATATTGAGTTGCACGAATCCGGGGGATGAGGTAATTTATCCTAACCCAGGATACCCAATCTATGAAAGCTTGATTAATGTTCATGATTGTAAACCAGTTCCTGCTCTTCTCCATGAGAAAGAAGACTGGAATTACAATATTGACGATTTAAATGAAAAAGTTACGGATAAAACTAAATTAATCATCATCAATACCCCTCAAAATCCGACAGGCTCTGTTTTAGGCAAGAATAATCTCGAAGCTATAGCCCAACTAGCTTTAGAACACGATATTTGGATTTTAGCTGATGAAATATATTCGAAAATAATATATGATAACTTACAATTTACTTCTATTGCTGCTCATCCAGATATGCAGGAAAGAACTATCATCCTTGATGGATATAGCAAATTTTTCGCAATGACCGGGTGGAGGCTTGGTTATACGGTGGTAAATGAAAAGTTGGCAGAATATTTTGAAAGATGGCTAACGAATACAGTTTCTTGTACCGCTTCTTTTACCCAACAAGCAGGGATTGTCGCAATGAAAGAAGATAAAGCTCAATCCTATGCAATGGTTAGAGAATTTGAAAACAGGCGTAATCTTATTCATAAAAGACTAAATGCAATAGATGGAATCAGTTCGATAATGCCAAAAGGAGCATTTTATATTTTTGCCAATGTAACGGGTGCTTGTGAGAAATTAGGGTTAAAGGACTCCTTAGAATTTCAAAATTATCTTTTAAAAGAAGGAGACGTAGCAATTCTATCCAGAATGTTTTTCGGAAATAAAGATCCAAGTGAAGATAACGAATATGTAAGATTTTCTTACTGCATATCGACCGAAAATATTAATAAAGGAATGGATAGAATAGAAAAATTACTCTCTTAAATGGAATTTCTTTATCATTTTAGATTTTAGATTTTTCATCTTGATTTTTTATTATAATTTTTAAAAAGAAAAAAGATAACAAGGGCATGTCATGTAGCATCATCATTGAGAGAAATCAATTTAATTTTGAACAATATTTTTTCAAAATCTTTAACATACGAATAGATTTCCATCAACCCCTCTCAAGATTTTAGAAAATTCTAAATAAAAACTTATTTATAGGATTGAATAGAAATTAAACTATACTGGATTGAATAGGAATATAAAAAAAATGGAGCAACCTGGAGAATTATCCAAAGGAAAATTATCCTCTAAAAGAATTTTTGGTTATGTAATTGGTTCCGCCCCCGTCGTATTAATCATGGGGGTGTTTAATATAGCATACGTGAATTTTTTTTACGATGATCTTCAATTAAATGAAACGTACTGGATCATCGGATTGATTATCTATTCCATCGTAAATGCTCTGAACGATCCATTCATCGGACACTTGAGTGATAATACTAATGTTGCACGATGGGGGAGTCGTAGAATCGTGTATATTAAATATTTTAGTCCCATCCTGGTCGTTTTATTCATTCTAATGTGGGTTCCATGGAGCGTGGATAATCAACTTGTCATATTTTTTCATTTCGTTATAATGATCTGCCTCTATGATACGGTGTTAAATATCGTTGTCATGACCTGGATGGCATTACTGCCAGAAATGACCATGGATATCGATGAGAGAAACAAAATCGGCTTTTTTGGCGGAATCATTAGTTTTTTTGCTGCATTACCCGTGATGATTATTCCCTATATCATGAATAATCATGATCTACTGTTCATTGCAAGTATCATTATAGGGGTAATTTGCCTTATTTGCTACTTTTTCGTGGTAAAATATTCTAAGGAAAGCCCCGAATTCCAAGAAGATAAAAGTCCTCCGATCTTAGAATCTATAAAGCAAACATTAACTTCTCGGAGTTTTATATGTTTCATGGGTTATAATTTTTTTAATATATTGATCCTTTCCGTAGGCTTGAGTTATTTATTTATTTTTTCCTTGATTTTAGGAGAGAATGGCATTCTATATTTCTTTCTTATCTACATTTTTGTTGGGTATGGAGCTAATATTCTTTGCATGAAATTGCGGGAAAAATACGGAATGAAAAAGATAATGGTAACCTTTCTATCTTTGAATGTTATTGTTGGAGCTCTCGCGTTTTTTTTGGTATTGAATCCTCTAACGGAGTGGTTTCTCTGGATTGGAATCATTTTGACGAGTTTTTTCGGGGGTGCGGGTGTTTTTGGTTCGGCGCTGCAATCTTTACCGATTGATGAAGATGAATTGAAATACGGTTCTAGAAGAGAAGGCATGTTCTATGGGGTAAATGCATTATTTACAATGTATGCATACAGTTTGGGGCCAATCATAGCGACACTAATATTGGGTGGTGCGAATTATGTTAGAGATGGTCCCTTAGAACTACAACCCGTCTCTGCAATTATAGCCATTAAGTTTATTTTTTTTCTCTTGCCCAGAATCTTTGCGATATGCGGATTAATTTTCATTCTCCTTTATCCCATGAAGAAATTTGAAAGCAAGGAATTTCAAGAGGAATTGGCAATTCTTCATTTAGAAAAAAAGAAAAGGTTTATGGCAAAAATTACTAAAAACGAAGGATAGGTTAACACTTTGACATTAAAATAGCAATTTTTTTTGTTTCTTATTTTTTCACATGAGCCTCAAGAAGAGATTCTGTAATACATTCTAGTCCGTTCTTTAGACTTTCAATCTTTGGCCATGCATAGCCTATTCTAAATGAACTGTCAGATTGTTCAAACCAATGCCCAGGGCCTACAAATGTACCAAATTTTTCAGTTAGAATCGTGTAAAACTTTTTGATGTTTATATCTATTGAGGGTTTTATTCTTGGAAAGCAAATAACACCACCCGTTGGTTCGACCCATTCAAGAAAAGAATGATCTTCCATCCAATGTTGTAGAATCGCAAATTTTTCTTGATTATTTCTTCGTATGTTTTCTAATAAGTAATTTTTATTTTTAAGAACTGCCGTGGCAATTTCCTCATCAATTATGGAGTTACAAATCGAAATTTGTTCTTTTGTAGCTAAAAACCTTTCCTTTAAGGTGGAATCTTGAGTTGCTAACCATCCGATTCGAATTCCCGGAATGCCATAGGATTTAGACATCGATTCGATGCTGACTGCTTTAGGACTGAGTGAGGCAGCAGTAGGTAATTTTTTATTAAACGTCAATTCGCGATAAGTTTCATCCATCAATAAATAGCAATCATTTTTTTCAACAATTTCGATTATGGCTTTAAGGGTAGACTCCGAAATCATCGTACCTGTAGGATTATGTGGATATGTAATACTAATTAATTTAGTACCTGGGAGAATTTGCTTTTCAAATTCTTCTAAATCGAAGATATATTCGTGTTCAAAGTCCAATTGATAAAAGGTTTCATTAACTTGAAGAGAACGAGGCACTTCTATATTTGACGAATAATTAGGATGTAACACCAATGTTTTGTCGTTAGAATTTAATAATGTTGCATTGACGATAAAAATGGACATTACTGCTCCTGTTGTGACTAATATATTTTCCGAATTAATATGTGAATAATTTTGACATACCAGATCACGTAAGAATTGATTTCCACTATGGTTCGTGTATGATAATGGAATGTCATTGAGGCTTATTTTAATATCCAAATCATTTAATGAATAATCTGGAACCGAACTTTCGGTTAAGTTATTTTTAATCCTATCATATCCATATTCTTCAGGAGATTCTTTTTCGATAATCATTCTTTCGAATTTCATAAATAATACTAAGTTCGCTTAAATAAAAATACTGAGCATTATTCTTTTCAAGAATTGAACATAAGGGAGAGCTTTTAAGTTGGAATGATGATAAGAAAATTCAAACGATTAATTAAATTAAATTATTTTGCTATTTTTAAAAGAAGTAAATTCTTAAAGATTAATAATAATGAATGAGAAGTAAATAAATCATGTTTAAGAGAATGAGCATTGAAGATTGGTTTGATGAGTACCAATTTAGAGTGGATTTTGACATTGGTGAGAGTGGGGTTAAATTTTATAAATTAGGTGATCTAGAATTAGATTTGAATGATGTAGAATTAAGGTACACGCAACACTTAGGGTCTCCAGAATTACGGGCTGAAATTGCTAAGCAATACAAAAATCTTGAATGGAATAATATTGGGGTTACAACAGGAGCAGCCGAAGCCATTTTTTCTATTATTGCTTCATTCATTTCTGGAAAAGAACATTTAATCATCGAGTTACCTAATTATCCTTCTTTTCGTTATATTTCTGACTCTTTAGGCAAGAAATATGATTTGTTTTCTTTAGAATTTGAAGAAAAGTTTGAACCTAATCTTGAAAAGCTTGAAAAGTTGATTAAACCAGAAACTAAATTAATTTGTCTGACGCATCCAAATAACCCAACTGGATCGATGATATCGAAAAACGATTTAATGCAACTTGTTGATATCGTTGAAAAGCGAGGTATTTATTTACTGATGGATGAGACCTATCGAGACATGACTTTTAGAGAATCTTTACCTACCGCAGCGAGTTTAAGTAAAAATGCTATAAGTGTATCTACAATGTCAAAAGTTTATGGTGTTCCGGGAATTCGAATCGGATGGCTTGCGACACGGAACGAAGCTATCATTAACGGCGTATTAAACGCCCGAGAGCAAACTACAATTTGTAATTCCGGTTTAAATGAAGCAATTGCACTTCAGATATTAAAAAGAAAGGATACCCATTTAGCTCAAATCAAGCAAAAAATCACCCAAAATTATAAAATTCTTGAGGATTGGATGAAAAATCAAAATGATTTAGAAATGGTCGCTCCTTTAGGAGGCGTAACATGTTTTCCGAGATTAAAATCAGGAAAATCCTCAGAAAAACTTACAAAAATTCTCGTAGAGAAATACCGAACCTTCACGGTTCCGGGTCATGTTTTTAAAATGCCGTCTCACTTTAGAATAGGATATGGAGGCAATCTAGATGAATTAAATGAGGGTTTTAAACAATTAGAAAAAGCGCTTGAAGATTTCAAAAAAGTAGAAAAACTCCAGTAAATCTA
>CAYLZE010000040.1:35841-41740 GCA_964388035.1 uncultured archaeon
GAGGGGATTATTAAAAATTCATAATAAATCATCAATTGGAGTAAAAGTATGCCCAAATGCATCGGCAATTTCTTTTATTACAATATTTCCCTTGTAAACATTTACTCCTCTCTTCAAGGAGGAATTTTTATTTAATACTTCTTCAAGATCAGTGTTTTCGACTAGTTTTTCTAGAAAGGGATAAATATTTTGAGAAAGAGCTTCGGTAGAGGTTTTAGGATAAGCTCCTGGCATGTTTGTTACACAATAATGTATTATCCCTTCTTCAATATAAGTTGGATCATCATGAGTGGTAGGGCGACTTGTTTCAATGCAACCTCCTTGATCGATAGAGACATCAACTATCACCGAACCTGTTTTCATTTGTTTGACCATTTCTCTACTGACAATATGCGGTGCTCTAGCATTGGGAATTAATACTGTTCCGACTAATAAATCTGCATCCTTCACTGTTTCTCTAATATTATGCATGTTTGAATAAAGAATGGTTATCCCTTTAGGCAAGATATCTTGCAAATAATGAATGCGTGGGATGGTTTTTTCTAAAATAATTACATGGGCTCCCATTCCATGTGCATTTAATGCAGCATTAAGTCCTGCAGTCCCACCACCTATTATCACCACATTTCCCCGATCAACTCCAGCAGATCCTCCCAATAATTGTCCTGAACCACCATTCTTGAAAGCAAGTAGTTCAGCTCCTTTTACAATTGCAATTTTTCCTGCAATTTCGCTCATGGGTATCAAAATGGGCAAAGTTCCATCCTCCCTTTTAACGGATTCAAATGCGATAACAGTGGCTTTTCCTTCCACTAAGATCTTGGTAACTTGTTCTGCAGCGGATAAATGCAGAAATGAGAATAAGATCGGCCCAGGGCTAAAATAATTTAATTCCTCCGCAAAGGGTTGCTTTACTTTCACCACAAGATCCGACTTATCATAGATTTCTTTTTTACTTTCAAGGATATTGGCCCCAAAATTAAGATACATTTCATCCGAAAACCCTGAAATCTTTCCGGCTTCTTTTTCAATAATGACCTCATGTCCAAGATGAATTAGTTGCTCCACATAAATGGGAGTTAATCCTACTCTTCCTTCACCTGGAAGGATCTCCTTTGGGATTCCTATAATCATTCTTATTCCAACCTTTCTAAGGAATTATTTTATTTATTTATTTATTTATTTATTTATAATTATAACGAAATTAACAATAATTTTATTTTTACCAATATTCTGGAGTAGTTAATCCGGAACCCGTGGCGAATAAAAGGATTTTATCGTGCTCATCAATAAATCCCGTATCTTTCAAGTTCTCTAAAGATGCCACGGTGGCAGCAGCTTCCGGACAGAGCATTATTCCTTCTCCTTTAGCCAACTTAAGCATGTACTCTTTAATTTTAGAATCACTAACATCCGTTGCAGTACCGTTAGATTCATAAATGGCATTTAAGATGAGGTAATCCCCAATAGCGGAGGGGACTCTCAATCCTGCCGCGATTGTGCTTGCATTTTCCCAATATTCAGCATGATCCTTTTTTCCGTTAAAAGCTCTTACAATAGGAGCACAACCGCTCGCTTGAACCGAGACCATTTTAGGACGCTCCGTATCAATGAAACCCAATGCTTCTAATTCTTTAAACCCTTTCCACATGCCCACGATTCCAGTTCCCCCTCCCGTCGGATAAATGATGACATCGGGTAAGGTCCAATTAAATTGTTCTGCCAGTTCTAGACCCATCGTTTTTTTTCCTTCTACGCGATAGGGTTCTTTCAGGGTCGAGACATCAAACCATCCGAATTTTTCCGCTTGCTCCTTAGCTAGCTTTCCCGCATCCGTGATTAAACCATCGACTAATACCAAGTCGGCCCCCATTCCACGGATTTCCTTGATAGTTAACTCTGGGGCGTCTTTTGGAACAAAAACGTGTGCTTTACAAGCTGCGCGCGAAGCATAGGCAGTAAGCGCTGCACCTGCATTTCCTGCACTAGGAATAACGAACTCATTAATGCTTAATTCAACTGCTTTAGAAACCGCTGCACATAAACCACGACTTTTAAACGTGCCCGTTGGATTTAACCCTTCATCTTTAAGGAAGAGGTTCTTTAATCCAATTTGTTCCCCAAAATTCTTTAAATGCAAAATGGGAGTCCATCCCTCCCCTAAAGTATAGCGGAATTTAGGATTCATGACAGGCATAATTTCCACCATTCTCCAAATATCAAATCTCCTTCCTTGCATCAAATTTTTAGAAAGTGTTTCTTTAGCATTTTCCAAATTATAAACGGGAAATAAAACTTTTCCGCAAGTGCATAATCGATGTTTCTCACTAGGCGAATATTCTTTACCACATTTAGTACATTGTAATTTTTCTAAATGAGACGTGTTTTCTTTTATCATGCTAAGCTTTATAATCGTTTTATTCATTTAGATTTTATTGTTCAGCATTTTTTAAAATCATGTTTTCATTCTTTTCTTCAATTATTTTGGTTATTTCTATATCTGTCGAGCCCATGGAATGAGAAATTCTTCCGATTGCTTTTAAGGTCTCTTCTGCATTTTCAAAAATAATACCATTATCCGCGGGAACTTTAACCCCCTTAAGAGCAAGTAATGCGCTTTCCGCAGCAGTTCCAGCAGCTGCGGATAACTTTAAAGCGCAACTTTCTTTTGCACCATCACAGATAAAGCCTGTATTATTTGCTGCCATTAAATTAATCGCGTTATTAACTTGCTCTAACTCGCCTCCCAACAAATAAGTGATGGCTGCAGTAGCGGCAATTCCCGCTTTAATTGCGCAACCACATAAGGCAGATAAGTGTCCAGCATATTTATCAGTCAGACTCGTGATGAAATGAGCTAATAATACTGCCTCGCAGATTTTATCCCGGTTTATATTTTTGATTTTCCCAACTACACTCACGGGAATAATAGCCATTATGCCGTGGTTACCAGAACCTCCTGTCGTCATTACGGGTACCTTCGCGCCACTCATGCGAACATCTCCTGCTAACGCTACTTGAATCTTTACTTGAGATATAAGCGTGTTTTCACAATCCATTTCTCTAAATATGTACAAGAGGTTTTTTCCAATGTTTAAACCATAATCCCCTTTCAATGCCATGTCTACTAGATTTTTATTCATTTCAATTCCCTTAATTATTTCTTCTTTTTCTTCCACAGTAATGTTTTTAACCAGTTCTATTAATTCCTTAATGGATTCTGGGAGGGGTTGCTTTAGTTGTTTTACTTCCTCTTTATTGAAGAACTCTCCCTTATACAAAACCTTATCGCCAACTTGAATTAAAGTAACGTTATCGTGAGTATCTTGAAGTCTTACATTCGCTACTGTTATCTCGCCATTCATTTTATATTTTAAGGTAATTTGGATATCTAAATTAGATTTTAATGCCTCATTTTCAATTTTATAAGCCATTACTTTTTTTTGTTCGATGATAGATTTCACTTTTGAAAGAATCAAGGAGGGAATTTCATCAAATAAATTTAAAGCTTTATTGGGATCAAGAAATAAACCCATAGCTGCTGCAATAATTAATCCTTTCTGACCATTCGCACCGGGTATTGCAACATTTAAAGCATTCTTATAAACATTCCTGTCCGTTTTAACTTCCAAAAGTATTAATCGATCCGGCTCGAGAGGAGGAGGGATGATTTTGAATTTTAAAGGCATGTCATATTGCTTTAATAAAGTTTCTTGAAAAATAGCATGATATGCAATGGCTACTGCGTAACCTACTGCAATTGGTTCAGTACATCCTGTAGCGGGATTTACATTTTCTTTTAAAAACCTGAGAATATTTATGTGCTTATCGCTCATGTATTTGTTTGGAGAGACGGCCTTTTAATTATATATCTAATTTAATGACTCATGGAAAATTAACTGTTATTGCTTTAAATATTTTTCTTTCGTTTCCATATTAATTATATTTGCTTGGAGATTATACGAATAAGATTTAATACTTTGGAAGAGATCTATTTTTTCCAAAAATGTTCCATTTATAAAAATCAGGAATCAAATGCATGTTAAAGTCCATATCTTTATAGCAGTGGAGCTAAAATATTATTACAAAAAAAAAGGAGAGAATTATTTATTCCTTTGTAGAAAATCCATATTTTCCAATTGATCCTTTTTTAATTTCCAAATAATGACTTTCCATGTAGGAATGAATATTAATTTTATCTAAATTAATCTTTTTACCTTTTATATAAGCAGGATGGGCATGTGTAGCTAATACTTCCCCAAAATAGCAAGTATGGGAGCCGAGTACTACCTTATTAACCACCTTGCATTCCATGTTCAGTGGAAATTCTTGCACCATGGGAACTTGAACTTTTAACCCCTTTTCCTTAGTAAGTCCTAAAACATCCCATTTATTAACATTACGACCAGAGTTATTCCCACAATAATCCAGATCCCTTAATTGCTCCAAGAAGGGATAATTTATTACAAATTCACCATGTTCTTCGATCAATTTATAGGAATATCTACTATGATGAATTCCTATGGCAATAATTGGAGGATTCATACACATTTTACCAATATATGCCAAAGTGATTAAATTGGATGCATCACCCACACCTACGGAAATAACTGCAGCAGGCATGGGGAAAAGCGTCTTTCCCGTATCTAAATTTACTTTTTTTATCATATCTAAACTCGCAAAATTGGTTTTTAATACATTTCATTTCATATCTTATTTTATTACCTAGATTAGCAAGCTGTTTAAGAAAATTAAACTTACTTGATTCTAATCCTTATAATATCTCCAATGATATATATTATACAAATCAAAAAAAGTTCATTAGTATTTTATAAAATCAATACCTATTAGTTAGAGAAATTTGGATAATCATTATTTTTATTATTAAAAATAATTTAAAAAATACAAAATTAGAATCGTTCAAATATGAACTAATAAAAGTAAAAAAATAGAAAAAAACAATGTATCTTAAAATTGTTCTAAAATACATTAAGCTTTGAAAATTAGTTTAACTAAAAAATAAGAATTCTAAAATAAATGAAATCATTAAAAATAAGAAAAAAAGTTAAATTACCGTCCCAAGATTGAAATACCATAGGGAAAAATTCGTCCAATTTTTTCTAATAAGCTTTCCTTATTCTTCTTATCATTTTTTTCTTCGGGCATTTTTAAAACCTCCGTGAAATTTATTTTCACTTAATTTCTATTAATATCTGATAAGATGCAATATAAGAAAGTTCGAATTATAAAAGCTTAATATTTAAGGAATTTTAGTTATGAAGAGTAAAATTTTCCTTCTTTTGATTTTTATTTTATAATTCAAATCATGCGATTAGATAAATAAATTAATAAAGGATTTTAACGTTCTTTTATAATCAATAACACTCTATTAATATTTAAATAAGAAATTAATTTAAAAAAATCTCGAAAGAAAGTTAATTTTTTTCAAAAAGAGAGAATCGTAATTAAAGATTTAATTTTTAAGTTGATTTTAAGATAGAATCATATAAATTCTCGCTATCTTCGGGAATCCCGATTGCGTCCTCTTTCTTAATAAGTTTTAAGGCTTGATTTGGACACGTTATTATGCAATTTCCACATCCTATGCATCTTTTTAAATTAATAGAAGCAATATCATTCTTAAAGGTAATAGCATTTACTTGACACCTTTCCAAGCACGTTTTACATCCCGTACAGAGCTCAGAATCTACATTTGCTTGATAACTACTCGTCCAATATTTTGCTGGATTTGGTATCATTTTTTGAAGTGTAAGAATTCCGCAGCAACATCCGCAACAAGAACATAAAAAGTCCGGATTTTTGGAATTGGAAGGTTGCAATATCAATCCATCCTCTTGATTTTTTTTTAATACGTGTAAGGCTTCTTGCTTATTAATTT
>CAYLZE010000041.1:0-7174 GCA_964388035.1 uncultured archaeon
GTTAAAAAAATGGTTAAAGTATTGAATTTCTTAGAAAATCTCCAAAATGAATTTCTAGGAAAAGATACAAAATATCCCAATTTTCCTGGACATCCTTCTAAAATTACTACTATTAATTTGGCAAAAATTCAAAGTGGTGAAAAAATGTCCGGCGTCCCTGATAGTTGTAAACTATTTGTAGTGATTAATACCATACCCGAACAAGATATCGAAAGTATTAAAAATCGAATAATGCAATTCGCCGACGATGCGATGGCAGAAGACCCTTATCTTAAGCTAAATATTCATTTTGCATTTTCTTTTGAACCATTTATCACGGATCCCACTAGTAAAATAGCTAATGCGGTTAAGGATGCGGTAAAAATGGTGTATGGTGAGGAAAGAGAATTCAAAATGTTTCAATCCGCCAATGATGGACATTTTTTTGCAGAAAAAGGAATTCCTACCGTCATCATGGGCACCGGTACTCATGAAAATAACGTACACGCCCAAGATGAGTTTGTATACGTGAAGGATCTTATTAAGACCACGAAGATCTTTGCACTAACCGTATTAAACTTCTTTATTGATTAATTAATCGTAGTTTTTTTCAATCTTTAGTCGTAAATTTTTTTAGTAAAACTCCAAAAAAACAAATCTAATAATGGGAGCTGAAAAATTCATTCCCCGCTTATATGAAGGAATTGATACAAAAATCATAATGACTCCCGATGATTTTAAAGAACGATTAGAGATTAGACATAATTGTAAATAGATTTAAATATGAGAATGTGATAAATTTAATTTAATGATTGAAAAAAATTTAAAGAAATTCGCCATAAAGAAACAAATTCTTTTATTATTAATGATGATTTCAGTTCTTTCTTTGTCCATAGTTGTCCCAGACTCACTTGCTTTAGAAGTTGCAACTGATGATAATGAAAACTCTTATAGCGTTTTTGTTGGAAATTCAAGAACTATAACATGGGTATTCAGTGAAAAACATAACATTGATACTGGTTTAATATCATATATCATAAAACTGGATGACAAACAAGTAGCTAAAGGAAGTACATCTGGTACGACGGTTTCCTATAAACCAAGTTCTAATCTCAAACAAGGTATATATTTTATAAGCATACGAGGAACATCCGGTGGAGAGGTAGCATATGATTCCGTTCGTTATACGGTCGCTGATCCAGAACCAGTAATTGATCAACTTCGAGATCAAGGAGTTCCAGGATTTGAGCCATATCTTTTATTGGGACTATGTTCTTTATTAGGTGCTGCAATTGTTTTTACGTATCACTTGAAATTTCGGAAAATTTCTGAAAACTAAGATTTAGATCAATAAACCTTCATTTGATCAAATTTTCAGTTAAAATAATATCGTACAAGAGTTAAAAAAGTTGTATTCCACCTATTTAATTTCAATAATTTATTTATATTTGAGTACCAAATATTTTTTTAACTCAAAATGTTTGATAAAGGATTTTATAAATTAATCTTAATTCTGATATTATTATTAGATTTGTTATTACTTCTTTTTATTGGATTTAGCATTTCTTTTTTAAAATCTCGATATAAATACATGATGGAAATTATCCTTATTCCTTTATCAATAACATTTTTCTTTATATTACTAAAAAGAGTAAAATTCTATGCGAATTTTCCCAATAAAACTAATCAAATTGAGGTAAAAGATAAAAAAGTATCAAATGTTTTACTAAATGATAAAAAATACTTAATAACTTTAAGCAATGATAATAAGATAGTGCTCTTGATAAAGACTAAAAAATATATCTTTAATCTAAAATCAATTTTAAAATTATTAGTAGCTGGTCCTTCATTAGCTCTCCTTATATATTTTTTTTTTACATTAAAAATAAATGATTGGTTTCAAGAATTGGTGGCCACTCAATCAAAATTCTTACTCAAGTATTTATTCAATTTAGAATCAATAGTTTTATATTCTTCAGAAGGAGATAGTTATTGGTCTCTTTTACTTGTTCAAAATAATGAAAGCTATTCTTTTGATCCAATGTGCACTGCTATTCATGTATTTAGTATATTTTCTGGTTTAATCATTTGCATTCCTAAATCGCAGGATCCAAAAACAGGAGAAGATATTGTTTGGAGAAAAACAAAAACCTTGGTTTTATCAATATCAATAATTTATATTATAAATCTGATTCGAATTATCATTTTAATATATTTTGCTTATCTCGGAGTTCCATGGAACATTTTTCACACGGTTGTTAATTATATATCGGGAATTCTGGCCGCACTAATTTTTCTTGCTTTGCTCAATGCATGGCTTCCCGAGATTTTTCTTTCTATTTATTATTTATATCCCTTGTTTAAAATCGCTAAAAATAGGAAAAAAATATCTGGAATACTTTAATTGAGTTTAAATTAAGTAAATTTAGAGCTTAATTTAAAGATCCTTTTTATAAAAAAATTTGAGAATTTATTCCTTTGATTAAATTAAAGGCTAATTTGTTGTTATAGTTCATTACAATTCAGAGCATATCTAAGAGCCGCTTCTATATGAATTTCTACTGTATTAAATAAGGGAATGTTTATCATATGTTGATTAAGTATTAAAGGCAGTTCTGTACAGCCTAAAATTATATCGTCCACGTCTTTTTTAATTATAATGGAAAATAAGTAATTTTTACTCTTTTCTGGAGCAGTTGCAGGGGCTAAAAATGTAGTTTTAAACATGATTCTAAAAACTAAGGACGAGTAAAATTAATACTTAGTTATTTTTAGAATCTTTATTCTTCTTAATTATGGAAAAATCATTATTTTTTAATATATTTTAAATATTAAGGAAAAAATTGTTTTTAAATTATATGAATTTTAAGGGTAAGAGGTTATGGAATGAATTTAAGGGGAAAAATCCCTGATGCTTTTTTCGAATATGAAAGAAAGTCCGATAATGTATTAAATGATGGGGATCGTGCCCGTGCGATGACCATCATACCATACCCGAACAAGATGTTGAAAGCATTAAAAAATGAGTATTACAATTTGCCGAGGATGCAATGGCAGAGGATCCATATCTTAAGCTAAATATTCATTTTGCATTTTCTTTTGAACCATTTATCACGGATCCCACTAGTAAAATAGCTAATGCGGTTAAGGATGCGGTAAAAATGGTGTATGGTGAGGAAAGAGAATTCAAAATGTTTCAATCCGCCAATGATGGACATTTTTTTGCAGAAAAAGGAATTCCTACCGTCATCATGGGCACCGGTACTCATGAAAATAACGTACACGCCCAAGATGAGTTTGTATACGTGAAGGATCTTATTAAGACCACGAAGATCTTTGCACTAACCGTATTAAACTTCTTTATTGATTAATTCACACTAGTTTTCGTCAATCTTTATTCTTAGATTTTTTAATAAAACACCAAAAAAACAAATCTTAATTACTATTTTCTAAATTACCTTGTAACATTGTTTGAATAATTTAAGTTGAGAAAAAATGAAAGCAATTATAATCGGATCGGGAATTGCAGGATTAACTGCGGGTGCCTATATGGCTCGTGCGGGTCATCAGGTTATTATTTATGAACATTTCGCTGAAATTGGAGGAGTCACCGCAACAATAAAAGAAAAAGGTTACTCTTGGGATATTGGTCCTCTTTTACTTGGAGGAATGGCACCATATGAGAAGTTAGGGGAAATAATGAAAGAATTAGGTATTTCAGATAAAGTGGATTTAATACAAGAAGATCGGGGACAATGGTTTCCGGACTTTCAAGTATGGCGTCCCGAGGAATATCAAGGCCCCTATTGGAGGAAGGATTACTTTAAAAAGATATTTCCTAAAGAAAGCAATGGATTAGATCGATATTACGATTTATATGATAACATGATTCAAATTGACTATTTAATGAATCAATTACCAAAATTAAGCGGCTTAAAAGCTGTATCCATGAAATTAAAATTATTATTGAAATTTCTGAAAGTTAAAAAGTATAAAGACATGAGTGCTGCCGAAGTTTTGGATGAATTTTTTGAAGATCCTAAATTAAAAGCGGTTTATTCTGGAATATTAGCAGATATGGTAGTAAAACCGAGTGAATTTCCAGGATTAGGCGTGCCTTTAACAAATATTGAAACAGCTTTCGATAAGCGCATACCGATTGAAACTAAGTGGGGAAAACGCCCCGTCTTCATGTATGTTAAGAACGGATGCGGAACTCTTGTAAATGCGTTTGCGGATTATATCACTCAGCACGGAGGAGAAATTCATACAAACAGCACGGTAAGGAAGATATTAATTGAAAATAAACGAGCGAAGGGTGTGAAGTTAGAAAATGGGCATGAAGAAAATGCAGATATTGTGGTAGCAAGCGGGGGAATATTTAATACTTTCTTTAATTTGGTGGGCAAGGAAAACTTACCAGAAGATCTAATTCAATCCATTGAAAACAATCTTTTGATGGAATCCGTATTCATGGTTCATTTAGGGGTTGATTTTGATGTTACCAAATTTCAGAAGGAAGCATTGTGCTATTATTATCTCACATATGAAATAGAAGAAGCTATAGAGCGATGTCGGAGTGGAGTTTATCATGAAGGGAAGGAGGGATTTTTAATCTATATCTATACCATGCACTCTCCTGATATGGCTCCTAAGGGAAAACATGCTGTTACTATTTATACGATTGCACCCCGTAAATTAAAGGAAAGTTCATGGGAGGAAAAAAGAGAGGAATATGCAGATAAACTAATAATGGAAGCTGAAAAATTCATTCCCGGCTTATATGAAGGAATTGATACAAAAATCATAATGACTCCCGATGATTTTAAAGAACGCATTAATGTAGTGAAACATAGTTTTGGAGGCACTGCTCCCGCCATTGGCAATAGCAATCCCCCCCATAAAACTCCAATTGAAGGTTTGTGGTATATCGGTGCATATAGTGAGTCTGGTGGAGGAGTTACTGGAGCAGCTGCAGGGGCAAAAAATGTGGTATTAAATATGATTCTAAAAGCTAAGGACGATTAAAATTAGTACTTAGTTATTTTTAGAATCTCTATTCTTCTTAATCATGAAAAAATCATTATTTTTTAATATATTTTTAATATTAAGAAAAAATTGTTTTTAAATTACAAGAATTTTATTAAGGGTAAGAGGTTATGGAATGAATTTAAGGGGAAAAATCCCTGATACTTTTTTCGAATATGAAAGGAAGTCCGATATTTTACCGGAAAATGGATTCTTTCTGGATACACATTCACATTCCACTGCCAGCGATGATGGATGGCTGACTCCTGAACAATGTATCAAATGGCATGTAGCAAATGGATTTAACGCTTTTGTGTTAACAGATCATAACACAGGTAAAAATAATGAGGAAATTCTAAAATTCCAAGATAAATACCCTCACATGTTCATTATTCCCGGATATGAATGGACCACACTTCGCGTACATTTGAATTTTCTCGGTATAATGGATTTCCCTCATAAAGTATCATGGACTCCCAGTGATGAGGATATCCAATTTGCAATTAGGGAAGCTAAAAAATTGGGCGCTATTGTTCAAGTAGATCATATTACATGGACAAAATATCAAAAAGTACAACGAGAGGGTAAATATTCTCATCCATCTAGAAAGGAATTACTAGATTGGGGAGTAGATGGCTTTGAAATCAATAATGAAGTAAGATGGTATGATCCTAGAACCATTCACTGGCTGGAAAGCTTGAAAAAAGAGAATCAATTGCCAAGGCCCATATTTCTAGCAGCAGGCACGGACATTCACAATCCGATTAAAGAATGGGTGACGGGATGGACCGAAATTCTATTTACTGAAAACGAGAGAAAAAATATAAGTTGGGAATCCGTAAAAAAAGCTCTATTGGAAGCAAGAACTGCGGTATGGGCGGATCACGATTATTATGAACCTCATGAAAGTAAGGAAATGGAAAAATGGAAAATAAGTAAAAGAGCCATTAAGAAAAAATAGTTCAAAAAAATTAATCAAAAAATCTTTCTTTGTATTTCGCTTTTAATTGATACAATTATAAATTAAAATATATTTGTTTAGTCTATACCAATCATTATATTACTTGCTTTAATTATCCCATATGCTTTCATGCCTTCCTTTAAATTCAACTTTTTAACGGATTCTATTGTAATTATTGACGTGATTTCAACACCTCCAGGTAATTCAAGAATAATCTCCGAATTTACCGCTCCAGGTGTTATCTTTTTAATTCACTACATTCTAATCTCAATTGGGTGGATATCATTAGATTATATCATTAAAAGGAATTTTAATTAATTTGTCGTTTTTTCTAGAAATCATTTTCTAATATTTCATGGATTTTTTTTTCAATTAATTTTTCTTTATTCTTAAAAATTGATTGATCTACTTGCATTATATTTTAGTTAATTATAAATTGAAAAATATCTATCAAATATTATGGGAAAGAAAAAGAAAAAGTCTCGAAAAAAGCTATTATTATATGCTTTGAGTTATCAGAGACAATATAATATCCATCAAGAAAAAATAAAGAATAATCCCAGATCACTTTCAATATCTCATTGGAAGAAGGAAAAGAAAAATTTTTTATCACGTATCAATTATTATTTAACAAAAGCGAAAGTTGATGATATTTGACCATAACAGATAAAATGATTGAGAGTTTTAAAAATAAACCGGATCAGCACGTCTGGAATTTTATTTTAGCTCTCCAACAACTGCAAAACGCTCTTTTTGAGCTTGAGAAAGATGAAAATGATAAAGAAGTTCTTCAAGATCTATCTTCCCGAGCATTAGAAATAGGAAAGGATCTTGAGAAATTATTGGAGTTAATGGAAAAAAGTATAGAAGAATAAGTTACTTTTTGAAAGTAAATATTTTTAAATTTAATTTATAAGCATATTAAATTAACTTAGGTTGTAAAAAACACTCCTTAAGCTTCCATTGTTAACTAATACAATTATGATCTAAAAATATTCCTTTAGTCTACACCAATCATTACATTACTTGCTTTAATTATTGCATAAGCTTTCATGCCTTCCTTTAAATTCAACTTTTTAACGGATTCTATTGTAATGATTGATGTGATTTCAACACCTCCAGGTAATTCAAGAATAATCTCCGAATTTACAGCTCCAGTTGTTATCTTTTTAATTGTACCAAGTAATTGATTTCGCGCACTTATTT
>CAYLZE010000041.1:7274-41267 GCA_964388035.1 uncultured archaeon
GCTCCAGTTGTTATCTTTTTAATTGTACCAAGTAATTGATTTCGCGCACTTATTTTTGGCATATTCTTCAAATATCTTCTCAAATATTTAACTACTTGTACTTTAAAATATTAATAGAAATTCGAATGAAGCTAAAGATCATTAAAGAAATAACCTCTACATGTTGAAATCTAGTTTAATAGATAAATGCGATATAAAATAATCACTAATGAGAGAAAACTTATATTAAATCGATTGAAATTACATGAATGATTGCTTGTTTAAATAAATACTCAAATAACTTATAATTTACTTTTTAAGAATTGGACAAAAGCATTTCTCGGAATTAAGAATTGCCTCCCCGCAAGGGCACTTCACAGGATGGTTGAAAATTTCACAAATTTTATTGATCGTCTCGCAAGAAAGTAACAAATTTACTTTTTTAGCTTCCTCATGGGCTTTTTCAGCATCCATGTGAAGAGTTTCATGTAATAGAACCTCGAATAATTGAGAATGACGAATTAGTTCGATGGCTAGTTCTTTTCCTGATGCTGTTAACTTCACATTTTTATAAGGTTCATATTTAACGTTACCAGTTTCTTCCAATCGCTTGATACAACTTCCAATAGTAGAATGTGGATAATTTATAGATTTTGCAATTTCTCCTACTTTTAATTCTTTTCCTTGCCTATAAAGGAATTCGAGAACTTCATAATCTAATTCTTGCATGATGATTTTAGTAAGAATAATAAATTTATTTTTTAAGATTATGATACTAATTATTGATATTTAAACTAAGATTTTTAATTTTTTGCTTTTTACGATAGATCGTAACTTTTTTATTGATCTATATTTTATACAAGATTAAATTACGAATAATCGTAATTTCTCTATCAACAAGTGATAAAGATGAAATTTAAAAAATTAACTGTCCTTTTTTTAATGTCGTGCTTTCTTTTTATTTTATCCGATGAATTCATCAAGGATAATGCTTCTGAAGTTAGGGCACAAACAGATAAGCCAAAGATCGTATGTTATTTTTCGATTACTGAAGATTGGACAAAAAATATGGTAGGGGATACGTGCGAAGTAGTTTCATTAGTCACGGGTTCACAAGATGTCCATTCCTATGATCCATCCGCTGATGCCACGTTAAAGATGGATGGAGCAGCTTTATATGTGATGTTAGGGATAGATATTGAAGCTTTTGCTCAAGATATTGCTAATGCATATCCTAATGTTCCCACAGTTGTCTTAAGAGTAAGCACCTCAGAAGATCCGAAAAATGGAGTGGAACCTATAACTGATCCAGTATGGACATATCCCGATGGGTCTCATCCCACAAATGAGCACTTTTGGATGAGCCCTCGTTATGCCATCAAATTTTGCAGGAGGTTAGCAGAAGGTATCAAAACTTACATTGGACCCTTTGAAGGTTCAGATTATAATAATTTCGTCGAGCAAAACTTAAATATTTATGTTTCAAAATTAAGTTCAGAATTAGGAATATTACATGGATATCGTAAAACAGAACCTATAAAAAGCATGAAAGTGTGTGAATATCATCCCGCATTCATGTACTTCTTTCAAGATTTAGGCGTTGATAGGGTTGCGGTAATTGAGCAACAGGAAGGGAACACGGTAAGTGCGGCTCATTTGCAGGAAGTTGAGAATGTCGTGAATTCTTCTGTCATTGTTATATATAATCCACAAGAAGAATCAGGGAAGTCACTTGCAGAACAAGTAGCAAGGGATACTGATGCAAATATTACTTGGTTAACCCCCTTAATACCCGTGGCGACCCCTTCAGAAGTAGTAGATCGCTATGGCTCCCAAATAGATACATACTTGGAAATGCTTGATTTTGATATATATCAATTAGAACATTCCACAGTAGCTTCCCCTGAAACCATTTCGGGATATTTTGTCATATCTATAATTTTACCGTTGATGTTTGCTGCAATAGTTATAATCTTCCGATTTAAGAAAAGTACTAGTAAAGATACTTAACAAAGACGTGAGATAAAAACCCAACAATTAAATATATTGTTATAAAAAACCTATTTTTTCTTTTATTAAATTATTTTATTAGAAAAAGTCGCAATTTTTAACTAAAGAATGTTTTGCGGATTATTTTATCTACTTCGGGATTAGAAGGAGGACCATCATATACAATAGCTTTATTCATTATAAGAAATCGCCCAACATCTATACGCATTAGTTCAAGATTATGATTGATCGATAGTATGGTTAAATCCCGCGTTTGATGCAGATTTGTAATGATATCCATGATTTCCTTGGTAATTTTAAAATCCAGATTGCTTGTTGGTTCATCTAATAGCAATATCTCCGGTTCTCTTACAAGTGCCCGGACTATGAGTGCTTTTTGCTGCTGCCCTCCACTTAAATGACCAATAGGACGTCTTCTCTGTTCCCACATTCCAACAGCTTTTAACTCTTCTTCCACGATTTTTTGATCCATTTCACTTATTTTCTTTCCATAACCATTTAATCCAAAGCGTCCCATCATGGCAACATCCTCAACAGATGCAGGAAAGAAAGGATCAATTTGATGAGCTTGAGGAACATAAGCGATTTTTTTTAGTATATCTCCATGATTATCATTTATGGGGGTTCCATAGATAGACACTTGTCCTTCTATTGGTTTAATTAAACCAAGAATTGTTTTTAGCAAAGTAGTTTTACCAGAACCGTTTGGACCAGCAATTCCAATATATTCACCCTTTGTAATATCGAGATTAATTTCCCATAATGCTAAAACATCGCGATATGCTACCGTAACCCCATTCAAGCAAATTACATCTCCTTCTTTACAAGAATTAGCCAAGATTTAACACCTTCTTTCACTTTCTTCTTCTTTTTTTTTTTTTTGAATCTTCCGTGCCTAAAATTGGTCTATGCCCCTTCCATTCGTGTATTTCAGGATTTTTTTTCAAATCTACTTTCAATACAATTCCTCTTTCATCTTTGGTATGATAATGAGGCACATCAACACCAATCTCATGTTCAACTAATTCTTGCTTTTCTTCGACTTGGCAAAATTTGCATTCCGTAGGATTTAGTTGGCTGGCTTTTCTTTTGGGAGAAAGAATATAGGAAATTGTAAACATTGCAGTGGCGATCAAAACAATAGAAGGTCCACCAGGCAAAATAAATAGATAAGAAAACATTATCCCAAAAAATCCAGAAATCACTCCAAAAGAGGAGGCAAGGATTAACATCTTTTTAAAATCAAATGTCCACATGTAAGCCGCCGCTGAGGGCATGATAAACATTGCAAAGACTAAAATGGCTCCTATTGCATTGAGTGAAATGGTAATTATTGCTCCTACGAGGATAAGAAATAGATAATTAAATTGTTGTACGGGTAATCCCGAAACTTGAGCCATTTCTTGGTCAAATACGATAAATTTGTATTCATTTCTAAAATAGAGGATAATTGCCAAAACAATAAGCCCCACTACTACCATTATAATTAATTGAGTATCGCTTATCAATAAAATTGCTCCGAATAAAATCGAGGAAACACTTGAAGCAAATTCCGACATGAAACTTAGGATGATAATCCCGATACCCATCATCCCTGAAAAGATGATTCCGATGACTATGTCTTCATTCAAGATTTTTTTCTGATTCACGTACCCAACTGTAAGCGCGCTTGCTTCAGAAAATGCAAAAATAAAGAATAAAGGATTTATACTTCCAAGTAAAATGCCTAATGCAGCACCAGCGAATGCGGAATGAGCAACTGCTTCTCCGAGAAATATCATTTTATTTAAAATAATGTAACATCCGATAACTGCACCAACGATTCCAATGAGAAGGGCAGCAAAAATTGAACGTAGCATCCATGTTCTATTAAATAAAAGGAAAAAATCTATTATAGATATAAATAACATGATTTTGATAGAATTATTTTTACGATTTATCGTAAAATAAATTAAACAACTTTATAAACCTTTTGCTCAAGAATCATGATTGAAATAAAATCTAATCAATACATTCTAAAACCATTCTCAAAGAAATTCTTTTTTTATTATAATTTAGCAATCTGTAACATTGAAATTATCTGTAGAATTTTGATTTATTTAATGTCCTTATAAAATTTAAAAGGATTCTAATTATTTTAGAATTAATTTTGTTCATTTATTCCATGAAATATAACAAAAATCTTTTAATTTATTAGTTCCAATTTCTTTATTAGGATATGTGATGAAAGATATTTATGATACTTGATCTAAAAATTTTTATGTATTGATTTCTATGATCTATTCCAGTAAGAATATTTTTATAATTAGAATGTGAGGTGCCTCTTACTCTTGCCTAACTCCTCTTATAAATTGAAAGTAATAAGCATAGCCACTTCAGATTCTAATAAATCCTTCTTTTTTCATAATTGTTTAGAAGTTCATGATCCCTTTTTTAGCAATTCGTTTAAAACGGTAGGAGTAAGCTTGAAAATTGCCAAATATGAAGAATCGAATGAAGAAACTCTTACAATGGCGGTATGGGATATTAATAGTTCAAAAAGATTTGATTTTTTGTATCCCACCTTTTTTAGAGGGGCAGCGGGATGCTTATTATTCTTTAATGCCTCTAACTATGATAAAAGCGATTCTCTGGAACAATGGATTAATAAAATTCGAGAATATACTAATTATATCCCTATTATATTGATTGGAACTTGTTTAAAGAATGGAAATGACATCGATTTAGCGGTTTTGAAAAAATATGTTGCGGAATTTAATGTTGATGATGTATATCTTCTTGAAAACAATGATATTCCTCAATGTACAACGATTTTAAATAGTTTAGCATTAAAAATCCTTGAAAATATTGGAACCAAATTCACCATCGAAAAGCTTAAAAATCATTTATCAGCTGAAGAACGAGAACTATATAATAAATTCATCAATAGGTTTAGTACTTGTCCTATCTGCAAGAAAAGTAATCATCTCACGTATCTTAATAGATTCTATTTTAGCAAGGTTCCGAATGTAGTCCAATTACGAAAAAGTTTATTGTCTTTATTAATTAAAATGAATGATTTCAAGTATCCAAATGAAATAGCGCTTGGAATTCCTTGTTGCAGGTGCCATGACAAATTTTTTACTAATTAATGGCACAACAAAAATTATTCTTCCTCATTATCTCAAAAGAAAATCGCCTTTCTTTTTCTAAAAAAGCAACTTTTAAAATGCTGATTCTCATTTTTGGAGTAGAATAATGAAAACAATATGATTAATGATCAATCCAATCATTATACTATTCATTTTAATCAATTATTAAACTAAATCATGATTGAAATAAAAAAAAAAGAAAGCTATGGCAAAAAGTTTTAATAAGAACATGATGAAAATTATATTTATTGTAAAATAAATATTATACTTCAAACAAAAAGGGCGTAAAAATTGCAAGTAATTAAAAATGATAAGTTTTCCAAGGTGATTGCGTTGGATACCGGCGGGACCATGACAGACTCTTTCATTATTGATGAAAGAGGAAGGTTTGCTGTGGGAAAAGCCATATCAACTCCTCATGACGAATCAATAGGAATCTTAAATTCAATAGGAGATTCTCTGGGACGATGGGAAGAAACGCTTGAAGAAACGGGAAATACTGTGGAAGCATTGGTATATTCAGGTACGGCAATGCTAAATCGGCTTTTAGAACGTGAGGGGAATAGCAATATTGGTGTAATCGTGAATGCTGGATTTGAAGATTTACATCGCTTTGGAAGGGGTCTTCAGTGTTGGATATATTTGGATTATGGAGGTCGCTTGCATGCCAGAGAACACGAACATCAGGAACCTTTAGTTCCTAAAAAGCAAATTCGCGGAGTCCGGGGAAGAATAAATTTTTGGGGAGAAGAAATCATCCCCCTCTATAAAGAGGAAGCTAAAAAGGCCTTAGAAGAACTAATTGATTTAGGAGTGGAAAGCATCGTTGTTTGCTTATTGTGCTCTTACATGAATAATCGCCATGAAAAACAAATTGCTCGCATGGCAAAAAAAATCATGAAAGAAAAAGGAAAAGACATTCCCGTTATATTATCTTCAGAACATAATCCTGTAAGGGGCGAAACTCCGAGGCTTAATGCTCTAATTATAGAACAATATGCCGCTGAACCTTCTAGAAAGCAAATGATAAAAATATCAGAAAAGCTTAAGGAAAAGGGAGTTCCGGCACCCTTGCGAATTCTCACTTCTTATGGAGGTACTATTTCCCCATATCATAAAACATTGATAACAACGATGGTATCCGGTCCGATTGGAGGAACGATTGGTACCCGATTTCTTGCTAAAGAATACGGAATTAAAAATCTTGTATCTTCCGATGTGGGGGGCACGAGCTTTGATGTGGGCTTGACCATGGAAAAATATGTTCCCACCAAATGGGAGAGCTCATTAGGTAGATTCATTCTTAACATTCCAATGATCGCATTGGATTCAATAGGAGCAGGAACGGGAATGTATGTAAATTATAATGACGTTTCGAGACGACTCGAATTTGGACCCGAAAGTGCGGGATATTTAATCGGTGTATGTAATGAAAAATCAGGAGTAGAAACAGTAACCATGACAGATTGTAGTCTAATCTTAGGCTACTTAAATCCTGATTACTTTCTGGGAGGAAAAGTTCCTTTAAATAAAAATCGGGCTTTTAAAAGTATTGAAGAACAATTAGCAGAACCGTTAAATACCGATCCCTACGGAACTGCCCGCGGAGCCTTAGATTTAATCGAAATGGACATGAAAAACCACTTAATGGGAATGATCCAAGGATTAGGATTCAGACCCGAAAATTATACTCTAATTTCATTTGGAGGGGGAGGTCCTTTACATGTTGCAGGATATAGCAGGGATATGAATTTTGAAGATATCCTCATTCCTGAATGGGCAGCAGCTTTTTCTGCATTTGGATGTGCTTGTGCGGATCATGCTTATCGTCATGAGAAATCGGTAGATTTAGTTCTCCCACCTAATGGGAGCATGAATGAAGCTGTCGCCATGGTTCTCAACGCCACATGGGGGCAACTAAAAAAAGATATCTCAAAAGAGTTTGAAAAAGAAGGGAGAAATCCTGATGAAATGGAATTTTTCCCTAGCTTGAAATTGCAATATTTCGGAATGTTGGATGATTTGGAAATTGAATCTCCCATTGCAGAAGTAAAATCTAATCAATTAAATGTTTTGACGGATCGTTACGATACTCTTTTTGAGAACATCTATAAGAGAGGGACTAAGAGTCCAGAGTTAGGGTACCACATAACTAAGGCAATCGCCACCGGAGTTGTTCCGGTTCCGAAGCCAGTTCTTCCTGAATATGAGTTGCAGGGAAAAGAGCCATTGGAAAATGCATCAAAAGGAAATCGTGAGATTTATTGGGGAGGAAGTTGGCATGAAGCTTCATTATGGGAAATGGATTTGCTGAAATCGGGCAACATCGTTTATGGTCCAGCAGTCATTGAGGCACCTGCAACAACTCTTCTGGTACCCCCCGGATATAAAGTAGAATTGGACAAACACAGAATATTTCACATGGAGGTATAATTATGTCAAATAAATCAATAGGTTGGAATGGCAAGACTCTAAATGAGATGCTTGAAGAAAGTGAGCAATTATTTAATCAAACTAAACGTTACTATGGCCTCGACCGGTTATCCTTAAAAGAGAAAGATCCCTTTAGATACGAACGAGCGTATGCTACGTTGAGAGGGGCATTGGTTTCTGCACGAGAAACGGCCCTTCACGTTGCAGCATCTCCTATTGTAAAAGAAATAGGAGAATTATGTTTTGCATTATACACTCCCGAAGGAGATTCTATCGTCGTATCTACAGGTATATTAGTTCACGTCCATACCATGAGCGAAGCAATTAAGTTCATGGTTAAAGAGGACTATGAGATGGACCCCAGTATTAATCCTGGCGATATTTTTCTTAATAACGATCCTGATTGCGGCAACGTTCACACTACTGATGTTCAGACACTAATTCCCATTTTCTGGCAGAATGAATTAGTTGGTTGGGCAGGGGGAGTTACGCATCAAATAGATACGGGAGGAATTACACCAGGGCATGATTTAACAGCAGCAATCCAGAGATTTGATGATGGGGTTTATTATACGTGTAGAAAAATAGGCTCCAATGATAAAATCTGGAAAGATCACATGATAAATGCTCGGAGATCCGTGAGAACGCCAATGTATTGGGAATTAGATGAGAAATGCAGGCTTTCTGGAAATTTAATGATTCGGGATGCTGTGATTGAATTCATAGAACGAGAGGGAATCGATTATTATAAGAGATTTGTAAGAGAAGCAATCGAAGAGGGAAGACAAATCTTATTAGAGAGAGTTAAAGAACGTCTTCTACCAGGTCGGTATAAAGCAGCAGCTTTTTTCGATTTACCTATGAAGAATGAAGCATGGCAACCACGAGCAAAAATAAACAAAGTGACGAATGAACCCGTCGAAATTATTGTTAAGGAAGACGGTTCCTTATCGCTTAGTTTTGAAGGATCCAGCGGACCGGGAGCTAATCCCATGAATTGCGGAAAAGGGGCCATGGAAGGAGGGCAATGGGTACTGCTAACCCAAATTCTAATCTATGGAGATAAAGTGAATGATGGGGCATATTTTGGGGTTGAAACAAATTATCCCAAAGGCACCTGGTGTAATCCAGGAGATCCATATCTGTCTTATCAAAGTCCTTGGGGAAATTTAATTCCCGCATATACGGCAATGATGAAATGCATGTCCTATGGGCTTTTTTCCCGAGGATATCGAGAGGAGGTAGTGTGTGGGTATGGATTTACCGGGGACGGGATTCAAGGAGGGGGGATTTATGCTTCAGGCCCCTTGAAAGGAGAGCGATGGGCGTTATCGACGTTTGAAATAAGTTGTCAAGGTTTAGGAGCAAGTGCGGTTAGAGATGGATTAAATAATGGCTATGCTATGTGGAATCCTGAAGCCGATATGGGGGATGTGGAGACTTGGGAACTTTTTCAAGGAGGAGTACCCTATTTATCAAGAAGAAGAAAACCAAATACTGCGGGATTTGGAAAGTATCGAGGGGGGTGCGCTTTTGAAGGAGTAGCATTAGTAGCTTTCTCTAGAGAAGTTGACTTTTTTGGAGCCCGAGATGGCTTATGCTTTCACGGCACCGGAGGAATGCATGGAGGATATCCCAATGCCACCGGATATCGATTATATGCTAAAAATACTAACATGGCGGAGATTATCAAAAATGAATTACCGTATCCTTTAGGAGATTGGGATCCAAGTAATGGCGAGTTTGAGAAGTATCTAAAAGCGGATATCACGAGAAAGGCTCATTGTTCTATTTATCCCGTTACATTTGAAAACTATGATGTATGGTATCATACGCAGAGTGGGGGTCCAGGATATGGCGATCCTTTGGAACGTAATTTAGAATTTATTAAGAAAGATTTGGATGATGAGATTTATACATCTGATTTAGTGGATAAGGTATACGGTGTTAAAGCCAAATATGATAATAGAAAAAAAGAATGGACCATTGATAAGGAAGCTTCTTTGCGCCGTAGGGAACAAATAAGACAAGAAAGAAAGGAAAAATCAATGTCATATGAGGATTTTTGGAATAGAGAACGGAATAAAATATTAGAACATAAGTTATCAGAACAGGTTAAGAGAATGTATGCTGAAAGCATGAACCTTTCTGAGAAATGGTCCCGAGAATTTAAAGAATTTTGGAAATTACCTGAAGATTTTAAAATGGAGGCGGAATAAATGCCAAAATATGACGATCGAACTTTAGAGCGATTGATTGAGGGATATTTAACTTGGAATGAATTAAAACCCATCATTAGTTCTGTTAAAGATCACGACCGCTTTGAAAGGATATTAGACATTTTGCAGAAAAAAGTTCCATGGAAAGAAAAAATCCTTTTACCATTACATGAGCATCTGTACATAGTAGAGAAAAATGGAGAAAGAATTGTCAAATGCGATTGTGGGTATGAATTTGGAAGCTACAAACTCAATTGGAAATTAAAATGCCGCGTGAGGTTGCGGGATACTCAACAAGATATTGAAGAGCTTTATCCAAAATACATGGGGTGTGATCCCGAATGGGAGGAACTTCGTGAATATTATTGCCCGAGTTGCTTATCACTCCTTGATACAGAAGCGGTACCGCCAGGATATCCTACTATTTTCAATTTTCTCCCAGATTTGGATACGTTCTATGGAAAATGGTTGAAAAAATAAATCGCCAAAAAAAGAAGAAGAATAGCAAAACACACTTTTTTTTTCAGATTTTTTTTAAATTTTTAAGGTTGCTTTTATAATGGTTCTAATGCTATTAAATTATAAAGGATTATATATAGTGATTTAACATGATTAAGGAAAAAAAAATAGGATGGGTAGGTACCGGAGTAATGGGCGCATCGATGTGCAAGCATGTCGTGAAAGCTGGATATCAAGCATTCGTCTATAATAGAACTAAAGAGAAAGCGGAAGAATTAATTAAATTGGGTGCCCAATGGTGTTCCAATCCTAAGGAGGTGGCGGAGAAAAGTGAAATTATCTTTAGCATAGTAGGTTTTCCTAAAGATGTAAGGGAAGTTTATTTGGGGGAAGAGGGAATATTAAATGGAGCTAAAAAGAATTCGATAATTGTAGACATGACTACCTCAGAGCCCACTCTCGCTCGAGAAATATATGATAAAGCCAAAAAGTTAGGAATCTCCTCCATTGATGCTCCTGTGTCAGGAGGAGATGTAGGAGCAAAAGAAGGAACTTTAGCTATCATGACTGGAGGAGATAAGGAAGCGTATGAAAAAGTTCTTCCTTTATTTCAATTGATGGGGAAAAATATTGCTTACATGGGGAAGGCGGGAGCTGGCCAACATACAAAAATGAGTAATCAAATTTTAATCGCTTCCACGATGATTGGTGTTGTCGAGTCTTTACTATATGCATATAAAGCGGGAAACGATCTGACGGAAGTTATAAATGTAATTGGTAAAGGGGCTGCGGGATGCTGGTCCATCAATAATCTCGGTCCTCGCATAGTAAAAGGTAATTTTGATCCGGGTTTCTTTATAAAGCATTTTATTAAAGACATGGGGATTGCCCTGCAAGAAGCCAAACAAATGAACTTGTCCCTCCCAGGACTTGCATTAGCTTATCAATTTTATATTTCAGCCACGGCAATGGGATTAGAAAATCTTGGTACTCATGGGCTCTATAGAGTATTTGCAACAATGAATAATGTTGAAATTTAAACGAATATTTCTTTATTATTACTTCCCTACTTTGAATTGAATTGGAAAACTTTCTCTTTAATTTTTTTTAGAATTCGTTCTCAGCAACCGTCAAAAAAAAAGAAAGAAAAATAAAAATTTCTATGTGAAAGTCAATTTTTCTTCTATTTGAAGTATAATTTGTAGACCATATATTTAAATACTTCACGCATTCTAAATTTAATAAGATTTATTCAATTAACATGAACAAAGGTGGAAAGAGTGTATAAAAAAATATTATTAGGAATGGATTGGTCGGAAGACGCAAAAAGAGCAGCAAATAGGGTGTTAGAATTGCAGAAACCGGGAGAGACAAAAATCGTAGCTTTTCATTCAATTGCGCATCGCATGATACCCCTATCTATAGAATCAGGGGTACCCTTTGGAAAAACATATCACATACCAATGGCAGATTATAACAGAATAGAAAATGATTATCGAGAGGCAGGAAATAAGTTATTAAATGAAACGAAAAGCTTTTTTAAAAACTCAAATGTTGAAATAGAAACGCGCTTAATTGAAAGTCAAGAACCTGAAGATTATATCAGGCAAATAACTAATGAGGAAAATTTTGATCTTGTCGTTTTGGGTTGCAAGGGACATCACTCAAAATTCGAAGAAGTATTTATAGGCAGTGTTTCAGAACATGTGATTAACAATGCGGCTTGCGATGTTTTATTAGTCCGCTAAAGTGCTATTAATATTAGATCCGTGTTTTATTATTTACCACTTCTTTTAGAAGATGTTTTTTATATTCATATAAATTATCTCTTTTTTTGTTTTTTTGCGATAATCTTACTTAAATTTTTTATTCTTCTAATAGAGAAGTTTTAAGAAGATTAATGGGGAAAAAATCTTAGAAGTTCTCTATTTAGATAAATATTATTGAATCATGAACCAATTTTCAACATCGAATTTAATATTCCACCCAAATGGGTCCGGAATAAGCAGTTCTTCCATTGTCCCCGACCACGCGGATCACATAGAAATCCGCTCCTCCTGTATTTAAAGTGGCCGGATCAACAGGATTATCACTGTATTCATTAATATAGTACTTTCCATCTTTTTCAATGCAATTTTCGATTCCATATGATGTTCCCGTTATGGGAGACTTGTCCGTGTATTGAACTTTAGCTAATGGCGTGTCAATGGGTATTTTCATGAGGAGGGCCCCATTTTTGAATATCTCGAGGGTGCAACGCCAATCAGGTACCCAATCCGGTCCTACCGTGGCGGATTGGGGTCTTTTATTTGCTGCAGGGGCTCCATCTTGGGCAATAAACACGCTTATTTCTCTGGGAGTAAAAACACTTCCCACTTTTAGAGTTGAACCATCTCCCACATCTACTCCATTGATCGTGAAATCAAGGATGGGGCGCCCATGGTCTGATGAGGCATAAATCCGCTGATTTTCTAATCCAGAAAAGACAGCATCCCGAGTAAGTGCTGAAGCATGTACTGCTGTAATTCCACTGGGATAGGGTAAATCGATCCGATTGACCCATTTGGTCCATGGTCTTTGGTGTCCTATGTAAGCTTCCGTATGACTTAGAGAATGTCCAGGATGGCCATCATGTTCGTCGCCCGATCCATAGAGTGTCAACTGATATCCCATTTTTAAGGCATCCATTATTGCACTTCCATGAGTCCATGTGGGGGTCGGGTCAGTGGCTCCACGATAATTTAGGGGATCATGCTGCTCAAAAAGAAATTCTCCGTGTACCGAAGTTACTTCGGCGATTTTTACATATTTTGGATTAAGATAGGTCCAATCCGTAATATATTCTTCCTTTGTAGTATGATGGGGTAATGCTAAGGCATGTTCTTCTGTGGAAGCGGTAAAATTATCAAGTGCATTCCACAAATCTTGAGGAGTAAGGACGGTAAAATATGATAACACTGGGTCTTTTATTAATTTGTCACCGGAAAAAATGCAAGTATAATGACCTGTTTTCGTGTCGGTCCACTCAATTCCCGGGAAAGTCACGAATTCGCCGGGAGCATAGGCATCATTGGTGGCTTTTTCTGCTTTATCTAAGGCTCCCATCTCAATTAGCATTAATTCACCGTGATCGGTCATGGCGTTAAAATCCAAGCACGCAACATGATTAGCATAATAGAAATGGTGTTCCGGTGTTCCAGATCCATCGGAGAGTGCTGAATGAGAATGTATATCCCCCCAATAAATATTTTGACTTTTTTCTGAGGGATTTTTAACGATTATTGGATTACTCCAATATATATTGTTAGTTAAAGAATCATGAACCAAAAGATAATGAATACCAATTGTATCTATTTGTATCGTGAAAAGATGTGATCCATTATCCTTTCCATCGCGAATTTCATAGGCGATATCGGATCCAACAAGCTGTCCCGTAAAAGTATATGGTTCAGGAAGAGTTGCGCTAATAAAATAAAGCTTCTTCAATGAATTTGAATCGAAAGATACAATAGAAAATTCTACTGTTCCCTTATACGTTGCACTTAACCGTTCATTAGAATCCCACGCTTCTACGGTTATGTTAAACTCAGAACCTCTTTGCACCGTCGTTGGAGCATGGATCCATAGCAATTTCGTATTATTGTCAAATAATACTCGAAGATTCACGCTTAGAGCCCACCAAGATACTATTGGGAATAAAATTATACAGAAAGTAAGAAGTATTTTCAACTTCTTAGATATAATTCTCCTGCCATGAATAAAATTTGAGATTTTATGCGAGATTTCTGAATCTTTCTTTTTCAGTGACCTCCAAACTAACGCAACCATGACATACGAAATAATACAAGCAGGACCCATTCCAAGAGAAATATAGACGGTTGAAATGCTCGGTTTTCCCAAAGCATTGCGCATACCGATAAAATTCACGATAAACGTGCTTATTCCCGCAGTCCATGCCAATATAATGCCAAGCTTTCTCCATGATTTATTTGGAAGGACAAGGTAATATACTATTCCAATAGTAAGTCCAATAAAACTAAAGAAATATAACATGGTACTGTAGATTCCAAGCACATAAATAGAAAGAAGGACGGCATGTTCCCCGAAATTTGAAATGCCCAAAACTTTCTTATTTAAATAATTAAAGGGGGTAAATTCCTTTACTTTCTTAAAGAAATTATTTCCTTTTAACAATACCATTATGGTAACCTCGCGAAGAAATTTACACTGAGACTACTTTAAGTAAAATTTCAAATTTTATTTTAAAATCTATTTATTTTTCTTATTTCTGTTTTATAAGTAATAATTCTTTGTACCATCTATATAAACCTTTATTATGATTTAACAATTTAAACTGTGAATCCTGCATTCTTCATTTTTTACGTATAAAATACAAAACTGACTAATTTGAAAAATTTATACGTTTTTCAACTTATCTTTTTGCTCTTTAATGGCTTGATAAGTATCTAAGGTATTTAACGGAGTAATTACCTCTTCTTCTTTTTTAATTAATCTAATTGCATCACTGGGACAAATGGGAATGCAAGCGCCACAACCTATGCATCGATCAAGATTAATTTCGGCATGCTCTTCATCAAGCGAAATCGCATCCATGTTGCAGCGATTCACACACATTCCACATGCCGTGCAAGAAGCAATTTCTATAGTTGCATAATAATTCGAGGCAAAAAATTGAGCGGGAGCAACTAATTTTCTCTCGTTAGATAAAACCACGCAACAACAACCGCAACAGCTGCAAATACACATTGGATTTTTAGAATTCGCAGGTTGAAGCACCAAGCCGTCCTTTTCCGCTTGTCTTATAATTTCCAAAGCTTTTTCTTTGTCTATGTATTTTCCATGCCCAAGCTCCACGTAATGATCAGCAGCACCCCTGAATATCAGGCAACATTCTCTTAACTTTGTTTTTTTACAAGGCTCGTTGATCATGTCTTTACTTTTACGACATATGCAATCAATAACGGCTATTGATCCATCCAGATTTTCAATTATTTCTTTAACGTCATCATATTGAAGAATTCCTTGATCCGTTGAAACACTTTCTTCAATAGGTATAACGCGCATTTGAGGAATGTTCGTTTTATTATATTCATCTTTGAAAAAATAATTTCCGAAATATTCATCTACATCTTTGATGAACTCTTTGGTGAGACTTCCTACTTGATACTCATAAAAGCCCATTATAAGAGGAATATTAAAATAATAATCACCTTTCTCGGGAATTTCTTTCTTGTTAATAATTCCCTTTTTATTCATGCGATCCATTTTTGCCTTTAATCCCTCGATCGACATTCCCTGCTCATTTGCTTTTTCTTGAATAATATCAAAAGAGATGGGTTTATGTTCAAGCAACGTGGCAATTTCTGCTTCTTCTATCGTAAAAAGGTGCTTTAGGACTTTTAAGTCCAAATCATCTTTTGCCGGGGGAAATCCTATCGGCATTTTATCTAAATGACTTTGTAACTTCCTATATATGCTTTTTTCAGTATTGTTCATATGAATCCTTACTATCCCTACCTTATTTTTATAATTGAATTAAATATAATATTAATATTCCACCCAAATTGGCCCGGCATAAGAAGTTCTACCGTTTTCTCCCACTACTCTAATTAAATAAAAATCGAAACCATTGGTATTTAAAGTGGAGGGATCAATAGGATTATCACTATATTGATTTACGTACCATTTTCCATCGATTTCAATACAATGTTCGGCATATGATGTTCCTTGGATTGGCTCGCTATCTACAACCGAGATTTTACTAATAGGAGAAGATACAGTTAAACTTTTCCATAACTCCCCATTTTTAATTATTTCTATGGATGCTTTCCAATTCGGGTTCCAATTTGAATGAACAGAGTCAGAGGCAGATTCTGATTTTAGAGCTACTGTAGCACCATCTTGAGCCAAAAAAACATCGATTCTTCTCGGGCTATTAGAAGAATCGACAATAACTGTAGAACCATCCCCTACTTGTTTACCATTTATAGAAAACTCTAAAATGGGGCGACCGTGATCAGAATTTGCGTAAATACGTTGGGTCTCCAATGCAGTGAAAATTTCATCTCTTGTTAAGCCAGTAACGTGAGCCGCTGTTAATCCTCCAGGATATGGATGCTCATTTCGCGTGTGCCAAACACTGATGGGAAGTTGATGTCCTACAAAAGCACGAGTATGACTCAGACTATGCCCCGGATGTCCATCATGTTCGTCACTTGATGCATACATCGTTAATCTTTTTCCCATTATGAATGCATCTACCACGGAAGTTCCATATACATATTCTGGGGGTTGATCAATCATTCCGCGGTAATTCAACGGGTGTCCATGCGCAAAAAGGCATTCTCCATGTACAGATGTGACTTCAGCTATTTTCACGTACTTAGGATTGATATAGGTCCAATCCTCCATATAAGCTTCTTGCGTGGTATGATGGGGGAGAGCTAAAGCTCTATCTCCCGTTTCAGCTGTGAATTTATCCAATGCATTCCACAGATCATCTGTTTTAGGAAGAAGGATATAAGATAGAATCGGATCTCTAGTTAATTGATCTCCACTAAAAATGCAAGTATAATGACCAGTTTGAACATTTGTCCATTCCATTCCGGGAAAAGTAACAAAATTCCCCGGTTGATATGCCTTATTAGTTTCACTTTCAAGAACATCGACAGAACTCGGATTCCACATCATTATTTCTCCATGATCCGTGAGAGCGTAATAATCCAGACAGGCAACATAACGAGCATAATAAAATGAATGTGCCGCCGTACCAGTACCATCGGATAATTCTGAATGGGAATGAATATCGCCCCATACTATTCTGGGGTCCGTTTCTCCTAAATTCTTCACAATAATTGGATTACTATAGTAAGTATTTTTAGTCACGCTGTCGTGAACTAAAATATAATGAATCCCTAGAGTAAATATTACTACATTAAAAGTTTGAAGTCCATTATCATTACCATCTTTTATTTCATAAGCTATCTCGGATCCGACCAATTGACCGGTGAATGTATATTGTTCTGGTAGTAGACATTTTACAGAAGTTAATGGGGCAAGAGTTTCAAGATCATAAGATTTAGTCGAAAATTGCACCGTTCCGGAATAAGTGGCACTCAATCTCTCGAAGGAATCCCACGCTTCCACGGTGATTTGAAAATCCTTACCAATATCGACTGTTGAAGGGGCATTTATCCATAACATTTTCGTTTCATTATCAAACATCACCCCAAAATCAATATATACGGAAGACCACATTACGATAGGAGATGCTACCAAAATGACTTTTAGGACTTTCTTATGAATTGGTTTGATTTTTATTGAGTTTATTCTATTTGTTATGCTTTGTAACGAATTGATTTGTACCTTCCTTTTGCTTAAAAAGCGAACAAAAATATTTAAAGAAAGTAAAAGCAAATAGAAGCCTAATCCATACCATATTGCCAAATTAAGAGGGGATACCTCTTTATAGGTATGTGTCAATATCGAAATGAATCCCTCATAAATTGCCAACATCAATCCATTATAGCGAGCAATCTTCGGCTTTAAGATTAAGAAATAAGCAAGACCGATAATGAGTCCAATTACATTCAAAAAGAACCAAAATATTGAAATCATGCCAAAAACAAACACTGAAAAGAGGACGATATTTTTGACATGATCCTTCTTGATAATTAGCTTCATCTTTTTGATCTGAATTAATGGATTAATTTATTATTTGATACTAATCATAACTTTTAACTAAATATATAAAGATGTATTATTCTATTTATAGTTTTAATTTTTTAACATTCTTGTAAATGTTAATTGCTTCTTTTCCTTCTTAAACAGAAAGTTAGAAGAATATAATTATTTTATCAGCAAGAGAGAAAATTAAAGTAAAACAAGAATTAACAATAAAAAACTACCTCTTTCGGTCTCTCCTCAACTTCAATATTTTTTTTTCATATAACGATAAAGATTTCATTTTTATAGAGAAAAACACCTATAATCCAAATGATAAAGGTATTGAGAAGACCTATTAAGAATACAATATTAAAAAGAGGATTAAATACTGCTAGAAAAAACATAAAAATGATTAACATTAAATGCAGTATGTATAAGAAAAATGCATTTCTCCCCAACATGCTTACATAATTCTCCTGTTGAAGTAAAGGATGATTTTGGGAGAATACTTCAAATATCAAGTACAGGGCATAAAATGCCATGGCTGCTGCCCCAATAGTTAAGAATATGAAAGGAAGAGTAATTCTTTGACGACTAAAACCCCATAAAAAGTAAGTGGGAATGCTTACTAACAAGCATGCGATTCCCCCATAAAGAAAAAAAAGTTTCACTTTCTTATTTAATAATCCTTCCGCTAATACTGAAGACAATAATAACATGCTAATCCAAGATAATACTCCGTAAGGTCCACCCTCAATTCCATCATATATTAAAATTCCTACGCTTGTTTCCAATAAAAATTGATGAATAGACATTAATGTTATTGAGATTACCAATCTAATTAGCGGAGATAGCTCGATAAGTGACAACAAAACGAGACCTGCCGTGCCGAGATACTGTAATGTACCCCAACGTAGCGCAATGCCCTCTTCCGTTATGTTTATATTGATCAATAATCCTAAAAAAATGAAGAGTAAATTACGTTCGATGGAATGAAAATAGGTTTTTGCTTTCCCATTTTTTTTCACTCTCTTTAGAAAGGATGATTTGAAATTGAGAGCCATCATGAATACAAAGAAAGGAGCAATAAAATCCACATATGTGAGCCCATAATCTACGGGGTGTTTGGTCCAAGCGGGTACATTATTGAAAATACTTAAGGTATTGACAAAAACCATTAATAGGATTGTAATTCCCTTGAAAACATCAATACTTAAAAGCCGTTTCTTTTTTTTTTCTTCTTCGGGAGTTTCAGACTGAGCGGAATCTTCCATTAATTAAATATAAAAAATTCCCGTTCAAGTTTTTTGCTATTTTTTGGAAAATGATAATAAAACTTGATTGAGCTTAAGTTAAGCCAGAAATAGTTCAATAATTTACAAAGTAATATGCTTTCTTAATTGATATTGCTAACTCGTGAATTTAAGAAAGTAAAACTAGTTCAAGAAGATAGAGAATTAAAAGGGAAGGATTTGTTCTTCTAACTCATGTTCATCAAATTCAATTTCTCTCAATCTCATTCGGACTTGACGAGATCCATAGCAGTTGCTTAACAAATTAGCCACATTCTCTTTTATGGCCTTTAAATTGTCAATACCTGCTTGATAATAAAAATCCTTTTCATTCAAATTAATTTTAAGGATTTCAAATAATCCAGATAAGGATTCTCTTACTTTTTTGTAATCTTCAAATGCCTCATCAATATTATTTTCGACCATTTTTTTTATCACTTCTTGAATAATTAATTTTTTTATTGATTCTCATGATAAAAAAAGCATTTTTCCTATATAAATTTGACTCTTTCCGTCGCGAAAATCCGCTTTTAGTAAGAAATAAGTACTAAAAATGCAGAAACGTGATCCAATGTTAATAATTTTCGGAACAATGCAATCAAGAGTGTGAAAAAATGATATTTGTGATGATCTATTTTGATAATAAATCATACAAAAAAATATTAAAAATTAAATTATTTTAGAAATTTCCACTTTGATTTATCAGAATTCATGAAAATAGACCAATTTCATTAAAGTAATAAAAAAAGATTCAATGTTTTTTTTTATTATCTCAATACTGAGTTATCAAATATTCAATATTTTATAAAAATTCAACCAAGAAAAATGGGGTAAAAATATAGGATTTTTTTAGCTATTCAAGTCACAATTTAGGAATAATAATGAAAAAAGAACATGTTATTAAGGGAAATGATCATTAATGGATATTTTCGAGTATTCTGCATGGGTTCATTCCTAAAATTTCTTTTCCAATACCGTTAAAATGGGCTTAAATCCTGTTTTAGCAAAAACATTTAATAACTTATCTGTAACACCATAAGCGATATTTATTCGAATAGACTCGCACCCCCATGAACGAAGGATTTGGATTGCTCGTTCTGCTAGGATCTTACCTACTTGTTTTCCAATATATTCTTTTTTGGTGGCCCAATTATCCAAATAACCGATATACTGACCTAAAGTATTTTTAACAGCTTCAAGCATTCCCATTGCGACAACTTCCCCAGTTGATTTTGATTCAGCAATCAACGTTATTCTTTTTAAATTGGGCTTGAATTGCCTCAACCCGGAGGATTTTTTCCATTGATCTTCTTTTAATCCAATATCATATTGACTATGGAGCTCTTTTAATATGGTGAGAGTTGATTCATAATCACTAGCCCGATAATTTCTTATTATAATATCTTTTTCTTCAAATTCTTGATTTGACATGATTTTTTTATTACTTCCTTTTTAATTGGAATTAATATGACTATTCAATAATTCTAAATCTATTTTTTTAGAGAGGAGTTTTTGTTCATTAGCAGACAATACAAAAAATAAGTACTCGTTAATATGAGGGATGATCGGGGAAATAAATAAAAGTTCTTCCTCGGGAAACCATTCCTCAATTAATTGATTCATGATTTCTTTTTCAAAAAATTCTCTAACATGAGTAATTTTTACGGTTAAATTTGTTTGTGATGTTTCCGTATTGTTTTTTACAAGAATTTGTAATTCCTTACTTTCCTCATCGATATTAATATTAATGAGAGAGAACGGTGCTTGAAATGTATATCCCTCTTCTTTTTTTTTTGAAGGATCGAACAATTGAATCGTGGAATATGTTTCTGCTCCATCCTCCATAGTAATGTGAGAAAAATCGAATCCTTTTAAATAGAGATACGAAATTGCTTTCTGCTTTTTAAGAGAAGATCCATCGGCTTGTCTGATGACGCGTGAGAGATAATTATTTCCAATTCGTCCTATTAAATTTTTCATATTTTCTTTGATGCCATCACTTACTACAATTTTTTCTTTCATTGCAGGAGTTTTTATTATTTCATCCTTAGCAATCGTTCCAGAGATAAGTTCCGAAAATTTATCTCCAAAATTCTCTTTAATCCCAGTGGTGATATTTTGAACTAAATCATCTCCAAAAATTGAGACATCAGTAGGCAAAGAAAGAATTATCACGATGGTCTCGGGGGTTTTTTCTTCAAGTCCTGCTCTTCGTTTCTCTCGAGATGATTTTGCCAAGAACTTTTTGGCCATGAAGTTATATCCCTTATACTCAAGGTCAATATGGTTTAGTGCCTCACTTTCCTCAATTTCTAAGAACCAGACTGGATGAAAACGAATAACTCGCATATATTTTTTATCATCTATCATCTTTTCCGAGGGATAGATTAATAAGGGCACGTGTCCCCGTGCCTCGTCAAAATATAATACATAGACTTCGCATAACTCTTTGAAGGGATCCTTAAGCGAGGTTTTAGTTTTTTCTGCCACTGAAACCAATTTGAATGTAATTAATATATAATTTGGAGATTGTTAATGTTCTCTTCTATATTATATAATTAAATAGAATCATAAAAACTTTAAGAAGTATTTCATGCTTTTTACCATGAATTTCTAAAAGATGAAGGATTTTAACAAGCGTTCCCCAATATGATTAATTTTATTTATCTTCTTCTCTAACTCTATATATATTTGAATAGTATTGGATGTGGTCGAAAAAAAATGGAAATTACAGAGGTTAAAACTCATTTATTGGAATTGGATTTTAAGATTAAAATCGGATCCATGCCTCGATTCAAGGCTACGGGGCTTTATATAAATCTGAGAACCGATGAGGGTATTGACGGATGGGCTTTATCACATTGGAATTTGAGCAATGCGGCTCAAAAAGTATTTGTGGATGAGATACTTAGCAAATTGCTCCTTCACAAGGATCCTTTCATGACAGAAGAGATTTTCTACACAAACTATACATCCAGCAATCGAATTTTATTCGGCATCGCTCAAGCAACCAGTGCTTGTCAGATTGCATGTTGGGATATTATAGGGAAGGCAGCTAAACAACCAATTTATAAATTATTGGGAGGGAGGAAACAAAAAGTAAAGTGTTATGCATCCATGCCCAGAGGATATTCTGCTAAAGCGGCAGTTGGAGCCGTGGAATCCGCATTAAAACCAGAATTAGGTGGATTTACTGCTGTAAAGTTGCGGATTGGGGATGGATTAAAGAAGGATGATATGCTATTAAAGGAAGTGAGAGATGCCTTTCCCGACATTGATATCATGGTGGATGCAAACTCCGCGTATGATTCAGTCACGGAAGCATTAAAGATTGCTAGAATTTGTGAAAAGTACGAGGTAACGTGGCTCGAAGAGCCGATACCCACGGATAATTTAAATGGATTGGCTAAATTAAGAGAAAAATCACCCATAGAAATTGCGGGAGGAGAGAATGATTTTGGCATATTTAGGTTTGAAGATATTCTTTCCAAAGGATCGTTTGATATCATCCAGCCTGACGTGACCCGTTCAGGCGGATTTCTGCAATTAAAAAAGATCGATGCAATGGCTGAAGTGAAAGGAGTTCAGTGCATACCTCACATTTTTGGTTTTGGGCACATCGTTGCTGCGAACTTGCATTTTATCATGAGTACGAGATGTGAATGGTGTGAATTTCCTTTCATTCCTGATGAATATCAACTCTTGGAGGAACCCATTAAACCAGAAAAGGGAATATTAAAAGCATTGGATAAACCCGGATTAGGTGTAGAAATTAATAAAGATATGTTTGAGAAAAATGTTAAAAATTAATTTCTTATTAATATAATAAAAAGAAGAAAAACTCTTAATTTTGATGATAATTTATGACAGAAAGATATGAAAATGTGAGCATTGCTAAAGAGGAAGCAGAAACCTTAAAAGAGATAGAAAAATTATTTGGAATTGCTATTCCAAATATAGAAAAAATAAATTGGGATGAATATGAAATAGATGAGAACACCCATCAAATAGAAAGGATAAAACAACACCAATTTGGATTTGTAGCCGAAAATAACCATGTAATTGCCTTAGGTTTAAGTCTTAAAAGTTTGAATGTAAAATCCCTGAAAGTTCCAGATAAATTACCCGAAATTTCCAAATTTACATTCTTGGAGAACCTTGATTTCAATCATTGGGATGATTTCTTTTCAGAATATACTCAAGAAATAAAAAGAAGAGAAGAAATTCAACGTAGTTTAACAAATCCTCAATTAGATACTAGAATTTATAGAACTATGGAGGAAAGAATTCAAGCTCGAAGAGAAGAGAATTTAAAAAAGACCCTTGAATTAAAAGCGACAATAAATGCTCCAAGTCCTTCCCGTTTATTTACTGAACTGGAAAAATTAGAAAATCTTAAAATTTTAGATCTCTCGGAATGTGGTTTATCACAGAGCATGTATGGAAGTAGTATTAGCGGATTAAAAAATTTAAAGAAACTTCAAGTCTTAGATTTATCGAAGAATACAATATCAGAAATGCCAGAAGAAATAGGCTCGTTAGATACCCTTGAGACAATAATTTTAAGGGGTAATCCGATAAAAAAGTATCCCATTACATTAGATCACGCTAAATTTTTAAAAAAGTTGGATATTTTTGATACAAATATTGAAGAACTGCCAGATTCTATAGGTAATCATGCAATATTAGAAGAAATTCTCCTTCCTGTCGGTATTATCGAATTTCCAGATTCATTTGTTAATTTAAGGAATTTGAAATTATTAATTGCGAGCAATGTCCCCAAGCAATTGAAGGATTATAAAAACTTAGAACGTTTTCAACTAAACAATTACAAACAAGAAGAATTGCCAGTTTCATTAACAGAATTGAGCCAATTAGAGACCTTGGAGATAAATGATTGTAGAGCGTTAGTAAAGTTACCCGAAAATATTGGAAATCTGAGATCTTTAAAGACACTCATTATTAAAGGAAGTAAATCACTAAAAACACTCCCTTCCTCGATTTTTAACTTAAAATCCTTGAGAACATTGAATTTATATAATAATAATTTAACAGATCTTTATGATCGATTTGGAGATTTTTTAAATTTAGAGATTTTGAATTTAAGTAATAATCAAATAAAGTATCTTCCATACTCGATTTATAAATTGAATAATTTAATAGATTTCACGATTGATAATAATCCTCTTGAAAAAAATGATGCCTTAATCTCAAAGAAGACCCTTCCCGAAATAAAACAGTATTGTAAGAAAAAAGTCGCTATTAATGTTTTTATAAGTCATGCAGTTGCTGACTTTGAACCTTGTAATATTCAAAAAATAAGTGAATATTTAGAATCTCAATTAGAAATCGAGCAATCTTTTTACTGTGAAAGAGATCTTAGCGGAAATATTGATACTTTCATGGATCAAAATATTCCGCAGAGTCAATTAATTTTATTCATTGGGACACCTCGATCAATTGCCTCAAGAGATTGTCAATATGAACTTAAATTGTCTAAGGAATATAATGTCGAACTTATCCCTATCAAGTCAAAGGAATTGAATTGGGCAGATCTTGGCAAGCTTGGTCTAAGTCGAGAGTTAGGAATAGAGTGTGATTTTTCCAATAAGGAAGAATTTCTCGAGTTTTTGGAAAATCTTTATGATTATATTAAACAAATAAAAAGGCAAATTGACCTCCACGATAAGGAAAAAGGCAAAATTGATAGATTAACTATTGGATTGAAAGCAATTGAAAGACAATTGGAGAATCTCGATAAGCGCGTTAAATTATTAGAGGAAAAAATGAATGATTGAAATAAATTTCTTATTCTATTTTTAAATAAAAATCTCATTCATGAATAGAAGAAAAAATTGATTTTGAAACCGAAAAAAAATTAAATGGTTAAAAAATAGTAAATATAAACACGACTAATTTTTCCAGTTTAAATAAAAGGATAAATACAAATTTCTAAGAGGAATAAGACTAATGGAATTTAATGAAAAAGAAGAAATGAAGGATGTATTACTAAAATTAAAGAATTCCGATTATGTTGAAATAGTTTTAAATAGTGGAAAGGCATATACAGGGGTGATTCTAGAAGTGGGTATTTATAATGTTCGAATAAAATTGGCAGGTCCTCGATCTTATTATGATGCCATTTTAAAAATCGAAGATATAACAGCAGTTGAATTTAAAGTAAGAGGATAAAACTTCAAATATTGAAAGTACTAATTTTAGAAGTCCCTAATTAAAAAAATAAGAATATTAATCTTCTAATTAGATGGCCAATTTTCCGCATTTTATGCATTTCTCTTTTTTATTTCCAAATCCGCATTCTCTGCATAAATATGCTACAATCCCTTTACTACCAATCCATTTACCGCATTTCACGCAAATATCTTTTTTATTTGCAAAACCGCATTCTCTACATAAGCGTGCCTCAATACCTTTACTACCAATCCATTTACCACATTTCACGCATTTTTTCTGATTATGCCCAAATCCACACGTGCTACATAGCATTGCTTGATGATGAGTCATCAGATTATCATCTCAAATTAAATGGAAAATATAATCATATTTTATTATAATTTCTAAAATATGTCATGATATAAGAGTGAAATTAATCTTTAAGAAGATAAAGGGATATTGAAAAGAGTATATTGAACGTATTATACAAATTTAATTAATGTAGGGAGATTTATATGGAAAGATATGAAAAAATATAAAAATAACTTCTTTTAGATTTAAAAAAAATGTAAATTATTAATTTTCAACTTCTTTTCTTCTTTTTTCTAAAATTAGATAACATTCTCTTAACTCTTTAGGATAGTAAGCATACACAATTATCCATAACGATGACCCCATCAACCAAATCATTAAAAGGGAAAAGATAGATAATGATAGAAAGTTAAGATCAATCTCAATCATGCTTGAGAGTAAAAGATTGCCCATTATACCTCCAATATTAAACATTACGGCATTGAGTGCTATAGCACTACTCCTCGTTTCGGGAAGAGAAACATCCGAATAAATAGATTGTACATTGCCTAATCTTAAAGTGCTCAAGAAAAAACCAAAAAATCCAAAAGTCGTTAATATGCTAAACGACAAAACAATTTCAAGAATAGTATTCATATTAAGAGGTAATAAATAAAAGCCCATAAAGCAAAAAATTCCCCCAATAAGACCTAACATTGATATCACTACTCTCATTCTATTTTTTCTTGATCTCGCCTGCTTATCCCCTAATTTTCCACCTAGTAATGTTCCGGGAATAGCTCCAATTCCTGCAAATATATATAAAATAGTAGCAAATGTCTCTGCCCCCATAATATTTATTTTAAAAGTCAGATAATAAATTGCCCAATTTGAGAGAGAACTCATGGCAATTCCCGTAAATAAATTTGCAAATAATAAGGCAGTTACCGTCTTTTTGTTAAACAAAGAAGCAAGATCCTTTCGGGTTATTTTGTAATTATATTGAATATCTCCAATAAATCCATTAAATGCTGGCTCTACCCTCCCCCTTTCTGGTTCTACCGCTGAAAATATATATCTCATTAAAAATAGTAATCCTATAAGAGAACCCGTTCCATAAGCAATTCTCCAGCCAATTGCACCTCCAAAGGTTCCTAAAAGTCCTCCAAAAATGATTCCCATCCCATTTCCAATCGTAAGCCCAAACTCCATAAATCCATATTTATTTCCACGTTCTTCAGGAGCAAAATAATCACTGATCATTGAATATCCAAGGGGAATAAATGATCCATACCCAATAGAAGCAAGTATATAAAAAGTTAAGAAGTAAAAATAGTTCGGAGCAATAGAAACCAATCCAAAGGCGATAATCCAGATCAAGTTAGTGGCAACAAAAATTTGTTTTCTGGGCCATTTTTGAGCAATTTTTTCAACAAAATATCCAAAAAAGAGGATACTTGCTGTGGAAAAGATTAAGTTAAAAGCAATAACGATTCCAATTCCTAATCTTGTTGCTCCCGATAAATGAAGTAATAACTCTTCTATATTTACAGGAAGAATTCCAAGATTATAGTATATCATAAAATAGAGGGACCACATTGAACGAAAGCTTTTTTTAATTTTTTGATATGAATATTCTGTCAAGAATTCTTTACCTGTTCCTCTCTTTTTATTTGAGAAAATTAGAAAACTGAACAATTTCCTTGTGAAATTTACTTTCTATTGTTCTTTTCAGATAATTCATCAGTTTTCTGTATGTTTAAATTTTTAATATTAATTGAAACGACATTTTACTTAATATTTTAGATAAATTTTTTTATTCTTTCCAGGGATTTAAGTAATATTTTTCAGCAATTTGTAAAACAGATTTTTCAAAGTTTTTCATTTCCTCAATTGATGATTTTCTTCTCCCTAATTCAATTTCATTGCAGATTTCTACTACTTTTTCATTCAATAACGTATTAATCCCTAATTCCTTTCCTTTTTCCACAAAATATCCGTTTAAAAAAGGGATTTCTGACTTTTCTCCTCTTTCAACAGAAGCTAAACTGGAAGATCGTAAATCACTATAACTCTTTCCTATTGATTTTAGAATATTATCTTTCCTTTCATAGGAGGATATATTACTAGGAGTTAGTATGAGGTTTTTAAGATCCAATCCACTTATTTTTTCTATTTTAATATTTAATTTTTCACTAATTCGAATTCCTTCCGTCAAGAGGATTAAAAATGCTAGGCGCATGTACTTGTGTTCCAATATTTCGCCAAGTTTTAAACCGGAAATCAATCCAAAAGATGCCGTTGCGCAATTTATTAGTAATTTGGAGTATTTAATACCTATAATATTATTCGTCCAGCAACAAGGATCTATTAATGCGATAAGTTCGCATATTTCTTCATCACTTTCTTTTTTATTGTCCATCCATCTTCCTGCATAAATTTCACCCTCTGAAGTTTTTAACGTGCTTGCGGGATCAAGGAGAGTAGCTCCATATGTGATGGAACAACTAATAATGTTATCGTGAATCTCCATTACTTTTTCTTCAATTAGCCCATTAGTCATCATTATCAAGGTATAATTCTCCTTTATTCTCGAATTTAGAGCACTTACAATATTAAGCACAGGATTGCATTTTGTAGTAATGAACACATGACGAATATCATTGGGGAGAGCGCTAATTTCATCCAAAGGAACAAGATTTTTCTTTATAATATAGGTATTCTTTCCGTTGGAATATTGAATTCCTTCGCGTTTGAGCTTCATTAACGATGTGGGATTTTTTTCCACTAAATAACATCCTATACCATTTTTTGCTAATTGGGCTGAAACTATGGACCCTATTGCTCCAATTCCGATAATGACTACTCTCTGAATCGCATTAAACCTCTTTAAAATATAATTAGAAACACAAATAGCGTAGAAACTTAAATAATATAATAATGAAATGAATTGTTTATAGAAATATTTAAGCTAAAGGGATGCATAATTTAGAGTTGGTATGAGAGAAGAATTTCATTTATAAATCCATTCCGATTCTAAATTTTGGGAATTAAAAATCCGAAGTGTTGATAAAAAGAAGCACAAATTTCAATATTATTATTTTAAAGGCAATAAATTTATTTTATCGAGTTTTTATTAATTATAGAGAAAATATATAGTGATTTTCAGTATAAATAATTTATTTTAAAATTATCCATAAAAAAACAATATATATGCCATTACTTAATGTGAACCTCAAAGATTCAGAAAAGGAAAAAATAAAAAAACATATCAAGGGTAGTACAGATAAATCAATGAGTGAGTATGTACGTAGTATCCTTTCAGAAAAAATGAAAATAGATGAGATAATTAATAACGTGCCAAATGAAACGCCCATTACGATACCAGAGTATGTTCCAAAAAATAAATATGTTGTGTTCGTAAATGGAGCAGTGGTTGCTGTAGGTGATTCTCCTTGTGATTTAGCTGAAATTGCAGTAAAAAAATTTCCTCAGTATCCTTTTAATATAAAATATAATGGGAAGATTAAAAGGAGAATAGAGTATGTATATATGAGTTTCAAAGAATTTAATGGATGGAAGTATTCTATTTTTGAAGAAAACACGTATCCCATTATACCAATCACCCTATATCTTGGAAAAGGAAAAATGGAAATACTTGCAATTTTTGATACTGCTGCTACTTTATGTGTATTAAAAGATAATGTCATTAATGTCAACGATCAGGTGATTAGTAGAAAGGAACAGTTATTTACAGCAGGAGGAATTGTTGATGCGTCGATCTATAACGGATCTGTCTCCATCCTCGATTCTACATTTGATATTGAATTTACGGTTGCTCCGATATCAGATTTATTGCCTTTTAAATTTTTAATCGGACGTAATTTAATGGACCAATTAGATGCTTATTTTATGGGGAAAAAACAGATATTATTATTAAAGGAAGCTGAACTTTAAAGAAGTTAAAAAGGAAATTTCTCTGAGTTTGTGAAGGATATAATAATAGAAAATTTTTAGAGCATTTTAGTTTAAAATAAAATTGTTATAGATTAGAATCATCCCTTTAATCCTAGATAAAATTGAGGTTCGCAACTCTAAAAAAAACCTTAAAAGATAAGATTAATGTTCTTATTTGATTAGAATCAATAATTTTTAACAAGCTGAATAATAAAATTTTTAAAAATTAAAGTATGGTAAACCCCAGCAAAATCATTCAAGAATTCAAAGACCATCTAATTACCAAAAAACAAGCAATTGATTTATTAGTTGCCATCATTGATAATAGCAACAATAATAGTATCCGCGGGGAAAGTTTGAAAAGTCTTGATAGAATTGCTCGCCGTGAAAGGTTTTATTTTAATTTTTTAGAAAATCTGGCTATTTCCGAACATGATGTGAAAATTAGGAGATATTGTTTATCTATTGTTAAAAACTATTTCTATGGGAAATCACTAAATCTGATAAGGTGGATTCTCCAAAATGAGAAGGATTATAAATGTTTAATTAATTCTATAAGAACCTTAATAAAAATTAATAATGAAGGAGCTAAAGCGTTATTGTATCAATGTCTTGAACAGATTAAAAGAAAAGATTATCTGATAGAGGGAATAAATTATCCCAAAAACAAATTTAAAGAATCTATAAGTGACTTCTTGCATTCCAAAAAACATGACGAAATTTCTACCTGTGATGCAGGAGAAATCATTATTAATTATTATACAATGGTACATCTTTTCCAAAAGTTTTATACGGTTTATTATGACTTAGAAAATGGAGTGGTGACCCATTTAGATTTATCCGATGTGGGATGGAATGCCAATCTCTGGCGCCAAAAGTATTCTTGCTGGATAACTGATGTTTCTGAAATAACGGGATTAAAGAATTTAAGGCATTTAAAGTCATTGGACTTGTCTAATAACCGGATCAAATATGTGAAGAAATTAATTCAGTGTAAAAGCTTGGATACCCTCATTCTCTGCAATAACAGAATTGAAGCTTCTATCAACCAGCAGTATTTTCAACAAATGCATAATCTGAAATATCTTGACCTCAGCGGGAATAAGATAATTAAGATCATGAATCCTCGCGAATATTTGGGAATCAAGCTCATTAGATATAAAGGGCTCCCGATTTTTTGATATCATTTTCTTAATTTTGAAGCCCATTATAATATAAACTAAGGAAAAACGCCTCCCTTTTAATTAATTGGAAAGGAAATACTTTCGGAAACAAGTGTATCGAAATCAATCCCATGGATGGGAGAGATTATATCAGAATGATAATTTTCTAAAAAACCATGAATAGCTTTCATATCTTCCCGGGATAACCCTAATTTGGTATTATTCAGAAAACCTTGGAAAAGATGGATGAAATCTTGCTTGGTCAAGACTTGATATTTTGCTTGAATCAGTTTTATTAAAAGCCTTAAAATTTCTTTTTTCGTGAACTTTTTAGAAATTAAATGAGAGACTTGTTCATAATTAATGCACATATTATCTAACAGGTCAGAAAATATATTTATCAAGGTAGTTTCCGAGAGAATTAATGAATCTATTAAAAACTTCAAGCTATCTGCAATTAAATGTTCATAGCCAATAGATATGCAATAGTTTATCAGGTTGATGGAAGAATTTCGATTAACAATATCATGTGAGATAATCGAACTTAACCCCTTTAAATAACTTGAGTAATCGTCATCTTCACCCATTTTATCAGTAAATGGGAAAGACTTAAAATAATATTCATATAAGGAGTTTTCTTGACCTCTTGTTAATGATTTTATTTTAATACCGATTACTAAATCAGAAAGTTCAATTTGATCTAAATTAAGCTCCTCTCTTAGTAATTCAATGAGAAAAAGTGCTTCATTGAATTGCAATACCATAAATACTATCAAACTATTAATCAATCTGCCAATTCTGAACCGACTGGTATACTCATTCACTAAAATTGTTTTAAAAATTTCAGATAGTTTAGGAAGCGAAATAACATGATTGTCTAATAACCATTCAATAATTTGAGCAACATGAAATCCTAATGAATTCTCGTGGTCATATTGAATTAGATTTCCAAGTAAGATGCTCATATTAGGATTAATTTGGTATAGATTAAAGAAAGTGAGGGCCGGTAAAATAATTTGAATTACTTCTTCCTTCTCCTTCGCATGATATATTCGCGTACCTAATGCAAAAATCTCGCAAAATAGTGAACTTAAAAGCATGGTGTCGTGTTGTTGGAATTTTTCATTAAAATATCGGATTAATCTTGCGACACATTCTTTTACTTCAAGAGTAAGAAAAAGTTCCTGAAAGTAAATGATAACATTGCTATAATTTTTAGTATCGATAATATTTAAAGTTAAAATCTTTTCTAAAGTATATTTGCTTTCCATTTTTTCAATGCCTTTTGCAGGAATTCAAATTATTATGATAAGGTAATCCCGTTAAATGATTACTTTAATCACGCTATGAATTTTTCATTTTTAAATTTTTTGTTGAGAATAATCATGTACAAGGTATTATAGTGTTAAAAATGTCAAATAATGAACTAAATTAAAGAAATCTGAAACCATAATAAAAAAAATTAAAAAGCATGGTGTTTATTTATTAACATTTTGAACTTGGAATTAAAATCCTTCCCAAAATTTGACGGCTGGATCCTCAAGATGATTTTCCTCAATTTCTTTGCCGAATTCCTCAAAATAGTTAACATCACAATCCCAAGATTTAAAAAATTCCGTGTCAAACTTTTCTAGAAACTTGTCTTTAATTTTTCCTAATTCCTCTAACGCTTTTTTTTCTTTGATATTTTTAGGGTATCCCGCAATAAATAGAATATTATTCGCTCGGATGATGCTAAATTTCTTGCTACTTAACTCAAAGCTCGTTAAACCTCCTTCTATTAGTTGGTTAGCAAAGGAATTTATTGCGGACATGAGAGCTCCAAATAGCTGGCTTTCAAGCTTCTGATCGAATACTCTACTAAATAGTACCGTTCCTTGTTCGGAGAGTACCCATAAATCTTGAAGAACTTTTGTCATTCTTTTCACGTATAATATTAATTTTTTTTTACTTTTTACTTAAACGCTTAGAAAGGGATTTTGGAAGGAAAAAACCAAAATAATATTCAACTGCAGTTGAGATTAAAAGCAAACGAACGACTACTACTAAAACAACGTTCATAGGTAATGCGGCATCAAGGATGGCACCAATAGTGAAGGATATCCACGCAATCAACAAGAAATAACCTTTCAATTTTATTTCGGAATTTTCCGTTTTAATGAATTTATAGGAGAATATTATTCCTGAGATCAAAAATACAATTATCGCAGAAAGGATAAAAAGCAAGCTTGTAATAGCATGGTTGGTGTCAAAAATACCATTAAAAACCGCAATCATTTGAGGATTAGTTATTAAAGCATAAATTAAGAATATATCCCAAGCAAGAGCAAAAACGACGGTGCATAGAACGATGATTTTTTTATAATTTGGGTAAAAAACCTCACAGAAGGCATATAACCATAGTATAAGTCCCCATCCTATAAACAAATTTGCAATAAAGAGATAGGTGTCATTACTAAGTTGAATATTAAAGAAGCCATAGGAAACAAATTGGACCGCAACACCCCACCAAGCAGATGAAACTAAGATATATGTCAGTCCTACAGCAATTAAATCCTTTCTTTCTAATGTAATTCCTTTATACGTTATTCTAATTCCAATTAAGAATGCAATTATCACCCATATTAGCCCAAATAGGCCTTGCAATAATTCAACAGTACTAAAGCTTTGTAGTGCCATTTTTATTCATTATTTTTTTATTATATTATAAGATAACGCTTATGTTGATTATAATAACTTAAAGATAATTTATATTTTTATCTTTATTTTAGTTTTAACCATTAAATAAAAATTGTTTGTAAAAGCTAAAAAGAACACCAAATCTTATAAGATATCTTGATTGTACCCTTATCTTTAAATTACATATAGTAAAAATATATTACTTTTCTTAATAAGAGCTTTAAAAAAGATAGAATTAAAAAAAATATTTCATTACATGACTCAAATATGTAAACTTTTAGTTAATTTAATCCAAAAAAGAAAAAAAAAATGAATGTTAAAAAATGGTATGAAATCGATCATTTTAAGAAAGATTTAATGGTAATTCGGGAAAGGATTGACCGTATTGACCCGCGATTTCATACCAAATATACAAACTTATATCTCCTATTGGGAAAAAAAGAGGCACTGCTTATTGATACTGGATCGGGTGTTCTCCCATTAAAGCCACTTATACAAGAATTCATAGGAAATAAAGAAT
>CAYLZE010000042.1:0-39748 GCA_964388035.1 uncultured archaeon
GGAATATCGGGTAAACAGATAATATATTACACGATGGGGGAAGAAAAGTGGAAAACAACCACTGTTTGGCCACCTATTGGACAAAAACATCAAATCTTATATTTAAATGATAATTTTTCTTTAAAAAGAGAGATACCCTCAGCAGCTAATGAAGAAGATAAATATGCAATTAATTTTAATGCAACTACTGGAAAAAAGAATCGATGGTTTACCGAAATGGGGGGTGGTCCGGTTATTTATAAGAAGCGAGCAAGAGAAGACAACAAATTATTAACCTATACCAGTTCTCCTTTGACAGAAGATTTAGAGATCACGGGCTTTCCTCTAATCTCTTTATACATCAAATCTACTCGTGCGGATGGCGCTATCTTTGTATACCTTGAAGATGTTGATAAAAGTGGTAAGATTATTTACATAACTGAAGGTCAAATGAGGTTGATTCATCGAAAAATCTCAACTGAAACACCTTATGATAATCCAAATATCCATCACTCATATTTAAGGAAAGATGGCTTACCCATGCCACCGAATAAAGTTGAAGAAATTAAATTCAGTCTCTTACCTACCTCAGTATTAATTCAAAAAGGACATAGAATTCGAATAGCTATTGCGGGAGCGGATAAAGGTACCTTTGCGAGAATACCTAAAAGGGGGAATCCCATCATAACACTACTGAGAACAAAAGGTTATCCATCTTCCATTACCCTTCCTATCATTCCAGAATAGTAATATATCTGAGTGGTTCATTAATAAGTCTGATATTTTATGTATCATACAGCATAACGAAATTATGCTAATTAATATAAACTTATTAGGAGATTTTTTTTTACATTTTATTGAAGAATTACAATTTTATTCTTCAAGAATGGGGATTTTTTTATAGGGTATCTGTAAATGAATATCGAAGAATTTCTAATAAGAATGGAGAAACCTGAAAGAATTCGATTCAGGTTAATTTCTGAAAATGCCAATGATATAATTACTGTCATTAATGAGCAAGGAGAGATTTTGTATTTAAATGAGGCAATCCTGTTCAAAACTTTAAATTTAAGTTATTATGACGTAATTAACAGAAAAGAGAAGTTAATTCATGAAGATGATGCAGAATTTGTAGAGAATGCAATGATGCAACTCTTTAATATTGGAACGATTTCCTTCGAAGCAAGGGTCCAACACGCAAGTGGTAATTATTTATGGTTCGATATAAAAGGAAAACGGTATTTCAAGCATTATACCTACAAAGCGGTTTTAATCGCACGAGATATTACAGAAAGAAAAAGAGCAGAACGGAAATTAAAAGGAGCGTATGAAAGGGAAAATTTCTATAAAAAGGTATTTACTCATGACATGAACAATATTCTCAATAATATTCAAACCTCTACTTCCCTTTTAAATAATTACTTAACTTCTTCAAAGAAACCCAATAATATCGATGAAATTATTATGATATTAAATGATCAAGTAAAACGAGGAAAGGAATTGATAATGAACATCAGCTCTTTTTCAAAATTGGAAGAGTACATAATTCCATTCTATGAAATTGATCCAGAATTACAAGTAAGAACCGCCATAAAATCATTATTAGCGGGATTTCCCAATAAAAGAATTAAAGTCATCGTTGATACGGGTAAAATAGCATATAAAGTACGAGCAAATGAATTTTTATCTGAAATTTTTGAAAATCTTTTAATAAATGCCGTTAGGCATAATTCAAATGATGCTGTAAAGATATGGGTAAAATTCTCTAAAATTGAAATGCAGCAATCTAATTGGATTAAAATGGAATTTATTGATAATGGAGTGGGTGTTCCTGACTCGTTGAAAGAAATAATTTTTAAAGGAAATTTCAGTCCGAAATTATCTACTTCTCATAGTATGGGAATCGGATTATCATTGGTAAAGCAGATTATTAAAAGTTATAAGGGTAAAATTTGGGTAGAGGATCGCGTAGAAGGAGATTATTCCAAGGGAAGTAATTTTATAATTTGTCTTGCTTCCGAATAGTTCTCTAAAATTAATAGATGAAAATTAAATTAATTTTCTCGATTCTGAAACTAAAAATAGAGAACTAATTTAAAATAAAATATTTAATGATAAGAATGTTTTTTTATACCATGCCTAGAACCGAAACACTTTATATGGATGACTCTTATTTGAAGCAATGGACTGCTAAGGTCATCGATGTTAAGGATAATAAGTATATTCTTCTTGATAAAACCGCTTTTTATCCAAAAGGAGGGGGCCAGCCTCATGATATGGGTGTTATTCGAAAAAATGGAGAGGAATATAAAGTCATTTATGTTGGGAAGTTTTCAGGAAATATAAGCCATGAAGTTGATAAACCAGGATTAAAAGTAGGTGATAAAGTTGATTGTGAGCTAGATTGGGATCGACGATATCTTTTTATGCGATACCATACCGCAGCTCATCTCATTTCTAATATATTATACAAAAAAGCTGACGCAAAAATAACAGGAAATCAAATAGAAACAGATAAGACCCGGATTGATTTTTCCATGAAAGAATATGACCCAGAGAAATTAAAATCATTTATAGATGAAGCGAATGATATTATCAAGAAAGATGTTCCCGTTTCAACTTATTATTTAACACGAGAGGAAGTATTAAAGCAACCTCACTTAGCCAAGTTAGCAATTGGGCTACCAGAAAAAATAAAAACCTTAAGGATCGTAAAAATAGGAGATATAGATGAACAAGTTGACGCGGGAACTCACGTTAAAAATCTTAGCGAAATCAACGGGATAAAATATATCAAGTCCGTAAATAAGGGAAAGGATAATCGAAGAGTATACTTTTTATTGAAAGAATCTTAAAGAAGCTAATAAAACAATCCAATCATCACTTTACGTATAAATCAGTTCCTTCTTTTGGAAAATTAAAGCAGATTTAGTTTTTAATTCTTAATTGATTCAATAACCTTATTTAATAATCATGTCTAATTTATCTCTATATAGTTAACAATTACAACGACTGGGTAAAATAATGAATTATGATATTTTAATTAAAAATGGATTCATCGTTGATGGGGCCGGAAATCCCGGCCTGAAATGCGATCTTGGTGTAAAAGATGGAAAGATTGTGAGAATTCGCCCTAAGTTAAATTCAGATAATTCAATTAATAATATCGACGCCAGTAATCTTGTAGTAACTCCTGGTTTCATTAACATGCACTCACATACAGATGCAATGCTTCCATTTTATAACAAAATGGATTTAGCTATTCGACAAGGAATAACAACTACCGTAATGGGCATGTGTGGGGATGGTTTGGCACCCATTCCTCCCGAAAAGCGTGAAGTATTTAAAAAATTGATGGCTCCCCCCATGGGCGGAGAACTAAAAATAACATGGGATACCTATGATAGCTACTTGAATGAAATGAATAAATTACGGACGCCTTGCAATCTAGCATTTTGTGTAGCTTTTGGTACCATTCGAGTAGCAGGGGGCCCAGGTTTTGAAGATCGTCCTCCCACTGAGAGTGAAATGCAAAGAATGAAGGACTACGTGGCTGAGGCCATGCAAGCAGGAGCATTTGGAATGAGTACGGGATTGATTTATGCCCCGCAAGTCTTTGCAAAAACTGAAGAGATAATTGAATTAGCTAAGGTCGTTGCCCAATATAACGGATTATATTTTTCTCATATTCGGGGAGAGGGAAATACCTTGCTAGAGGCTGTTAAAGAATTCATCCGAATTGTTGAAGAATCGGGATGTATTGGTGGTCAGATTGCTCATCACAAAGTTGCAGACAAAAGATTGTGGGGTCAAAGTAAAATTACTCTTCAATTGATAGAGGAGGCAAATAATAGAGGTGTAAATATTACTTATGATCAATATCCTTATAACAGGGGGCATTCGGGTCTTGCCACAACTCTTCCAGCGTGGGCACGAGAAGGAGGAAATGAAAAAATACTGGAGCGCCTAAAAAATTCTGAATTGAGAGAAAAAATAAAAAACGATATTATGGAAGATCAAAATAAATGGGAATCTTGGATTAAAGCTGTGGGATTCGATCACATCTTCATTACATTCGCTAAAAGTAAAAATTGGAAAGATATCGAAGGCCTAGACATCTCAGAAATTACGAAAATAAAAGGAAAAGCGGATGATTGGGAAACTTATTTTGACATTCTAATTGATGAGAAAGCAGATGTCTCAATTACAATTGAAGGCATGGACGAGGAAGATATTCGCAGAATAATGAAAGGAAGATATCATATGGTGGGGACTGATGCCATGGCAATGATGCACTTACCTGGTTTTAAAATTAATCACCCTCGAGCGTATGGAACTTATCCTAAAATATTAGGAAAATATGTAAGAGATGAGCAAGTCCTCACCTTGGAAGATGCAATTAGAAAAATGACTTCATTTCCTGCTCAAAGAATAGGATTACGAGATAGGGGTCTATTAAGAGAAAATTATTGGGCCGATATCGTCATCTTTGATCCAAAAACAGTGAAGGATAATGCTACTTTTCAAGAACCTCACCAGTTTCCTACCGGAATAGAACACGTTCTCGTAAATGGGGTCATTGTTGTAGAAAATGAACAGCAAAAAAGAAAATATCCCGGAAAGGTGTTAAGAAGACCCGTTTAAATTAAATAAATTTCTCACAATTATTTTTAAAAAAACTTCGAAATTTATTATTTGAATTATCTAACTTCTGAATTTATTTTATAATTCTAAAATTAAATGAGTAGACAAAATTTATTATTTCAATCCAAGAAGAATCTCAGCATTCTTATAGAGGATTTTTTCTTTCACTTCTGCTTTAAGAGGCAATTCTTGAAATTCCTTTACTGCTCTATGAAATTGCATAACAGGCCAATCCGTTGCAAATAATATCCGATCTTGCAAGAGAGTATTCCCATAGGTTAGGAGTGGTTCCCAGCCAGTACCTGGCTTTTCAATGTATTTAGGAGCAATGGCGCCAAACTCTATATAGACATGGGCTATCTCATCAATAATTATGGGTCGTCCCACGCTCATGGATCGGTTAAGGGCGAAATTAATCCCCATATGAATGGTTGCAGGAATATTTAATTCGATACATTTCGCATAAAGGGGATAGAATTTTCGATGATTGGGCGGTAGATCTTGTACCCACGGTTGTAAATTGAGTCCTTTTAATCCTAAATCCTTTACACACCGCTCAATTTCTCTTACTGCCTTCATTCCATCGCGTGGATCTACTGAACAATATCCTATAAATCTATCCGGATATTTTTTTACTATTTCGGCCACACGATTATTGAATGCTTTATAATCACCAAATTCATATTCGGCTTGAAGAACTGATAGAGAAACGTCGGACTTATCCATTAATTGGATTAGTCCTTCCGCTGAAATATTCAATTTCTCAAGTAACCCATACATTTCATCATAATGTGCCATAAAATCGGGTAGATCCTTAATATTTGCTACTTCCGCAAAATCCGTAGGAGGCAACCTTACTCGAAAATCTATTACCATTTTTCTTATTTAAATTTCTTTATCCTTAATTATATAGATATAATAGATATAAATTGCAGTACTTCTTTTAAATACCTAATCTCTCAAAAAAAGGGGACTTTAGAATAAATTAAATTTAGTTTGAATTTAATTTTTGCTTAAGAATCTTCCTAATCCTTTTTCGGAAGTAATTCTTTTATCAATCTAACGCGATCTACCTTCCCAATTCTTGTTATGGGTAAATCATTAGGATCCAAAGGATATATAATAATTTTTTTGGGTACTTTATACTTTGCTAGATTGTTTTCACAGAGTTCCCTTATCTCATTTTCATCTGCTTCTGTAAACTTTTGTCCTAATTCTGGTCCAATAACTAACCAAACAACTTCTCCTTGTATCTCATCTGGAGCAGCCAAAGCTGCACATAATGCGACTTTTGGATGTTGAATAACCAAATCTTCAACCTCACTAGGAACAACAGTATAAGCTCCCACTCGTATAATTTGTTTAATCCTTCCCGTTATCCAAAGACCTCCATTTTCATCAAGATGTCCCAGATCTCCCGTCTTGCAGTATCCATCCTCAGTAAATCCCGCTTTATCTTCTTTTGGCATTTTATAATATCTCGGTGCCGTTAATGTCCCTTTTATTATAATTTCGCCCTCTTCTCCCATTGCTTTTTCAGTTCCATTCTTATCCATTACCTTTATGATCATTCCTGGAAGAGCTTTTCCGACATAACCACTCGCTAATTTTTCGAAAGAGTCTCCAATTTCTGTAAAAGTAACTTCTGAACCTGCTTCCGTACTGCCATATCCCACGATTATATTATCACATATATTATTCTTTATACCATTTAATAAGTCCATGGATACCTTCTCTCCGGACATAAAAACTATTTTTAAATATTTCTTGGGTTCATAGGTAGAAAGATTGGGAAGCGAGAGAAAGATTTTAAACATGGTAGGAACTCCCCCCATAAATGTTAGATTATATTTCTGCATGGCTTTTAAAGAATCAAAAGGACTCCAAGAAGCTTGCATAATTATTTCATTACCACCTAATAATGAAGATCCAATCAGCTCTACAGTGCCACCTACATGACTTGTGGGTAAATTGACCAAGAATGGTTCATGTTTTCCTTGAGGAGATCCTATAATTTTGATCAAGTCATTTTGGATTTTCTGAAATTCTAAATAACACATTTCTACAATGTTTCTATGAGTTAATTCAACCGCTTTAGGAAAACCTGTGGTTCCACCCGTCCAAACTACCAATGTACAATCATTTTCATCTTGAGAATTTTTTACCTCTTCAAGTTGATCATCAAGTAAATACTCTTTTTTAATTATCTCATCAAAAGATTTACCAAGATCATGCTTTCCTACTACAATATAGTGTACATCGCCAAATTCTGAACTCAATTCTTTAAGGTTATCTGCAATTTTATTCTTTTCCCATTTATCTAAAGTAACTATTACCTTCGGACTTGAGTGAGGAATTAAATTTATGAAATCTGCTTTTTTATATGCTTTATCCATGGGGATGGTAATAGCTCCTATTTTAGATGCTCCTACGAAAGTTATCATAAATTCTGGGATAGTAGATAAAACCGTTACAATAGTATCTCCTTTTCTAACTCCCATATCCAATAGGGCTTTAGCAAATTGATCGGTTTTTTCTTTTAGTTCTTTAGCTTTAATTTCCTCTTTCTTATATCGTATAAAAACAAACTCAGGATCTTCTTTCGCCCAAAAATCTACATACTCCCAGAAATACTTTAATTTTGGAATTTCCATTTAATATCCTCTATTTTTAATTATATTTATGTTTATTTACAATAATGTGAATTCTAATTACTATTTACATCATAATATGGTAGGATGGAGAAATCTGCCTCTTATTAATAATTTTTGTACTGATGTTTAAAATGGAGGATCTTAACGAGTAAATTTTAAGGAATAAATTTAATATAAGAAAGAAAGCAATATAATACTAGAGATTTTAAATTTTATTAGCAACTCACGTGAAATAGAAGAATGGATATCATAATTAAAAATGGTAAAATAATTGACGGAGCAGGGAATCCTTGGTTTTGGGGAGATATCGGAATAAAGGAAGGAAAAATTCAAGTTATAGGAAACCTCAAGAGTGAATCAGCAGAAAAAGTCATTGATGCTAACAAAATGATAGTATGTCCCGGTTTCATTGATGTCCATAGTCATGCAGACGCTACTAATTTCATTAATCCAAAACAAGAAAGCTTTTTACATCAAGGCATTACTACGACAATATCAGGAAATTGCGGTTATGGCTTAGCACCTATAAGTAAAGCACGAATGGAACAAATCAAGAAATATTTAGGAGATATTATTCCCCCTGGAAGTTCTTTTAGAATTGATTGGACTACTTTTGCTGAATATTTGAAAAAGATTGAAGAAGTTGGCATCGCATCAAATATTTCATTACTATTAGGTCACGGTACACTTCGAATCTCGGTTATGGGAGGTGATGCAAGAGCACCTACGGAAAAGGAATTGGAAGAGATGAGAGCTCATGTTAAAGAAGCGATGGAGGCAGGAGCTCTCGGGCTTTCTACCGGGTTACTTTATCCTCCGGGAATTTTTGCAAAAACAGAAGAGATTATTGAACTATGTAAGGTAGTCTCTGATTATGGAGGATATTATTTTTCTCACATACGCTCCTATGGTTCAAAATTAATGAAATCTATAAAGGAGGCAATAAAGATTGGAAAGGAAGCAAATGTTCCCGTGCAAATTTCCCATTTATCTATTTTTGGAAAGCCCTTTTTTGGTTCGGGTCAGAAGCTATTAGAATTTCTGGACAAAAAGAGAGCGGAAGGAGTAGAAATTAATTCAGACATGCATCCATATGACTCTGTTCAAACGGACATGCAAATGCTTCTTCCCCCTTGGATTTTTGATGGGGGAAAGAAGAAAACTCTTGAGCGGTTGAAGGATCCCGAAATGCGTAAAAAGATTAAGCACGATCAACTTAATGGATATGAAGGATGGGATGAATGGTTTCCCCTAGATATCATAGGATGGGAAAATATTTTACCTATAATGTTGAAGTCTGAGAAGTATAAAGCACTAGAGGGGAAAAATCTGAAAGAAATCGCTGAGTTAGATGAAAAAGATTTATACGACGAAATTTATGATTTATTGATTGAAGAGGAAGTAGATGCCAACATGATAATAACGCATTTGAGAGGGAAAGAAGATATGGTAAATTTCATGAAAAATCCTATAATTGCATTCGAAACAGACGCTGCTGCAGCGGCTCCATATGGACCACTTTCTAAAGGAAAACCACATCCAAGGGGATATGGCACGTATCCTAAATTTTTGGGAGAATTTGTTAGAGAAAGGAAAATATTAACCCTTGAGGAGGCAATTAAAAAAAGCACTTCCCTTCCCGCTCAAATGGCTTCGATCCGAGACAGAGGGTTAATAAAGCCGGGATTTTGGGCAGATATCGTAATCTTCAATCCCGATACTATAATTGATATGGCAACGTATCCGAATCCGCATCAATATCCCATTGGCATTAATCATGTTATTGTAAATGGTGAAATAGTTATTGAAAAAGGAACACACTCAGGTTTATTACCCGGAAAAGTTTTAAGACATTCCATTTAAACATGCTCTAAGATTTTGATCTTTTTTCCCCTTTTAATTTATATTAAAATTAGTCATGATTGAATAAAAGCAGAATTGGAGTTGACCTTATATTTTAAATTTGAATGAAATACGAAAGAAATTCCATCAGCATCCCGAAACATGTTGGACTGAATTTTGGACAACTAGCGAGATTTGCGCACATTTAGAATCCTTTGGATATAAATTAATGATGGGAAGAGAAATAATTATAAAAAATCTGAGGGAAAATGTTCCCAATGCAATGCTCATGGATCAGCACTACCATAAGGCAGTGGATCTCGGATCAAATATAAAGTATCTTGAAAAAATGAAGGGTGGATTGACTGGAGTTATTGCAAAATTAGATACTGGTAGGCCTGGTCCTGTAATTGCCTTCCGATCAGATATAGATGCATTACCTATCACCGAATCTAAGCTCCATGAGCATAGACCTGCAAGGGAAGGCTGGCGATCGAAAAATGAAGGTATCATGCATGCTTGCGGTCATGACGTTCACATGACTATCGGTTTAGGAATAGCAGAATATTTAGCAAGAAATAGAGATTCCCTGAGAGGCACGTTTATAATGATTTTTACTCCTGCTGAAGAAGGTGGAAAGGGATGCTTGAGTATTAGCAAATTACCAATCATTAGCAAGATACATTATTTTTTTGCCTACCACATCTTGACCATGGATCTCAATGGAACAAATTTTATTATTCCGCAGATGATTTTTCGATTTGTAGAAGTTTATAAAGTTGAATTTACAAAAAGTAAAAAAAATGGCAAGCCAAAATCAGGTGAAAAACTAAAAGTAGAGCAAAATATTATTTCTGAAGTCATGGAAGAAGATAAAGAGGAATCCATTTTCGAACTCATACATGAGAAAATAAAAGCAAATGCTACAAAACCTTTTAAAGGAGATAACGCGTTAATGGCAGGATGTTCTGCCATTCTCAATATTAAATCAATTCCCCGGAATCCTACGGGATATTCTAGAGTATCAATGACTGATTTTCATTCTGGACAAGTTAATCCAGAAACACCGTTTACAATATTTAAGAATGCAGATCCTTTTGGATTCCTACTTATTATTCGAGCGGATAACGATGAGATTGGAAGTTATATTAAAGAAAAGACATTACATGTCTTAGAATCAAGTGCCCAATTATTTGATGTAAGCGTGAGTATTAATATAATTAATAATTATTCGTATCCTGCGTGGAATTCTAATGATCCTTTTTTAATGGATCTCATTGCAACTACTTGGAAAGAAATGCAAAATGATGAGACGATCATTCGTCATCCGTTTGGAGAGCTAGGAAGTGATGATTGCATCTATATCATGAAAAATATCTTGCAGTATCATGGCAAACCAATATACACTGGATTGGTTTCAGATAATCATGGCGGGGCGTTTACAGAAATCCATACTCCAAGATTTGATATTGATGATTCCATTTTGCAAATGGGCGTAGATTTGATTATAAATTGTATTAAAAAAATCTTGACTGATTTTCAGAAGAAATCAACTCATGTGACTTGATTCTTGTATTTTTTTTTCTTCAAAATTTAAGAAAAAGAAAAGGAAAATAGAATAATAGATTAGAATTTTAATGTTCGATATTAACTAATGTCCTTCTTTTACAAATTTCGTGATTCGGGTTCTTGCTTCCTCAGAGCTTCCTGTATCTTGCATTGCCATTGCTTCTCTATCTAATACCGCATCGATAGGAAGATCTTGGTTTTCATTTACGAGTTGTTTTGTATATTTCACCGCTAAATGCGATTTGCTTACAATGGAATTTGCTGTCATCTTAAGGGTTCTACTTAACGCATTTAGTTTTACAACTTGGGTGACCAAGCCTATTTTAAGAGCTTCCTCTGCATTGATTTCTTGTCCTAAAAGCATGAGATGTTTAGCCCGGCCTTCTCCAATTATCCGGGGTAATAGTTTAGTAGAAGCGTTGGAAAAGAATATTCCTACCCCTAATTCTGGTAGCATTATTCTGGTATCATCTGCTGCGATCCTGATGTCACAATATAAGGTGTGCTCAAATCCTCCACCAATAATCCAACCGTGCATTCCAACAATAATAATGCCCGGATGAGCCATCATCGCTCGAGTTAAGGTCTGAAAGGTATTTTGAAATAAAACTCCTTCTTGAAGACGTAAAGGATCCATCATTACTTCATAACCATACTTTAAATCAGCACCTACTGTGAAATGCTTGCCTTCCGCCTGATATATAACGCACACATCTCCATTTTGCGCACTTTTCTTAAAAGCATCAATTAATTGATTTAAAGTATTCTGATCCAAGGTATTCCTTTGCTCGGGCTTATTTAATGTGATGGTTCCTACGTGCCCTTCTTTATTATACAATACTTCTTCTGTCAATTCAATAACCTATTTTTTTAATTTATTTTAAAACTAGTTGAGTTTGACAATATCAGTGAAAATAAAAATTTTTTTATATCCCTTTATTAAACTGATAAGAAATAATATAATTACTATTCCTTAATATCATTTATCCATGAGATTATTCATTTTAAAAAGTAAAAGAAATTCCTTGAAAAGACCTCATTACTTTATTGCAAATTAGGGCTGGAAGAAAGTTCAAATAATACTATTTATTTTCCCTTTTTCTTAAAATCTCCAATAACTTCCGTGTATTTTTTAACAGAAATCGTTGTGGGATTCCTTCTGAAGCTTAAGGGAATGTCGCCACTACAGCGAGAACATATAGTTGATTTTCTAGTCCATTCCCTGAACTCATCTCCATGAGCAGGATAATTGCATTTAGGACATAATACAATTTTACGTCCTTTATCTTCGGGATATGAGGGAAGTTTAAAGCAAAAAATACATTTAAAATCATCGATAGATAACACTCCCGCCTTGGGTTTATATTTATCATAATTTACTGCTTTAGATTTTGCTGTCTTAGTTTTGGTGCCACTGACCCTTGTTGGTTTTCTTGAGGGTTGCACTGTTCGGCTACTGGTTTTAGCTCTTGATGTTCTCGATGAAGTAGAAGTTCTTATTGTTCTAGTTGGGGGAGTAGATCTACTTCTCGTGGTCGGGTTTGCTCGCGCTGGTGTACTACTTACTTGGTCAATTTGTCTCCTTCGACGAGCAATATAATCGGATGAAACACGTGGCATGGCACGTCTTGAACCAAATATTCCATGTCTAATTAATAAATAAACGCAAATGATAGAAAAGACTAATAAAAGAATGTCAAAATAATTTTGAGGATAAGCAGAATATGTCGGATTTAAAACAGGACTTAAAAAATTCACGATTTCTGCTTGGAATATTAAATAAAGTATCACTATTATAATTAAGATAATAGAATATCCAATTGCAAATTTTCGCGCAATAATCGACCTGGTTTTATAAATGTAAACGAGGTTATATTCCTTAAAACATTTCCGTAGAATAGTAAGACCATATAAAAGCCAGGGAAAGGCAAAAATTAATCCCCATAAACTCAAATAAAAAAATGAGAATCCATCGCCCAAAAGATTATCTCCTAAAAATCCCGTATAATAACTCCAGAAATTGTAGAAAAACCCGAAAAGCAAGGGACCAAACAAAAAAAAAGGAGTATTATGTGGCGAATTATATTCCTTATAATGTTTTCTTTTTTCAAAATACTTTAGTAAAAAAAGAATCCAAGCTCCAAGTAATAATACGGTAAAAAAAATATTAGTTGAATTAAATATAAAGAATCCAAGAATGACTGCAATAACTAAACAAATAAGAGAAAAAATAATAGTACGTTTTTTAAACATTATTCTTCATCATATTCAAGGTAAATTGCTTTCCCATCTACTATGGGATTAATGAAGTCTATTAATTGGGGTAATACAGAAGGATCCAAAGCTCCTCTTATCTCAAAAGATATATTATGAAACTTTCTTAATTCTAAATTCACTTTAAAAATATCAAATCCATAAGACCTCCCATCAATTTGAGTAGGATCAATTACCAATGCTACAGCGTTCTCCCAAAACTTCTGGTACCTTGAATGCGTGTCTAAATCTTCTTCGCTTAAAAAAAGGCCATAGCTAGGATGAGAATGATACCATCCACAGATAAATAATTTATCATTTTTAATTTCATTATATGCTCTTGTATAACTTTTATAATCCTTTATCTCGGCATTTAATGCCGTACCGTGCCCCATCGGATAGGCATCTTTGATGTATAACTTTTCATTATTCGTATCTAGTTCTCCCGCTAATAATCCAATTACTTCTATCCACTGAGATTTTGGAATCTTTGCATTTGCATATTTTAATGAATGGCTCGCTATTTTTAATACGGGCTTAATATCGATGATTAGTCTCGAAGTATTTTTTACATTTTGTGGAGATTCTTTAATATTCATTTTATCTACGGAAGTAGGAATCATCTCGGTATCAATCAATGAAGAAACTTCATTAATCAAATCATTCACTTCTAATTGCAATTCTTTATAGACTTCTTCAACGAGCTCTTTGGTCATGCGTTCCTTGATCTTTTGCTTAATCCTTTTTTTAATCTCTTCTTTATTAAATTCGCTGCCACTCACTAAATTCTCACCACTTCTCATTTGCGTATTTCTTTACTAAATGTTTAACTTTCTTTTCGAAATAATCACGTTTTTCCATCATTTCTATTGCAGCTTTTTTGTTGAACACATCTTTTGGATTTATAAACAACCCTCTAGTATTTAACATGGCAATAATCGCTTGAATTACCGTTGTTATAGTTTTAGATGGGCTCCATCCTCCTTTTTGACCAACTAAAGAAGGATCCACGAGACTAAGGCAGATATTCCTCTGACCGGGATATTCAGAGGGTTTTGGCCAAAAGTTGGGATGCCATATTGCGGTGTGAAGTCTAACAAAGGGAGGCTGATTTGGATAAGCTGCCGGGAACTTGATTTCTAATTTAAATATTCCTTTTTGATACGCGGTCCCTTTGGGTCCTTTGATAGCAACTGCGAGATGATCAATACTTTTATTTTTAGGATCAAACGGTTTCAATTGAATAATCGTTCCATTTTTGAGCATTTTCTTTAAAGCAGCAAAATCTTGTGATATTCTCGATGATCTTAAACTCATGATATCCACATCTATTTATTATTCCTATTAAATTCATGAAAATTAATGTATTTAATTATGTTGTTAATAAAAAAAATCCCAAAATTATGAAAGATGTAGAGTAACAAAAATTTGGTTTGCTTCCTTAAATCCCACCGCGGTAATCAATTCTAACTCTCTTAATTGATTCTGAATTGGATTTAATTCCAAATCAATTTCTCTAATGTCGTTAAAATCCATGATTGTTAAAAGAGGTTCCATGTCCGGATCAAGACTAAATCCCATTTCCAATAATTTTTCTATTATTTTAGATGTAAGGTCCTTTTTAGAAATCTGAATGTCTACTCTTTTAACGGAGTTCCCGCATTGTAAGCAGTCCAGATTTCTCTTTTTCTCAACGGAATAAAGCTTTTGGGTCATTGCATTATATATGATATAGGATTTGGTAGGTTCCCCTAAAGCTTTATTTCCTCTCAACCAATGTAGAATTTTCACCGCTTCATGAGACTGCAATGAAGAAATCACAGCATTGATGGTTATTATTCCTGGGTCGTGTCGATCAATTATTTTTACTATTTCATCGTCAGTAAATGGAGGGAGAAAATTATGTTTATTTACTAAGTTATTGGCATATTCTTTAAGATAACCAACGTCTTTAGAATTTTTTGGGTCTGGTTCTTTTTCAAATTGTTCTGCAAATGCCATGTTTGCTTTAAATACACAATGAATTCTTTTTCTTGGAATACCTACTACCGTACATGCCGCCATATCATCCATTTCTGCCTGGGGAAGGGGATTACATTCATAACAAGCATTTTCATAGGGAAAAACCGTATAAAGATGACCATGATATCCTGCTACACCTCCATCTACCAATGGTTTTTTAAACCGCACGCATTGAGCGTTCAAGTTCAACCGTGCATTCATTGAATCAAGACCTCCAATAATTAAATCTGCTTTCTGATAGAGAATAGGGGCCACTCTTTCTAATGAACTAAAATATCCCTCTATCTCTACATTTGGATTTATTCTTAATAAAGATCGCGCCGCAACCTTTGCCTTAGGTTCTCCCATTTTGGCGCCTGTAAAAAGTATTTGCCGATTCAAATTAGAATGTTCAATTATGTCTAGATCTACTAAGTCTAAATGGCCTACCCCGAGCATGGTTAAATTTTTAGCAATTTCACACCCAAGTCCACCTACTCCCGCAATTAAGATACGCGAGTCTTTTATAATGCTTTGTGACCAACCTTCTAGTCTAAATTGGCGATCATATAAATCTCGTTCTTCCGCGGTTAATTTATCACTAAAAAAATCTGAATCTTCCTTCATTTTAGATCAGCTTAACTTTAAAAATATTAAATTAAAATAATAAAATTTCTTACTTGACAAAATTAAAAAAAAAAATACTTAAAAAAAGGAAAAGTAACTATCCTGCAGTGCTTGCAGGAATTAAAAGGACCTCGTCACCATTCTTAACATTATAATTTGATAAGGGTTGAGAATCATCCATAGTTACTCCGCCAGCAGATAAATGAAAGTCACTGGGATCGAGTCCAAAGATATTACCAACCGTGCGCTTAATATCTCCTACTGAATTTCCATTATCAACAGATAATTTTTGTCTTTTTTCCCCAGGACCTACTGTGGATAAGAAATATACACCCATTTTTTCTCCTCCTGCAGATGCAGCAGGAGTTTTGGACTTCATTGCTGGAGCGGGAGTTTTCTCGTCTAATTCCTCATCAAATTCATCATCTTCATTTTCAAAACTCATTTTTTAAACCTCTTTTTAATAATTAATTTGGATTGGTAATGATCTTATAACAACATGCATATTTAAATTTATGATTTTAGTTATATTCATCAACAATGTTATTTAAGTTAATTATCTTATATATTATCAGAAACCTAATAAAATCTTTAATATTTTAACGATGAAAGATAAAACACCCCCTAAATACGAAATTAAGGATCAATCATCCATATCAAAGAGTATTTTAGAAAATGAACAATTAATAGAAAAAATTAAAGTAGAACGAGCGAAATTACAGTCCGAAAGAGAAGAATGGGAACAAGTTCTTAAAAAACTTCAGAACTATAATAAGACTATTGAAGATTTGGAAAAAGCACGCAAGCAAGGGGAAATAGAACTAAGAAATCTGGACAGTAAAAAAGAAGATTTAAATAATGATTTGGAGGAAATTCAAAAAAGAATTCAGGGGGAAAAAAAGAGGCTGGCACAAGGCACGGATTATGTAAATGATCAAATTAAAGCAAAGAAGAAAGAATTAGAAGCACTCGATAAAGCAATTAATGAAAGAAATGAACGATTAAATGAAATAACCAAAGATTTTAAAAAGGAAAAAAAAGACCGGGAAAAAGAAAAGTCTATTGCTAAGACTCAAATCGAGGATATTAAGTCTAAAATTCCTAAATTGGAGAATATTGGAGAAAAACTAGAAAAGACCAAATTAGGTTTGGAAGATGATATCAAAAAATTAAAAAGTGAAAATGATCACCTTTTAGACGAAAGACAAAAGTTGAAAAAAGAAATAAATGATATACAGAATACGATTTCCAACGAGAAAAAACTCATCGAGATTGAAAAAAGCAAAGTTAAAAATTATAGAGAAAAATTGAAGAAGAAAAATGACCAACTGAACGATCAATTTAAAGAAATAGCAAAGGAGAAGAAAAAATTAGATGATGAGCGAGATAAGATTAAGGACGCCCAAAAAGATTTAGAGAACAATAAAAAGCAAGAAGAAGCTAAATTAGGTCAAGTAAATTCAGAAATAAAAAATTTAGAGAAAAAGAAAGATTCTTTATTAAAAGATACTAACATTGCAGAGAAAAAAATACAAGATTCAAATAATCGATTGAAAGACTTAAAACGAGAAATAGATGATCTTTCCAATAAAAGAGATGATGTAAAAAAAGAATTATCGAATGTTCAAAATATGATCAATGATGAGAAGAAAAATATAGCGCAAGAAAGAGAAAAATTAAAGCAAGTGAGAGAGAAATTCATACAAAAAGATAAAGATTTAAATGATAAGTTCGATGATATCAATAAAAAAAAGAAGAAATTAAATAAAGTAAAGAATCAGGTGAAAAAAGAAAAGAATGAGTTAGAAAACACAAGAGCAACAGAAGAGGGAAAATTAAAACGAATTCATTCCGCTGTAAATGATTTAGAAAAGAAAAAGAATTCCCTAGAAAACGAGCGCAATAACTTGGAGAATAGAGTAAGAAAATTAAATAATGACTTGAAAGATATGGAGAAGAAGAAAGATAATATTGAGTCTAAAATCCGAGATCAAATACGACAAGTAGAAGCGAATAAAAATAAAGTCGAAAATGAAAAACAATTAATTAAGAGAGAAAGGGATAAGTTAGAGCAAGAGAAGGCCCGGCTTAAGAAAGAACAAGAAAGATTTAAACAAGAAATTAAAAAATTAGATACCATTCCTAAATATAAAATCAGGTCAAAAACACCTTAATATTTTTCTTAATACGAGGAATGGTGGAAAAAAAGGGGTAAAATAATAATCACGCAGATTGGTGATACTGATGCCAATAATTAGTAGAAATATGATTGAGGGTAAAATTTTATTAAAAAGAAACCACATGTTTTTACAAAAAATCATTCTCTAATTTTAAAATTAAGTTTTTAACTATTCAACTTATAAATTATTAATACTAAGCATTTTTATGATTTTGATTCCTTAGCAAAAAACGGCTAAACTATCATTTAAAGTATTGCAATTTAACTTTTCGCATATAACACATAAAAATAAATATTAAGATTAACCATAATTACTTGAAAAATCTGAAATGAATATAATAAATCATTCTTAAAAAGACATAGCAAAAATTTAGCTTTTTCCTCTCAGAGATTCGATCTTGTAGGATAATAGTAGGACTAAAATAGAAGAACGTTCATTGATCAATAATGAAATACATTCTAAAAGAAATTGAGTCGTCCCTCACTTGCGGGAAATTTTTTCCCATATGTGTGGGATATCTTTGTTTAATAATCGAAAGAGTTAAATAACGGGGTTAATATCTTTTTAAGTAATAAAGTATTATTGAATTTTTTTTTAGGATTTTTTTCTTTGTATCAAAATAAATAAATCACGATAATGGAAATTAATCTTAAATCAATTTATGATTACAAATTTAAAAAAATAATAAATATGGGTGTCAAGTACTATGGATAAAAATTATAGATCAAGACTCCAAAATAGAGGCGGAGAGATTATAGATGATTGCATCGATGACAAGTGTTGTGACGAGCCTTGCATAGAAAATAAAGATGGGGATATCGTATGCCTGAACTGTGGCACCGTTCACGGAAGGAGTATTGTAGGCAATGAAAGAAGAGCATTTACTGCTCAAGAAGTAGAAAGTCGAAAGATTACTGAAACACGATGGAGAGAGTTTGGTCCGAGAACTACCATTTCTAATGTAAAAACCGATTCTAAAGGACAGTTAATGGACGCAAAAGGAAAGACATTATTCTCTCGATTATCAAAAATTCAGAAATCATTGGTAAACAGCATTGAACGAAATTTCTGGGAAGCAAAACCAAAATTAAATCTTTTATGTTCTAAGATGAACATTCCAGAATATATTCGGGAGACAGCTTGGAAGATTTACACGGTTTCAGCCAAAAAGAAATTAACGATGGGGCGCTCTATTGATGGATTTATCTGCGCAGCATTATATGCGGCAATAAGAATTCATGAATTTCCAAGATTGCTTGAGGAGGTTCACGAGGCATCTATGACGCCGCGCCATACAATCATACGTTCTCTTGGTTTGATTGTTAAGGAAGTGCTTCCTGAATTGAATCTCAAGTATCATCCTATAACGGCCGAACAACTTATATTTCGATTCGGAAATGAACTCGACTTACCAATGATGACTCAAAAGAAAGCATTGAATTTATTGGATCATGCAACCAAGAACGGATTAGTACGAACGGGAAAAGACCCGAAAGGGTTTGCTGCAAGTGTACTATATATTGCTGCAAAAAAAGCCGGATCCCACAAAACGCAAGCCGAAGTCAGCAACATAGCAAAAATTACCGAAGTAACTCTTCGAAGCAGAGTAAAGGATATAAAAAAGAGAGTCGCATAATAAAAAAGAAGATTACTTAGTGGTATAAAGGAGCTTGATAGAATAATCTTAACTTATTAATAAATGAGACTTTTTTAAAATCTCATCTAACTTCTTTTTATCTTTTTTATAATATCTCAATAATTCAATTATCAAAAAGATTAAGCTTATTTGCAGCTTAGGATAATTAATTTTGCTTGCATTAATGATCTTTAATAATTAGCCATTTAAATAGGGATAATGTCAAACTTAAATAAAAAGAAATAGGAGGATTTGACCAAACATTTCTTTATTATTTCAATTAATCACCATCTCAATCATTATAAAAAGGAAAATAAAGGAAAAGTAAAAGAAATTCTTGGATTTTCTAGATTTAATTCAAAGGAACTTCATTGATTCATTTATTTTTTGCTAATTCATTTAAAAAATCTTCTTGTTTCTCTCGAGGTAAGAAAGCTAATTCTTTTAAGACATTTTTTTTTTCTTCAGGAGATAAGTTCAATTTTAAGAATCTATCACGAATATCACTTGAAAGTACCGAGAATTCTCTTGAAAAGTACTTTTTTACAACATCCATCTTTTCAAAATCGTTTAAATTTTCTTTACTAATTATTTTCACCCATGGTTTAATATGAGTCAATATATAAAATGTCCATTATCTACTCATAGTTATAATAAGTATAAAAGTATTTATTGAAATAATGCGTTTTATTCTAAATAAAAAATGTGGAGTCCAATCCTTACAATTTTAAAATTGGAATGTAATTCGAGACAGTTCATTGTGCATTGAATCAAGATGTATTCTGTATTTATGAATTAATAATATACTTTAATACAATTTAAATCGCTTTTGGAAATAATATTTATAGGTAAATGAAGAGGAATATTTCGATTTAATAAGATATTTTCTATAATTTCACTTTAATTACATCAATAATGAATTCTTTTAGATCTGGTTTGTCTAATTCAAAGATTTGATCTTTCAAATGTTTATGATGCGGGAAAGACTTTATTTCTTTATGATGGGGGGCATTATCATATCGTAAAATAGATTTTTTATTTTCTATGTAAGAATAAGAATATTTTAACAAATTACCGGAATAATAAAATTCAACAGATATCTACAAATATTTCTGAAGTTAAAAACGCTCTTAATCTATAATGACCTGTATCTGGATTATCTTCGGATAATTTAATATTTTTTAATTTTAGATTTTGTGGTTTTAATAAAGCGAGTTGTTCCGATACTTTTTCAACTCTCTTTAATACGCTTCTCAATCTCTTTCAACTCACTTTCTACTTTTTGTAAACTTTCGGTCAATCCTTCCCATTCTAGAAATTCTTCTAAGAGAGAATTGTCTTCTGGTTCAGGTATAATGTTTGAGTTCCACTTCTCTAAAAAATCTTTTGATGTAATACCATATTTTGCTTCATAAGTTTTTAGCTCACTTAATATCCATTCTCTTAACTTTATTTTTTTTTTAATTATTTCCAATTCTTCAATTAAAGTCATTAACAATACTCAAATCTGTTAGTCATCAATATATTATCTAAATAGTATTTAAAAATTATCTTAATTTTTTTATTATCCAATTTTTTGAATTCTAAGAGAGTTATCATCAAGGAAAGGTGAATTCTTTCTAATTCTTAAATAAATACAATATAAAAAAGACTAAAAGTTAAAAATATCTCTCTCTATTGTCTTCGATGATTAACATAATCGAAAAATATAACCATTTCGTAGATCCAAGGATAATAATTAATGTAAAGATTATTTTTATTTTTCTATTCATAATTGTATTTTTTTAGAAAATGTTTACTTAGATCTTTAGTAGTACTTCCTAATGAATGGATTATTTTCTATATCTACCATATTTAAATGCGGCTTCACACATTGCTCTTACATTTTCGGGTTTAGCCTCATCTGGAACGCCGGCCACAGCATCAATCAAATATCCTCCCCCTTCCATGCATGTTTCAATGCATTTTTTCATGTATTCTTCAACCTGAGTTGGCGAACCTACACTTAATAATGAAGAGGGCACGTTCCCTCGTAGACATGCATATCCTCCAAACGCATTATTAGCTTTAATAATATCTGACTGTCCTAAACGATAAATCATCCTACCTTTATACTGTTTAGCTAAATCTTGAAGAAAAGGATATCTATCCTCCCATTTTCCTTGGAAATGGGGCATGGGGATTAATCCATGTTCAATAATTCCTTCTATCACGCGTTTAAAGGTGGGCCAATAAAATTCCTCAAATTGCTTTAAGCTCATGAATCCTTCCGCTCCCCTATGGAGGGCAACAAATACCACTTTATATTTTGGGAATAGTTTAGCCAAATTCACTGCAATTTCAATGTTTGGCTTAACGAGAAGTTCCATTAACTTCTTTAATTCTTCTGGCTTGCGATACATATCCAACATTGCTCCTTTCATGCCTCTCAAGAAATCACTAATGCAATCAAAAGGGGCCTGGGTGTAATTGACAGATTGTAGGGGGAATCCCGCTTTCTTAAACTCATTTTCATAAGTCCTCATATCTCCCATCCATTTCATGAAAGCTCGAGTAACTTGCTGAAGTGTTTCCATGACTTGAGGAGAAGAAAAAAATAACGGTAAATTAATTGGTGATATGAATCCATCTGAAAATGAACCCATGTCAGGAAATTCAGAAAAAAAAGATAATTTGGCGAAATGCCTTGGTAATATTTTACGGAGCGAAAATCCGGTTGGATCTCTAATCATTTCTTCATATTCTTCTGCTTTCATGTATTCTTTCTCGTTAAATTGGAACGTTTTATCATCAGGTAATCTTTGCACCTCATTTTCTGCTCCGGGCCATTTAAAATAGGTCAATCCTAATGCATCAAAAGTAGGACCGTTTTGTATTTGAGCTATTGAGGGAATTTGATCAATATTTAATTCAGAATAAATATCGATGGCCGCTCGGGTTGATTTTAGCAGATCATACATTGCCTCCTTCGAAGTCATTCCCTTTTGAATCATGGGATAAAAATGAAATAAAGGAGTAAGGGGTACGCGATCAGGTTCCTTTAAAGCAATCGCATCTGCAACCCGTTGATTACGTTCTTTATATAGAAGCGTGGGTTTTTTTTCACTCATATTGGTGAATAAGTATTCTGATATGTATAAAATTAATTATAGTAATAGGAGTGATTAACAATACAAATAATACAAATAATTTTTAATCAATGAATTCATATAATTTGAAATGATGTATATAAAAATGTGACATGATAATTCATATTTTCATTTAAATTGAGAAACATCGTGATAGGATTGGGTAAAAACGTTCGAATTATCAAATATTTTTGATTCTTAAAAAATAGGTTTAATAAAAATAAAATACTATTGAAAAAAAGAAGAGAGTTAAAGGAAATGGATTTTAAAGAAATTGTGTATAGAAGAAGAACCATTCGTAGATTCAAGCAAGATCCTATTTCATTAGATATTCTTAAAGAATTAATTGATTTTGCTCGATTAGCACCCGCTGGTATGAATATTCAATGCTTGGATTATGTCATCGTGGTGGATGAGAATTTGCGAAGAGAGTTATTCTCGATGGTGAATTTTGCATCCTCCTTGCCAAAAGAACAAAGAGTCCCGGAAGAGGGCAGAAGACCCACAGCATATATTATTATTTTACATGATACCAATATAAAGAAGACTTTAGTAAATTTTGATGTTGGTGCTTCCGTGGAAAACTTATTATTAGGGGCGGTTTATCATGGCGTAGCGTGTTGTTGGATGGCTAATATTGACCGAAATAAAATTAGGGAATTATTAAAAATTCCCGATTCTTACGAGATAATGCAAGTTATTAGCATGGGATATCCTGATGAAGAATCCGTGATAGAACCTTACATAACTTCATTTACTTACTGGAAAGATGATAATGGAATCATGCATGTTCCCAAAAAAAGTGTAGAGCAATCCATCTATAAAGTTTTTTAATTTTTTTAGAACACTATAAAATGAGCTCCAATTTACTCCGTAATTAAATCTCATTTACTGTTAAGTGAAAATAAACTCCATTTTCCTTTAACGGTAATCCTGACATTATTTATTAGAAGTTATTTCTTTTATCTTAAATTATCTTAATAATAAGTTTAAATATATTTGATCATCACAAATTATAAAAATTTCTTAATCTCCTTTTTGCGACGCTTTAATGCATTCGAGGAAATAGATAATAAATCAACTATTTTTGCCTCATTGATGTAAATACCACTTTTATGAGATATAAAATAAATTGCAGCCCCTAAGATACCATATGCATTTTTGCTAGAAAAAGAATAACCTTCCGATTCCATTTTGGATAAGAGTTCCCCCGTCTTTTTATAAATTTCAATATCCAAGGAATCTCTAATAACATTCAACATTAATTTGCATTTATCTACCGGAAGCGGAGTATTAAAGATTTTTATTCCTATTTTAAAATTAAGAAAGGGATCGCTTTTAATAATTTCTTTGACGTAATTATGATAGATTCCCCGCGATGTACCTTGGAAATTATCAAATAAAAATTGATAGAACTTTTCGTGTAATAGAAACCAATCGAGTAATAATTGATCGGTGTGAATTAGCTTTTTTAAGAGAAAATAAAGTTTCTTTTTAATTGACATTAGAATCAACACCAAAACTAAATCTCGCGTTCGTTTTCCTGTGGTAAAATATTTTGTTAAGGAAGGTTTTATATCAATGTATAAAGAAGTCATAAGAAATATCTTGCTTCTTTCTAATCCAAAATTTGAGGCAAATTCTCGTAGTATTTTTCGAAATACCCATTGGGGTTTATATTCTTTTTTACTTAGTTCTTGTGATTTGCTCTGATGTCCAATCATCATAATATTGATATAAATTAACCAATACTTAAAAGGGAAGAGAGATACTAGATTTTTCATAAAACTAATTTAGATTTTTCGTGTAAAAATAAAAATTGATTTCCTTATTCTCCCATTCCTTTTTTAATGATTTCCTCTGGTAAATCCTTTAACTCTCAAAAAGTTTTAACTGGGTTAATTAATAACTTTATGACATAGAACAAATTATGTAGTATTGAATAATTATTTCTCATAGAATTCATAAAATATTTTATAAACTTTATTGCAAATTAACTATTTAAACAAATTGATTCAAAACTGAATTATAAGTTCTTTTTTATCCTTGGTTTTTATTAATATTATAAAACATGAAAGATAAAATCGCGTCTTAGAATTTCAATACATTATTTTGTTTTTCCTTTTATGGAGAATAAAGAAGATTACTATTAAAGTAGCACCTCCTCCTACAAGGGAATATGTACCAATAGCTTGTTCATTAGAAATGAAAATACTTTCATTCTCCGTCATGAAAGATGATAAACTTGAATTTTCTCCTGAATTATTATCCGTGCTGTTCGTGCCAGAAGAATTTCTGCTATCCTCATTACTTTCTGTATCATTTTCTGGCGAGGATACTGTTTCATTTTCATCATATATTTGGGTAATTTGATATTTTTCATCAATTCCACTCGCAAGATTAAAAGGTTCCACATCAGTGGATATAGAATAATTTAAAACATATATTCCACCTACAGCAGCTCCAAAAGATATTGAAATTGGTTGACCAGCATCGTTAAGCTCGACATTTGATAATAGTAGAAAAAACGTATTATTTGGAGAAGGGGGTTGTATCCAAAAATAAATGGTAGCTAAGATATCCAAACTTTCTGGTATTGTAGAAACTCTCTCAAAGATAAAATCATAAAAAAAATTTTTTTTTAGAGAGTAATTATATTGACGACTATAGGAATCATGAACTTTCTCAATAGTAGATGGTATTACTTTATTAAAATATTCTCCTCCAAACGTGAATTTCCCTGTTTCTTCCACTAAAATATGAATATTCAAATCAAATTGGGAAGATACTTGAACGAATAAATAATGCGTACCGTTTATTGCAGCTACATAAGGGATGTCTTTCGAATATCCTAGCGCATTTTGAGAATTTACATCTATTGTAAAGAGCTCGTACAAGGCATCATCAGGGTCAAGAATATTTATTGTAATAGAACAGTTATGAGGACTCACAATCTCAAAATGAATATTATATTCTCGTGCATTTTTTAACTCCAAAGCATGGAATAATTCTTGATATGGTGACTGAAAAGTAAAAACATTATCAATTTGAGGGCCACTATCTGCCCTTGCTTTAGGAATATTGAAGGAAATGAATAATAACAAGATGATCAAGAAGCTAATTCCCCTAATCTTGAACTTTTTCGGCATTATTTTGCTTTTTTTAGATTATAAATCTAAAGTAATTGATATAACCTTAATTTATAAGTATTTAAAGAAAAACTTGAGAATTAATAATCAATCGTATGATTCTAATCTTACTCAGCTATTATTTTCATTAACTCTGAGAAGGATGTAACATACAGAGAGTTTTCTCCTTAATATATTGCTCTTTTAATAGTTCATTGTAAAAAGAATATATTAATCTAAAAATACTCTAGAGGTGGAATTTCAAGTGTTTCTCATGATCAATTTTGAAATTGTGAAAAAAATGTTGTGGGATCGAATTAAGAATAAAAAAGCAAAAAATTAGATTTTTAAATCTAATAGATTATCTAAATCTCATTTGCTCTGAAAAATCTAAAATGGATAGGCTAATCAAAAACTCCAGTATTTTAAGAATCTCCCTTCATCTTTAATTAAGTATATACCAACTACAATTTATCAAGAATTCTTTTAATTTCTTTTTAAAATATATTAAAAACTCGCACACTATTTCCCTTAAATAATAATCAAAATAAATATAGAGTTATATTTAATAAAAATTCGGCAACAAATTATAATAATATACGATTTGTATTTCTAAATCTAATTATAGCATGAATTCCAAATGAGGGAAAATTAATATGAGTGGAATTGACAAAGAGATTGAAAATGCCATAATATCCTGCCCTTTTCAAGAAGGATGTAAATTACCTGTGAATCAAATTTCATGTATAACACCTACTTGTAAATTATGTCCGGAATACCAAATGAAAAGAAAACGTATAATTAGGGATTTTTTATTAAAGAGAATTTAGTGCTTTTTATTTTAAATTAATATAAAAAAATACATCATTTTAATTTGATAAAAGAATCTTAAGATCTTTTACTATTTGTGGAAATTATTATACCAATTTTAAGAATGAAAGAATCGATCTTTTCTCGATAAAATGCAATTATTTGATTGAATTCTATATACAGGGCGGTCCTTTTCCTGTATCCAAATTATCTTCCATATAAATATGAGATATATAAACATCCATTATTAATACTGATCCTATCGGCTTCATATCTGAGAGTCGTTTATTTTTTTTAATTATAAGGAAAACAGGTTCATCATCATTATCATTTGAAAGGTTAAGGTAATGTAATTCATCAGAATTATTTGAATTGAAAATATCCTCGATCTTTTTAAATTTAATTTGAATGACATTTTCTTTTTCCTGAATTGAAGGTGAATCTTCATTTTCTTCTTCTGTAGGAGATAAGATTCCCATTTTTTGCATAACTTTTTTTAATAAATTAGCTGAACGAATAAGACTTGTAAATCCAGAGATGTTTAATCTATCGAAAATATTTGTTTTGATTTGTGATTGAATCGTGCTCATGCGTATGTGTAGTTTATCGCAAATATTTTTTACTTTGATCCGATCGTTATAGCAACAAAGGGCCGAAATTGAACATGCTACTCCTGCAACCACGTCATCCTTTGTATTTTTTACCATTTCCCATAATTTGTTCATGATTGCTTTTGACTGATAATAAAAGTCCATTTCCATGTGAAATTGCTCTGTAATTTCGAGAATTTTTTGGGCAATGTATTCTTGTCGATTTCTTGAGGAATACTGAGGGATATAATGTTGTATTTGTTTTAGGAAAGATAAAAATTCATTTTTTGTAATTTTTGATACCTCTAATAGTTCTTTATAATTGATAGAGAAGCCATGAGTCTTACAATAAACATATAGGGTAATCGGAACTAATTTTTCCATGTTACGGAATTTAGTCCCCTTTTCTAATTTATTTCTAATTCTAATGGTATTTTCAAAAAGTATTTTTTTTGCTTTTAATGAGAATTTTAATTTCAAGGCTTCGATAATCCGGTTAATCTCTTTCTTAGCTTCTTCGAAAGAACGCTCTTCATTTTCCTTCAATGAATTGAGCTTATTAAGTCTATTAAAATAGAGACCCTGAGGAGAGCGCATTCTTTCTCGTTTAAATCCGATTTGTGTGTTTCTCAAAGGAGCAATTTGAAGCTTATTTTCATCATATGGAAAATGATATTTTAAGCGTTGCATTTCTAAAACGATACCACAATCCTGGCAAGTATATCCTTCATTAGTTTCAATTATATTTTCAGAGCCACACATATCGCAGGACAGGATCACACCTGTATTGATTGATTGGGGCCTATCTTTATTCTTTATTGCCATTTTTTATTTCTCTTTTTCTTTTTTCTTAATTTGAATTTATTAATCCTGTTTCAAAATCAAGCTAGCAACTAACTCGATTTATCATGAATGCAAGTCTTAACGTTAGAATTAAGTTAAAGACTTCGCGATTAATATCCCTACTATTTCCTAATATGTTGAAATTAATTCAACACAATTTGTAATTTCAAGTCGTATTTAAAAATGAAGTATGTGCTGGTTTTCCAATTTGTCATTTTTGTCAATCCATTTAAATTAAAATAGTTGAATATCTAAATGTTTCAATTATTAATTTTTTATTAAATAGTTTCGTACAAAAGATAGATCATGAATGATTTGATCTAAAAACTAAATTCATTTAAAACCCAATAAATAATACAACAATGAAAAAATGAGATATTTAATAGGATTATGAGCAAAATTTTATGTTATTTCATTTTATTTATAGCATTTTTATTATCATATCAAAAAAATCCAATTGCTGTTTTAATAATAGTTGGAAGCGTATTAGGGTTATATGCTTTTTTCAAGATCAAACGAAGACAAAAGTCAGGATTTTTAGGAATTAAGCGAAAAGGCAATGATGATGATTCCCAATCCTTTAATAATTTAATGATGGTTTTTATGGCTCTCCAAGCTTTTGGTGATCATAAATCTATTGATAATCCATCTATTCTTGGAAAATATCCTGAAGAACGCAAAAATCATAATGCGGATGATATAGAACAAATCAAGCAGAAGGTTTTAGCAATGTTAGGAAATTAATCTTTTTAAAACTATTAATTTCCCGAAAAATTAAAAAATCCTCAAAATTGAGAATTGTTATTTAAAAATAAGCACCTATCATCATCTATAGCTGTTTTCTGGCAGGTATTAGCTTAATTGATGAAAATATGAAAGAAAATTTGAATTTTTTTTTTAAATAGTTCTGCTACTAAAGGATTAATGAATAAAGAATGAATAAGAAAGAGAATGATTGCTTAAATGGGTGCAAACAGACCTAAAAAAGGAAAAATAATAGTATGGGGATTTTTTATGCTATTAATCTTAATTATATTACTATATCCTTTTTATGGACGGTCATTGAGCACGAAATTCGGTTCTCCTCTCCTTTTAATGCTTGGGAATTTATTTTCTTCAATTGGTCAAGTTCTAATTATTTTAGGGTGTTTAATGCTTACTTGGGGTTTATTCACGGTGATCTGCACGAGATCTACAAAAGGTGTGAAATTAATGGTTCAAGGTGTCATAATAGCCGCATTTGGAGCATTATTAATTAACTTCGACATTTTTTCTCTATTTGGTTCATTCAATAATTGGTTCTCTAAAGGATATCATTAACTGATAAATGATTGCCTTTTGCTTATTTTGAATATGCAATATTTTAAATTTGATATTAAAATAAATTAGAATTTCTTTCCGTTAAACTAAGATGTTTTTGTATTGATAGAGTTCAATACTGAATCAGAATAAATAAATCTACATTACGTATTTATTAAGAAATTCCTTAGCTTTTTTAACGGTACTTGGACTTGTACTCTTTAATTGCTTGCGTGCAAAATTAATGATTTCTCCTTTTTCCTTAGAATTTTCAAAATGATTTCCCAATACTTCGATAATATCCCCCCAAATTAGTGCCGAACGTTTCGGATCATGATGAGTTTCATCAATTTTCAAGAGTTTTTCAGTTACTTTTCCTAATAAATACGGTTTGTTATTAATAATTTCATTTGAAACAAACACGAGATTTCTTACTACCATGATGCTTGAATCATCCATCATATTAAAAATCAGGTCAAAATGTAAATCAAATTTATTTTCTTTATCAACTTTGGTGAGACCTGCAATTGTACTCAATCCAATAACTCTGTGAAAGGCATTTTTACTTCTTGTTAGCTCGATGAAGTAATCAAATTGCGGATAGATTTTTTCAGGAATTTTTTTTATTAACTCTTCTAATGCAATCGCATTAGGATATCTAATTGCTTCGTTTTTGGCAGTAATTGCTTCAATGACTCCAAGAAGAAGCGATTCATCTTTCATTACCTTCTGTACAATCTGTTTTGCAATGGGAATGGCTTCTCTTTTATTACTCATAACTAATTAATAACTCGACAAATGAAAAAAGTTTTATTTATATACTCGAGAAATAAAGAAGCTCCCGCTATTCATTAATGAATTCCTTTTAAGAGGGATGTCTTCTAACACCCACTTTAGAGTTTTTTTTTAAATAATTCTAAAATAATAATTCAACAAATAGAATTATTAATTTTGAAAAATGAAATCAGAAAAAATACTTTTTTACTTAGTCTTGGTTTTTTTCCTCAGCATCATACCATTCAATTCCAAGGCTTCAGAGATTACAAATAATTCGATTACCTTTCAACAAGAAAACCATGGGGATCATTTAGAAAAGGAATCCTATATTAAAGATGACTCTGCATCTAAACCGATTAGTTCGAATTCACTTAATTATACAAATGAAATATTGGAAGAAATCCGAACAGCCAAATTGAACGATCAAGCAACATGTGGATTTTTTCCCGATATCCATGTTTCTTCAATTCATGCAACGTATTACGCGTTATTTATTTTAAAAAGTATTGATAACTTAAATGAAATTAATCAGACAACGGTGACGCAATATATCATGTCATTTTATGACCCCCTATCTGGCACTTTCGAGGATGCTTATGTTCAGCGATATTTGGATATGGACTCTGATAAAAACATGTATTATTGGTTAACTTCTCAATTAGAAATTAATTGTTATGCAGTTCTTTCTCTTGAAATTCTTAATCAACTCGACCTCATAGATGGTCAAAAAATGATTGATTTTATATGGAGTTGTTATAATCCTGCGAGTTCAGGATTTTTCGGTAGACCAAATGGTTATGAATTCTCGGGGTCTTTTAATTTATCTACTGCGGATAACACTTTTTATGCTGTGCAAGCCTTAAATTGCCTAATGGAAAATTGGAATCAATATCTCTTAGAAAAAGAGCAAATAGTTCAATTTTTATCCGATTTGCAGTGTACTGAAACAGGTATTCATTATGGCGGATTTTATAATGATTTAGAAAAAGACTTTAATAGCTTACAAATTGACGATACTAACCTTTTAGCTTCTTATTACTGTCTAAAAATTTTGGATCTTTTTCAAAGATTGGATTCTATAAATTTGGACACGTTTCATTCATATCTCTCTTATTTATATAATTCTGAGGATCATTTCTTTCGTATGGGCCCTCAAAATAAGTATTTTTCTTTTGATTATTGGAGCTTAGTTTCCACCGCTTTAGGTCTTGAGCTTGCCTATATTACTCAATTTAATGATTTGAATATTACAAGTACACTTCAATATTTATTAAATAATCGCAATTCCATTGGAACTTGGGATAAATCATTAACTATATCTAATCACGAATTGCTTTATACTTTTCAAATAATTAGGGCTTTAAATAACACGCAGAGAATCGGATCTTTGAATACTCAAAACAGGGAAGAAATATCTCAAGCGCTTGAATTATATTACCATCAGAATGGATATTCTCTTCTATCAATAGATTATACCACTCAAGATTTACTGAATACCATTGTATCCGTATTTGCAGCTCATGACCAATTAAATTACTTAAATGTTAATGAAATTTATTCAAACATAGAACGTACCTTTATGAATCTCTCAATTCTTGATACCTATTATTTTTATACTTATACGGTCTTCGACCAAGATGAACCGCATTTTCGCGGGCTGCCTATCGATTATTATAGTAAAGGAACGCACGAGCGTTATTCCCAGATTGCGATGGAGGATGATCAAGAATCAACTTTTTTTGCCCTCGATACGCTCAACAAATTAAACATGTTGGACGATTTTGCCATGGAATGCGATTTGAAGGCGCTTCTCAACTCCATTCTCTCTTATCAATTTTTAGAACCAGGATTTCCAAATTATGGCGGCTTTTTACCTGATGGAATTACTCGGTATTATGGTTTGGACCTTCAAAATAAATATGTATATCCCGAGCATACCTTTTATGCAGTCCAAACACTGCAGCTTTTAGCTCGCTATCTCGGTTTAGGGAATATTTCATCCTTATCTCTAGATTGCGATGCATTGATTTCATATATTATTAATCTAAAAAATGAAACAACATCTTTCCTCTTTTTCCAACCTGCTTATTCGGAAAATGAGATCGAAATTCTAAAGACCACTTATTATTTTATTTATATCCTGAAATCTTTAGGATACCAAGGATTAGACACTCAAAAAATTAGAAATTTTTTAGAAATGGAACTAAAGTATAACAATATTGAATCACTCTATTATTCTTTCAAGATTAACATGTTGTTGGCCCTCGAATTAAACTTTAATTATTCTGCAATTCGTAATTTAATTACCAATATATATTCCGAAGAATTACATGAATTTTTTAGCACTCCATCAAAAAGAATAGTAAAACAAAGGTATCTCGCATGGGTAGAAGAAATGGCAATAGAGAGTCCGCTTCAATTACATGTGGACTATTTTAAGAATATCTCCCTCGAATCATCCAATGTGCTGAGAGCAACATATTATAATATGATAACGAACGATGAAAATGAAAATATTACAATGCAATTTGAAAGTGCTCAATTAGGAACTATTCCTCTCATGCGACAAACTGATGATAGTTTTAAGGGAATTATTTACGTTCCATATAATGCAAATAATTATCCTAAAATTACTGGTGTCTTGTGTGTGCATAATCAATCCATTCTTCAAGAACAAGTTAATATATCCTTCTATACGAGTTATGAATTAAACTTGGATAAAATAATAGTTAAAGAAAATGATAAATTAACAATTTCCATAAATAGTTCAATTATCACGGATGCAACCTCTCATAATTTGTCAAATTCAAAAGTGAATGTAATTGTTTCCCGAAACGATGCTATTCTTGATACTTTCCAGCTGATTATTACTGATCATGATCACTTTAGCTCCATTAATTTTTCTTACGTCCCCGCAGAAGCAGGTACTTATTCTTTTGAATTCATGATGGAAAATGATTTTGAAGTAGATCCCATTTTTTTATTTTCCGTAAAAGAATTATTTATTACAATTATCTCTCCATCAACATTAGAAATTTTTGGAACGAACCCCCCTTACTTCGTATTAGATGCAAGGATAAAAGATTTGGAGCAGATATGGTATTCCATCGGGAATAATTCGAAAAATCATCCATTTTCAAATAATTGTACCTTGGATCCACAAGTCTGGAATGAACTCGACGAAGGAATTATAAATGTAACATTTTATGTTAATGATTCTGAAGGTAATATTGGATTTGATGAAATTTTGATAAAGAAGAGTTTATTATCCCCAGAAATATTAATACGTGAGCCTCATGTACATCAAATTCAAGGAGGAATCGCACCCAATTTCGATCTAAACATCTCGATTCCTATTTCTAATGCTTTTCTCCATGAGTCATGGTATACATTACAAGACACTGTTAACACTAGCGGAGCTATTTATTTTGATCTTTTAACCGAGTTTAGAATCTCTCAAACTGGCTGGAATTTGATGAAAGATGGGGATGTAACGGTTACTTTTTATGCAAATGATACTTTAGGGAATATAGGTTGGAAAAGCGTTCATATTCAAAAAGATAGTCTTTTGCCCACCATTACCATTTTTGAACCGAACCAAACCAGTACCTTCGGAATAGAACCACCTTCTTTTTACTTAAATATCGAGGAGATTAACCTCAATAAGGCGGGATATTATTTAACCAATGGAACTTACACTACATCTTCTACATTCTTAGACTATATTAATTATACGAATGAGTACTCTCAATTTACCTACATAGGTAACATCGATCCACAAATTTGGGTGCTGTTTGGCAATTCTACACTAAGGATTGTTTTTTTCGCGGATGATCAAGCAGGCAACGTGCGGGAAGAAGAAGTAACAGTATATAAGGTTATCTTCACAGGAGTTATCGATGAGAATCACGCGGGCGAAACACCAAAAAACGATACTCCCCCCCCAGATAAGAATGAAATAATACCGGAAACACCGCCTCCATCTCAATTATCGGAATTGGTAGATTTAACGGATTCATTATCATTCGGTTTAACTCTTACAATCTTGCCCGGATTTGTGATAAGCATCACGACATTCACGAAAATGAAAAATTTTAAAAATTATAAAAACTTGAAAAGAGGAAAGTAGTTCCTTTTTTAAAGATAGTATGTATTTTTTTTTTATTTAACTCTTGAATTTTGTCCAATGGATATAGAATTTTTTTAAAAAGTAAGTGAAAAATTATCCATTTACTAAAAAAATAAATTATGAGGGTTAAATTTCTTTTTCAAGTATTTGCTTAATAAATTCAGGCGGTTTTCCGTTAATTTCGCTGACTTCTTCTGAGGACTTGCCATTATTCATGACAGATAAAAAAGAAACGAAGACATTTCGAATTTCTTCAAAGAATTGATTATCATTAAACGCCCTAGACGGAAGATAATTATATATCTCATTTCTTATGTTTAGAGTCATCATTTTTACCATTTTTTAAAATATATTTTAAATCCTTATTATTAAAAAAAAAAGAAATTGTCTCACCATTTTTTAATCATCATACTAAATAATTAAATAAGAGGACTGTGCTGTTTTTCTAATTTTGTCGAGAATTAAATTAAGTTCAATTTTTGGGAAAAAATAGATTATATTAAAATGTGATATTTTACATTTAAATCCAAATTCAATTAAGAGAGCATTTTTCAATTTTTTTTTTAAATATTTTCATTATAATACTATCTTTGAATATGAATGAAGATTGTTTAGGATTAAATAATAATTTGGTAGATGAGCAGGAAAAATCTTCCGTGATGGAAGGAATTCCTAACCATTTCCTGGAAGAAATATCAACAGATTCTTGTAATGATAAATCTGAAGTATCGAATTATCTGGAAAATGCTTTAGAAAATGGTGAGGTTTATCACAATTCTCAAGTTGAGTCCCAGTTGTCACCCCTTTCACCAAGTTCTTTAATTTTACCTCCTGCAGATAAAGATAAACTTCTTTCCTCCGCGACCAATTTACTAAGGAATCTAGGTTTTGCAATTTTTCATCCCTCAAAAGAGAATTTCAATAATAAACATTTTTTCGAATTATTAGGAGTAAAGGAAATTGAAGTAGATGCTCATCTTAAACTAGTTATGTTTTTTCCAATTATCTTATGCAACATTAAATGCCCCCTCGTGGTAGAAAACGGAGAATTAAATGCACGTGTTGAAGATAATAAACAAAAAAAAATTTCCTATTCTCCACTATTTCAGCAATTTTACTCTAGTTTTGACGAAAAAACCTTGCTTGAGGAATTGAATTCATTTACCTTTATGGAGTCTGAATCACAAAATATAATACCTTCTTTCAAGAGTAAATTCGATAAAATAAGGCAAGCGAGAAAAAATTATTTTAGAGAGGGATTGGTTTTTTATAAAAGAGTTATATATCCTATTTTATTAACTGAAAAACCTGTGAAAACATCCGATTGGAGGATTCCTTTAGCATATCAACGCACTCGAAATTTACACGTAATATCACTTGAAAAATTAGATGTAGCATTGACTTACTTGAATAAGCAATCAGAATTATATGAACAAATATCCCAACGTAAAAAGTTAAGAAAAGAGAAAATTATCTCGATTTATGATCTTTTATCGCGTGCGAGAAGCCTTTCAATTCCATTTTTAGCTTCAGGAATTTTCTCTATTGTAATAATGACCTTATATAATGGTTTTTTGCCAGAGTTTTTTAACATTTTAATAGGACTTTTCTTATTATATGTCATGATCCTAAGTTTCACGAGCTTAAAATATTTACAAAAAAGGAAACAGTTAAATACTGAGTTGCTCCGACAAACATATACTTTCAACCCTTCTCTTAAACTTATTCAAAAAGATATATACATGCTTCAAAATGAATTTTCTGAAAGCTATATCAATCAATTTCTTTTTGAATTGGGAAAGATCGACGATAAAAAACTATTCGAAATTTTTAATAATTCTTCCTAATCCAAAAACTAATTTAAAAGAAAATGAAATATTTTAAAAAAGATAGAACGGGATCCTTAAAAATTAAATAAGGGTGGTCAAGTTAAATGCAAATCAAAATAAAAGAATTTTTTAAATCCATGGCCATAATTGGGCTTTTCTTAGCACTATTTTCCACGTTTTGTGATTGGTATATTTGGAGCGTATATGAAGGCGATCTTTTAAAGGGAAATTGGAGTTATTCCTTATTTGAAGGTTGGCATTCTTTTTTGAATGAAAATAATTTGTTAGCTAAGCCAAAGGACCTTGATTTTCCATTAACTTTACATGTATTATTGATAATGCTAATTATTATCGCTCTCTATCATATAATTTTTAAAGATATAGACAATACAGAAGATTTCGAACCTTTAAAACTATTTGCGCTTAGTAATTTAATGCTCCTAACCCTAATGGGATTTTATATTTTACTCTTTCCCGTTCATTACTTAACTGTTAACCAATATTATTTCCCTTTCGCGGTAAAAATAAATCAAATTGATTCATATACCTATACTTATTACTATTCGATTGGATTTGGATATATTTTGATGGTATTTTCCTTTATCTTAATTTTTCCTTACCTTATACATTATTATACGATTCTCGTGAAATTTGAAGAAGAAAAAAATAGTTTTGCATATAAGCGAGATAGATTGATAAAAGCAAATGTGGAAGAAATTGATTTTGAGAAGTTAATTGCTGAAGAAGAACTTGTTATCGAATTACAAAAAAAAACCTTAGAGGAATAACAAAATGAAAAGCTCATATTTGGATAATAAAGTAATGGAATTAACCGAAATTTGCACGACAACTCACAATTTTAATAAACTTGCAACCGTCGCAATAAGCTTAATAAGTAATCAGTTAAACATTATAGGGATCGAGCTTGGATTACGACCGCGGAAAATAGATCATAACGAACTACTTTATCAATACATGCTTTTTATCCAAGAAGTAGTATATCAACATTTTAATTTTAAGTTGTTTGAAGAAGAATGGATCGATAAATTACGAGGAATTGAAATGGAATTCTCCAGGAAAAAAGGAAATTTAATAAAAGAATATATAAAATCGCTAAATGAAATTTATTATGAATTGAGAAAATTGGATCTTCCCGATTTAGCTATGAAAGTTAAAAAAATATATCCTCCTGACGTTGATATGATTCAAAATAGTCTAAATATTTCTAAAGAAACAAAAAGTAAAAGTAATAATCAATTCTATTTGAATTCACTACTTTTAAATAGATTGAAAAGGGAAGAAGACCAACTTGAAGAAATTCTGAAAGAAAATTATTCAAAAGCGAATTTTGAACAATTAATTCAGTTAAAAGCAATTAAGACCCAATTACAAAAAAAGTCGAATTCTAAAATTCAAATAAGTGGAAAGCTTAAAAATAACGTCGTATACACTCAAACTTTAAATTTTTTGTTTGGGTATCTTTTTTTAGGAATAGCTATTGTGGGAATCCTCTTAGGTCTAATTATCACCATAGAATTGATGCTTGTGGGAATTTATTTTACAACCCTTCCTGGCGACTATAATTTTTTAGTGGTTCTGTTTTTTGGGGTTGGATTTCTTTTCATTTTCTTGTATAATCGATTTTTTATGATTAAGAAATAGATGGTTATAAAATTCACTATTTTTTTAACAGATTTAATACGATTGATGGAAAGTAAATGATTTTATTCCCTTTGACCATTAGAAATTTAAATCCTCAATTTATTCCGCCAAAAATCGATTTTCCTCTCTAAAGCTTGAATCTCTGACTTACCTAAAGGAGTATCTGCTGATAAAGGAGATGCAGCCAGTTCAATTTGATCTAAAACACTGGAATATCCTTGCACCCGATTAATTTCGTTTTTTAATTCCATTAAAACTTTGGAAATATCTTTTTGAGATAAATGATCCAAATTCTTTCTTAGACCATCAAATGCTTCTTTAATGTTCATACCCTCACCATTTGTGAAGCTTTCGTTAACAATAGTAGGTTTAGATTCAAATTTAGATTCAAATGTATTTATGGATTTACTTTCAAAAGGTGATTCTAATTTAGAAATACTTGATATTGGTTGAGATTGAGGTTGAGGTGGTTGAGACTCCTCTTTCAAGATAACTTCTTGCTTTACCTCATTAATCGTAGTCACTTTTTGGGAAATTGCTTGTTGACTACTTGAAACGGGTTTACTGATCAATTGTTGGACATCCTTTTTTGCGTTGACCCATGCTTCTTCAAGAATAGGAACGAAAATTTGTATATGTTCTTGCATAACACTCCCGATGCCTGCAAATTCAATTATCTCCCGGTCCTTTATCTCTGTTTTTGACATCACACATAACAGTATCTCTTCATAATCCCGATTTATTCCCAATAAATCTGCTTTATCTCGATATCTATAAGAGACGTTGGATAGCTCATTTAATGATTCCAATATAGGTCTATCAACGGGTGAATTAACATCGAAATTGGTGGCAATTCGTATATTAGTATGTATTGGACTATTTTTAATCAAATTCATATCAATATCTGTCAAGTGGGGCGTAACTATTAGAAGACGCATTTTAGTCTTAGGGATTTGTTCCCGCATGTGAGCTTTAGCCGCTTCAATTGAACGAATAAACCAAATATCTTTCATTGTTATGATTGTTGCTCGCTTTGAGCGATCCCAGAATTTTTGTGTTGTTTCTTCGCTTAATTTTACACGATCCACGATTTCTGATAAAACGGTCCGTAATGTATCAATAACCTCCGTGGAAAATACCTTTCTTAACTCGTCAAATGATTCAATAATTTTATCTGATATTCCCGTAATTTTTTCTTCTGACTTAAGTACCGCTGAATTAAAATTATCACTAATTACTCCAAAAACATCTTTAATTTTCTCAGCAGAATCCGTACTTGAGGACGTGATTTTTCCTATGTTTGATTCGATATTATTAAGTAAATTGGTCTGTTTGGAAATGAAATTCTTGTTAAAACTTTCTGTTACTTTTTTAACCCCATCTTCAAATACATTTGCAATTACTTTTTCAACTGTTTGTTGGATTACACCTAACCGTAATTTCACCAAGTTTTTTGAAATTTTATCTTTAATTTCTTCAAATTGTTGCCTGATTTCTTCAATTTGTATTTTTAAAAGTTCTTTTGTATCTTGATCAAGGGTTCTCAGTACCTTCGTAATATCCTTAATTTGTAAGATGCTTGTAAGAGTCTTATTGAAATCTTCTTTCTGTGTTGTCATCTGTGAAAGCATTTGATCTTTCATGCCTTCCATAAAATCAACATATTCATTTAGTTCTTGGATACCTTTAGCCTTAGCTTCAACACTGGAAAAAGAACTATTTAATTCATTTGGTACTCTTTCTTTTATTTCTGATATGAACGAATCGAATCTCTTTAATTGCTCTTTTAATGCAGCATACGGTGGTAAGGGCGAATAATGGGGAGTAACTCCCAGTATTTCCTTAAACAATCCTTTCTCAACAAATTTTTTAGCGATAACGTGACATTCATCTTTAGGTTTATCAATTAAAAGTGAGATTTCCCCCAATGATACCACATCTCGCCCCGTAGCTAAAAAGTATAATTCAATTTCTTCATTTGTTAAATCTAATTCCTTTAATACCTGTTTAGTAAGTTCCTCAGTATAAGAAAGATCTGTTTCTAAAATATCCTCGACTTTAAATTCTTCCACGTTTAAAAACTTATCAAAATAAGCAATTAATTTGTGAGGAGGATCTCCATGTATATCCTCCCTTTTTATCGGAAAACTCTTAAAATCCTCGTATTC
>CAYLZE010000043.1:0-5634 GCA_964388035.1 uncultured archaeon
AAATCCCAGCAAATACCACGATTTCAAATGCAATACAGAATTATTTCAGCGTTTATCGGCAAAATTACTTCCCCGTAGAACAAAATGGGCAAATAATCGGGCTCGTCCACCTTTCTGATATCGGTAGAATAGCTCTAGAATTGCGAAAAACCAGGACGATTGCAGATATAACAGCCAAATTATCAGACTTTCCAACCGTGGAAGATGACGCTACCGGAGAAGAAGTGTTAAATAAATTATCGTCCACGGGGAAGGATTTACCTGGGATCGTAATCGTGAACGCGAAGAGAGATAAACATATTTTGGGGTTCATAGGAGAACAAGATTTGCGATATGCGCTAAGAATGTCAGATATGAATTTAGGACAAGTATAATTTTTTTTAATCCCGTCTCAATTTACTTTATTTATTTTTTTTTAAGATACTTTTTATGATTTAGACCTTTAAATCAATTAAATAAAACAATTGCAGTTTATTCCCTATTATTAAAAAATTAATGGCTAGCGCAAATTTTACCTAGAAAAAATAGGTGAAGTTAAAATTATTTTAAAAGGACGATAAAAAAACCTTGTTAGAAAGCTCGAACTTCTCAATGCTAAGATCATCGAATTTAGTGCTTGCTTCTTTCTCTTGATTTTTTTCTAAATGAAGAGGCGTTTTAATCACTAGTTTTTCATCATCAAAATAGAAATTTACATTAAAAGTTAATTTCTCCTTGTCAAAATCTATAAATTTTTTCATCTAGTCAACCTCTTCCTTTTTTGTAAAATTTTGTCGGTAATTATAAAATACTAACATACTTCAATATTTAAATATAATGATTAAGTGATATAACGATATTAATATGATCAAAAATGGCCAAAAATCCTTAAAATTCCAGAGCAATTTTCAATTTATATGCCAAGTATTAAAATTTGAGAAAACTAATTCAAATTGATCTATTTTGTAAATCCTAAGGAATAATAGAAGTATTTTAGGTTAATTCCTAATCCGATGATCCATTGAGCAATGCATTAAATATCAAAAAAAGTTACTAGCTTTTTTATTGCGAGTATTTAAAACATCTCTTTATTTCATAAATCTTTAAATTTTTTTATTGAGAATTAAAATAGTGCAACTACCCTTGGAATTTGCTTGAAGTTAAATCCAAATACAACCCATGAAAAAATCCACTTACCAAAAAAAATAATAATATAAAAAGATACAACAACATAAAAAGAAGGAAAATCTTATCAAGATTTATATTTTTTAATTTTGTAAATGAAAGATGGGATCCAATTTCTCTTTATTTTGGGCTTAAATCGCGTAAAATAAAGGCAAATCTTTCATATGCCTATAATCTCGGATATTATCCATAAGCACAATTTTGATGGTTCCTTAACATGGGGAGTTAAATGAAGAAGTCGTTCACGATGCGATTCATTACTTTCAAGAGCTTATCCAAAAACCTTCCTGTAGAAAGGTTAATTTTGTTATTACCGTGAAATAGGCTTATTTAAGTCAGAGAAACTTCGAATATAGCATTAGCATACAATATGGAGACGTGAAGAGAACTGGATAGGTCTTCTAACTAATATATCTTAAATTGCATGAATTTATGGAAGGAATCCTACATCGTGTCATATTAAGACTTTATCTCTTAAGTTAATGGGATGGGATATTCTTCTTAATTGTTTTTTCCTCTGAGGTGGAAAAGAATAGCGAGGGTATTTTGGAATATGGAAAAAAAAATTATTTTAGAAGTAGGGAATCACCTTAAATTAAATATTTATAACTTAAACCTTTATAAAGACATTTTTATTATTATTAACATATGGTTATCGACGAAGAAGTAAATGGATACATTGCGGAGTTTTTTAAGGTCTTGAGCGACCCCGTCAGAATAGGAATACTGAAATTATTAAAAGATACAAAAAAAAACGCCACAGAAATTCAAGATATTTTAGATATTAGTCAATCTTACACCTCCCAACAATTAAATGTTCTAATAAAGGCGGGATTGTTAGATATTGAAAGAATAGACAATATCAAGACATATTCCGTGCGTCATAATGAGATTTTTAAAGTTCTATCGGCTGTGAACTCCATGATTTTGGATATTGAAAAAGAAAAATATGCGAAGATCAAGAAAAGTGATGATTTGGATCTCCTTGTTTAGATTTATAAACGTGATTAGAAAGAAAGAAATTTTTTGCTGATTTTAAACTATGAACACGAAAAATGATGAAGAAATGGAAGAGAAGGAACTTATAGACGATGGGGATGAACTGGAGCAAAAAGAAGGCTTGAAAAAAATTTTAGTGATGGGCCTCGATAATGTTGGGAAAACATCTATTGTTTTAAGTCTCACGGGAGATGTGAATCTTTTAAACTTTCTTTCCTTAAGCCCCACAAAAGGAACAAAAATAACCGATATGGTCATTAAGGACGCAAAGTATCGAATCTGGGATTTTGGAGGGCAGAAATTTTACCGAGATGAATATTTAGAAGATTATGAAACCTATTTAAGAGGGGCCAGTAAATTAATTTATGTCATTGATATCCAGGATAATGAAAAATATGATCTTTCCTTAACCTATTTAAAAAATATATTGGATCGCTTGAAAAAGTTAAACCAACATCCTCCCTTGACGGTTTTTTTACATAAAGCAGATCCAAATTTAAAGGAAATTCGCCCCAATCTAACTGAAGAAAAAATTAAAGAACTCTCCGAATTAATAAAAAACGTGATCTCTAATGACTGGTACTTAGAACTCTATAAAACATCAATATACACGGTTTTTGAGAAGAAAATGCTTTTTTAACTGATGATAAAGAATTATTTTTGAATAATAATCCTCAAGCACATGTTAATTGAAAGTAAATTTCAAATTTAATGTATAAGTATAAATCCTAAAATTTAAATAACCCTTAATATCTATTAAATTAAGAGTAATGAGATGAACTGTTTAAATTAAAGTGGGTTTTTTTGAAAATTTGAAGAATTTTTATTTTGAAATAAAAGGAAAGAGGAATAGTTAATAATGCGTAAATTTCATTTTCTACTATTTGTCGTGGGGCAAAATGGAAATTCAACAAAAATTTTAAATGTTTTAGATACTTTTTTTAAAAACCAACCCGATGTTGAGTATGATATAATCACAATTAATATTTTAGAGAATCCCAATTTAATGGAATCCTATAACATCACCGCCACACCCTTATTAATTAGGGGATGTCCAAAACCAATTAGAAAATTTGTGGGAGATTTTACAAACTTAAATTGTAGTATACTTACAAATTAATGAATAATTAAGATGGTCATGGGAAAGAGCGGGGAAGAATCTGTTTTAAAAATACCTTCGGGGATAGAAGGATTTGATGAGATTTCTTTAGGAGGTTTTCCTAAGGGAAGAATGACTCTATTATCCGGATCACCTGGAAGTGGTAAAACTATTTTTTCTATTCAATTTTTAAGAGGGGGAATTGAACAATCTAAAGAAGCGGGAATTTTTATTACTTTTGAAGAAACTCCAAAAGATATAATTAAAAATGTGCAAGGATTTGGCTGGGACATTAAGGAATGGGAAGACATGGGATTGTGGAGATTTATTGATCTTTCTAATTTATTGCATGAAGAGTACATTATTAGTGGAAATTATGATTTAAATGGATTGATACTCCGAATAAAACATAAAATCAAGGAAATAAATGCTAAACGAATAGTCATGGATTCCATTACGGCGTTATTAATGAGGTTTCCCAATCTTGAAATAATTCGAAGGGAACTGATCCGCTTAACCCATCAATTGAATTCCTCTTCGATCACGTCCTTAATTACTGCAGAACGCTATGAAGATGAAAACACTATTTCCCGATGTCATTTGGAAGATTTTGTAAGTGACAATGTTATATTATTAAAAAATGCAATTGATGGAGAAAAAAGAAGAAGAACCATAGAAATCTTGAAATTTCGAGGTACAACACATCACAGAGGGCAATATTCTTTTACTATTCAGCCTAATAAAGGAGTAGTGGTCATCACATTCTTAAGAGAACCCTTAAGCTATGAATTTCGCCAAGAAAGAATGCAGAGCGGAATACATCAATTAGATGAAATGCTGGGGGGGGGATATTATCTTGGTTCTAATATTTTAATCTCTGGATCCACGGGAACGGGAAAAACAATATTATCCATCTCCATGATAGAAAAAGCATTGAACTCGGGGAAAAAGTGCATGTTGATAAATTTCGAAGAAAGCCGGGAACGTATCTTATGTAAAGCTAGAATGCTGAACTTGGATTTGGAGAAAGAAGAAAAGGAGGGGCGCTGTATATTATTTAATATTTATCCGGAATCTGAAAGTATTGAGAATCATTTAGTAAAAATTCAGGACTTAATTACCATGTTTAACCCAGATATTTTATTAATAGATAGTCTTTCTGCATTAGAACGGATTTCTGATGTTAGAATTTTTCGAGAATCACTAATCCATTTACTTTTGGTCACGCGAGCACGAAACATCACGGGATTATATCTCACGACATCTTTCAATAGTAAAGATTTGTTTTCACTTGTAAAACAGCATGTTTCAACGCTCGCAGATACAATCATTTTATTACGGATGTTTGAAACCGATGGAGGCTTAAAACGAGGGATGGTTATCTTGAAAATGCGCGATTCCGATCATGAAAAAAGAATTCGTGAATACATTATTACTTCGCAAGGAATTCAATTTAAAGAACCCATTAATCAAACTATTGGTTTTTTGGGCAAAAAAGATCAAATTTTATAATCTTTCTTATAAAATTTGATATCTCGACAAAAACATTAAAAATAATAGCTGCTTAATGATGCTTAGTATATTTTTTATTTTGATTTTCGAGTTACTTTCTCCTACTAAAATTCTATCAAATTTACTCCTTAGTTAAATATATAATTAATTCGGATGGTAAAAATGGATATTAACTCAATAATAAAAAACCAAAAGGAGCAAGATTCTTTATTCGCAGATTTGGAGCAAAAATTAAAGTTACATTTACCTCCCAATGAAAATATATATTATATTATAAATTCCGATTTTCAAATAGAATTTTATAACACTAGTTTTCGAGAAAATGTGGGAAGGCCCGATGGAAAAAAATGTTATGAACATGTGTTTGGACTAGAACAAATCTGTCCTTGGTGTCCTAAAGAAGAAATTAAAAAAGGTAATAAATTCGAATACGAATGGCATTCTCAATTGGATAATAGACATTTCAAATTTGAAGGCATTCCTTTAATTAATTTGGAGGGTGAAATCTCTTATCTTAAAATTATTAAAGACATTACCATAAAAGACGAACAAGGCAGAAAACTGGCAGAATCTGAAAAAAGATATAAAGAATTGAGTGAAGAGCTTGACCTGATTTTTAACAATATTAATGTAGTCTTATTTATTAAAGATACCCACAATAGACTTCTCAAGGTTAATGAGTATTACTTGCGTATGAGTGGACAAACTAGAACAGAAGCGGAAGGAATGAATCTTTTTGAATTTTCACCCAAGGACCTCGCCCAACAATACTGGGAAGATGATTTGGAGATAGCAAAAACAGGGGAGCCTAAAGATAATATTGAACAATTATGGGAAACAAAATTGGGGAGAAGATGGGT
>CAYLZE010000043.1:5734-24937 GCA_964388035.1 uncultured archaeon
AAGATGGGTTAATACCAATAAAATCCCGATTAAAAATGATAAAGGAGAAGTCTACCAAATTCTGGATGTATCAATGGATATCACGGAGTTAAAGCTGTTTGAAAATAAAATCAAGGATCTCGCCAAATTTCCCGAAGAAAATCCTTTTCCCGTAATGAGAATTGATGAAGAAAAAATATTATATGCTAATAATCCAGCTAAAAAAATGCTCAACCTCCAAGAGGAAAAAAGGATACCCCCATTTCTTAATTCAATGTTGAAAGAAGTTAAAATCTCCAAATCTTTGCAGAGATACGAACAGGAAATAAACAATCGGTATTTATCAATCATTATTGCACCGATTGAAGGAGAGTCTTATTATAATATCTATTGCATGGACATTACAAAAAGAAAGTTAGCTGAAAAAAAATTAACTGAATTCATTTCGAATATTTCCCACGAAATCAAGACCCCATTAACCGCCATAATGCAATCGATTGAAAACTTAAAAAGGTTTGAAGATTCCTTAACAGTGGAGCAGAAAAAAGATCTCTACGACACCATAAATCAAAATTTAATAAATACATCTGAAATTATTCAAGATTTACTTCTTAGATCTTATTTAGATGAGAAAAAAATAAAATTAAATTTCGATCTATTTAAAGTGGATGACCTAGTTAAATCGGCCGTTAAATCACTAGCACCTCAAATTAAGATCAAAAATATTGATCTCACTTGTGAAATTGGAAAAGATTTAATAATTCGAGGTGATTATAAAAGAATTGAGCAAGTTTTGCGAATTATTCTGAGTAATGCCGTAAAATACACTAAGAATAGAGGTTCTGTTAAAATAGAAGCCCATGATTATGTTGAAGATTCCTTAAACGTAGGGATATCTGATGGAACCTTGATAAGAATAACGGATGATGGAATCGGGATTGATAATGAAGATTTATCCCATCTCTTTGAAAGGTATTTTAGAGGGAAAAATGTAAAACAGGTCAGCGGAACGGGGTTAGGATTGCCCATTGCGAAAGAATTAATGGAACTTCACAGTAGTAAAATTCATGTAGAAAGTGAGATCGGAAAAGGTTCCTCATTTTCCTTGATCTTTCCAAATATTAACCTAAAAGAAAAATATAAATAAGTAGCAATTACTATATTTAAGAAAATCGGTAGTGAAATAATCTTATTTAAGTAGAAGATTATTATTTATATTATATTTTTTTATTTTATGGTATTCACAAGCTCATTTACAGAAAGGGATAAAAAAAATGCACCATTCTTTAATTCTTGTCGTTGAAGATAATATGGATATCTTGAAGAATCTGAAGATTACGCTGGAATCCTCCAATTATAATGTGATTACAGCATTGGGTGCGGAAAAAGCTTTAAAAGAACTTTCTACGATGGATAAGGTTCCAGATTTAATTTTGAGCGATATTATGATGCCGGTCATAGATGGATATGAATTTTTTTTAAAGATTTCTTCTAATCCTACATGGAATTCCATTCCCTTTATTTTTCTTTCAGCAAAAAGTTCCCCAGATGATGTTAGGTTAGGTAAGTTATTGGGAGCTGATGATTATATTACTAAGCCGTTTCAGATGGAAGATTTACTAGCGGTAATAAAAGGTAAAATACGGCGTAATGAACATGCCAAATTAATAAATAATGAGCTTAATAAATCTTCCATATTAACATCTCTTAAAAAAGCGTCGAAAAGTGAACCAAAAAAGTTAGATATCCTTTTGTTCATTGTATATTGGGATGAAGAATATGGTCCTACTTTGAAAGATTATTGTCCTAAGGATGTAATAGATAAACCAACTATCGAAAAGATTAGCGAAGAAGTATTTAATAGTTCCCGCTTGATTTTTAATGATAACACAAAATTGAAAGGAGAAACTATTTTATTGGACATGCATTATTTAAAAAAAAGGGGATACCTCTTCTTTGATTCTTATCCGGATGACACTAAAAATGCTAAGGAGTTCCCATATATGATTGGAGTCATCTCTCCTTCCATCACATACCTTCAATCCTTATCCATAAAAAAAGTATTGAATAACCTTTCAATGTGCGTAAAAAGAGAAGAAAAAAACAATATAAGTTATTTTTGGCAAAATATTGTAAACATTCTCTTAGAATAGGACACCACCAGTCACTTCTTTTGAAGAGAAATTTTAATATTACTGTGACATTTAAATTACATGTATTTAGATAAAAAATAAATATTTAAATAGAAAGTCAAATTTCCTTAAAAATTGATTTTTTAATTATAAAGGTTTTCTTTAATTAAAATATGTTATCTGAGACAACTAAGGAAAATAATTTAATATTAGTAGTGGATGATGATCCTCTCATTTTAGAAAGTGTCTCAATAATGTTAGAACTGAATAATTTCCGTGTCATTACGGCAAAAAATGGGGAACGCGCAATTGAAAAACTCTTAAAATTAGAAAGTCCCCCTGATATAATCTTGAGCGATATATGCATGCCTGGAATGGATGGGTATCAATTCTTCATGAATGTAATGAAAAATCCTCAGTGGAGTCAAATACCCTTTATTTTTTTAACCGGACTCTCCTCTCCGAAAGAAATACGATTCGCTAAAAGCATGGGGGTGGATGATTATATCACTAAACCTTTTAAAGAAAATGACCTATTAGCTATTATTATAGGAAAACTCACTCGAAAAAGTAGATCTCTCCAGGTAGAAAATACAATTAAAATTAATCATCTGAACTTTGAACGAGAAATTACTTTAAATATTAAAAATCAAATGGATGTTATTTTGATTTTCTACATATGGGATGATGCTGATGGACCATTATTGGATAAATCTTATCCCGAAGATCTTCCAAATAAAAGTAAAATTGAAAAGTTAGGAGCACATTTATTCCATTCCTCGCGTCTAATTTATGGAGAAAATCCGATTAATGAAGCCGAGGATCTCTTACTTAGAATGAATTCTATCCAAAAAGATTGTTTTATCTATTTCGATTACATCCCCGATGCACAAACAAGGGCAAAAAAAAAAGAATACATGATTGCCTTGATTGCCCCAACTATTACATATTATCATACATTTGAAATTCAAAAATTATTTAAAGAACTCTCTGCTGAAATCAAGAATAAGAGCAATATTAAACTAAAACGATATTGGGATAATTGCATGGTAATTTTAAGTACGTCGAAATGGAGTGAATAAATTAATTTGTTATGATTTTTCTTTCAATTTTTCATTTCCTAATATGTGCGTGTTGTAGTCTATAATAAGCTTTAAAATTCTTACCAATTTTTAAAATTCTTCATCTCTTTTAATATATTATGAAATTTAATTAACATTCTCTAAGATTTTTGGAAATGAATCATAATTAATAAAAACTAAGAAATTTAATTAAATTAACAATAACTTAATAATTAATAACTTTGAGAAGCAATAATATTCTATATAATAAAACTAATATAAAAAGTGATTAATTTGACAGTTCTGGTAACAGGCGCTAATGGGTTTATGGGTTCAAATATTGTAAGAGAATTGATTAAAGATAGTGAAGATATTCGGGTCACAATTAGAAAAAGTAGTGATACGCTAAATATTGATAATCTGGATGTGGAAAAGGTCTATTGCGATATTCGGGACAAAAAATCCGTAAAAGCAGCGCTAAAAGGATGTGATACTCTTTTTCATATTGCTGCCTATTTCCATCATTGGGCGCCAGATAAGCAATTATTTTATGATATTAATGTGGAGGGTACTAAAAATATTCTTGAAGAAGCACTTAACCAAGGATTAGAAAAAGTTGTTTATACTAGCACTTCCAATACAATTGGTTCTCATGGTGCGGGGAATTATGTCAACGAGGAGGCAGAATTCAACGGTTTTGAGGCGGGAGATCATTATGCCATTTCAAAATATTATGCTGAAATAGAAGCGAAGAAAATTTGCGAGAGGGGTCTTCCCTTAGTAATAGTAAACCCTACATTGGTTATTGGAGTGAGGGACCGCAAGCCAACACCCTCTGGAGCGTTAATCGTGGATATTGCTAATGGGGACATGCCCGGATATATTGAAGGAGCAATTAATGTTATAGATGTGGAAGATGTGGCACGTGGACATGTTCTTGCTGCCAAGAAAGGAAGAATTGGGGAAAGATATCTTTTCGGCAATGAAAACTTGTTCGTAGGAGAGTTTTTTAACATGATTGCAGAAATTGCGGGCGTGAAACCACCAACAAGGAAAATTCCCTATCATGTTGCCTTATTTTTAGGGTATCTTTTTCAGATGGTAGCTCGCATTACAAAAAAAGCTCCTATTGTTTCGGTATCACAAGTAAAGCTCGGAAACATGGGAGAGCATTTTGATTGTTCCAAAGCGATAAACGAATTGGGTTTGCCACAAACACCCATCAAGAAAACTGTTGAAAAAGCATTTAACTGGTTTAAAGATAATGGTTATATAAAATGATGGAGTAAGTCACGCTAAAATTATTATAGAAAATACTTTTTTTATCAGTTATATCCACCTATTATTAGACCATGCTTTAAAGAGTTCTCGATTTCATCGAGCAAGTCGTGAATTTTAATTCCTTCGGTCAACCTAGCAAGAAATTCATTCTCAAAGTTCCTTTGGAAGTTTATTATGCTCATGAATAAAAAGTGCAGATTAAAGTGTTTAAGAAAATAGTGATGTAAATAACACCTTTTAGAAATAAAATAAATTTAAATAGCTGAGCTGAATTAATTCGATCATATTCATAAATAATGCGATAGTTTATCAGGAATAAACATCATGATCGTCATTTCTTCTCCAAATGGATTAATCGGGATTAAAAAATCTATTGAAATATTAAAAAAGGGAGGTTCAGCCATGGATGCTGTTGAAGCAGGGATTCGATTGGTAGAATCAAACCCCATTGACCATAGCGTGGGCTTTGGTGGGTTTCCAAATATTCGGGGTGAAGTGGAGCTCGATGCAGGAATAATGGACGGTAAATCATTGAATGCAGGAGCTGTTGGAGCCATGAAAGAATTTAAACACCCGATTTCCGTCGCAAGAAAGATCATAGACCTTTTACCTCATGTATTTCTCGTGGGCGCTGGTGCAGAACATTTTGCAGATCAAATGGGTTTTAAAAAATCAAAATTGCTCACTCCCGAAATTCAGAAATTCTGGGAACTGCGTTTGAGAGCAGAATCACCCGATATCGATTTAAAAAAATTAAAAAAATAACCAGACTTGTGGAAACTCACGGAAATCGGAACAGATCCCGAAAAAACTGCTCAATGGATGGTTCAAAAATCCTCGGAGGATCCTAACTTTAAAAAATTAGTGGAAGATTTTAATAAATTATGGATGATAACCGGGACGGTTAATTTTCTTGCCCAAGATAAGGAAGGAAATATTTGTGCTGGAACAAGCACGAGTGGATGGGCGGGAAAATACCCCGGTAGATTAGGGGATTCTCCAATAATTGGGGCGGGTTTGTACGCAGATAATCGTTATGGAGCAGCGGCTTGTACTGGCATGGGGGAGATGGCGATACGAGCTAGCACTGCACGTAGCGTTATTTTTTATCTTAAAATGGGTTATTCCTTATTGGATGCGGGACGGCAAGCAATGATCGATCTAAATGATTTAGAAGGTCGTTATTTAAGCCGCATGAATATTGTCATGATGGACAAAGATGGGAATCCTGCTGCCTTCAGTAATGATAAAAATCAAAAATATATTTACATTACAGAAAAAATGAGTGAACCTAACATAGAAACTCGCATTCATGTTCCAACAAAAATGCAATGGAACAAAAATAATTAACATGACATTTAAAATTAAAAAAAAATCAAAGTTCAACATTAGGAGTTTAAAATCAAAACGTTCATGTTCGTCGCATTGTTACTATCGCAATAAAAAAAAACCTTTATTAATAAATTTGACAAATTAATTCTTATATTTTTAAATCAAAAAGATGTGCTAAACAATAATGGAAGGGTCATTTTATCTTTTAGGTGTTTCTTTAGCAATAATAAGCGGGATCGTGAATAATTTGGGCTCTGTTTTTCAGAAAAAGGTAGTAAATGATTTGCCTGGTGAAGCCAAATTTTTCAGGAGTTTAATTAAAAACCCGCTTTGGCTCTTTGGATTAATAATGCAAAACGGAATTGGTGCGATCTTTTTCATGATAGCTCAATTATATATTGGACCGGCGCTCATTCCCGGCCTAATGGCTTTTGGCTTGATCTTTTTAGCTATCGGCTCAGTAAAAATAGTGGGAGAATCGTTAAAAAAAGAGGAAATTTCAGGCATCATTATAATGGTGGTTGCAATTTTCTTATTGGGCCTCTCAGAATTAAGTATAGATATTACGGGTATAGACATGCTCCAAGGAATGTTGATTTTTAATATGACCGTTTTTACAGTAAGTCTATATGGTGGGACTTTACTCTGCGAAATTCTTCAAAGGAAGAGCGCAAGATTTAAGGGAATTTTACTGTCCATCTCTTCAGGTTTTCAATTTTCGTTAACTAACTTTTGGGTAGCCCCCATGATGGCCTTCTTTGCCGCAGTTTTTACTGGTAATGCGAGTTTGGGCGGGATAATTCTTTTTATTGTAACCGCCGTGATTTTAGTCGTTTCAAGTATAATCGGAATGGCAGAAATTAACCAAGCATTTCAAGTGGCAAATGCCAGCCGAATGATTCCAATACAACAAGTTCCCATTCAAATCACGCCCATTCTCGTATATTTCTTGGTTTTTTCATTATTAGCCCCCAGTATCATGTCTTCCTTTTTGGTGGTAATTTCAGTGACATTTATAATTATCAGTTCCTTCTTGCTGGCTAAACGGCAAGCACAATTAGAAGCAATTAAATAGGAAAGAAATCAAAATTAAAAATTAATTTTTTTTTTAACCATATATCCTAATGATTTCAATTAGAGAAAATAATGTATATTTTGACCTTAATAATTTAATTTTTATTTGTTTGGGTCATAAATTTAAAAGTAAATAAATTATTTTAATATTGTAATTGAAAAGGGTGGATTCAATAAATGGACCAATTAACTGCAATTGTTATAGGGGCTGGAGACCGGGGAGCTCATGCCTATGCATCGTATGCATTGGAATATCCTAAAGAATTGAAAATTGTAGGTGTAGCAGAGCCCAATGCTATTCGGCGCAATAATTTAGCCAATGCGCATCATATAAAACAAGAGAATCAACTAAACGAGTGGAGAGACGTATTTGATCGTCCTAAATTTGCGGACTTCATAATTCTCACCACAAATGATCAAATGCATTTTGAACCTGCCACGAAAGCAATGGAACAAGGATATCATGTCCTATTGGAAAAACCGATGGCTACTAAAGTGGAAGAATGCCGCCAATTAGTAGAAACTGCTGAAAAAAGGGGTATAATTTTACAAATAGGCCACGTGCTCAGGTACACGAAATTGTTTAGCAAAATTAAGGAAATCATTGACTCTGGTAAGTTAGGCAAAATCACCGCTATTAATTACTCTATAGATTTGAGCTATTGGGTGTATGCTCATAGTTTTGTGAGAGGCACGTGGCGCGACTCGAAAGAAACTTCACCGATGATATTAGCCAAGGCATGCCACGATATGGACATGCTATATTGGTTTGCCGGTGCTGATCCGGTTAAGATTTCATCATTTTCCTCTCCAAGTTATCTTACAAAGAAAAATCGTCCAGAAGGCGCTCCAAATAGGTGCACGGATGGATGTCCCCATCTTAACACGTGTCAATATAACGCGATTGATTTTTATCTCAAGTCCGTTCAATTTTATAAAGATCTCATTTTCACCGAGAAAAAAGGCATGCGCGTGTTCATTCAATTTTGGAAAAATCATCCCAAATTGGCAAGAACCTTAATTCCTATTTTAAAAAATCGCACTCCCTATCGAGGATGGCCCATAAGTACCATATCTGAAGATCTATCCGATGAGGGCATTCTGAAAGCCTTAAAGGAAGGAAATTATGGGCGTTGCGTGTATGCTTGCGATAATGATCAAGTTGCCTCTCAAGTAACTATTATTGAATTCGCAAATCAAATTTTGGCAACATTGACGATGCACGGGCAATCCTATCGAGAAGGGCGGACTATTCGAATTGACGGCAGTAAGGGGAGTCTTATTGGCAGATTCACGATGATGGGAATGCCCTTATCTTTTTATGATCATCTAACCGGAAAAACAACATCCTTTAAAATAAAAATGGGGCAATCCGAGCATGGCGTGGAAGATTGGCCTTTATTAAAAGGTTTCATGGCCACAATTAGGGGAGAAGCAAAGCCATTGACCTCCGCAAGAGAATCCCTTCAAAGCCATTTGATGTGTTTTGCTGCAGATCAATCAACAAGGGAGAATAAAAATATTTATTTGAATAATTGAAAATTGTTGGACAATAATTGCGGTTTGATATTAACTATTTATTTTTAAAATTGAAGAAAAGAACCTTTATTAAAGAATCCCACCAAATGTTATATATCTTTTCAATTAAAAATGCAAGATGATAAGAAGGAATGGAAGGATCATTCTACATTTTAGGAGTTTTTTTAGCAATAACAAGCGGAAGCATTAATAACCTGGGCTCCGTGTTTCAGAAGAAAGTAGTAAATGAAGTACCCAAAGAAGCTAAATTTTTCAGGAGCTTAGTGAAAAAACCACTTTGGATTACGGGATTGATCATGCAACTCGGCATTGGGTCCATCTTTTTCATGATTGCGCAATTATTCATCGGGCCGGCAATAATACCTGGGTTAATGGCTTTTGGCTTGATCTTCTTGGCAATCGGGTCAGTTAAAATAGTGGGAGAATCATTAAAGAAAGAAGAGATAATGGGCATTATTCTCATGATCATTGCAATTTTCCTCTTAGGGCTTTCAGGATTGAGAATTGATATTACTACTATCGAAATGCTTCAATTAACGACAATCATTAACATGGTCATTTTTACACTAAGTCTCTACTCAGGATCTATACTCTGTGAAATCTTCCAAAGAAGAAGTGAAAGATTTAAAGGTATCTTATTGGCAGTCTCGTCAGGATGCCAAGTATCGATAAATAACTTCTGGATAGCCCCTTTAATGGCGTTTTTTGTTGCCGTGTTTACTGGTACTGCGAGTTTGGGTGGCACAATCCTTTTTATTGTTAATTGCGGAATATTAATTACTTCCAGCATGCTTGGAATAGCAAAGTTACAGCAAGCGTTTCAAGTGGCAAATGCCAGCCGAATGATCCCAATACAACAAGTTCCCATTCAAATCACGCCTATTTTTGTTTATTTCTTGGTTTTTTCGTTAGTTGCGCCTAGCATTTTCTCTACAATCTACATGATGATCGCTATAATGTTCATACTCATGAGCTCATTTTTATTAGCTAAACGTCAAGCACAATTAGAAGCAATTAAGTAGAAGACAGCAAGTAGAAGAGAGTAGATAAAATTTATTTTCCCATTCGCCAATTTGAGCATTAGATGAAAATTGAGCGTAAATTTTTCTATTTTTAGCTCTTTGGGGATTAAATCTTGTCCCGAAAGGAAATGAATAAGCTTTCCTTTATTAATATTTATAAACTTATTTATCTTTTCTTTTCATTGGCTTTCTATTCGATTTATATATCATTTTTTTGAATAAGAGATATATCTTTTTCAGAATGGCTTAAATTAATATTTTTATTCTTTAAAAAGTGAAAAAAAAGCCTTTAGCTTGGATCCATTGCGCAACTCTCTGTTTTTCTTAAAATTATAAAGATTTATATACTTCAAGAATTAAAGAGTTATTATGGTACAAACTCAAACAAATGAATTGGTAGAAGAAAAAGTACCCGTAAAATCGAAATTAGCATTCTCATTTGGAGGTTTAGCCAACGATTTATTGAATGGATTGGTCTTTTCCAATCTAACTTTTTACTATAACGCAAAATTGGGATTAGATGCAACCATTCTGGGAATAGCATGGCTTATATTCGCCATCTGGAATACGCTAAACGACCCAATTATATCCTACATTATTGATAACACGCGCACCAAGTTAGGCCGGCGTATTCCTTACATACGCTATGGAAGTATTCTCTATGGGGCAGCTTTTATTTTCTGTTGGTTTCCAATAGCTCCAATTGGTGATGATATAGGATTATTCTTCAATTTTCTGGCGGCATTGTTCATTTTAGATACGATGTTTACCTTTGTGGGATGTTGTTTCTTTTCTCTTCCCAATGAGATTGCGGTTACGGCAAAAGAACGTGGCAGCATTACCATATATCGTACATTAATAGGTTTTATCAATACGATCATAGGAATCATTTTGCCCGTAATGCTTTTAACTGGGCATGAAGGAATTCCTGCAAGTTTTGGCATCTCGATTATCATAATAGCAATTGTGAGTTCTTTTATCCTGTTCTTCACCTCCTATTATTACAAGGAAAACATTTTTGCTCAACTCCAACCCCATGAACCTTTTTTCGAAGGGTTGAAATTAACTCTAAAAAATAAACCATTTTGGATCTATGCAATTCCTGCTTTCATGATAACATTAGTATATCCCGTATTCAGTACGGGTTTGTTATATTATGTTGATTATGTGGTGATTGGCCAGGATGTACTATTTTTCTTGTTAATTTTCTTGGTTTCTCTTTTAATAGGGGCATTGATACTGCCAAAAAAGCTTCCGAAATGGGAGGGTAAAGGAATGATGATGTATAGTCTATTCTTTATTGCTGCGGCTTTTGGAGTCTTATTTTTCATAGGTTATAATCTGATTTTAGCAGTAATACCTTTTTTCGTAGTAGGCTTCTTTTTTGCGGGTGCAACAATCGGGAATGGAGTGCTAGTTGGAGATGTCATTGATAATGATGAATTAATTACTGGAAAGCGACGGGAGGCTATATATGGTGGAGTAAATGCCATTATAACTAAACCAGCGATTTCCATAGCAAATTGGTTATTTTTAACTATCTTAACTGTTTTTAATTTTCAGCAACCTGTTGTCGTTAATGGAGTTGCTGTAAAACAACCACAGCCAGAAATTGCGATCATCGGCATTTTATTAGCTTTCTGCCTAATGCCGGCCATTTTTATAACTATTGGGGCAATAGCATTACGATGGTATCCTTTAGAAGGACCAGAATGGCAAAAAAAGAAACAGAAAGTTATAGAAATGCATGCACAAAAGGAACGTGAGTATTTAAAGAAAATTGCAAAAGAGCAAAAAGATAATGAATAATGAGTATTGAACCCGAAATTGTTCCATATTACATGTTCTTATCCATTTTTACTTTATTTTATTTTTTTTTAATCTACTACCTCTTAATTTTAAAAATAGAATATTCAGATTAGAAGGAATTAACATTCTTTGATTTAAGTTAGGACATTATACTTTATTAAAAGAATTCACACTTCTTTTCTTCTGCTGTTTAAAGATCAAACAATTACAACCAAATGAGCTTTAAATGAACGTTAAAATAGTAAATAGTTTTAACTTGATCCATTTAAAGACTCCTAATTGCAATTTTTCACTCTGATAGGATTCCATAAATTATAAGGTATTCTTAATAAAAAGGCAACTTTAAAATACTGATGCCATTGCCAAAAATGAAAATATTAAAACATCTTGGACGAAATGTATGAACCAGGCCCAGAAAAATCCTTTGGTTTCGAGAATACTTTTACCTAAAAACCATCCTAAGAATCCAGAAAGCAACACTCCAATAATACCATTAGGGATACCGAAATAATGCCCGAGGCCAAAAAATACGGTAGTTATAATGAGGGCTTGCTTTCTTCCTAAATTCTTGTTGAGCTCCGATAAGGGCGCCGCTCTTAATGTGAATTCTTCATTAAAAGCATTCATTGCAGCTATTAAAAATGCGATAGGGATTAAGGGAAGTGCAGCAATAAACATCTCTAGAGTTGGTTGATATGCAATTATTAAAAAGATGAGCATTCCAATTGTAATAACTATGACAAAAGTTCTCCCCAGTTTGGTCCAAGGTTCTGGTTCTTTCATTCCCAATATTTTAGTAGGTTGAGCAGGAGCATTAATAGTTCCTTTTACTAAATATAAATCTTTCCTAGTTCTTCCAATTATTAATAGAAATATAAGAATAGCAATGGCGGGCAGCAATCTTAAGAGATGAGTTGCTATGCTCTCAATCCCCCACGATAAATTTGAGGTCCAATTCACCCAAATTTCACTATTTCGTATGTATGGGACAACTCCGAACTGCCAACCGCCTCCGAATCCCATAATAAATATTAAAATCAAAATCCCTACAAAAATCCATAGCGATCTTAAACTCTTAAGAAGTAGTGTGATTGTAAAAATTATGAGGAGCAAGCCTAAATGAATCCAAGGCCACCAAGCAGGTTCTCCATTCGCAAATTCTCTCCAAAATATGAGAGCTAATGAGCTAGCAACAATCATTGTCATCCAGGCAGTAAATATCATTTTTTGATGTGTTTTTTCAACTAACTTCTCTTTAAATTCTTCTCCCTCATATGTTTGTTCCATGGTTTACTCATTTCACTATTTATTTTATTATTTAGGATTTTGATTTAGAAATCATTCAATAATTTAATTATTTTTCAGCTAAAATGTGATTTTACATTGATATATTATTATACTTTCTACCTATATATTTTTTTAAAAAATTCTATAAAAATTTTATTATTTTTTTTACAATAATCAGAAAATGATTTCATAGAAATAATGCCAATGAATAGATAACCAAAATAAAAAGTAACTATATAAATTATTTTATTTTATCTCCAACCTGATTTTTTTTATAGAGAAGATTATGAAGCAATATAAAGGATTAAATAAATATTAAAATTTAACTTTTTTCGGGAGGTTAGTTTAATTTTAAATATAAATATTATCATGTCTTTACTAATATTTGTTATAAAAAATTGAAATTTTTTTTCAAAAATAAGAGAGCTTATAAATTAATATTTTAAATCATAAAGCATAAAAGGTGAGATAATGGAAAATAAGGAGGAGGACCAAAAAAGTGTAAAAACAGAGGAATTAAAAGAAGTTCAAAATAAAGATAGGCTCCTTTCCAATTACATGCTCTTTATTATTCCAAGTTGGGGGAATCTATTGGGACATCCAACTAATGGACGATATGTGGGACAGGAAGTGGATAAAATATCATCCGATATTGTTTTCTTTTTCGCTTCTAATGAGCTCTCCATTAAAACAGACAAGGGTGTAATTTATTGCTTATTTGGCTTGGGAAACTACTATACTAAATTTGAATTACAACAAGATGTGGAAATATCCCGTGGTAAATATATTATAGATGAAAAATTGTTGACAGGCATCGTTTTATCTGATTTCGTCTATGATCATCTTGCTTCTTCTAAGAATTTGATCTTAGAGGATGATCCCGATGTTATTATTGCAGAAAAAGTTATTAAAATCCCGGTAGATTTATCAGATAAAACAGAAGGACAAATGACTTTCATCAAAGGAGCATTAATGAGAAATGTCTTCATCCCATACAAGGAAGTCATTCTTAAAATGCTAGATATGATTAATAAAACGGATAGCTATAATATTGATAGAACAGGACACATGCTACTTAGTGGACATGGGGCTTATTTTGATAAAATTCTCGTTTCAGAAGGAAAAAAATCCAATTTACAAGAAGAATACATGAATAGTACAGCGGGAATTCTGGAAATAATCCCGGGTGCAGATAAATTATTAACTAGTTTATTAACTCCGGTAGAGTTTCAAAAGATTAAATCAGGATTATCGACTCTCAAGGCGATTTATTCCAATCTTAAATTTGATCGTTCTTACTTTTATTCGATGTTGGAAGCTATCGCGCAAAAAATACCACCTGAAGCACTTCCACAAATTTCATTAAAAAGCTCACCTCTTGCCATCAAACAAACTATACTCTACTCGGCAGAAGATCGAATTAATTCATATTTAGAATGGCCTAATGAATTTCCTAGAAAGGAAAAAGAAACAGAAAAGGTAAAACCTACTTATATCTATCCCGAAATGATCTCTGGAACAAATGTAGCTAATTCAACGACAATTAAAGAGTATGATACCATTAAAGAACATGAGGAATTACCTAAAGAAGATCAATTTGTATTAAGGATTGATAAATCAGAGAAAGTAGAAAAGCGGGTACTTCCAGCCACCCCTTTAGGAGAAGATATTGAAAAGATTTTTCTTTATCTTAAACATGTAATTGAGGAAGATTATGATATGTCTTCAGTCGGGACAGCTTTTGGTTTAGCTCGGGATAGTCTTCCTCCAACTTTTAAGATTGAAAATCCACGATATGCTTGGGAAATGAGTAAAATAGAGAACCTTTATATTAAAAAATCAGATAACTTGGGATTACCTGCCAAAGAAAAAGAAGAGATTTTAGAAAAAATAAATAGCTGGTTACATTTAATCGAAGAAGAAAAAAGGAAAAAGCAAGAAGAATTAGAAGCAGAAAGAAGATGGATTGAGGCAGAACAAAAACGATTAGAAGAAGAAAGGTTAGAAAAAGAAAGATTAAAGAAAGAACATCAAGAAAGAGAAAGGTTGGCTCAAGAAAAACTTAGATTGGAAGAAGAAAGAATAGAAAGAGAAAAATTAGAAAAGATTCGCTTGCAAAAAGAGCAGGTGAAAAAGCAAAGAGAATTAGAACAAATTGAGGCGCAAGAACAAGAAAGAATTAGAAAAGAGCAAGAGGAACTTGATAGAGCTAAAAAGGAGCAAGAAAAGCTTGAAAAGGAAAGAGAAGTGAGAGAACAAGAAATATTAGAAAAGGCCAAGCGAGAACAGGAAGAACTTGAAAAAGAGAAAGCTAAATTAAAAGAAATTAAAGCAGAGCGGAAGAGACAAGAAAAACTCTTAAAAAAGAAGAAAAAAGAAGAAAAAAAGAGAGAAAAGGAGCGATTGAAAATTGAGAAACAAAAAGCCAAAGAAAAAGAGAAGTTAGAAAAAATTTCTAAAGAACTTAAATCTAGTGATTCTTAGTTGCTGTTTAATTCATTTATAATATTCCCAAAAACATACAACCTTTTTTTATAATTTTATAAAATTTAATTCTTTTTAATTTTAACAGCTTATTTCTGAAAATAGTAAAAATTAGTGAGAAAAAGAAGAAAAAAAATCTAATGGCTTAAATATTTTCAATAATCGTGGCTTCTGAGACTCCTCCTCCACCGCAGAGAGTGGCCAGTCCATAAGATGCGCTTCTCTTCTTCATTTCATGAATCAAGGTGACGATGATTCTCGCTCCCGTACATCCTACAGGATGTCCTAAGCCGATTCCCGAACCATTTACATTAGTAATCTCAAAATTCCAATTTAATTGTTGACCTACTGCTACATATTGAGACGCAAAAGCTTCATTACATTCCACCAAATCCAAGTCCTTATATTCCATATTGGCTTGTTTGAGTGCGAGTGGTGCAGAATACATTGGCCCCATTCCCATATATTTTGGGTCATTTCCAATTTTCGAAATTGTTTTTATTTTTACAAGAGGAGTTAATCCTAATTCTTGGGCTTTCTCTGTAGTAGTTAAAAGTAGTATACAAGCACCATCATTGATCCCCGATGAATTTCCAGCAGTTACCGTGCCATCTTTCTTGAAAACGGGAGGTAATTTCTCTAAATCTTCCATGGTTAAACCCGGTCGAAAATGCTCATCTTTATCGAATATAAATGCTTTTTTCCGGCTTTTTACTTCTATCGGTAGGATTTCATCCTTGAATCGTCCCGATGAATTAGCTTTTTCTGCGTTATTGTGAGATTTCAACGCGGCTTCATCTTGCATTTTTCGAGTAATTCCATATTTTTCAGCTACATATTCAGCTGTTATTCCCATTATATAACCGGGTGGGGCAAATACTTTACTTCCTGCGTGCAACCCCTCCATGATTCCACATTTCATTTCTTGATTCCGAAGGCGAGCCCCCCATCGTGCAGAAGGAATGTAATATGATACATTGCTCATACTTTCTGTTCCTCCAGCTAGTACCACCTCACCGTATCCCATTTGAAGATCCATCATCCCTGCTCTTACTGCTTCCATTGCGGAAGTACATACACGGTTTATTGTCATTGCAGGCACTTCTTGGGGAATTCCTGCCATTAGAGAAGCCACTCGAGCGACATTCATTTCTTCCTGCGGTTCCATACAGCAGCCCGATTTGATATCAGCAATAATCAAAGGATCAATCCCCGTTTGTTGAATGCAATCTTTAATCACGAAACTTAATAACTTGCTGGAATTATAAGGGAGCAAGGCTCCTCCAAAAACTCCAATTGCCGTTCGCTTCGCATAACAAATTACTATTTCTTTATTATTCATTAATCCATCCTTTTTGTTGTTTTAAGTGATTTGTTTTTAAAATTCTTTTTAAGATTGTTTAAAAGAATTAAGCTTAATTAAAGTAATTTTGCGTTATAGAAAATGAATTTCAAGAAAATTCTTTATAGATAACTGTGAATGATGATGATTCTTTTAGAGTATTCTAAATGAGGTTAAATTTTTACAGATATGGTTAAATCAAGGACGGATGAGAAACAACTTGCATATAAAATTCATGAATCATTATCTAATAAAATTGCGATATGGAAAAAATATATATATATCTTACAGCTATGTTTTTTATAAGAATTTGATTGCAATGATTAATTTCTTAATAACTTGAATTTCTTAGAATATTAAATCGAAATATAGGGAGGAAACCTTGATTGTCAACGAGATCAATATTAAGCTGGTATTGTTCGGACTAGGAGGTATTGGAAAAACTTCCATCGTTAATAGCTTCTTGGAGCAGCAGATTTCCAAGAAATACTATCCAACGATTGGTTCAAGCATTTCTAAACATGAATATAGGTTGCCCAAATTTATTGTTAAATTGAACGTGTGGGACGTTGGTGGCCAGCGCTCATTCAATCCATTGAATCCCGTTTATTTTAATAATAATGATGCCGCGTTTTTAATTTTTGATTTATCTAATCCCCAAGAATCGCTAAAAGAAATAAAAGAGGTGTATTTGCCAAGTCTGATTGAAAAATCGGAGGATTGCATCTCTTATATTATCGGAAATAAATTAGATTTAATAAAGACTGATGATGAATTAAAGCAAATTACGGAAGAATTAAGATTTCCAAATCTCCCTCTTGTTTATGTATCCGCATTAGAAAATAACAATATAAATGAAGTATTCGAATTAATCATTTTTCATTTTTTACAAGATTTGGAAGTCAAATCTCCTTCAAAAAAGTTTTCAGGGATTTCTGAAGGTTTTTTAAATTACATTGGCAAGAAAGAAGAGGAGTTATCCCGAGTATTAATAAATAAAATTGATACTAAGACATTAAGATTAGAAGATTTGATAATGCCAGATATAGAAACTACCGTCCTTCCTACATCCGATATTAATATCGCCAGCATTCCTTATCCAAAACCTATTACTGGGGATCTTAAAAATATTGAGCGCATCATAGAAGAACTTATTGAATATAACACAGAGCTATTAAGTGATGTGAAGGATAAAATTTTGCAATTAAAAAAAACGCCCATTGATCAATTAAACCTACAAATCGATAAAATTTCCCTTGATCTTGACACGTTAAAAATGAACTTGGAGAAAGAAATAGAGGAAATGCTTAAATTTAAAGGTCCTGAAACTGATAAAAAAACTGATAAAATTACATTGAAGTAGGTAATTTAAAATGTCAGAAGAATTGATTAATTCAAAACAACAGTTTGTTGATAAATTTATACAGAATCTAACCAAAATAGAAGCATTAATTAGAACGTTAAGTTCACAGAATGCAGAACAAATAGTAAGCGCGATAGATGATACTTCAAAGAAATTAGAGAAAATGAAAACAGAATTTATTGAAACCCATGAATCGTTTACTAAATCTTCCATGAAGGTGGAGAATAAAGGATTAGAAGAAAATTCATAATTGATGTGAAAAAGGTGTGAAAATTGTTTAAAAAAAAAATGACAGAAGTAAACGTAAAGGATTTTGAAAAATTAAGTGAACGCATGGATAAATTCGAGCAGAAATTTTTGGAACAAAAAATAAGTTATGATGATCAACTCGAGCGCATTCATAATGAGCTTCTCGAAATTAAAGAACTCTTTGTCATAAATCAAAAATTAGTCGAACGAGATAAAGGTTATGAAGATAGAATTACCAATTTAAAAACGGAAGTAACGGAAATGCAAACCTTACTCACCAGAAATCAGAGAGATATCGAAGAACACATTAAAACGCAAGAGGAAATCATCGTTAGTCTCATTAACAAATTTAATGACCAAGCGTTATCAAAATTCAATCAATTCACGGCTGAAATTGAAGAACTGAAAAACCAGCAAGATGTTTTGAGAATCTCTTATACCGTTAATGAAAAAAAATTAATAGAAAAAATTAAAGATACGATATCCTCTGAAATCAAAAATGCTGTAAAAGAGAAAGAAAAAGAGATTTTAATGAATCTTTGGATTCGAGATCTACGAGAAATAATTTCTAATTTTGAAAAATTGAAAAGAATGAATCCAGAAGAATTTAATTTAAAGCTCAATCAAATTGCGGATATTGTTGATTCATTTAAAAAAAAGCTTCAGGCTTGACTTACATGCTTGAAGTTAAGAAAGAAATGAATTGTGGTTAATTTTTGATTCTTGGTGGGGGAATATAAACCTTTCGCATTCCTTCCAACAATTCTATGGCTCCTTCTGGGCAGAAATGAGCACAAACAGTACAGCCAATGCATAAATCTTCATTTACCTCTGCTATACTATCCCCGTTGAGTTCAATTGCTCCCACAGGACATTTTTCAGTGCACGTACCGCAACCCACGCATAAATCCGAATTTACCTTGGATAGGAAATTAGTCCAGCTAATTAGAGCAGACATGCCCATTCTCCACCACTCGAATTCGCCGCAACAATCAGCACAACAATTGCAAAGAGAGGTCTCTTCTCTTGTTATATTGGAATGGGGATGGAATGCTTTATGAATTAGCCCCGCTTCTTCTGACTTTTTTAGAATTTCTATCGCTTCATCTTTCGAAATCATGCGAGCAAATCCTTGTTCTGCACAATATTTTGCCGATTTCCCAAATGTAAAGCAATTTTCTCTAAGATCTGTTATTTTACAGGGATCTCCCAATAAATCCTTGTGCTGCCTGCAGAAACAATGACCTAC
>CAYLZE010000043.1:25037-37883 GCA_964388035.1 uncultured archaeon
TATACCATAATTCCAGCAGAGTTCGGCTGATTAAAAATGATTCCTACTTTAGCCAACCGTTTTACGTGTTCCAGAATTTCATCTTCTGACATCTTCGAAGTTTTTTTTAACTCTTCCATCGTCTGGGTGTTTTTTCTTTTAAATGCCATGATGAATTCCAAGTCCCTTTCATCAATAGCTAACTGTAAAATTTCTAGTAAAATCTCGTTGATGGGAAAAGGAAACTGCCCCGCGTTTATGATAATTCTGGCAACTTTTTTATATTTTTCTATGGACATTTCTCATTCTATTATATTTTTTTGTTTTTTAATTAGAATATTTTGAATTAGAAAAAAGTTACACTTTACAAAAATGAGGATATTGATTTTATTGTAGCAAGAAATGATGCATGATTAATTTGAAATTTCATTATAAACATCATTTTCTTTTCTGCTCCAAATTTGTATTCCTCACTTCTTCATTGGTTCTGGATTTGTTAGCAAGAGGTTAAAATGAAGGAGGGGTTCACACATTCGGCATGTTTTTATTATTCATGACACTACACATTCTTATGCCACAAGAAAAAATAAAACCAACTATAGTATTACGTGAAATGCGCGAGTCTGTCTCAAAAATTCTTGACAGGCCTTATACAGAACGTATAGACCACCAAATTTTTAAACCAGATCAAAAAATTTTAACTTTATGGGCTTTAGATTGTGCTGAACACGTTCTTCCATTTTTTGAAGAAAAATTTCCCAAAGATATCAGACCTCGAAAAGCTATAGAAATTCTCCTTCAATGGATAAATACAGGGGTTTTTAAGATGTCTGTCATACGGAAAGCATCACTCGATGCTCACGCCGCTGCTCATGAAGCCAATAACATCGGGGAAAATGCGGCATATCACTCGGCTCATGCTGCAGGTCAAGCGGTAGCAACAGCTCATGTCGTCACACATGCTTTTGGGTGCTCTGTTTATGGTATCAGAGCCGCCGCTGCACATTCAGGCAAAATAGAGGATGGCATTATAAAAGAACGAGATTGGCAATTAAAACGCTTACAATATTATAAAGCCAAGAATTAACACTGTTGTTCAATTAACACTTTAAAAGGATCATTAGTTTCTAATTTTTAATTAATTCATAAAAAAAATATTATAAAAAACAAAAAAATTTTACTTTATTTTGAGCTAATCACCAAGGACGAGTTAAAACTTTACCGGCTAATACTCCGGTGAATTTATTTTCTTCAACGATAATTTTTCCATTAATCAATACATATTTGATTCCCTCAGGATATTGATGAGGGTTTTTATACGTTGCTTTATCTATCACTCGATCTTTATTAAATATGACTAAATCTGCCCACATTCCTTCTTTTACTAAACCCCTATCTGGTAAACCGAGGCTTTGAGCAGGAAAGGATGTCATCTTTCGGATTGCTTCTTCCAATGAAATTACTTTTTCATTTCGAACATATTTTCCCAAAATCCTTGGATACGTTCCATAATAGCGAGGATGGGGCACTCCTTTACCATATTTCACTCCTGCGGCATCTGTTCCCACCATCATGTATTTATTTTGCATTATTCTTTTAACATCTTCTTCACACCCGTATTCAGAAATGCGTCCGATACTCTTTTCCGATTCCAATAATAAAGTCACGAGTAAATCAAATGGATCATCATATCCCTTGATTTTGCTAATTTCGGCTAAATCCAAACCCTCGATATCCTTCCATTTTTCTAAACTGATTTCAGCAACGAAATTCTTATTCCATTTAGTGTCTTCAATTTCTTTCCTTATTTTTTCTCGGAGTATTGGATCCCTCAAACGTTCTTGAATCTTTTCGCGACCTCCCTCTTGAGCCCATCTTGGTAATATATTAATTAATGAATTCATCCCTCTGATGTAAGGATATTGGTCCACTCTTATGTTTATTCCTCTCTCGTTCATTTCTTCAATTAATTTTAAGGTTTCCCGACTCATTCCCCAGTTCTTTTCATCCCCAATTTTATGATGAGCAATTTGACCTCCTAATACACCAGATTTCTCCACGATCTCAATAAATTCCTTCAATGCTTCCATTTGGTTATCTGATTCATCTCTAATATGCGAAAAATAAAAACCCTTATACTTTCCGGATATTTTTGCAAGCTCAATTATCTCATCCGTCTTAGCATACATTTGAGGTGAATAAATCAATCCTGTTGAAAATCCGAAAGCACCTGATTGCATAGCTTCTTCTACTAACGATTTCATGCTTTCTAATTCCTCACTTGTCGGAGCTCTATTTTCCATTTTAAGATAGGAAGCTCTGACGGTTGTAAAACCCACTAATGGGACGAAATTCAACCCCGTTTTAAATCTTTTTACAAATTTTAAATATTCTTTGAAGGAATACCAGGGTAACTCTGTTATTTTAACATCTCCCAGCTCTGACGCAATTAATTGCATGAAAAAGTCCTTTTGCTGTGGATCAATGGGAGCTAAGGAAGAACCACAATTTCCTCCCACAAAGGTCGTGATTCCTTGGCGAATCAAATTTTCATACTTATTATCCATTAGCAAGGTTGAATCTGCATGAGAATGTGTGTCAATGAATCCCGGACAAATGATTAAATTAGAAGCATCTATAATTTTCGGTTGTCCTTCAACAGTTTTTTCATCTATAGGACACACCCTAATAATATAGCCATCTTTTATTCCAACATCTCCATGAAACCAAGGATTTCCCGTACCATCTACAATTTTACCATTTTTAATTATTATATCAAATTCATTCATGATAATCTACTTGAAAAAAAATATTGCATGGATTAATTATTTTAATAAAAGTCTGTAATAAGATAAAAATGGAATAAAATTTATCTATTTCTAATAATGACTTAAACATTGATCTCCACTAACTTATTTGAATATTTTGCTATTAACTTTTCTTTAGTTGTCCAGATTTTATAAAGCAATCAATCTTTGCTTTTGTAAAGCAATAAACTTATATCCAGAATAAAAGAATCTAGGAAGGATTAATTTGCGACGTAGAATTTGAAATTAAATTTAGGATAAATTTCCTAGCTTCCATGTCAATGTAGAGGAGAATTATAATAAGTCATGATAGATTAAATATAATTTAAAAAGAAGTGATCAAAATGGAAGAATTTGAAAAAAAACCGGATTATGTAAATAAAGAGCAGATGTATGAGGCGATTGGAAAGGTGCTCTGGGGTAAGAATGGAAAACCCTTTTCCATGCGACGGTTGATTTTCGGTTTCATGAAAAAGAAAATTACCGGAGGTAAGAGGAAATAATGGGTGCGAAAGAGGATTTACTTAATGCAATCGTGGAGCTGGATGAAGATAAGGCATATAAGCTTGTAAAGCAACTTTTAGACGAAGGAACCGATCCGAAAGAGATCATCGAGATTCTGCGAAAGGGCGTGGAAAATATCGGACAGAAATTTAGCCGAAAAGAATATTTCCTTACGGAGCTGGTTATGGCTGGGGAGATCTTTCAGCAATCTGCCAAGATTCTTGAACCAGCATTAAAATCTCGCCAAGAGAAGGAAAAGGCCAAGGGGATCATCGTAATGGGTACGGTAAAAGGCGATGTACATGATATTGGAAAGAATATCTTCGCGACACTTCTTAAATCCGCTGGGTATGAAGTTCATGATTTAGGGGTTGACGTTCCTGCCGAAAAGTACATTGAAAAAGTTAAAGAGACGAATGCTAATATAGTTGCTTATTCCGGCTTACTCACGCTTGCCTTGGACTCGATGAAAGAGACTACTGAAGCTTTAAAAAAGGAAGGACTTCGAGATAAAGTAAAAATTATTCTTGGTGGTTTTCCGGTGGACGAGTTATGGATGAAAGAGGCGGGAGCCGATGCATATACTGATAACGCTTTTGAAGGGGTAAATATAATTAATAAATGGATGGAGGAAGGAACCTAAAATGAGTCCTATTAAAGAGGAAGCCATGTCTTCCGTGGAACGATTTATGACTGCACTTGAATTAAAAGAGCCAGACAGGGTTCCTGTTTGGCCACTTATCGATTTTTTACCCGTAAATCATTATGATATTACCGCTCAAGAGATGGTGGAAAATCCCGATAAAGCACAAGCGGCCATGGAATGGATTTATAATGAATTAGGGGGCTTTGACATAGCAATGGCGGGAGGGGGAATGTACATGCAATATTTCAATCCATTTCCAGACTTCTTTTCGATTTATTATCTTGATTGGCGTTTGCCTGGGCGAATGCTTCCTGTAAATACCTCTCCTCAGTTATTTGAAAAAGCCTTGGATGATCCTTTTCTCAAAGCAGAAGAATACGATAAAATAATCAACGAGGGCTTGTTCTGGCTAGCTAACTTTAAAAGAGCTGGAATGGGAGATATGCAGAAAATAGCTAAAATTGCTCCTAAAATAGCAGAAAATACGGTAAAATGGTGGACGGAATTTAAAGTGCCTACATTTAATGATGGAGCGGCTAGTCTACCATTTGATATACTCTCTACTTTTCGAGGTTCTACCAATTTTATGAAGGATATATACCGCTACAAGGAGAAAATTATAGAAGTGAGCGATTTTCTAATAGATAACCTGATTCTAATGGGAGAATATGGTCCCTCTCAATTTGGAGGTAAAACAATTCTTGTAGGTGCCGTGCGAGCAAGTTCAGATTTCATTTCTATAAAGCATTTCGAAGAATTATTCTGGCCTTACTTTAAGAAGATGGTTAGCACTTATGTGAAAAAAGGATACATTGTTCAGCTTCATATGGATACAGATTGGACTGATCGGTTGCATTATTTCAAGGAGTTGCCCAAAGGAAAGATTTACTTACATATGGATGAACGCACAGATATTTTCAAGGCAAAAGAAATCCTTGGAGGGCACATGTGTATTGAAGGGAACTTGAAACCTTCTTTATTCAAATTAGGAACTCCAAAACAAATAGGAGATGCGACTAAAAAGATCATTGATGGATGTGCAGAAGGAGGCGGATTAATGGTTGGCTCTGAAATTCCCGATGAGGCGAAGTTAGAAAATGTAAAAGCGATGATTGATACATGCAAGACCTATGGGCAATATCGAAAATAAAAACAAATTATATACTTTTATCTACTTTTTATTTTTTAAAATTTATTTTAAAATATCAATAAATTTAAGAAATTTGCTATTTGTTATTCTTTTTGCGGATAATTAATTTCTTAATAGAATTCCGTCCATTTTAACAATTTCATCGAGTTTTATTATTACATTTTCCAGATATTCAGTTCTTGCTAATTGTTCCTTTATTTGGGCACCTTTTTCGTTAATTAATTTCTTGCATTTGGTTAATTGGTCTTTTAATTGCTTTTCCATATATAAGATCCTATAATTACCATTGTTCTTGATAAGATATTTTTTAGATTTCTTAAAAAATTATAAGATGGAATATATATAGTAATAAAGTAAATATGTAGAATATCCAAAAGACAGATTAGTTGGTTCTCTAAAATATAAATTCAAAAAAGGAAATTGACAAGAGAATTATGCACCTTAATGTATTGAACTTGAGTGGAATTAAATTTATATCATATTCATAGATTATTAATACAAAAATTAAATGATTTAAATTCTCGACTAAATCTTTTCATTTATCGATTTTTTAAGAATAATCTCATCTCTTATTGGAATTCCGTTCATTCCTTCCATTGGAATTTCTGGTTTCAATTGTCATGCTTTCTCCATTGCATTAATATTAATTCGGTTTATTTTAAATCCTTTTTTTTGATAAAATTGTAAAGCTGTTGTATTGTCATTGGTAGTAGCCACTCTCATGGTTTCATATTCTAATGATTTAATGACTTTTTCTAGCTTTTTAAGAAGTAAGGTTCCTATCCCAATCTTTTCAATCAAGCTATTTAATGCCATTATTTCACATTCCTTATTTTCTATCCTATAAATTAAAAATCCCACTATCTTACTACCTTTAAGTGCAATGAGCCCCGGTAATTTATCAAGATAATGAATCTTGCCACAACTTATTATCTTTTCAGAACCCCATGAGTTTTTAATTATAGGTTTGATTTGTTCATAATGGGTTCTATCCAGTTTGATAATTTGAATCGCCGTTTCATTCATCAATACTGAAAATATGAAGGAATTAAAAAATCCCTATTAGTTGTATCAAGGTATTGTAATTTTATACTCAGATATTTTTATCAATTTATTTCCTTGACATTTAAGTTAAATTATTGAGATGACAAATAAATCTATTTTAAAATAATTTAAAACTCAATTTTCATACTTATCATAATGCTATGAAATGTACAATGGGATATAACGAGGAATATTTTGAGGACACATGTAATTGATTCGATATTAAGAAAATAGAATATATTTCTATCAATCAAATCGATACTTTACAATTTAGTAACCCAATCCTTGGTAGAATTATTATTTCCGAATTCATTATAAAAGATATTGATTTATAATAAATTAACAATGATTGAAGTATAAAATGAGATCATTGTACGAAATATCTTAAAAAAATTCATTTTTTTGTCCAAAGCAGGATAGATTATATAAATAATTAGTATATATAATAAAAAAAGTAAGATAAATTAGTTTTTATAGGTTTATTGAAAATGCCAGAAGATTATGAAAAAAAGAAGAATGAATGGGAATGCTTGCAAATTACTAACGATGGACGAAATGTCTTTAATATGAGAACCGGAGAAGAAATCAAGTATAAGAATGAAGAAAAGATTGCAGGAGTGTTACCAAAAAGTTATCAGTATCCTGTGTTCCCGGGAGATGTGGGAGAGAAAAGTGCAGATTGGGTAATCGATTCTTTAATTTCACTGAACAAGATATATCCCAGTAAATTTTTCGTCCTCTTATTTGCAGATGCCATGTTTATCGCTAACCATGAGTACGATCCTGAAAGAAAGATGTATGAGAGAGCGATCAGGAATACCTTTGATCAAATAATTCGGTTGGATCAATATTGGAAAGAAACCTACAACCAAGATTTAAGAATGTTAATATTAAGCACGGGAGGGGTTGTAAATTTTAAAGGTTACATTGATCTTTTTGATCTGATAGAAAAGTTTCCGGAGTATACTTTTATGTCTTTTTGGGGGCATGCTGGAGTATTTCTTAAAGACTTCCACGGATACAATTACACTGCGACCAAAGAACCGATAATAAAATTAGGGGAAAGAAAACCAAAATTACGATCAGATTTTTCGGATAAGGAATTAAGGTTCTTAAAGCTTCTAGAAAATAGCAATTACTTCGAAAAGGTGGTTGTAGTTTCGGATTTAATTAAAGAAAGTGATACTCCTTCTTTTGAATTTCTCTCATATGCTCCCGATATTATATGTACCGCAGAACAGGGAAAACATTTTATCGTCCCTTCCGGAGAGTCACGTAAACTATATCGCGTTCTCGATTATTCTAAAACGATTGGATATAAAGTAGTAAATGATTGGAACATGAAAATTCCCTTAAACCATATTACGGATATTTTTCCTTCCACGATTTTAAATGTTCAGGAAGGACCTACGGCTCTAATTATTATCGAAGGGGCAGGTTCACAACAAATTCCGGATCGACATGGTACCATAGAAACCACTTGGGGAAATCTACCTTATGGTGCTGATCATAATTTCCTCTTTTCGGTATCAACAGGAAAATCTGCCTTTCATTCACCCTTTCCTTATGGGACATCTCCTTCGGCAACGCGATCTCATTATTATCCTTATAGTTGGGGGAGAGAACCAGTAATGGATGGAATTGGTTCTCTTTATCTCATAAAAGAGAAAAAAATCCGTTCCATTGCGGCAGGATCTCGTTCAATGTGGCCGCACATGTTTCTAGGGGGAGATATTTGCATCGAACCTTGGGCTCGAAATAGGACGGAGAATGGTTTCACTTTCGTTTTGAATAAAACTCAAATAATGCAAAAACAACAATAGAGTTAATTTTTAAAATTTTCTTTAAAAACTTATTAACATAAAAATTCTTAATTATGCTTTAGTATTATTAATCCTTGATGCAGACTTCATCAGAATACAATAAAATAGAATATAAAAAGATCGACTTATCAGTAGTTTTAATGGCAAATGTAATAAATATCTTAATGACCTTCTTATTTATTTTCAGAATCTCTCATCTGAATCAATTAGAACATGGCTTTGGTATCATTACGATAATAATGGGTTTTATCCTCGGCATTATAGCCATATATAATAAATTTAATGGAAGAGAGAAATGGGAAGTGCTACTTCTTCTTCCGGTCTTCATATTTTTCGTTGTAGAACTAATTTTAGATTATATTTTGGTAGTAAATTTCCGTGAAACTGCATTTGTTGGACTTTATATTCTTCTTTATTACGTTGGATTATGGGGTCTCATAGGATATGCGTTTAGATTTGAAAAAAAATGGGGTTTCATTACTCTTATTACTTACTTTTTTAACATGACTTTCTCAATTTTGCCTTATATTCTTATTATCTCTTAAGAATTTAAGGTAAACAAATTGATTTAAATATCAATGCATTATTATAATGATTTAAAAAGCAAGATTAACCACGACGTAAAAAAAATGCCTATTTTTGATAATAAAGGAATTAAAATATATTATGAAATCATCGGAGAAGGACCCGATTTATTTTTAGTCCATGGGTTTGCCTCTAACTTGGAAAATAACTGGAAATCGACAAATTGGGTTAAAACCTTGAAAGATTCCAACCGATTAATCTTGATAGATAATCGAGGTCATGGAAAAAGTGGAAAGCCTCTAGATTCTAACCTTTATGGTGCTAACATGGTTACTGATATTTTAGGATTAATGGATCATTTATCCATCAAGCAATCCAATTTTTTCGGCTATTCGATGGGTTCTAGTTTAACATTAAGCATCATCATAAATTATCCTGAGAAAGTCAAGGGCGCTATTCTTGGAGGGTACACCATACCGATGACGGAAAATACACAAACTAAAATGTTCCATTCTCTAATTGTTGATGCCCTTAAAGTAGAAAATAAGGATATGGTCAAGAATCCGGTCGCAAAACAATTTCGGGTTTTTGCAGAGTCTACAGGAGAAAACTTGGCAGCCTTAGCCGCTGTAATGGAAAGCATGGGAAATGTGAATGAACCAAAATTGAGTAATGAAGCTCAAATTAAGAAAACTTTGAAGAATATTAAGATTCCCATCCTCTCGGTTTGTGGTTCAGATGATGTTCTCCTCCAAAACAAGACAATGTATGCAGAATTAGTTCCGGGAGCTTGTCATTTTCAAATTCAAGGCAAAGATCATTTGACTGTAGTGGCTGATGCCAAATTTCATTTGGTAGTCAAAGAATTTTTAAAATATATTAATAAAAGTTCCTGAGAATACCCATGAAAATCGATGATAATCTAAATCATGATGCAGAAAATAATGTTAGCTCTGTAAATATCCTAAATCAGCAAGGAGTTGTTTTCGGAAATCCACTCAAGGATGTATATACAGGAATTCAGATGATATCCGGATGTGCATGGATAAATACAACAGAAGGTATAGTCTTAATCGATACTTTAACCACAAAAGATGCTGCAAAAAAGGTTCTGGAAAAGATTGATGGAAAAATCAAGTACATAATTTATACTCATGGGCATAATGACCACGTGGGAGGATCTAAGGTCTTTCTTTCTCATCAACCTGAAATAATTGCAAGCAAATATCTTCCAGATAGAATAGAAAAATATAAAATGCTCGCTCCTTATAATGCACGTATTTTATCCCAACAATTTAACATGCCTGAAAAAATGCGCGAATATGATTATGCAATGCCCACGAAAACCTTTTTAGGTGAAATGAGTTTTAAATTGGGAGATAAAACGTTCGAGTTATATACTGAACGTGCTGAAACCGATGACGCTTGTTGGATCTATATCCCTGAAATTGAAGCGGCATTTATTGGAGATTTATTGATCGGAAGTTTTCCAAATATTGGCAATCCCTGGAAACCCACCCGATTTGCCTTGGATTGGGCTAAGGCCTTGGAAAGAATTAGAGCAAAAGACCCGAAATACGTTTTTTATAGCGGGGGAGGTAATTATTATAAGGGAAAAAAAGCATTAAAAGCTTTAGAAGAAACAAGTGAGGCCATTCGAATATTACACGATCAGGTCATGGACTTGATTAATAAAGATGTTCATGTTACCGAAATGATTCACCAAGTTAAGCTTCCCGATTATCTGGAAAAAAGTCCCTATTTACGACAAAGGTATTCTAGGCCAGAATTTTTCGTTTTTAACGTGTATCGATGGTATCATGGATATTTTGATGGAAATCCTGCTCATTTACTTCCCAGACCAGAGAAAGAAGTAATGGAGGAAGTCTATAATCTCATAGGAGATCCCGTAAAAGTGTTAAGTAGAGTAAAAGCATTAGGGGAAGAAGGGAAAAATCAACTCGCCCTTCAAGTATTAGATGTGTTAATTCAAGCCGCACCTACCCATTTAGAAGCCAGGAGAATAAGGATTGAACTATTAGAAAAATTGGGAGCCGAAGATTATTGCCTAATGTCAAGGAATGCCTGGCATTACTTCATAAAGCGTGATAGTAAGTATATTCAAGATCATTCCTAATGAATAATTCTTCATTAATAATTAAGATTAAAATGAATAGGACATACTCCCATTTTAAAGAATTAATACATAACTACAGTAATTTAATATTTTAAAATGATGAATTGTTTGATTGTTGGACATGGGGCAAGAGAACATGTTATTGGAGAATCATTAGTGAACAGCGGTGCTAAACTATATGCATTGATGAGCTTTAAAAATGCAGGGTTAGAAGATTTAAGTCAAGGAAGGATTAAAATTCATTCCGAGACCGATTTTAAGGAAATTATCAATTTTTGCAAGGAGAAAAAGATAGATTTTGTAGTAATTGGTCCTGAAGCCCCCCTCTGCGTGGGGATTGTCGATGCATTGGAGCGAAGCAAAATTCCTTGTGTCGGACCTAAAATAGAGGCTGCCCAGATCGAAGGATCCAAGGTATTCATGAGAGAGATTTTAACCAAATATAATATTACTTCCAATATCAAAAGCAAGATGTTCAATTCCATGAACATGGTCGAGGATTACATTGATGAAGTCGGTGAAGAAAAAATTGTTGTAAAACCCGAAGGTCTCACGGGTGGTAAAGGTGTTAAAGTATATGGAGATCATTTATTTTCTAAAGCAGAAATAATTAACTATTGTAAGGAATTAATAAGTCAAAATAGCAGATTTTTATTAGAAGAAAAGTTAGATGGGGAAGAATTCACACTACAGACATTTGTAGATGGAAAAAACGTAGTCAAAACACCCTTAGTACAAGATCATAAAAGAGCCTATGAGAATGACGAGGGTCCCAATACGGGTGGCATGGGATCCTATTCAATGGAAAATCATCTCATGCCCTTCATTAATGCAAACGATGTAGATTTGGCCATTGAAGACATAAAAAAAGTAGTCGCGGCTATAGAGAAACAAACAAAAACTAAATATAAAGGGTTTCTATATGGACAATTCATGAAAACCTCAGAAGGAATAAAATTGATCGAATTCAATGCCCGGTTAGGAGACCCGGAAGCAATGAACATCTTACCACTATTAAAAACGAATTTCGTGGATATTTGTTGGGGAATCATGAATGAAAATTTAACTTCTAATATTCAATTCGAAAACCAGGCTACCGTATGTAAGTATCTTGCTCCGGAAGGGTATCCCGAATCCCCTAAAAAAGATCAGAAAGTCATTATTGATCATGATAAAATCAAGGCGTTAGGAGCCAAATATTATTATGCATCCGTATATCGAGAAGGAACTGAGATATATACTACCACCTCACGTGCAGTGGGCGTATTAGGAATCGCCAATACGCTCGAAAAAGCAGAACATGTGGCCGAAGAGGGTGTTAAATGCATTAAAGGAAATCTCTTCCATCGAAAAGATGTGGGTACTCGTCAACTTTTAGAAAAAAGAATCAAGCACATGAAGGATTTATTAGATAAATGATAAAAAAGTATCTTTCCTTCCTCTTAATTTATTATATTTTATAATAAAAAGTGTTTAAAGGAAATAATCTGATTTTCTCATAATGTATTATCATAAACAGCAAAACGAGCTTCTAAATAATCTCATCCGACAGTTATTTCATGAAGAAGATTGGGCAGATCGAGCAGAGGCAGCAAGGCAATTAGGTTTTCTCAAGGATGGAAGAGCCACGAACATGCTATGCCGTGCTTTAAACTCGGAAAAGGATCCCAATGTGATAAATCGAATCATTGAGGCAATGGGTAATATCGGGGATTGCAAAGCGACACTGAAAATCATTGACAAATTGCGAGAGGAATCTGAAAAAGAAATAGTCAATAAATATTTCATTATTAATGCTATTGAAAGTCTTAAAAAATTACAAGATAAAAGAGCTCTGATTTATATCGGCCCCTTCTTAAATTCTAAAGATCCAGAGCTAAGGAATGCTGCTGAAAGTGCATTTGATGTGATAGAACCTTCGGGATTAACCGCGTGCCCCTATTGCCAAACTAAAATTGATGCCGATTCAAAATTTTGTAAAGAATGTGGTAAAAAGTTACATTTTTCTTAACATCTAATCGTAAGTATTTAAAATTAAAAATTAATAAGAAATTGTGACTAATTCATTCCCACGTACGGCATAATTCTTATCGACATAAACTAACACCGCATGACCGGAATGAATATATACTAAGGGAATGGTTGGTTTAGAATAGTTTTCGATTAAGGATTTCTTAAGTATAATCTTCAGAGTTTTTTTGCATCCATTGCATCGGATTAATGCGGTTCTA
>CAYLZE010000044.1:0-1848 GCA_964388035.1 uncultured archaeon
TTTTTTTTTAATTTTGGCGGGAGAAAGTTTTTAATTTTTTAAGGGTTTCTAAATGTAAGCCAACTATATCAAGAAGAAAAATGTCGGTTTTTCCAAAACTAATTTTAACTGCGAGCGGAATTCGAGGCATAGCAGGCGAAGGACTTACTTTTGATTTTGTCAGGAAATTATGCTTTGCATTCGGATCTTGGTTAAATGAAAATGAAGATAAACAATCAATTGCAATAGGAAGGGATACCCGCCTCAGTGGAGAAGAGTTTGAAAAAGCAGCTATTGAGGGATTAGCAAGAGCAGGATGCACCATCATTAATTTCAGTATTTGCCCCACTCCTGTTATTATATTTGCGAAAAATGCAAGAAATTTACCGGCAGGGGTAATTATTTCTGGATCTCATAATCCCCCCGAATGGAATGGACTAAAATTACTTCATGAATTTACTTTCATCGGAAATCAAGAATTAGATGGAATTCTTGAAAAATATCAGGCAATCTCCTCGAGTGATTTTGAAAAGACGGACATTAACGAATATGGAAAGATTAAAAGAATTAATCCCATCCCGGACTATTTAAATTCTTTATTCAACTATTTGGATAAAAATAACATTATCAATCAGAATACCTTAAAAGTTGCGGTAGATACAGGAGCGGGTGCAGGAAAATTAGTAACTCCATCTTTATTACGAGAATTAGGTTGCAAGGTAATTTCAATTAATGAAGATTTAATTGATGGTCAATTCTTTCCCAGAGATTTAGAACCTATTGCACAAAACCTGCACGATCTAATCATTACTGTTCTTACAGAAAAATGTGATATAGGATTTGCTCATGATTGTGATGCGGATCGTCTTGCTGTTATTAGTAATGACGGAAGATGCTTTCCGGAAGATATTGGACTTGCAATTATTGCAAAGTACTACTTAAAAAAGTTTAAAGATGTTCCTAATAAGGTGTTTGTAACAAATTTAGCTTCTTCCTTGGTGTTTGATTTAATAGCAGAAGAAAATGAGGCAAAAATAATTCGAACTCCTGTTGGAGAAAGGTATTTAGCAGTTAAAATGAAAGAGTTAGATGAAAAAGAGTCGTCCCAAAATCAATTAATTTTAGGTGGGGAGGGATCATGTGGAGGAATCATGTATCCCGCTTTCAATAACGCTCGTGATGGAATCTTTGCTGCTGCCAAGTTGATTGAAATACTTATTCAAACCAAAAAAACTATCTTAGAATTGGCATTAGAATTGCCTACTTTTCACTCCCATAGAGAAAATATAATAATGCAAAATGTAGAAATAACGAGGTTGATTGCAGAACTTAAAAAAGAATTACTTCAAGAGGGAGAAAATGTTATCCAAATTGGACTAGATCTTCGCTTTGGTGTAGAAAAGGAATGGTTTGTCTTAATCCATCCTTCCAATACAGAGCCAGTTATTAGAGTCATTGCCGAAGCAAAAAGAGAATCTCTAGCACGCATATACTGCGAGACTACTGCAGAATTACTAAAGATGATTAATTCACGGTTGTTATAAAATAAATATCGTTCTTAAAATAAATAAAACATGAGAAAATTTAATCTATAATTTTAAAAAGAAGAGATTCCTCTACTCTCCTCTCATTATCTTCTTAAGCCGATTCAACTCCTCCAACATCTCGTCTCGTAAAGATCCTAATCCTCCACCGGGTTGTCCTGCAGGGGATGCTGCTCCACCAGGGGGTTTAGGGCTGCCAGGAGGTCCGCTGCTGGGAGGTGTTGAGGGGGGTCCGGATGGCGCTTTAGGAGGTCCGCCGCCGGGTGGTGCTGAGGGGGGTCCGGATGGCGCTTTAGGAGGTCCGCCGCCGGGTGGTGCTGAGGGG
>CAYLZE010000044.1:1948-37806 GCA_964388035.1 uncultured archaeon
CAACGTTAAAAATTATAAATAAAATGTGATTTAATCGTGACTTGCAAATGAGGTGAAAATTCCACTGACTAATGATATCATGCTTTCTATTTTTTATATTCTAAATGTCGCTTTAGATTAAAAGTTCAAAAAATAAGCAGTTTTTGAATTCCATAGATTTTTATACGTTGGAAATTCAATAAATATTAAGCATAAAAAAAATTAAAAAGTTATAAAACCTAGCTTTTATAATATATTTATACTATACATCATAAAATAAATTCAATTAAAATCAAAACTTTTAAATTTATAGTGCATCTTTAATCTACATTAAACAAAAAGGAAACGTGAAAAATATGGCTAAGAAAGAGTTATTTATCAAGAGGGTGTATGAAATAGTTAACGAGCTTAAAATCCCGCTTATTGACGAGCGTGTCTATGATAAGGTAAGCTTCGGAGGCGATGCTATAGCGAGCGTTATCTTCAAATTTGAGGAGGATGAATCCGTAATTCGAGGTTTCCTTGGTTTAGCAGAGTATTTTCACACGGTTGTTATAAAAAAGAAGGATGATTTCTATATTCCTCATAATGGATTAATATTCCGTTTGATCTCTTCTTAAATACGTTTTTTTTTACTTTTTTTTTAAACTCTCCTTATTTTATATCCAAAACTGCAATCATTCGAATTAGGTTAAAATTCAAAATTTGATTACAAAATATGATTAATATTAAGCTGACTATGCCGGGATTTCTGTTTATAAAAATAAAAAACATCCTGAGATTAAAAGGGACACTATTGTCCAGTCAGCTCTAGAACAATATTTAAAAGTAAAAGAATTAGAGGATAAAATCACAACTAATAGCATTCTTACCAAGGATGATATAAATGAATCAAGTGATGAAATAACTAAACGAAGTTAGCAGAAATACAAGGAATATCTTAAAGAAACAAAAAAATGATCTTACCAAGCTAGATATTAAATTTCAAATATCTCAAGATTGGTTGAATATAATTATCTTAAATAATATTTTGATTTTTTTAGGATCTCGATGACCTCGGATTCGGGAAGATCATACCAATGCTGATATGCTTCAGCAACAGCGAATCTCCATGTATCTCGAATATTAGGGCAAATTACATTATTTACTTCCTTTAATATTTTTTGCACGGTAAGTAATGGTGCGGTTGGAGCGCAAACAAAAACTTTTTTAGGGTCATACTTTTTTATCATTTTAATCGCTGCCAGCATGGTAAATCCAGAAGCTAAACCATCGTCTAGAATAAAAATATTTTGGTTTTGAATATTATTTGACAACAAATCTACCGATTCTTGTATTTTATTATAAGCTTTCAATCTTTGTTCGATTTCCACTGTGGTTTCATTAACAGCACGGTTCAATTCATTTTCATTTAAACTTAATTGCCGCAATAACGTTTGATTTATCAATATCGTTCCATCGGTAGTCATGGAGCCAAACCCTGCTTCGGGATTATAAGGAATTTTGATTTTACGAACAATTAAAATATCATAGGACAGATTTAATTTTTCACAAAATCCTTCTGAAACGGGTACTCCTCCATTGGGAATTGCAAAGCAAAAAGCATTTTTGGGTTTTTTTTGAATGATTTGATACAATTCTATATATTCTTGTTTTATAAAAGTTGCGAGGATTATTCCCGCTTTAAAGCGTGATTCATACTTTTCGAATTTCATTCCATTACTCAATAAGAAGGATTTCAATATAAACCTTAGATATAAGGTGCGGATTCCTCAAATAATGTATCGAAGTACAAAAAAATAAATAGGGTAAATCGACTTGTAATAGTTGTGAAATAAAAAGAATTTACATTGTTGTAAGGATATTCACTTTTTTATGTCGTTGGAAGAAAAATGACTCAAGAAAATCTAAACGAGAAAAAAGCATCAGGGTCCTCGAGCGAGAAGGTAAATTCGTTAATTTCTATTTTGAAAAATTCACGGGATTTAGAAAGAAAGGAAGAAATTATCAATCAATTACTAAAATTACGTGATAAGGATTATCTTGCTGAACTAAAGAATTTATATTTAAGCGAATCTTTTTCAAGAATTAAGATTCAATTAATTGAGTTGATTTCAAGGTTATATTTGAGCGAAGGATTTGACTTTTTAACGAGCCAATATAAGCATGAGAAGGATTGGAAAGTACGAAAAAAGATCATAGAAACGATTGAGTTAGAAAATAGCGAGATTGCAATTCCTTTTTTAATCGAAGCTTTAAAGGATAATAATATAGAATCTAAACGAGCCGCAATAATGGAATTGGGGCAATTGAAAGCGAATGATGCCTTAGAGCCTTTATTAATCATGTTACAATATGGAAATAGTGAAATTTATCACGATATTATTAATACCATTATAAAAATATGCAAGAACGGAGAACTTCAGGTGATTTTGAGGCATGCGGAGACTTCTAACATCTATATTAAAAGAGCGATTCCCCTCATTTTAGGACAATTAAAAGATGAGGGTGCTTTTGAGGTTCTAATTGGTTTACTTAAAGACTCTGACAAAGAGGTCAGAAAGACTGCCATAAAAGCTCTTAAAAGTATCATCGATTTGAGAAAGGTTGGTCATATTGCCCAATTGATTAATGATGAAAATTTAGAGGTCAGGAAAGAAGCAATTAAGGCCTTAGGTGATTTGGGAGCATTAAAAGCCATTAATCCCTTATTAGATCTCCTAAAAGATGGAAAAGCAGTCATTAGAAGTCTCGTAATTAAAGCCTTGGCTAAATTATTCAAAAAGACAGGTACGCATGAAGAAGTTCATAAAATCTTAGAAAAGCGAAATTCAACTTTGCGAAGGGGTGCTATCAAATTATTGGGATTAATTGGAGATCACGAGGATATATCACGACTGCTTCCTTTTTTTACCAGTAAAATTACTCAAATAAGAAATAATGCTTTTAATGCGATTTTAAAAATTGCAAAAAAGCAAGAAAATAAGGAGAAAAGTATAATAATAATCTTAGAGTCTTTAAATTCGGATAAATGGCAAATTCGAAAATATTGTGTAAAATTGTTAAGCAAGATCGGAAATGAAAATATTATTGAGGCCTTGTTTTATTTATTGGGAGATAAAAGCGGAGAAGTAAGAAAAGCTACCACGCAAACTTTAGCAAAATTCGGTAACGATAAAGTAATTGAAATCGCCAGACAATTCGTGGATGATAAAGCGTGGAAAATTCGACGGACGGCGGTAAAGCTTTTAGTAAAAATTGGCACCGAAGAAGCTCTTTCTCCCTTGATTTCTTGTTTAAGCGATGAGGATATTTATGTAAAACGGTGGGCCATCAAGGGTTTAGGACAATTGCAATCGGTTTCTGATTTAGAACCCCTCACTACCATGATAAAAGATAAGGATCCAAAAGTTCGTATAATGGTCATTAAAGCTTTGAATGAAATTGGTGGGGATCAAGTAGTTCCTTTTCTAATAGAAGCGCTCGGAGATGACTTGTATGAAATTAAGAGGGAAGCAGAAAAAGCTTTGGAGCAAATAGATACGAATTGGATGGAAAAATATTTATAGTAGTTCTTTAACCTTTTTTTATTAATAATAATTTTCATTCTTCATTTGATATAAAGAGGTTTTTCCTAGGTATTTTAATAAAAACTCTCTTTTCCTTTTGGGTAATTTTAAATAAAGATATTTCTATTAATTATAGGAATTCAAAAAACATGAGGAATCAGGAATAGGAATGGAATTAGACGAAAGTATCTTGATGTTTAAAGAAGAAGCCCGGGGGCTAATAAATAATATTGAAGAAAATATCATAAAATTTGAAAAAGACCCTACTAATTTAAAAAGTGTGGAAGACTTATATTTTGTTTTTAATGGATTATCTTCCTTAATAAGCATGTTAAACATGGCAAATATAGCAAATTTTTGCCGTCAAGTAGAAAAATCCTTAGAGAAAATAAAAAGTAAAAAATTATCTGATAATAAAGTCGAAGATTTTTTGAATTTCATGTTTTCCAATTTAAGCGTGTTGCAAAAATTTTATGATAATATTCTAAAGGGAGAGATAGAAGATATTCTTCCTCAAGAATTAGAATTTCTTCATCAAAAATTGGATGATTTTGAGCGAGAATATCAAATAACCTTTATTGAGCCGATTCCTTATGAAAAGATTAGTTCTACAATTGTAGGAAAAAGTTGTTATAATATACTGATTCGCATTAAAGAAAGTTGCAAATTTAAAAAAGTACGCTTATTTTTTATTTTTCGAGCATTAAACAATGTGGGGAAGATCCTTTATAGTATTCCAGAACCCTCAAAATTGGAAAATGGTGATTTTGAGTTCGAATTTGAGGTGTTTTTTATTTCGGAAGAAACAGAGTTCGAGATCAATAAAATATTGGATGAAATTCTAGAAATAGAGAATAAATTCATAAAAAAGATAGAGAAGGAAAAATTCAAAACTATAATTCAAGATTTTAGTCAGGAAATTCAAGAAAAGAATGCAGAAATTAATAAAAAATTGGAAGAAAAAGAAACTCAAGCTATTAACGATGGAGATATTACTTCCCTCATCACAAGGATTATTCCAGAAGAAGTGGAAGAGATTCAAAAGGATAGAACTAAGATCTTTTATAAGATCTATGTCCGCGTCAAATTAAAATGCAAATTTATGAAATTAAGGCTTTTTTTAGTCCTAAGAACCTTGAAATCTCATGGTGAAATCCACTGGACGATTCCACCACCTTCCACTTTAGAAAAAGGAGATATTGGGCTTGATTTTGAAGTGTATTATGTTAGCAAATTAAAAAAGAATATGATTATCGATAATATTGAAAAGGTTAAAGATATCGTGAATATTTCAATTATAGAAATAAATCCCCTTGATTATAAAAAAATTATTTCGAAATTTATTCCCAAAACTGAAATTAAGCAAGTTGGAACTCAAGTTTCAGATGTATCCTCAAAAACAAATGAGAAGTTTGGTTTAGTTCAAGAAAATCATTTAAATTCGCTCAAGGTAAACAATATTGGAATTCTTCACAATGAACCAATGACTCATGATAATAGTAAAGCACCCATGATTATCTACACCGATAGCATATTTTCTGTCTCAAACAAAATATTTTTACCAAATACTCAATTTATCGATCTAATTTTGCATGAAAAGCGAGAAACAGTATTTTGCTGCTCTAAACAAATAGATACCCTTGAATTTTATCTTTATGTGGTAAAAGATGGTGTTTTTTTCGTTACTAGCGCTTCAGAAAATAACGATGTATTCAAGGAGTTCTTTAACATTTACGAAGGCGGATTTAGCAGCTTTATAGAGTTTTTAGACTCGAGAAAATACGGTATTGAAACGAGTTTCGATTATATTAGATTTAAGAAAAGTGATTTTTATAGTTCAGATATAAACTCTTATAAAAAATACTTAGAAACCCAAAAATATTAATCCTAGGAAGTTCCTAAGATTTTTTACGAAATTTTTAATAATTTGAACCATTATCCTTATTATAGTCTCATGTTGGACGCCAGAGATAATTCATTTCATATTTGTGCAAGGGATTGGATATGGAAAAAAGTGATTCCAAATATAAGATTTTTAAGCAGACTTTTCCTTCTGAGACTTTATCAGTTTTGGGTCATATCTTTGCTGGAATCATTCTTACACTATTGATTTTACCTTTCCAAAGTTTTATCATTTTGATTTTGATCATTCCCGCTTTATTAAGCATGCGAGGCAATGTGAGTGGGCCATTTATCGCAAGAACTGCAAGAGATCTAATTTTGGGCACATTTAATAAGAAAACTTGGATTGAAAATGTGTTAGCTACTTATAGTCTATCTACAATAATTTCATTTGGTATGGGTTTATTTTCACTATTTTTAAACATTATTCTTATCAAATGCATGACCATCACCAACTTTCAATTAATTTTCACTCCCATGCTAAGCGTTGTAATGTCTTTAACAATTTCAATGGCTTGCTCTACTTCCTTAAACTATTTAGCTTTTCGACGGGGATTAAATCCAAACAATGTGGTAATTCCTGCCATGACTGCTATTGATGACTTGTTAACTATATTCAGTTTTTATCTTTCTCTATTAATTCTTGAGGTGCCTTAAGTGAGTTATTTTCTAAGAATATTTAAGGAATCGGTCATTATTGTGATCCTATCATCTGCCATCGGATTAGTCACGGGAACCTTGTTGTCCGAGAATGATCAAATTCTCTATTCCTTTCCAATAATTTTATTACTTTTACCTTCACTAAATTCTTTAATTGGAGATATTTCTTCCGTCCTTGTTTCTAGATTAACCACTCATCTCTATATCGGAACAATTCAACCAAAAATCACGGCATCCGATCGATTAAAAGAAGATTTTTTAGGATTATTAATGACAATTGTGGCAAGTATGGGGGTATTAATTGTATCGGGCTACTTAATTGCTGATATAATGGGAATTAGCATTGTTAGCCCCTTTATTATCATTTTTATTTTATTGGCAACAGTTTTTCTTCTATTCGGGAGTTTATTTTTTATTTTATTCATCGGATCAATTTTTGTTTTTCGTAGAGGGAAAGATCCTAACAATTTCTTGATACCTATGATAACCTCTTCTGCAGATCTTTTAAGCCCTTTATTTATTATCATTTTTATCACGATTTTTTTATAAAGTATATAAAATTTACAAAAAATTGAACCCATTTTGAGAAGTCTTCTTAAAACGTATGAAATTGTATAAAAGGAATTAAAAAGTCATTATTTAGTTTAAATAAGTTGTAAAGTAAACCAAAAATGTAAGTTAATTAAAATGAGCTATTTTAAAGTAAGAATCTACGATTTAAATTTGCCTTTTTTTAAGAAAAAAGCCAGAGCATAATATTTATTTAGAATTATTAAATAAATCATAATGAGAAAAAAAGAAAATGACAATCGATAAGAAACGATTTAAATATCAGCCCATCTCGCTAAAAGATATTTTAAGAGAAATGAAAAAAAACATCGATTTCATGATTGATTTGGCTTATAGTGCTATAAAATTTGGAAGTAAGGAGATTGCTGATGAAGCATATAAAATCGAAGGTCGGATTCATGAACTCACTTTTCTTCTAAACTTACAAATTATTTTAGCTCAACCTGGAGGGTTTAAAGATGCTAAGAAACTTGAACCAATCATTGTTATGGGATATTGTATCGATAAAATTAGTGATGCTTTATCCGATATTGCTCGCGTGGTTTATATTAATAACGATATTTTTGAATTTACCCAGCTTTTTTGGGACTCAGTTCCCGAACCTATCGTAAAAATCACAGTAAAGCCAGGTTGTCAATTAGTTGGAAGGCCACGCAAAAATATTCATTTTAGGTCCATGCATGGGGTGGATTTAATTGCAATTCGCCGGGGGGAAAAGTGGTTATTTGATAAAGAAGAAAAAATCCAAGAAAGTGATATTTTAATTGTAAAAGGTGAAATTTCTCCTATTCTAGAGCTTAAAGAATTATGTCAAGATGAGGATCCTATTTCCTTTGATTTAGAGAGAAGTGTAGACAAACCATATTTCGATCTTAGTAATCCAGATATCTTAGAAGGGTTAGAAGAATTGAAGAAGAATTATATTTTGATTACAGATCTCTCTGAAACAATGATAGAACTGGCCCTAGCCGCACTTTTTTTCAATAATTATGAAGTGGCAGAAGATATTTTTGAAATGGAAGAATTAATGGATGGTTTGAACATTGCATTTGAAAAAGATTTGCTGGAAATGACCCCCTTACTTGAAAATCCAAAAGATTTAACCGGTATTATGCGGATAGTTTTTTCTTGTGAATTAATTTCTGATGCAGCGGCAAACATTGCGGAAAATATAATTAAAGGATTCAAACCTCATCCGATATTTCAAGAGGCTATAACAGAAACGGATGAAATAGTTGTGAGAGAAACATTATCTCAAGATTCATATTTTAAGGGTAAGACCTATATAGAACTTCAAGATAAGCGATATAAACGGGGATTTCACATTATCGCCCTAAAAAGAAAAGATAAGTGGATCTATCGCTTCAAACCTAACTTTCTCTTTAAGGAAGGAGATTTAATAATAGGGTGGGGCCCAAATGAAACGGTAGATTCCTGGCGACGCTGTGTGAATCCGGAAAAATTCCGAGAGGATTAGAAAGGGGATCGCATGAACGAAAATGACATGGAAGGACGATTTATTAATACAATGCTCGAAATTTCTAACCAAATTCAATTAAATTCTGAATCAATTAATATGGTGCACCTTAAAAATTTAATAGCTATGATTATTCAAACAAAGGATAATAAAAATCGAATATTTATATATGGGGCGGGAAGATCAGGATTTATTGGGCGTTGTTTTGCACAGAGATTAATGCATTTAGGTATCAAATCATGTTTTGTTTCCGATGCTGTCACGCATCAATATACCGAGAGAGATCTATTGATACTTATTAGTGGGAGTGGAGAGACAACCTCACCTGTAGCAATAGCTAAAAAAGCGAAATCAATCGGTGGAAAAATTGCACTATTTACGAGCAACCCTGAAAGCACAATTGGTACTCTTTCTGATTGTATTATTAAAATTACGGGAAAAAGTAAAGATATGGCAACAATTCAAGAAACACTAGCCCCTTATACTAGTTTATTTGATATTTCAACCCTTTCTGTTTTAGATTCTTTAGGGGGCGTATTAATGAATTTATTAAATGTTTCTGAAAAAGATATTGATAAGAGACATGCAACTATTGAATAATTATAACGGTCTTATAACGGTCTATTGAACTTGGTTTCTCCTTTTAATATATCTAGCACGTTAAGATTTTTAGGATAATTAAACTCAAAGATAATTATGATAGAGAAGGAAGAGTCTGGAGGAGCGTTTGGAAAATGGTTTATTGATGAAAATCACCTGCCTGCTTATAAATATACTTGTAATCAATATACTGACCCTCTCGCAAAAACGCCCACAACTTATGGATTTTCTATCGATCATTTCCATCAAATTGGAAATGATAATATTACAGCTACCGTACATAATGGAGGTCATGTGCAATTTTTGGAATCTAGCCGAGGCATACAATGGCTTACTTTCCAGAAAAAAGCAAGGGGCAAACTTGGTGGAGGAATAGCAATTGTAAATGAGGAAAAAGAGAAAGATTTCATCTCAGATTTATACGATAAAAATTCTCATCATACATTTGAATTATTTGACCGAATTTTCGGAATAGGTTATTTTCGAAAAGAGATTAAAGTTCACGAGATAGGAGTAGTTCACGACATCATTGCTCCTTTTTCTAATGATCCGGTGCTAATCTCTGAAATAACCGTTATAAATGAATCGCAAAAAGAAGTAAAAACCTTAACAATAATAGATTTCTGGGATATTTATATACATCACGTATTAAAATCTTTAATCGTAACTTGGCGAAATAGAAAGAAATATGGGCACTCAAAGATATTAAATGTTGCGGGGAGACTCTTAAAGTTAATCCAAAGACTTTCTTTAACTGATACTGAAAGTTCTAGAAAGAGATTTGACGATAAATTCAAGTTTAATTTTGAATATGATCCCAATTTGAACGCCTTAATATTAAGACCGTATTATAGTTCTAAAATTCCAGTTAGAAAAGAACAAGAGGCAAAACACAATTATTATCCAAAAAGCATTTTTTTAGCAATGATTCAAGGTGATGCAGAGAGGATCTTTTTTGAACAAGAGAAAATTATTAAAAAAAACCATTTTGAAATTAATTGGAGAAATGCAGATTCGCCTGACAAAAATATTCGCAAGAATTCCATTAATAATCCGTGTCTCGCAATTGGCACCCGCATTACTCTTAAACCTGGTGAAGTGAGAAAAATTAGCTGTATATTTGGTTATGAAGAGAAAAAAAAAATTTCTTCATTCTTATCCACGTATGAACATCTATGTAAAAATGATTCCCTTTCGAAATGGAATGCTCAACAATGGAAAAAATCAATGATTTTCATAGATCTTGAAGATTTTCCTTGGTTAGAAAGAGAAAGCAAGTGGCATTCTTATTATGTGCGGAGCGCTTGCTATTTTGATGAATATTGGAGAAAACATAAATTTCCCCAAGGGTCCGTGTATGAATTTGGTCACGGGTTTGATGGAGCAATTAGAGATTTCATCTTGTACTTATATTCCATCATTTTTATAAATCCGAAATTAGCAAAAGAATATCTTACTTACGCTCTGTCTTTCATGACCCATGAGGGTAAATTACCCTATGCAATTCACGGATTTGGTCAAACATTCACGGGTGGTCCGCACTCTAAACCTTCTGATTTATATCTCTTTTTAATATGGGGGATTCTTCAATATATCTATTCAACTCGAGATTTTGATTATTTAAAAGAAGAAATTCCATTTTATCCAAAAACACAAAAACAAAGTTCCACAGTATTAAAAAGATTAGAAATGGCGTTAAATTATCTTGTTTCTGATAAAGTTGGATTTGGATCTCATGGGCTTCTTAAGTGCAATGATGGTGATTGGTCTGATGGAATCTCTCTAATGGTTAAAAATAGGAAAAAATTCATAGAAAATGGAGAATCAACTTTTAATTCAGCATTTGCCGTGTATATTATCCCTAAATTAATTGAAATGCTCAAAGGAAGAAAAGTTAATGCAATTAAAGCATATTGGGATTATTATTCTCATTTAAAGGATGCAATATTAAAATCTTGGAATGGAAAATGGTTTTATAGAGGCTGGGACGGTATTGGAAATCCTATTGGTAATGATAACCTTTTTTTAGAACATCACGTATGGATTTTGCTTGCTAGCTTTTTAGAAAAGGAACAAAATGAGAATTTAATAAATGAAATATATAATCGACTGGACAAGCCTTCCCCAATTGGGCAATATATATCATTTCCAGCTCAAAGAACAAAATATAATGTTCTTCCTAAAGGTTGGGATGTCAATGGAGGAATATGGCACGCAATTAATTCTTTACTAACATGGGCATATTCAGTGCATGATCCTGAAAAAGCGTTTCAGTCGTTAGTAAAAAATTCTTTACATCAAAGAGCCGCAATTTATCCTCACATTTGGTATGGAATTTGGAGTGGTCCAGATTCTTACATTGCGGATTATGCTGAAAATTCAGGGCAAGCTTTTTATCATCTTCCAACACCCATGTGCGACTTTCCCATCATGAATCTAAATCTTCATGCTTGCTATCTTCTTTCCCTTATTAAATTAGCGGGATTTGAAGAACAACCAAATGGCATCGTGATTAAATCAAGATTACCAATTCAAAATTTTTCATTTCATTCACCCCTATTTTCCATAATAAAGTCATCTACTACATGGGAGATTGAATACAATCCTTTTATCTGTAAAGGAGTTAACTTAATAATTGAACAGCCTTCTTGGTGGAATGAGAAGTGTAAAATATCAATAGATGGTAAGTTGATTGAAAATACGTTAAATAAATGGGAACTAGTTGATAATAATATTTATGTACATGTTTTAGAAAATCTTGATAATATTAAACTTATATTAATAAAATCCTAAAATCAGTATTCTAAGTTAATAATAAAAAAGACTTTCCTCTAAAATACTTCTTTTTTCAGTTTCTTAATTCCTATTTTGAATCCATGAAATGGTATATCTTCACTCATGACCTTTAATTAATTCTGTAAATTCATAAAAGTTCATTTGGATAATAATCAAATTACTCCAAAATTATCTAAATATACTCATCTCCTAAAGCACACGAAAAGTTATTAATTATAAGTATTTTATCAGCAATTCTAAGTAATCATTGCATTTAAATTTAAATGGTTGTAATTTATCAATGTAATGAGTATCATGAATCTAACAGAAAATCAAATTGAAAGATATTCCCGCCAAATAATATTAAAGGAGGTGGGAGGAATAGGCCAAATGAAATTATTAGATTCTACGATATCAATAATTGGGTTGGGTGCTTTAGGTTCTCCAACTGCGTATTACTTGACTGCAGCTGGAATAGGTCATTTAAAGATCATTGATTTTGATGTGGTAGAATTGTCTAATTTACATCGCCAAATCTTGCATTTTACCAATGATATTAATAAAAATAAAACCGCCAGTGCTTTTAGAAAGTTAAAAACATTGAATCCGGATTGTGAAATTGAAATTGTGAATGAGAGGCTTTCACCGAGCAACGTAAAAGCTATTATAAAAAACTCTGATTTTGTTATCGAAGGCTCCGATAATCTACCCACTAAAATGTTAGTTAATGATGCTTGCGTCAATCTTAAAAAACCTTTTACTATTGCTGGTGTTTTAAGATTTCATGGACAGATCATTACTGTTATTCCAGAAAAGTTAACAACATGTTATAGGTGTGTTTTTGGAGACAACACAGAAAGCTCTTTAGGGATGTCTTGTTCTGAAGCTGGTGTTATGGGCTTAGTTCCCGCAATATTAGGAAGTTTAGAGGCTACTGAAGCTATCAAATTTCTCCTAAATAAGGGAGAATTAATTATCAATAAAATCTTGTATGTCGATCTTTTAAATATGAATTTTAACTTTATTGATGTTTTTAGGAATGAAAACTGTTTAGCTTGTGGCTCCAGTGCCAAAGATTTAGTTCCAATTACTAATTATGGTTTTGATAATCTATGTCCTCGTTCGATGGAAACGGAAAAAATCAAATAAATTATTTAAACAAAATAGATATCAGGGGAAAAATGTGTCCCATGACATTCGTTTACACCAAATTAGCATTAGAAAAGTTGAAAAAAGATGAAATTTTAGAAGTACTTTTAGATTTTGCTCCGGCAATTAAAAATATTCCCAACAGTTGCAAGCGTCAGGGCTTAGCGGAAGTAATAGAAATAGTTCCAATGCATACCTCGGAAAAAACTTGGAAATTAATATTGAAGAAATTATGAGGTTTTAAGCTCATGAAGATTATTTGAAACTCCTTCTCTAAGAAAATCTCGTTTTTAATCTATAATTATAAGAAAGGGATGAATAAAGCCTTCAATCAACTCTAAAAAAACAAAATAGCTTAACAAGAGATATTAATTCAGAAACTAAATTTTTTAATTAATTATTACACCCTAAATTAATGGATTTATTCTATCCCCCTGCAATGGCCGGTAATAGAGAGATTTCATCTCCATCACTTACATCGTATTCTTGTGACTTAAATGAACGAATGTCCTTTCCATTAAGGCTAAAAAGGATGTATTTCTTTATTATTTCGGGAGAATTTAATTTACTTGCTTTTATTTCCTCATTCAAGAGTGAGGTTACCTTTTCAATAACGCTTTCAAGGTTAATATTATCTTGTAATGAAAGTGTTAAATCCTCTTTTCCGATTAAATCAGATAAAATAGATAAAAATTTTATTTTTATTGAAATCATTTCATTTTATTCCATTAGGAATGTATTATAATCTCTTTTAAATTTATTTTTAACATATAATTATTGATAATCATTTATTATGATTATGAAATAAAATAAAGTTATTATTATGACGAATAATTAATAACTCCTTCAGGTGAAACACTTTATAAAACATGCACTTAAAATAGGTCATTTATCAACGGCATATCACACAAATTTTATCATTATGGGACAAGAAGACCTTGAAAAAGACTTGAAAAATAAAATAAATTGGCAGTTATTCGGTACAGGTCCAGAAATGGTGGAGGCGTTTGCGAAAGAAAAATTGGATGGTGGTTACATGGGATTACCTCCCGCTATTATTGGAATAGATCAAAATGTTCCTATAAAATGCGTTGCGGGTGGTCACATGGAAGGAACGATAATGATAGCATTAAAAAAATACAAACCGATTTCCGTATTGAAATATGATCTACGTGAAGTTTTATCTCAATTTATAGGAAAGTCAATTGGAGTCCCAAGCAAGGGGTCCATTCATGATGTTATATTAAATCATTTTCTTGATAAATATGCCCTTCGAGATGACATTTCCGTTAAACATTATAAACAATCTGAATTCATTGCTCTGGATATGAAAAATGCCATTTTGGATGGAGGAGTTGGAACACCTTCGTTGGCAATTTTTGCTGCAACTATTACGGATTCCCATATAGTTATTACACCCGAATATTTATGGAAAAACAATCCTAGCTACGGTGTCTTTTTTCACAAAAAAATAATTGAAGAGGATCCTGAAACTGTAATTAAATTTTTAGATCTTCATAAAAAAGCTTCTTATCTGCTTAGAAATTCTCCGGATCAAGCGGCAGAATTAATCGCAAGGTCTTTTAGCATATTAGATAAAAATTACGTTAAAAACATTTTAAAAATATCTCCGAAATATTGTATCGCTTTATCGGAAGATTACCTAAACTGTACTATGGAATTTATTAAAATATTAAGAGAATTGGGGTATGTCAAAAACAATCTTACTAAGGAGGAAATATTTAATTTTGATTTCATAAAGAAAGTTCATCCTGAAGCTGAACATTATTCTCAACCCGACTAAGAATATTCTAACATTTTATTGATCGGTCTTATGGCTTTTTCAGCTATTTCCTTGGGTACTTTTACTTCATAGGTTTTATCATCAAGATGTTCCAGCACACTTTTTATTAATTTAAGAGTATGCTTTTTCATATTATAACATATCATGTTATTATTTGGTAGATAGAATCTTTTTTCTGGGAAGTCATAGGCCAATTTATCTAAGAGTCCTTTCTCAGTTCCAATAATAAATTCATCCCCTTTAGCTAAATTTTGTTTTACATGATTATACATTTGAGCGGTGGATCCTACAAAATCTGCCGCATCGCGTACAGCTCTAGTACATTCGGGATGAACAAGCAGTTTAGCATTGGGATGCAAATCTTTTATTTTTATAATATCCTCGATAGACAATAAAGCATGAGTGATACAATGTCCATTTTCCGGCATTTTAATTACTTTAATATTTAATTTCTGTTCAACATAATCCGCTAAGTTAGCATCGGGACCAAAAAGTACCGTATCGCAATTGAATTCATCCATTATTTTTTGAACGATTCTTACGGCATTAGATGAGGTACAACATATATCGGATTCTGCCTTTACCGCGGCAGTACTATTGACATATGTAACGACAGGAATATTGGGGTGTTGTAATTTATACTTTTTAACATCTTGAGCAGAAAGGAAGGCAGCCATGGGACAACAAGACTCTGGATTCGGTATTAATATCTTCTTCTCTTGATTTAAGATGGAAGCTGTTTCTGCCATGAAATCTACTCCAGCAAATATAATATAGTTTGAATCTACTTTTTCTTTGGCGTTTCGTGACAATTCAAGAGAGTCTCCAATAAAATCGGCAATTTGTTGGATCTCTAGTCGTTGATAATAATGAGCTAATAGAGTCACATCTTTATTTTTTTTCAGCTTAACTATTTCTGCTTGAAGGGGATTCATTGTAAAAAAATATTTTTCAAGTTCTTGAATAAGCTAATTATTATCAAATTAAAAAACTTAATCTTAAATTAATTTAAAGTAAAAGGAATTTTTAAAATCAATCAATAACCTCAGTAAAGGCAAAAAATATTTAATTTTCAAATGTATCTATTTGCATTTTTGTTACAAATCGAATTAATCAACAGAAAGATTACAATGTTCGTAAGCCAAGGGACTTTTTATTAAATTAAAGATCGAAGGGTTTTTAAGTTCATTTTATCCTCTTCTAATGCCTTGCCTTTAGGGGTTTCTAAGATTCCTGGAAGATCTTTAAATCTCTCATCATTTATAAAAAAACTAAAAGGCTTTTTACCAATTTTTCCTTGTCCTATATGAGTATGTCTATCCACTTTTGAGCCCAAATCTTTTTCGGAATCATTGAGATGAAAAGCAAATAAGTAATCCAATCCTATGATATTATCAAATTCCTTCCACATCTGATCATACTTTTCTTGCGTGGTAAAATCATATCCTGCAGCAAAAGAATGGCACGTGTCAAAACATATGCCTATTTTACTTTGATCTTGAATTTTATCGATAATAGTTTTTAAGTCCTGAAAAGAACTTCCAAGATTGTTTCCTTGTCCTGCAGTGGTTTCTAATAATATTTTAAACTTGGGACGATCAATTTCTTTTAAAAGTATGTTTAGCTGGTTAGCTATCCGAGTTAAGGCAGACATCTCACTTTCGTTCTTATCTTCGATATTAATGGTTCCTGGATGCATAACTGCATATTCTACATTTAATTGATTTACTTTTATCAGCTCATCTAACATCGCGTCATGGGATTTTGTTAACTTCTCCTCATCAGAAGTTGCTAAATTAATGAGATAACTATTATGAGAGATAATGGGCCATATTTCATCCTTGAATTCCTCTTTTTTTTGAAGAAATTTTTCGATTTCTTCTTTATCTAATGGTTTGGAATTCCAAGATCTCACATTTCGTAAGAAAATTTGAATCGATTCACAACCTAACTTTTTTCCTGCCTCTATAGCAGTATACTTTCCTCCGGAAACACTCATGTGGACTCCTAACCGCAAAATTAACACCTTAATGGTTGGCTTATATTACTAAAAGAGATAAGAAGAAGAAAAAGAAAAAAATTTGGATTTATTAAGAATTTTTTATCTCATAATTTATTTTATCTAATATTTCAATTAAATCAAGGACTTCGAAACCCATATTGAATTTTTGATTAGCATCTTCTAAATTTGTCCTGCAAAAAGGGCAAATAGAGGATAAAATACCAGCTCCTGTTTCTTTTGCTTCCCTCAATCTCTCTTCGGAAATCTCTAATGCCCAATCGGGGTAGCCTATTTTAACTCCACCTCCCGCCCCGCAACACCATGCATTTTCTTTATTCCTTTTCATCTCTACGAGGTTTAATCCGGGAATTTTTTCGAGTACCTTTCTTGGAATATCATACATTCCTACATGTCTTCCAAGATGGCAAGGATCATGATATGTTACTACCTTATTGAAATCATCTTTAAAGTGAAGTTTTTCTTGATCCAAGAATTGTTTGATTAATTCAACTGTATGATAAACCATCAAACCATGATCATTTCCTTGCTTTACCCAATCTTGTTTTATAGTTCTATAGCATCCTGCGCATGAGGTAATGATTTTAGAAGCTCCTACGTTTTTTATTTGAGTAACGTTATAATTGATGATATCTTGGACGGTATCTATCTGTCCTGTTCGAATTAACGGACTACAGCAACAATGTTCATCTATGAGGGTAAAGTCAATATTTGCTTTTTTCAAAAACCTTAGAGTAGCATCACGAAGTTCTTTCTGGCGATAATTGGACGTACAACCGATAAAGTAAACCCATTCTGCCTCATCAGGTAGATCATACTTTCTCTTTAATTCTTCATTATTAGAATTTGGTTCACCATAAGGATTATGAAACTCAGAATTCATGGTACGATCATGCAATGCTTTCTGTTTATCAGGGCAAAAACCATTTAAAACTGCTTCTGCCCTTGCTGCTTCAATGAAATCTACCAAAAAATCGTTAAATTTGTCAAATTGGCACTGCTCCACGCAGTTTCCACATGTTGTACAAGCGTATAATATATTTGCTAAGTTCTCGCTCCAAGGAAGATCTCCCTTAAGAGTGGCATAGGCCAACCATAATCTGCCTCCAGTTGAATAGGATTCAAATCGGAATTTTTTATAGGAAGGGCAATTTATTTCAGAAAAAGATTTGGTGAATTTGCAGTACCCACATCGAAAGCACCGATGAATCATGGACTTCCAATCTTGTATTTCTTGAGCATTCATTTTTCAAGCACCTCCCAATTTCCTGGATTCATGATCCCATTTGGATCTAATAATTTTCTAATTTGCGTATATACTTTTAGATAATTAGGATCCATTTTTTCCATAATCATTTTTTGAGCACCTACTTCTGGCTTCCACGGTATTCCCTCTAAGTTAAGAGCTTCTATGTTGGTTTCATGGAGGGCTTCTCTTGCATTTTCAATATCTTTTGGATCGGCCCTATTAAACGAATAAGAAATGAAAAACATTATATTATGCGCCTTTCCTATTATCCGTGCTCCCATTGTGGGCACGATCCCATGCCTTTTTGAAATTTCAAATCCTTTTTCGATAATCTGAGGGATGTTTTCCAAGGGCATCATGGCACCAACGTATTCGAATCCACCTCCTTTTCTAAAATCGGCAGCTTTTGCTGCAAATTGAGGTTTTTCTAAAAAAATATCATAAAATCTATCTGGCACTTTCATGTACCTAGTATTGTTTTTTCTATAGATTTTCTTTAATATTTTTGTTTTCTCATCAATTTCTTCTTGATTTTTACCTGTTATATAGGTGATAATGGTGATATACCCTTTCATCCACTCGGGTTTATCTTGAATCCCTAAAAGGATATCTTCTATAATCTCTGTTTCAGTAACTGCGTGTAGGAGATCTGGAACATCTTTTGGTTCTTTTGCTAACCCAAATATGCAGGTTCTCATTTTTGGTCTTGGATAGAGTTTATAGGATAATTTTGTAATTATCCCGAGTGTACCAAATGAACTGATAAACATTCCAATCATGTCAGGAATTGGCCCTCTGGCAAACCAATATTTGGAAAGGGCACATGAGCCTAACTTGCATAATTCTCCATTAGGTAACACAACTTCCAATCCATTGATCATTTCGCCATGATCTCCATACATCTGTGATAAATAGCCCGAACCATGGATCAATGCATTACCTGCCACTGTTACTGAAGGAGGAGCATCGGGCATGGAGTTTTCTAAAGTAGGATAAAATTGCTCCAAATGCGCCTTTAACTGACCCGTGGTTACTCCTGCTTCTATTAATGCATAACGGCTTTTTTCATTAATTTCAAGGATATTATTCATTCGCTTTAGATCGATTACAATACCGCCTCTTACAGGAAGGGTAAGTCCGCTCAAAGTCAAGCCTCCTCCCATCGGGACGATAGGTATTTTTTCTTTGTTTGCCAAATTAATTATTTTTTGTATTTGATCAACCGTATCTGGCATGACCACGAAGTCTACTTTTCTGGGTAAGGAAGCTCCCGGATCAATGCCATAGATATATAAATCTTCAAGCTTATTAGAAACATATTCAGATCCAATTATGTCTTCTAATTCCTTTAGTATTGCATCTTTATTCATTAAAATAACCCATCTAAACGATTAGTTTTAGAATATATAAGAGGATATTTTACATAATGAAATTAAAAATTAAATATCTATTATATATACTCTGTATCTTTTAAATAACTATGTTCTTTATAGATAAGTTTCCGTATTTATTAACAATTATTTTTATCTTGAGAACTTGGATGCCTTTTTTTTATTCTATTAATGAAGAATGCTTCTCCTTGGAAAAAACTAAACCTTTAAATTTTATACTGCATGAGATTGATCAAATTACTGAGTCCAATTATCATGTCTCTCGTAGGAAAAAAAGAAGGATTACTAAGATATGGGGGAATGGGAGCAATTCTCTTGGGTTTAATCATTTCAATAATATTTGATATTCTCTTATTAACAACGGTTGTATTATATGCATTATTTATCGTATTGAATGCCGCTTGGCTTGTATTGATAGCTTTTTTGAAACTTGAAACGGATTTTATTGTAGATAATTTCTTGAAATTAGTGATTATATTTAGTATAGGTTCTGCTGTATTACTTATTATTGGGGCATTATTAGTTAGTGGGAATTCCTTGCTATTTATTTTTATATCCCTCTCAAGTATATCCCTAATCATAGCGTGGAATTATAGCTTATCGATATATAAAAAAGAGAAAGTTATTTTCCTTATAGGGGTCGTTTTTTACTTGATAATATCTTTCATTTTCAGATTCTTTATACTTTTTACCATGTTCAATCTTTTATTTGAACTTCTAGCTATTGTTTTGATTATATTAGGAGTTATTCTAATAATACTTGCTGAGTTATCAATGAAGAAAAAGGGATTATTAAATTACATTTAAATCATACTTCCAACCTTTTCCAAAGATTTTGAAAATCTTCTTTCTTAAACGTAACTTTTAGATTTTTGGGATCAGAAGGTTCCTCTCTAAAGAATTCAGGCAAATCATTTTCATCTTGAGAGATTCCTGCTTTCTCATTGAACATGATTTCATATTTTAGAATTTGCTTTCCAATTTTGATAACGTCCTCGCGTGTTAGATTGAGATCATATAGAGCATTTAGAGCATCTGTAATAATCTGCATTGTACCATAATCGGGACCTATAAAGTAACAACATCCCATGGAATCCAATATCGTCGTGTATATCTGTAATTCATAGGATAAATCCAATTTATTATCATTTTCTGTTAAATCACCATAATCCCGGTTACTATTAGCTACCCGCCCCGCAATGGCTGCTCCTGCGGTATGATCCGCCCCCTGAGGTGAAGTTGCATATGTCACGCTCATACCCTTAAATACTCTCGGGTCATAACCAGATATTCCTTGCATTTTTACATGTGGAATTCTCGAAATATTCAATTCCTTCCCTAGGTGATATATCCCATTTCCATAGAGCTTTCCTAACTTCGTATCATTCTTGATTTCTTGGAAGATTTTAAAAACTGCTTCTGAATCTCCCCATTCAATTTTACCGGCATCCATTGCCAATGCAATTGTATCTCCAAATTCTATAGTATCCAATCCTAAATCATCGCAATAATGATCAATACGAGCAATTACGTCAAGATCGTCAATGAGACAATTACTACCATTCGCATAAATAGTTTCATATTCTAAGCTTGATGTGACATGGTTTCCATTTTCATCCAAGAATAGATTGGAACATTTAATGACGCAAGTGGGACTGCAGGGGAGTCGCTTTTTTCCACCCCGCTTCACGACCAGCTCATGAAGTTTTTCACCGGATATTAATTCAGCTTTATCATAAGTTCCTTTTCTAAAATTCTGGGTGGGTAATCCCCCAATTTCGCTCATTAATTTTACTGCTAAAGCTGTTCCATAAGTGGAAAGAGCTGTTTTTGTTTCTGCAAGGCGTTTTGCAAAAGGTTTTACGATTTCTTTAAATTTCTTAATATCTTGAATTTTGATTTGGGAGATTTTTGTGGGGAATATAACAACTGCTTTAACATTTTTCGAGCCCATTACACCCCCTAATCCTCCTCTACCGGCATGTCGGCTAGGGTATCCTTCTAAATCATTTGTAGCTACCGTAGAGTTCTTATACATGTATTCTCCTGCGGGCCCAATTGAATAAATACCAATTTTTTCTCCATATTTAGTCCTTAATTGAGAATGTAATTCATAATTTCCCAATCCGGCATATTCTTGAGCAGGTTGGAACGTTATGCCTTTATCATCAATTAAAATCAGAATCTTCTCAGTGGATTTACCTTCCAAGATTAAAGCTCGAATGCCAAGTCTTGCTAACATCATGGAAGGTCTTCCTCCAACATTTGCCTCTTTAATTCCCATTGTCAAAGGACTTTTTGCTCCAACAGATGTACGAGCGGAATTTGGAAAAGAAGTTCCTGAAAGCAATCCATTAGCAAGAATTAATTTATTATCAGAACTAAAAGGATCACACTTAGCAGGGACTTCTTCATAAATAATTTTCGAGGATAACCCCCGTGCACCAAATAAAAAAAATTTTGATTCTTTTGTTATTTCTTCATAGTTAATTGTGTGGGAAGTTAAATTAAGCCTTACAATTTTCATATCAGTTTAAATAATGATTAATTTCTTTTTATTTTTACTTCTTTATCCTATTAATTTAACTTCTTTTTTGAAAATAAAATATCATGAACGATTTAAACCAATAGATCTCTAACAAATTGAAGGTTCTACTTTAATAAACAAATAGAAGGAAAAGAAAAGGATCAAAATGTATTATAATGAACAATATCCTCTAATGGAATTCGATCCTTAACTTCTTCCTTCTGCTTTAAAGGAAAACCTAAAGGTGTCAATCCAATCACGCGATACTCTTCAGGGATTTCTAATGCCTTCTTAATCTTTTTCTCATTGAACCATCCAATCCAGCAAGTAGCCAAGCCTTCTGCAGTGGCGGCTAAAATTAAATGTTCAAAACAAATGCCGAAATCAACGGTAAAGTATTTAACTCCATTTCCCCCCATTCCGGAGCCTTTTTCTGAAATAAGACCTACAATAAACATTGGTGCTTCCGTAAATTTAGAGGCCTGTCCGACTGCTTTTTTAACTAATTCTACCTTTTCAGGATCTTTAACGACAATGTAATGCATGCCTTGCATGTTAGCCCATGTTGGTGCAAGCCTAGCGGCTTCTAAGATTCTGCTGATACTCTCATCAGAGGGCATTTCAGAAAGGTATTTTCTATAACTTCTCCTTTTCCTTATAACTTCATAAAAATCCATACAATCATCTCAATTAAATACATTATTAAGAGTTAATTCAATTAAACCATGTCAATATTTTAAGTTTTGCAAATTGCATTTATGAAGAATAAATCAAAAATGCAAAATATAGTGCTATTTTTTTAAATGCAATTAAATATAAGGTAATAATTGAAGAAAATGTAAAAAAAGTAGCCTTTTCTAGAAAAGGTATAAATATGAGAAGAGGATATAAGTTATTTAAAGTCCTTTTTTTGCTAATTTTTAATATTATTTAGTATGATTAAATATGAATGCATATTATCGTGCGCTCTTAAAAAAGAATAAGAGTGAGCAAGAAGATTTATCCTTTACAAAGTGTTGTAATAACCAAATCATTGAATCGCGCGATGGTAATAAAGTTTGCCTTAACTGTGGAATGATTTTTGAAAGGACGTATGTTGGGGATGAACGGAGGGCTTATACCATGGAAGAAATAAATAATAGACGACGGACAGAACCTCGCTGGAGGAGTTTCGGTCCGAGAACCATGCTCCCTACTACGAAAAAAGATTCAAAAGGTAGATCAATTGGTCCTAAGGAACAATCCTTATTTTTACGCTTGTCAAAAATACAGAATTCCTTAATTTCAAGCATTGAACGAAACTTTTGGGAAGCCAAGCCTAAATTATCCATGCTCACATCTCGATTAAACATTCCGGAATACATAACAGAAACCGCGTGGAAGATTTATAGCATTGTTGCCAAAAAGAAAATGACAATGGGAAGATCGATTGATGGTTTTATCGCGGGGGCTCTATATGTAGCGATACGAGTACATGCTTTTCCTCGCCTTTTGGATGAGGTGTGTGAAGTAGCTTTAATTCCAAGAAGAAATGTTATTCAAAGTTTAGGAATGATTAATAGACATATTCTTCCATGCTTAGGTTTAAAATATTCTCCGATTACTGCTGAAACTTTGATTTTTCGATTTGGAAATGAATTGCATGTACCCATGAAAATTCAAAAAAATGCAATCAATCTTCTCGTACATGCGTCCAAAAAGGGATTAGATCGGATCGGAAAAGACCCTAAAGGACTGGCAGCGGCATGTATTTATATCTCTGCGAGAAGTGCTTCAATAAGAATTACACAATCACACGTTGCGGTAGTGGCAAAAATAACCGAAGTCACATTACGTTCTCGGATTAAACAAATTAAAAAAGTATTGAAATAATTTGATTAATGGTTCTTTAACTTATTCATTTTTTTAATAAATCGTAGGATGACTTTTATCTTGGTAGGAATCGTAAAAACTTGAGTGATAGAAAGAATGTTTAGTTTTCATTACGTGATATTTTATTACTCCAGTTTATAGCTCCTGCAGTGATAAAGAGTCCAAAAAATAAATACGTGCCGGTAATGGCATAATAAAAAATCCAACATGCTACCATTAAATACGGTGAGATTAAGGGGTTTAAGACGATTTCATTAAAAGTTGACGAGATTCCACCAACGGTTATATTAGTATTAGCAATTACCACGATGTATTCCAATTGAGTGAAGCTAGTAACCAGTTCGAAAATACCTAAAATAATAATATATTTGGCAAGTACTAAATTGTTCATGGTTTTTTTCAATCGCAACCCTATAAATAATACCCCTAATAACAAATAGATAAGATTAATAATCATTAATACAATCCAACATATCATTTTTGAGAACTCAATTATTCCCAGAGTGAAGATGATATCGCCTAATAAAATTGTTTTAGATTCAAAATGTAAGCTTATATTCATTAAAATATAAAAAGTTATAAACTCCAGCACGGAACCAATTACGAATGCAATTCCAAAGAAGAGCAAATATTTGGAAATATCTTTAAAATCCAACATGATTAAAAATAGTCTGCGTTTAATTATAAGTGAACTGCTTTTCTTAAAAAGTTTCATCTCAATAATTTTTCATTAGTTAAGGGGAACAAAATAAAAATGAGGAAACCTTTTTATTTTAAGAAAATTGAATAGAAAAATTAACTTATCTTTTTTCGGAGGAAATCCATGAAAGAGTCCGATCATGAAAAAAATGGAAAGGTAGAATGTACCCATAAAAATGTTAAGGAAGAAGCTGGGTTTTTAGTTTGCCAAGATTGTGGATTGATTCTCTCAGATCAAGTAGTTTTTGATAGAGACTCATATACAAGTGATTTTTATGGACCTTCTCAATTGGAATACGAGAAAAAGATTTCATTGAAAGATTCAAAAGCGAAGCAAGATCCCATCATAAAAGAAAAATATGATCACCTTATTACTCTTGACAAATGGTTTCGAGATTCAAAATCCAGTTTCGGAGAACAACGAAAGACTTTAGATTTATTAAAAAGTTATAATATAGGGCAGAACATAGATCAAACAAAATATCAAGAAATTAAGGAACGATATCTTCGATATAATCGAAAAACTCGTAAAACTTATCAAAACATGGTAATCATTTTCTTAGCAATCGTATGGTTGGAAATAAAAGATACCACAAATATTAGAATTGAGCAATACATTCACGCATGCAATGAATTGGGGCATAAGATTAATAAGAAAATGTTAAATAAAGCCATGGAAAAAATAAAGAAAACGGAAGAAAAGTGGTATAGATACCAAGGAGATAAAGTAGAGGGTAATGCACAGCTAATTCGAAATAAGCTCGAAAGTGATATTAAAAACAAGATTAAAATCCTTTTTCAAAAAAATCTTAATGATATTTCCTTTGGGGAAGTTAAACACGAATTTTCTGATTTAAAAGAATTCGAGCAATTGAAGATTGAAATGCAATTGCTATTGGATGATCTTTTAAATAAAATATCTTATCAAGACATAAAGAATCTCAATTATAAAGCCTTCACCGCGGGTCTTTTATATTATATTGGACAAGCACTCGAAAATGAAAGGAGTAAGATTTTTACCCAAAATCTTATCGAATCCCTATCTAATTTTTCTGCCACAACGATAAGAAAGAAATACAAAATTCTAACGAACTTATTAGGCGATCCTACTTCGATTTCAGACATGGAATTGAAAGAAAAGCAATTATAGAAATGAAAAAGCCTTTAATTCTACAACACTATTATAATTATATAATCGAATTCACCAAATACTTACTATAAAATATTGATGATATTATGAATGAAAAAACGACTCAGAAACCCAGTAAAATAAAGCATTTTCTGAAAAAATATGGAGCGATCATTTTTATCGCCATTATAGTTGTTATTTTTGCTTTATTAATCATCTCCCGAATTAATTTTGGTCAATGGTTAGCAAACCTGGTGGTATCATTTTATAATACCTATGGAGATTTTGGAATTTATCTGGGAGTGTTTCTAATTTCAATATTTGGCAACTTTACCGTGATATTTCCCGTACCATACACGATTGCGCTGATTGTGATCTCTGCTGTCGTGCCCGGAGTTAATCCTATATTTCTTGGGCTAGTTGGTGCAACGGGAGCCAGTTTAGGAGAGACTTCCGCATGGTTAATAGGTCGTGGCTCGAAAGAAATGATTGGGGATTCCAAATCGATAGAAAGAATGAAAACATATGTAGATGCAGGTTGGGCCCCTTTACTAATATTCATTTTTGCTGCAACCCCTCTACCCGACGATGCCTTCTTGATTGTATTAGGAATCGCACAATATAGCATTTTAAAAGCACTGTTTTATTGCTTTTTAGGGAAATTCGTTTTATGCTTTTTATGCAGCGCGCTCCCTATCTGGTTTGCAAATACTTCTATTGGCAACTTTCTCTTTGGGTTATTCGGAATTAATCTAGAAGCTGCACGCACGGGGATAATACCTCCAAGTTCTACAGCAGATTTAATTCAAAGTTCTGTTGTATGGTCTGCAACAATTATTATCATATTTTTATTTGTTTACATAGATTGGGGCAAGCTACTTCGGAAAATAGTTAAAGAGAAACCCAAAAATGAACAAACAATTGGAGAAGAAACCGTTAATACTAATTGTTTAAATTTCATTTTTCAAAAAATTGTCAATAGATTTCTGATATTTAAGCAAGGATTTAATATCTTTAGAGTGTTTTCTTGATTCCTTTTTTTTTTAATTATTTTAAAGAATGATTATTTAAATGTTGATATTTGATACCGCCTCAAAAAATTTTAAATCGTTAAAACGATAAATAAAAATTATTCTTACGTTTTGTTGATATTAAGGGTAAATGGTTCTTAATTATAGATTTGCATGAAAACTTCTACCATGGAATATTATTCACAATCACCCGAGGATTTAGCTAGCGAATTTCGCACGGATTTAAGGAATGGATTGAAAATTAAAGATTTACACCAGCTTTATAAGAAATATGGATATAATGAATTATCCAAAATTAAAAAATCAATATGGAGAATCTACTTTTCTCCTATTTTCAATTTCCTTATCATTATTTTATTTGCTACTGCTGTTATTGTTAGTATTTTAGGAGAACCTCAGACAACGATAATTGTATTTTCCATGTTAATAATAAATGGCATTGCAGTCATAATACAGCAGAAAAGGGCAAGAAATACTCTAAATTCGTTAAGAAGTGAATCTACATTAACTTCTAAGGTTATTCGGGATGGAATTATATTTGAAATTCCCATGAGAGAATTGGTTCCGGGGGATCTCATTTTATTATCTCAGGGGAATAAAATTCCAGCAGATGCTAGAATTATTGAATTATCTAATTTATCCGTTGACGAGGCACCACTAACGGGAGAAAGCGAACCCGTAGAAAAGAAAATTGAGATTTTAGAACAATCGAATTTAGCTATTCACGAGAGATTAAACATGATATTCATGGGAACATATGTCAACACGGGGCTTGCAAAAGCAATTGTTGTTCGTACCGGAATGAAAAGTGAAATTGGTAAAATTGCTGGAAAGTTGAATCAATTGGGGTTAAAAGATTTGCTTCTTACTAAAAAATTAAATAGATTAGGATATTTTTTAGGAATTATTGTAGTTCTTGCATTGTTTTTTCTCATTATTTTTAAAACTTTCATTTTGATTGCTCAAGAGCAATTAAATCCTACAGCATTCGCCCATATAATGGATAGTTCTATATTAAGAGCAATTGGCATTCTTCCTATTAATTTACCATTACTTTGCACGTTAGTCCTTATCACGGGAGTACTTGGCATGGCTCAACAAGGAGTAATAGTTAAAAACCTTTCCTCTATTGAAACTCTTGGCAGAATATCCGTGATCTGTTCCGACAAAACGGGTACGATAACAAAAAATGAGATGACGGTAGAAAGATTTTGGATAAATAACAAGGAATATAAAGTAACGGGTGCGGGCTATGATGAATACGGGGAAATTCTAGGGGACAATCAAGCAATAGATATTGGTAATAATCTTACCCTTCAAATGTTTTTAGACGCGATTATTATTAATAATTCTGCAAATTTAGCTTATAAAGACATTAGAATAAGACAGCAAGAGAAGTTGGTGGAAGAAGCAGTTCGATTTGCAGAGGGCTCCCCGACCGAAGCAGCACTCCTAGTTTTGGCTGAAAAAATGGGAACAATACCTTATGATATTAGACGAAAATATACGATTCTACGGGAATACTCGTTTAATTCAGAGATGAGAAGAATGAGCATCATCGGACAATTATTCTCAGACGATAAAAAAAATTTCCTTTTTGTGAAAGGTGCACCCGAAATCATTCTCAAATTATCAACGAATATTGAGATTGATGGTAACCTAAAAGAATTCGATTTATCTTTTAAAGAAAAAGTTCTTGAATTGATCAATTCAAGGGCCTCAGAAGGATATAGAATCATTGCAGTGGCTTATAAGCCAATTCCATCGATTCAAAACATGCATAGAGATATATTAGAAACGAATTTGATTTTTCTTGCTTTTTTAAGCATCATGGATCCTCCGCGTGAAGGAGTAAAAGAGGCAGTTCTTGCTTGCAAGTTAGGAGGAATAAAAGTAGTAATGATCACGGGAGATCATCCTAATACAGCAAAAACTATTGCACTGAATACAGGCATATGGGAAGAGGGTGACATTTTTATAGAGGAGCCAGATTTAAACCACGTATCAAGAGAGGATTTTAGAAAAGCCTCCGTTTTTGCGAGAGTAGAACCCCATAATAAAGAAACTATCGTTAGAAAATATCAAGAGGAAAAACATATCTGTGCCATGACAGGTGATGGGATCAATGATTCTTTAGCCTTGAAGGTGGCGGATGTTGGGATTGTTCCGGGAATAACAGGAACTATCGTTGCAAAAGAAACTGCAGATATTGTCATTTCCGATGATAATTTTGTTTCAATCGAGAAAGGTATAAGAATAGGAAGAGGGTTATTTTCAAAAATTAGAGTTATAATTTATTTTTTTATTTGCGTGAATTTAGCAGAAGGAATAATTTTTTTCTTGTTTGAATTTCTTCCTTATTTTCAGTTATTTTCTTCTGAATGGCAACATATTTATATTTATGGAATTGCTCATTCATTACCTTCCATAGCTTTAGTGTTGGATAAACTTCCAAAGGATATAATGGGAGAACCTCCCCGAAAAAATGAAGAACTTCTCAGTAAAAACATGTGGAAATTGTTATTCTTTAATGCATTTTTGATAGGTGTTGGATTATTCTTGATTATTCAATTTACATTAGCGGGTCTTTTTCCTTTAAACGAATGGAATCTTAATCCGAAACTAAGCTTCATTCCTCCCGATTCAACTCAACAACAGTTATTAGAACAAAAAGCGAGAACCATGTTAATCACTACCATTTTTATTATTGAGACCACCTTCGTATGGTCCTTTCGAAGACCTAATAAATCTTTCTATAAAAGCATTAAGGAGGAGTTCTCCTTCAATTTAATGTTTATTTGCTTATTTACTTTAGGCATCCACTTGCTGGTTATCAATTTTTCTTATTATTTGAATAGCGTTTTATATTATGTTTATCACTTGGATATTAACTTAAATTTAATCTTTTTAAGTCTCCAAGATTGGGGAACATGTATATTATTTAGCTTACCGGGAATTTTTGGAATCGAGCTCTATAAAAACCATGTCAGGAGAAAAAAGGTGTATTTTTAATATATTTTTTTTATTTCCAAGAACCAAGCTTATTTTTTAAATTTAAAGATTATGGTGTGGGTTTGAACAAAAAAACTCAATTAAATTTGGATTTCAAGAAATCTTTTTTTCTAATACTATGTAGTAATGTAATCTCAACTTATTGAATCATCTGTCGGATTATTCTTTTCCATCTGGATTGATTTAATCATTTGTTCGCCCTTAATTTTTCGCTTGAGCTTTTCAATCGCAGGTAAATTTAATCTGATTTCTAATCGTGCAACTCTTTTCTCAATTTCGTCAATTTTATCTAGTAGATTTTCAAAGTTTTGAACTCTTTCTAAAATGTCTTCCAAATCATTAATCTTTAATTTTAATTTCTCTAAATCTATACTATCTAATTCCAACGACATTTGTTTCTTCCCGTATATAAAGGATGTTATTTTATATTACACAAATATAATATATAAAGATTGTTATCTAAATGCGAAAAACCTCAAATTTAAATCGACAACCAGCTAATAAAATAAATAGTTTTTTAACTAATTTGTTTTTTGTTTCAGTCCAAATTTCCATCTTTCCGCAATTTTACTCTCTAATGGAAATTAATCTATCTTGCCATCATTTTTACAAATATTTTATTGTTAATTAATCATTATTTTAGTGCAATCATACAATCATGAAATGATTAATAATAAAATACCTTAGAAGGGTTTTAATTGGGTAAAATGAAAGTTAAAAATTAATAATTGAGACATATTCCATGGACATTTTTAAAATCTTGAAAGATTACTATTTTTTGCAAAACCATTTGGAGAAGGTTAATTTTATTATTAGTTGCTTTTATTGTATAGATATATAAAAAAATCATAAAATCAACACAATTAAAAACTTAACACATTGAATGCATATGGCGAGTATTAATGAAAAATATTATCAGTCGAGTATCGAAACGCTAAGCAAGCAATTGGACACGGATATTTATAATGGATTAAGTACTGAAGAAGCTAATTTAAGATTAGAGCAGTATGGTTACAATGTACTACCAGATGTTTCAAAGGGGTTTATAAAAATCTATTTAGCTCCACTCTTCAACTGGTTAATTGTTATATATCTGGTTTGTTCAATGATCATGCTCGTTGCCAGCTTGTTAGGTGAGGAAGGTAACTTTACCATGATAGTCCTTACTCTAGGCATAGTAGGGGTGAACTGCTTAATTGCTATTTTCCAGCAATATAGAGCTACAAAAAAGCTTGAAGCATTAAAACAATTAACAGCGCCTACCACCATGGTTATTCGAGACGGAAAGAAACAGGAAGTTTCTACAAAAAATATTGTCATTGGAGATATCTTAATAGTAAATCAAGGAGATAAAGTGGCTGCAGACGCCAGAATAATAGAATCTTCTAATCTTGAAGTGAATGAAGCATCTCTTACGGGAGAGAGTGAACCCGTGAGAAAACTTAATGATGGGAAACCTTTAAACTCTGGAGAGGAACTTCCAATTTCAGAACAAAAAAATTCCGTTTTTTTTGGAACCTTTATTACAATGGGAAATGGTAAAACTCTCGTGGTAAAAACGGGAGCAAATACGGAGATTGGAAAAATCTCCGCAGGTTTAGAAGAAGCGGGTTCAAGTGAAATACCGATTAGAGAAAAAATGAATAATTTTGGGAAATGGCTTGGATTAGTTATTGTGGCACTTTGGATTGTAACCTTAATTTTAAAATTAATCACCACTGGCGAGTTAAATATAGCTGGAAGCCTTAATGCTGCTCTTGATTTGATGCCCATTAATCTCCCTTTATTAGTAACTATCATCCTTCTTACAGGAGTACTTGCGATGGCTCATTATGGGGTGATCGTGAGGAATATCGCATCGGTAGATAGTCTAGGTAGAATTAGTGTGGTCTGCTCGGATAAAACAGGTACTTTAACCAAAAATCAAATGAGCGTTCAGCATGTATGGTCTAACGGATCATTTTTTAAAGTTACGGGAAGTGGTTATACTCCTGAAGGAGAAATCATTAAAATTGATGATAGTAAAAATCCTGAATATGTCAAGCATATAGAAAATTTTCCGCAATTAAAGCTTCTCCTCATCTCAGGATTTTTAAATAATAATTCCGCATTAGTTAAAAATTCAATTAAAGCTGGAAATAAACTAATTGATACATGGGATGTAATCGGTTCTCCTACGGAGGGAGCATTACTGGTATTATTCCAGAAAGGCATGGGGGATTATCTTCTTCAAGAATTTGGGGCAGTGAAAGAATTTCCCTTCACTTCAGCCTTAAAACGAATGACTAAAATTTTTAGAAAAGAAGAAAAATATTACTCATTCACCAAAGGAGCAAGCGAAGTACTAATTCCACGGTGTACTAGGGTTTTAATTAAGGATGCAAGCATTGAATTTACCGATCAATTAAAAAATGAGGTAATGGCAAAAATTGATGAATATGCTGGAAAAGGGTATCGTATATTGAGCTTTTGCTACAAGGAATTTTACATGATGCCCTCTGATAGTGATGAATTAAGAGACCAATTCGAATCAGAAATGACATACTTAGGATTTGTAACGATTTTAGATCCTCCACGAGAAGGGGTAAAAGAATCTGTAGAACAATGTCATAATGCTGGTATTGAAGTGATCATGATAACCGGAGATTCTCCCGCAACGGCAAGATCCATATCAGAACAAATTTCCATCATAAAAAATGAAGATGAAAAAGTTGTCGAGGGAAAAGATATTGAAAGTACTCTTAATTCCCCAGAGTTTACTAAAATAAAGGTATTTGCAAGAGTTTCTCCCGAACATAAGGAAATGATAATTAAAAAATATCAGGAATTAGATCAAGTGATTGCGATGACAGGAGATGGAGTAAATGATGCACTAGCATTGAATTTGGCAGATGCCGGGTTGAGCATGGGGATTGCGGGAACGGATGTAGCTAAAGAGGCATCAGACATGGTAATATCAGACGATTCCTTTAATTCTATTGTAAAAGGTATTCATCAAGGAAGAGGAATTTTCACTAAAGTAAGGGGGGTGGTATTTTTTTACATTTGCATTAATGTATTCGAAGGTTTAGTCGCATTTATCTTGGCAGTTATTTTAGGATATCCATGGTGGCAAGATCCTTCCTCTGCTTATTACATGCAGTGGATATTTTTGTCCATATCACTTCATCTTTTTCCGGGCTTAATTTTAACATTTGATACGATCTCTGACGATGTCATGAAAGAGAAACCGAGAGACGAGGAAGAAATCCTTTCCTTAAACACCATCATTCTGATGTGCATTTATGGGGGCCTTTTATCCTTATCGATGATCATTACCTACTTCGTTGCATTAACCGGAGCATATCCCGTCTTTCCATTAAACCATGAATTGGGATTCTGGAATCAAGGCTATTTATATACTTCTGAGACAATGAAATTAACCCCTACTGTCAAGTTAAATGAAGCAAAAGCCTTAACAATGCTAATGGTGACGCTTTTTTTCTGTGAGTCCTTCTTAGTACTTCAGATTCGACGCCCAAATAAATCTCTGATTGCAAGCATAAGACACGACAGTAATAAATTCATGTATATCTTGTTAGGCTTATTATTTTTTGCTCTGCTTAGCTTCATGTACATTCCAGGATTTCAACTCACTCTAGCTGCAATTGGACTTAATTTCATGTTCATGCATTTGACTGCTCTTGATTGGTTAGTCTGTTTTTCCATCTCTTTAATTTGTATTGGCGCCTTTGAAGTGATAAAATATTATATCAGAATAAAAAAAATTATTTTATAACCATTATTTTTCTATTTTTTTCTGCATCTTTTTTAATAATTTCTAAAATTTTTTATTCTACTTCCTTAATTCTTAATTTTAATTCGTATTGTTCAATTTTATTCTATATTATATTTAATTCTTTTATTATGATTAAAAACAAATTCCTTAAGAGAACAAATTAAAAAGTGAACAAATCCATACTTTTATAAAGGCTCCGAATTAATATTACAATAGATTAATTTTTAAGAGAGTTATCATTCAGTTGTTATGTAAAAAACTTTTCTACAAGTGATTTATTCATGAATAAATCTTTAGTCTCTATAGTAAAATATGAGGAACCCTTTACATCCGTAAAGAAAGCAATTGAAATGTGTAATGGATTAGAACATTTACCCAAAAAAGCGAAAGTATTTATTAAACCAAACATCGTATTTTGGACCCGGGAATGTGAATTTCCTAAATGGGGCGTTTTGACAACCAGTCGGGTTATCGAGGATATTATTGTCGTTTTAAAAGAACATGAGATAGATGATATAACCATTGGAGAGGGAATAGTCACGGAGGATCCGAAAGATAAAGAAACGCCAGCAGACGCTTTTGAAAAGCTAGGTTATAATGCACTCATTGATAAGTATGGGATAAAAGTATATAATATTTTTGAACGTCCTTTTGAAAAAGTTGATCTAACAGATTCATTAACGGCTAAGATGAATGCTGATATGCTCAATTCTGATTTCTTGATCTCCGTTCCTGTTCTTAAAACTCATGCTCAATGTGTGGTAAGCCTGGGAATTAAAAATTTAAAGGGATTAATAAGTATTCCCACTAGGAAAAAATTCCATGGTGCGGATCCTATTTTGAATTTACATCATAATGTAGCACAATTAGCAAATAAAGCTCCCCCCAGTTTAACGGTAATTGATGGAATTTATTCTCTCGAACGTGGACCTGCAATGGATGGAAAAGCACACAGAAGTAATATTATTGTTGCTTCAAATGATATTTTATCCGCAGATCTCGTCGGTTCTAACCTCTTAGGAATTGATCCTTCTGCAGTGCCACATTTAGTACAAGCTGCAAAAGACCGCCATCGCTCAACGGATCTTGAGGATGTTGAAGTTATAGGTGAATCTATAGAAGAATTAGCTACTCCTCATGAATGGGATTATGTGTATTATGGAGAGGATGACATGCCCATGCCTTATCAAAAAGCAGGTATCACGGGTATTAAGTACCACAAATATGACGCTACCATGTGTACCTACTGTTCCGCTCTTAACGGACTCTTGTTAATGGCCATTAAGACCGGATGGAAAGGTGAGCCTTTTGATAATATTGAAGTTTTAACCGGAAAAATAATGGAACCAACTCCGGGAATAAATAAAACCATTTTAGTGGGACAGTGCCAGATAAATAAAAATAAAAATAATCCTAATATTAACGAGTTAATCATGATAAATGGTTGTCCTCCGAAAAGGGATGAAGTTAAGGAAGCACTTAAAAAAGCCGGCATTAGAGTTCCAGCCTATTTTTTCAAGAATTTAGATAAAGGGCCTTTATTATTCATGCAAAGATACCAAGGGAACCCTGAATTTGAAGAAAAATTTTATACCGTGATATAATTCTATTTTTTTTTAATCCTTTTCAATTCTTATCATTCTATTGATCTAAGGATGTTAAAGATAGTGATCTCGCTATATTCATAGGTAAAAGGGATCGCTCGCGTTTAAAAAAATCTTCACGTGCAAATAAAAATGATCCCGTTTCGATTTTTCTCAGTTATGAAGATCTTCGCGATATATTTCTCAATTCGGAGAATTCCGCTTTAATTTTAACCAGCATGTCATTTAGATATGATGCCATTACCCCCATGGTTGAAATAGAAAGCCTCTTGGATGGAGAATGGGTGGGCAAATTTGGACGAGCTTGTGCGAAGTATGATGAAATTTTTGAGAAATTGGGAGAGAGAGTAGAGAATGACTATAATGACCTCGAGAAAGTGGAGTTTGTTGCCAGTTTTTATCCCATTGGTGCGCAAGGCATTGATTATCGTAAAATAATTCTATCTTTCACTTTTGAAGCATTAAATGAACACGAGCGTGCTCGTGCGATCCTCAGCATTTTATCCTTCCTTCAGGCCGATCAGAGCGTTCTTGTCGATATCACGCTCGGAGGTCATTCCCAGACGCACCTTTTTCAAGCAACGTTTAAAAGGGCTTTTTCGACAGCAATCAAATCGACTTATAGCATGAGTCTGGGCGGAAAATTGAAATATCAAGATCAGCAATGGTTCAAGAATCTAATTGACAAGGAAGACGGAAAAGAGGAGGAGAACGGCTATAACGCCATTTACAAGGACGATAAGGTGATACCCTATTTCCTTGCCGCGCGCGGTCCGAACGGAGGGCAAATAACAATTGATGAGTATTTGAGTTTTCTCATAGGGAAATTGCGCACCGATAAGAATTTCGGTGATAAAATTTTAAAATTAATCCAAGAGGGGAAAATAGAAATATACTACGTGCAGCATCAAATTGGTAATAAGGATAAGAATGAGGTGGCGCGGCGCATTTTTATTCGCTTGCCCCCAAAGGGAAGTTAAGATTTGGGTTAAAAATTCATGCTGACGGAATATTTTCCCTTGTAATATTCGAGTTTTTTGTGGGGGATACTACTATCTTGC
>CAYLZE010000045.1:0-37192 GCA_964388035.1 uncultured archaeon
ATTTTTTATTCTTTATTAAGATATTTTTTATTTCCCATATATTTTTGCACCACTTTTGGAATAGCAACCGATCCATCCTCTTGCTGATAATTTTCCAAAATGCAACATATTACTCTTTCTGTTGCAATTGCAGTAGAATTTAGGGTATGTACTATTTGTTTATCTTCCTCGCTTCCTACCTTTCCCATTCTTACTTTCAACTTTCTTGCTTGATAATCCAGGCAATTACTACAAGATACTAATTCTCTATATGTTTTAGACGCCGGAAACCATCCTTCAAGATCATATTTCTTAGATGCATTATCATTTAACTCCCCAGAGGCAATGCTTACAATTCTATAAGGTAATTCCAATTTTTTATATATTTCTTCGGCATTTTGTATTAGCTCCTCGTGATATATCCAAGAATCCTCGGGTTTACAAAAAATAAACTGTTCCACTTTTTCGAATTGATGAATTCTAAAAATTCCTAGCGTATCCTTTCCGTGAGAACCAGCTTCCCTCCTAAAGCAAGAAGAAATTCCCGCATATTTTAACGGTAACTTGTCGGGATCGATAATCTCATCGTAATGATATGCAGCAAGGGTTTGTTCTGATGTGGCAATCATGAATAGGTCTTCATCCTGGATCTTATAAAGCTGCTCTTCAAAATCTGCCAGTTCAGCGGCGGCTTTTATAATTTCATGTTTGATAAAAAAGGGCGTCCACATGGGAAGAAAATTCTTTTTTTCCAATTGTTCTAACGCGAATCTTAACAGAGCGAGATTTAATAATACTAAATCTCCTTTGAGATAGTAAAATCGCGATCCGACCACTTCAGCCGCTTTTTTAGTATCCGCTCCATTAATTAATTCAACCAATTCCACATGGGAGGAAGGTGTAAAATTAAATTTTGGTAATGTACCTACCTCCTTGATGATCTCATTTCCCTCTTCCGTTTCAGAGATGGGTACAGATTCATGTACGATATTTCCTACAATATAGCGATACTCTTCTCGCTTTTCTAGATGCTCTTTTTGTTGAACCTCAAGATCATCGATTTTTTGTTTAATTGATTTAGATTCTTCAATAGCATTATCAGCTTCTTTGTTCTTTTTTTCTTTCTTGTATTTTGCAATGAGATGAGAAATCTCATTTCTTTTTTGCCTTAAATCTTGTATCTCTCCTAACGCTTCTCTCCATTTCTTATCATATTCCGCAACTTTCTCTGCATTTGAAGGATCTTTAAACCGTCTTTTTTCAGATTCCTTTATTTCATCTAAATGATTTCTAAATAATTCAATATCAAGCATGTTTGTAACCTTAATTTTGTACTCTTTCTGCAAAAATCTCTCTTTTATTGAGAGATCCCTTAAAATACTATTTATTGAATAAATTATTTACAACACCATCAATGGTGAAGGCGTGAAGCTAAATTTGAACGTAAGATTCCCGTTTTTATCTTGGCTTTATCCCATCCAACGGTATCCATTATGCGCATGATTTTTAAACGGGCTGCTTTTCCTTTCATTCCCTCTTCTTCCATTATTTCTCCTGCAAAATCTTCCTTTGCCTTTCGCTTGAAATATTCTTCTTTTAATTTTTCGCGATCAAATCCGAACTTATCCATGAATTCCATGAGAGTATTTCGAATAGCTAATCCTTGTAAACTCAATTCGGCCATGAGATCCAAAACAAATTCTTCCTTCTTCTTGAAATCTTCATGCGCTTCCTTTAATTTCTCCTGATCTAATCCCGTTATTGCAATTAATTTTTTAATTTCGTTTAATATGGGTTTTCCTTCCAAGTGCTCCGTTTCCATAAATTTTATCGCAAATCGTTCAATTTGCTCTTGCTCTTCTCCCATAGATGGTTTAATGTAGGATTCAAAAAAAAAATTGCTTTTATTTTGAAGAAAAATCATAAAAAGTAAGGGCAATAGGAAGTAATCATGGTTTTTGAAAAAGGTACTGCACGACTTGGATCATTGATTTAAGAAAACGGGCAATGAATTATTATAATCACAAAATATTTTTTGTCTACTTAATTCAAACTATTAAAGATTTTTCATTTTTCAATCAAAGGAATTAGAATTTAAAAATTTGGTGGTTTATCCAAGGAGCAAGGAAATGTCTGATTCACAGACCAATGAAAAAGGAGAACTTCGTATTGGAGTCTTCATTTGTGAGTGAGGCGTAAATATCGGATTACACGTTGATTGTCCTGCATTGCGAGAATTTGCGGAAGCGCAACCAAACGTGGTCGTGGCGAGGGTGAATAAATTTACCTGTAGTGACCCGGGACAGCAGCTTATAAGAAATGACATCTTACAATTTGATTTAAATAGAATTGTAGTTGCGGCATGCACTCCTAAAATTCATGAACCAACCTATCGTGCAGTGCTCATCGAAGCAGGTTTGAGCCCCTATTACTTTGAAATGGTAAACATACGAGAGCAGTGTTCTTTTGTTCATCAAGGAGATAAAGAAGCAGCTACTGAGAAAGCAAAGCGTTTACTGCTCGCAGGAATAAACAGGGCACGAGAATTAGAATCTATCCCGAGGAAGGAAATCCCGATAACAAAATCTGCTCTGATTATCGGGGCGGGAATTGCAGGAATGAATGCTGCCTTAGATTTAGCCGAACAAGGAATCGAAATATACTTGGTTGAAAAGGCCCCCACTATCGGAGGAAAAATGGCTCAATTAGACCGAATTTTTCCTACCGATGATTGTGGCATCTGAGTATTAGCGCCCATCATGGTAAACGCTTCAAGGCATCCCAACATCAACCTCCTAACTTATAGTGATATTTTAGAATTTTCGGGAATTACCGGAGAATATAATGTAAAAGTCAGAAAAAATCCGAGATTTGTAAATGAAAAAAAATGTACGGGTTGTGGTTTATGTACTATTAAGTGCCCCATCAAGGTTCCTGATGAATTCAATCGCGGTATTGGTGAACGAGGGGCAATTTATATTCCTTTTCCTCAAGCCGTGCCTAAATATGCTGTCATTGATAAAGAAACATGCATTAATTGTCGAAGTTGCGAACGAGAATGTCCTGCAGAAGCAATTAATTTCCAACAAGAAGAAGAAATCATTGAGTTGAAAGTGGGAGCCATCATCGTGGCAACGGGTTGGGATGAATATCCTATTATTGAATCGAATGAATATAACTATGGGATCTATCCCGATGTCATTACTCAAATTGAATTGGAACGCATGTTAAGTCCCATTGGACCAACTGACGGACACGTGTATCGCATATCCGATGGAAAGACCCCTAAAAAAGTCGCAATGATTCAATGCGTTGGCTCCCGTTCCTTGAGAGCTAATTCATATTGTAGTGCAGTATGCTGTAACGTGTCCCTTAAAAATGCTCAGCTTCTCAAGCAGGAATATCCCGAGATGGATATAACTATCTTTTACATCGATATAAGAACATGGGATAAAAATAATGAAGAATATTATCGAAATATCCGTGCTCAGAACATAAATTTTATAAAGGGAATACCTGGAGATATCAAGTTAAACGAGGATGGAACGCTCCGGTTATTTTTTGATCTTTCTCTCGAAAATACTGTAATCTGGGAAGATTTTGACTTGGTAGTATTATCCACGGGCATCGTTCCTTCTAAAGGCACGAATGAAATCGTAGAAATCCTGGGGCTCAGCAAGGGACCAAATGGATTTTTATCGGAAGTACATGGATGCTTAAAACCAGTAGAGACAAAAGATACGGGAATTTATATTTGTGGATGCGCAAGTGGTCCTAAAAACATCCCATATTCCGTCTCGTCTGCTTTAGGGGCAGCCAGCAAGGCGGGTACCCTATTATCTAAGGACACCTTAAATCAAGAATTATTAATTGCCGAAGTTGATGAAGCGCTTTGCATGGGGTGCCATAGATGCGAAAAAACGTGCGATTTTAATGCTATACGCGTGAATGAGAAAGGAATTGCAGAAGTAAACGATTTAAAATGCAAAGGATGCGGTGCTTGTATCACAAATTGTCCAGCTAGCGCAATTGATTTAAAATATTATAGAGATAATCAATTTGACGCCGAAATAAAAGGCATTACTGGTGTAGAAATTAAAATTCAAGCGGAGAAAAAATCTATTGAAGGTTAAAAATAAGGGTGATAATGACAACGTCAGAAATAGGAAAAACTATGAAAAGAAACATCATTGCATTTGGCTGCGAAAAATGAGGCTATGCAGTTGCCGACTTGACGGGCACTACTCGGAAATCGTACTCGACTAACTTCCATTTAATACGGGTGAGATGCACCGGACGGGTTGGTATCCATTTGATAATGGATGCGTTTTTGAATGGTGCTGATGGAGTAGCAATTATCTCGTGCCACGAAGGAGAATGTAACTTTGGAAATGCTAACATGAATACGAATGCTCATGTTCAAATATTAAAAAAAATATTTGAAAAACAAGGCATTAATCCAGATAGAATTCAGCAATACTTTTGCGCAGCAGCGGAAGTGGAAAAGTTCGTCTCTTCTGTTGAGGATATCACAAAGAAAGTCATTGCGATGCCTCCTCTTCCAAAAAAAATGTTAATTCCAAAATAGAATGATTCCCTCAAAAAAATTATAGTTGAGGGGAGACTGCCCTGCGTGGGATTTTGGAAATTGTAAATAATAAAATTAATGCTTAAAAATAAGAATTAGCAAAAATGACTCAAGAAAATAAAATCACTTGGGAAATCTTGAAGGATTTATCAGATGCTTTAGATTCGTACAGAGTTAAAGCGTTGATAGATGCAAAAAAAGATATTTTAACTGCGGGAGTATATTCAGAACTCCAGTATTTTTCCTTATTATTTAAAATGGTGGAAGAAGAAAAATTAAAATATGCTCTTTTTAATCAAATCAAACTAGGTAAAATCTTCCGCTTTCACCATTTAAAGAATTTTTCAGAAAATCATTCCATTGAATTAAACAGGGTATTTAGCCTGTTAAAACTCCTGCAAATGGAAAATCTAATTGACATTGAAAATGAATACGATGATGTGAAAACAGAAGCACCTGATCTGAACGCTACTGAAAACATTCTTAATGAGAATGATATAAAAATACGCACCCTAAATCCTGATTTCCTAAAAGTGCGGTCGATTTATGAACCCGTCAGAGTCATTTTTGATGCTAAAATTTGTTCGGGATGCGGCATGTGCGTGAGCGTGTGTCCCGTGAACTGTCTTGATGTGCTCAATGGATTCGGAAAGTTTGACGAGGAGAAATGCATAAAATGTGGCCTTTGTTTTTATACCTGTCCTCGTTCCTATTTACCCATCGATGCCCTAAACATGGCATTAGATGATGCTTCCGAACTCAAGCACTATTCTCAAATTGGATCATACCTCCAAATTTTTTCCGCACGGAGTAAGATCAAAGAAATAGCGGAAAAGTGCCAAGATGGAGGCATCACCAGTACCCTCCTTTTTTATCTTTTTGAAAAAGGGCTCATCACTCATGGAATAGGTGCTAAAATGAGCAACACTACATGGAGACCGGAGCCCATCGTATTAAAAAATAAAGAGGACGTCCTTCTGACCTTGGGAACGAAATATGTCAATAATCCATCTCTAAAGGTATTAAAAACCGTCATGGAAGAAAATAATGCTTCCATCGCGGTAGCGGGAGTCCCCTGCATGATGCAGGCACTACTAAAATCAAAAGTTTATGATATCAATTTACCTGCTCTAAAAAACATACGATATCGAATCGGAATTTTTTGCATGGAATCCTTCTCTTACCAAAATCTTTTAAAAATTTGCGAGAAAATGAACGTGGCAATAAATGAAGTGAATAAAATGAATATTAATAAAGGAAAGTTTTTCGCTCATGCAAAAAATGGACAAGAATTAAATATCCCCATGAAAGAGATAACCCATCTCGCTCGAGAAGATTGCGAAACATGTTTTGATCTCACTTCTGAATCTGCAGATATTTCCGTGGGCTCGATTGGATCGCCGTCGGGATGGAATACGGTAATTGTTAGAACAAAAACGGGGATGGCTCTCCATGAGCAATTGATTAAAGAAAATCTGATCGAATCGAAAGAAATGAAGGACGTGGAGCCAGGATTACCCCTATTATTGAAGGTTGCAACCTCAAAAAGGAAAAAATGTAATGAACACATCAATTTAAAGAAAGCAGATCAAGCAAGATATCCTCGATATTAATAAAAGTTTTTTAGTTGTGAAAATTGCCATATAATCCAAAGTCCTCCCGAATTTTCCCTTTTTTATCTGGAACAGTTCTCTATCATGAATGGATTGTATTTTAAATTGCATTAATTCATTCATTAAAATTATAACGTACCCTATTTTTTAAAAGATAATTAATTTTGTTTTAAATAATAATAAATTTCGCATTAATCGAGTAAAATGGAAGAAAATAGATTTAGCATTTTCCAAAAAATTTCATTCTCTACTGGCTCCTTTTCGCAATGGTTTGTCAATACTGCCTTTAACACGTGGGTATTTTCCTTCTATTACACGGCAGTGGGCTTAAATGTTAATCTAATAATGCTCGCCTACATTTGCTGGACAATATGGAACGCGATCAACGATCCCTTATTTGGTTACATCTCGGATAGGACCCATACAAGATGGGGGCGTCGGAAACCCTTCATCATGCTAGGAACGATTCCCGTTGTAATTATTGAGATAATACTTTGGATCCCTCCCACATCAAGTCAATTTATCACGTTTATATATCTCCTTATAATGCTCATGTGTTATGACACGTTTTACACGATGATAACGTTTTTTGATGCGTTATTTCCCGAGTTATACGTTTCTATCAAAGAACGAGCTCAAGTTAATACCATGAAACAAATATTCGCTACTGTGGGATTATTATGTGCTTTTTTAATACCTGGGATATTTATTGGAGATCTTTCTGCAAAAGGAGGGTATTTTATTAATGGCATTGTCTCGTCTATCATTGTTGGCGCATCATTGCTCATTGCAATAAAATGGGGCGTAAAGGAAAAGGCAGAATATAAGTTTGATTCCAAGCATGAATTTAGTTTCCTCAAAGGATTGAGTTATACATTTAGTAACAAGGGATTCGTGCTCTATACCATCATGTTTTTTCTCTATGAATACATTACTCTCGTTTTAGCCACTACGGTTCCCCTTTATGCCCAGCATGTACTTGGGATCAGCAATACTTTTCAAACTTCGCTAATTCTTGGAGTGATGTTCATAATGGGAATAGTCACGGTTCCTTTATGGAGATATTTAGACGTGAAAATTGGCAGCAAGAAATCTTTTGCGCTCTCTCTCGTTCTCTACGCATTTACTAGCATTCCCCTTTTATTCATTAATAGTTTCGGGACGGCGGTTATAACCGTTATATTCATGGGCATAGGATTTGGGGGAATGCTGTATTTCGTTTATTTACTCATCAGTGACGTCATAGATTCGGACGAATTAAAGACAGGAGTGAGACGGGAAGGCACATTCTTTGGAATTACTAATTTTTTCATGCGTTTAGCCATGATTCTTTCCATCATAACCATTGGGACGGTTTTTAACACTACGGGATGGGAGGAATACGTTCCAAATCCTAATGTAAACGCAATTCTAGGATTAAGACTTTTAGTGTTCTTATTCCCTGCCGTTGCTGTAGGAGCTACCTTGATCTGCTTATATTTCTATCCCTATCCTAGGAAAAGAGTATTAGAGATGAAGAAAGAATTAGAGTCACTCCACGATAAGAAAAGAGAAAGACTTAGTGAATCTTAAATATGAAATTAATTTTTCCACTTTTTTTCTTTATTTATTAAATCCTATATCTTAATAAAGGTAAAATTAGAAAAATTTCCTTTTTTTAATTTTTTAGAGTTTTGAAAGGGCTTGATCCAGGTCATCGATGATGTCATCTGCATTTTCTAATCCTACCGAAAATCTAAAATGCGTGCTTGGTATTTCCATTGCCTTTCTTTCCCAAGAAGCCAAATCAATACCCGTCATGAACGGAGTAAATTGAATTAGAGAGGTGGTATCCCCTAGGGAAACGCCTACTTTAATCAATTTAAATAGCTCCATCAGTTTTTTACAATCGTCTTGGTCGTCTAATTCGAAACCAATCATCCCGCTATAGTCGTGCATCTGATGCTTTGCAATCTCGTGGCCGGGGTGCGATTCTAGTCCAGGGTACACCACTTTTGAAACTTTAGGATGTTTTTCCAAGTATTGACTTACTTTCAACGCGTTGGACGAATGCCATTTCATCCGCATGTTTAGCGTTTTAATTCCTCGAAGAATCAACCACGCATTAAAGGGACTCATGACTTGACCTTGTAATTCTTGCCAGAAGTAGCGTATATTTCGTATTTGGTTCTTTTCTCCAATAATGGCTCCTCCCAAGCAGTCCCCGTGCCCGTTTATGTATTTCGTGAGACTTTCCACCACTACATCTGCTCCAAATTCTAAAGGACGTTGGAGGGCGGGGGATGCCCATGTATTATCCACCACTAATTTTCCTCCTACTTCATGGATCAATTTTGAACATCCCTCGATGTCAATAATATCCACCGTGGGATTTGCAGGAGTTTCAAAAAACACCATTTTGGTGTATTCATCTATTGCTTTTTCCAAGTTTTTTAAATCCGTTAAATCTACTTTTTTGGTTTCAATACCCATTTGACAGTATAAATTAGTGAAAAGACGATAAGAGCCTGTATATTGATTCTTATGGCTGATTATATTTGGCTTTTTATCGGGATTGGATTGTGGATAATATTTTTTAATTTTTTCAGGTCGCATGCGTTCGATGCGTTCTTGTAAGATACTGGAACAGGCTAAATGAATTGCCCCCATGCCGGAAGCCACGGAGATTGCAAATTCACCCTTGTGTAGGGTGGCTAATTTCTCATCTAAGGCATATAGCGTGGGATTTTCTGTTCTAGAATAGAAAAAATGATTTTGAAGTAATTCAGAGAGGCTAGAATAGGTATAGGACTTGGTGGCATAAATCGGTGGTCTTAGACTATGAGAAGTTTCTGGATAAGGATCTTCTCCCGCGCGTAAAATCTGGGTTTCGAACCTCATCTTTTCCCATTTTTTTTTATTTTCCTCTCTTTCACGAGAGTAATCTCTTTCTTCCTTACTCATGTTCGCAGCTTTTAGCTTATTTATTTTGTGATTATTGAGTTAGAATGGTAGAAAATTAATGAATGCTTCTAAAAGGATCAAGCTCCCGGTAGATCTATTGATCCTTCGGATGAATCAAATCCTTCTGCCAGGCGATATTCCTCCATTGTTCGCTTCGCTACCATTTTTATATAGTCTTCTATTCCTTTCTCCACTTCAGGACTTAATCCTGGACCTTTTTGAGTGCTAAGGATCTGTTCTACTTTTTCTCGGGCTTTATCCATGATGTCTAAAGCACCTTCTCTCAACCAAATTCCTCTTCGTTGCCTGTTCGCTAATGCGGGTACTACCAGTTCCTTTCTCGTGTTTTTGGCAGTATGGCGAAGACTCAAGTAATTCTTCCCTGTTTTCGCCACTTCCATGATTTCTTTCACCGCAAGCGCTTCTTCGTCCATTCTAATACCTTCCAAACCCCTATTAATGATACTGATAAGTTCATCATCAATTACCAATAATTCAAATGCCTCTGAAAGAGAACTCTCATAGGTTCCCGCACAGGTAATGTAATTAATCCCCGCTTGGGCAGAACAGAATAAAGTCATTAACCGTTCATACCCATTCTGGATATCGAAACATTTTGATTCCGTTACTGCTCCAGGACCCCGGGAGGGGATATTATAATGACGAGCCAGTTGGGCCATGCCTGCGGTGATCAGTCCAGTTTCAATCGATCCCCATGCAACATTTCCTGTAACGGGGTCCATGGGAGCAGACATGGTTGAAAAAAAGATAGGTGTTCCGGGATTAATGAGTTGCGTAAGCACGATAGATGATAAAATTTCCATGTTAGATTGTATCAGAAGACCTCCTAAAGTCACGGGGCCTGTCGCACCTGCACTCGCAGCGGGAGCAATGATGAGGGGTTGCTTGTAATGGGCAAAAACAAACATCCCATTTAACATGATCCGAGTAAGGAATAAGGGACTGGTAGGATTAAAAAAACCTATTAATCTCGGGTGATTTTTAAGCTCGTTCTCTCCTCCCACGATTAGAGAAACGATATTCATCATATCTTGGGAAGCTGTTTTTCCATAACAGCCCAATCCATAGGGTTTTAAGCTATGTCTTGCCCATTCTCTGATGGCATGACAATGCAATTCTGTAAAATTAACGTCATTAGGCCATACATCCACGTGGCTCGCCACGATGTTTTTAAGGCTGTCCACGATGCGGATCTGCTTGATTGTATCCTCTAGAAGGGACTTTCTCACACCCTTTTTTTTGGTATTATCATAAACGTTTACGGGAGTTCCCACTGTAGCATAATGAACGGATTGTGTGTCTATTTTAACATTATACGATCCATCCGAACCCCATAAAGTAAATGAATCGGGTACTTTTTTCAATTGTTCCGTTACTAACCCTCTAGGAAATTTGATATACAAGCTATTTTCTTTAGAATCTTGAATTGCACCGTGTTTTTTCAAAAGTTCTCTCGCTTCTTCTGTTTCCACCTTAATGCCGACTTCTTCCAATAAGTATAGGGTACTTTCGTGTACTTTTTCAATCTCTTGTTCCGAAAGTACTTTCATTTTGCTCATTTTCAAGAAAAGTGCACCATATTTGTAAGGTTTTTAATTTTTTAAAAGCAAGTTGATTAGAAATTACAATTCCTATTTATTATTGTGTAAAATTGTATTCAAGTTTTCAAGTTTGGCTTTTTTAAAAAAATTTTTTTATCAATGGAATCAATTGAATATTAAAGAACATGCTAATAACTAAGTTGAAGAGTTAAGAAAAATGACTTTAGAAGAAGATATTGAAAGTTCAATTTTAGACTTTGATGAGGAGGGATTGAAAAGCAGGTGCACTTCCGCCCTTTCCAATGGAGAAGCAAATGCTCTTGAGATTTTAAATATCATTGGCAAGGTAATGACATTAGTTGGCAAAAAATTCGAAAGCGAAGAATATTTCTTGCCAGAGTTAATCATGAGTGCAAATATTGTCAAATCTGTCATTGATAATGTGTTAGATCCCGCCTTAAAACAAATGGGCCAGAAAAAGGAGAGTTTAGGAAAAGTAATAATTGGAACCGTGGAAGGAGACGTGCATAGCATCGGGAAAGACCTCATCGGTTCCTTCTTGTTTTCAAATGGGTTTGAAGTGTTTAATTTGGGCGAAGAAGTTCCTGCAGAAAAGTTTATCGAGACCGCAGAAAAAGAAAATGCTCAAGTTATCGGACTCTCTTCACTCCTCACCATGTCAATGGATTTCCAGAGACAAGTGATCCAAGAGCTAGAACATAGGGGACTCAGGAATAAATACAAGGTAATTGTGGGCGGTAGTCCCACGTCAGAAGAATGGGCCGAAATGATCGGAGCGGATGGTTGGGCGGATGATGCCCTTGAAGCGGTTTCGCTGGTAAAAAAATTACTGAACATTGAAATTTAAACACTACAGGACAAAGGGAGAAGTTAAAATGAAATTTAAAAAAATAGATTTATTCTCTAGTGATGAGATTGAACAGATCCATTCCACCAGCATGCAATTATTATCGGAAGTGGGCATTAAAATCGATTGTGCTGAAACGAGAGCATTATTGAGCAAAAATGGAGCTGAAGTAGATGATAACAGTACCTTTGTGCGATTTCCCGAATCGCTTATTAAGGAAAAGCTGAAGTCCGTTCCTAAGTCTTTCACTCTACATGGACCTAAAGATTCCTTCCATTTTGAAGTAAACACCGAGACCACGCAATTCGCAACGATTGGAACTCCTGTCAAAATTTACTCGCCAGAAAGCAAAAAGGGAGTCCGTAAAACCGTAATGGAAGATACTATCACCCAGATCCGCATCGTGGATAGCCTGAAAAACATCGTGGCGAGCCACGTGGATGTATGGCCGAATGACATCAATTACCTTGCTCTCCATGTTCATTGCATTTATCAATGGGCTAAGAACACGAGAAAAGCTTATGGTCTGGGATGTATTGGTAAATTAGCAAGTCAAGACATGATGAACATGGTAGCAATCGTTGTGGGGGGCGATGAGGAATTAATCAATAAACCGCGCCTCATCGGATTCATGAATCCTACTTCCCCACTTCATTTGCCCCAAATAATGACAAATGGGTTTTCAATCTTTGCAAAATATAAGCAACCCACAATCATCGCTCCAGAAGCTCTGGCAGGAACGTCTGCTCCCGTGACCATCGCGGGACTCCTCGCTCAAACGAACGCAGAAATTGTAGGAAGTGCCGTACTTTCTCAGATTTATAATCCTGGAGCACCCATCTTTTTTGGAACGGTTTCCCACGCGACAGACATGAGGTCTGGCAATTCTGCTTTAGGCTCGGTTGAAACAGGGTTAATCACCGCGGGTATCGCTCAATTAGCACGTTTTTATCACATCCCTTCTCGGGGGCCAGGTGCAGTTACGGATTCTAAATTATTGGATTTACAGAACGGATATGAACGGATGCAAACATTAATGTGGGCGGCTTTAGCGGGTATTAACTACATTACGTGTGCGGGAACGTATGAAGCAACCCTGAGTGAAGCTCTTGAATTGCTGGTAATTGACGATGAATTGATAGATATGATTAAAAGAGCGTTAGAAGGGGTATCCGTGAGCGAAGAAACGTTGGCAATAGATTTGATCAAGAAAGTGGCGTTAAGCGAGAAAAAAGGCTCAAACTTCTTAGGAGAAATGCACACTATTAAATTTAGTAAAAAAGAATTGGTAATACCCTCCTTATCAGATAGAAATAGAAGAAATACGTGGTATAAAAAAGGTTCGAAAGATATGATCTCCGTTGCCCGAGAAAAAGTAGATGCTCTGCTCCAGAATTATACTCCCCCCCAACTTGATTCCGGCATCGAAATGCAATTAAAAGAGTATATTAAAACTGTAGAAGGGAGATCTTTTGACTATTATAAGCAAGTGGAAGGAATTAGCTCTGGCACGGTTTCGATTAGCGGCGTTGGAGAAATTAAATCAGAGGATAAGTAGAAATAAAGAAATTCTTAATCAAGAGTATTCACTTTCTTTTCAATTTTCATTTTAAAATTTTGTTTTCCCAAACCTTATTGACTCATTTTAATATTAGTATCATTTAACTAATCCCATCCAAAAAATTAATATTAAACTCAGTATTTTATATTTTTACAACATGTCATATTGGTGCATTTATTGTCAGTAACTCCTATTCGACCTTCGAATTTCAAGGAAAAAGTCTTTTTTCGTAAACTAAGAACCCAAGTGGATGGAAATAGCAAATTAGAATTTGCTCTAACTCAAATTAAAGGGGTAGGAAAGAGATTCGCTCAAGCCGTCATAAAAGTCTCTGAAGTAGATCCCAGAATTCGAATTGGCACCATCTCAGAACGGGATTTAAACGAACTTGAAGAAATCATCATGGCGCCCGCTGAGCATGGGATCCCATCTTACCTATTGAATCGTAGAAAAGACCCTAGAACAGGCACCGATTCGCAAATCCTCGGCAGTCAATTAGAAATTTCCGTGAAACGAGATATAGATAAAATGAAGAGGATTAAAAGTTATAAGGGAGTGAGACATCACCTGGGACTAAAAGTAAGAGGACAGAGGACTAAAAGCACGGGCAGACACGGATTAGTTGTTGGTGTCGTCAGAAGAAGATTAGCACAGAAAGGAAATAAAGCGTGAGGGTTTAAATTATGGGAGATCCGCGTAGATTAAGAAAAAAATATAAGAAACCACGTCATCCTTTTCAAAAAGCCCGAATTCTAGAAGAACTCGAATTTGTTGGAAAGTATGGCTTGAGAAATAAAACGGAATTTTGGAAGATGCGCTCCAAATTAGCAAATTGGAGAGATTTGGCACGACAATCCCGAGCTCTACCTGAAGAAAGAGCAAGAGAAGTACAACAGATCTTATTAAAAAAATTGAATAGATTAGGAATAATCGGTTCTGAAGCGCAATTCGATGATATTTTGCTTTTAACCGTTGAAGATGTCTTGAAAAGACGACTACAAACATTAGTTTTTGAAAAAGGACTAGCTAGAACCATTTATCACGCAAGGCAATTGATCGTACACGGGCACATTCAAGTTAGGGCTAATAAAATAACTGCTCCTTCCTATTTGGTTAAATCAGATGAAGATGATTTGATTTTATTTGCGGCAAACAGTCCCTTTGCCGGAAAGAAAGTAGAACAAGCCACAAGAGGTAAGTAAAATGAGTAAAAGAATCCTTTGGGCAATCGTGCATATTTTTAGTAGCTACAACAATACGCTCGTGACGGCCACTGATCTCTCAGGAGCAGAGACCTTTTCTAAATGTAGTGGAGGAATGGTGGTTAAAGCAGACCGGGATGAATCTAATCCATACGCTGCCATGCAATGTGGTTTTAGAGTAGCAAATGATTTGATGGATAAAGGAATTAGAGGGGTTCATATAAAAGTGAGAGCACCGGGAGGAAATAAGTCTCAAACTCCTGGACCTGGAGCCCAAGCATGTATTCGAGCTTTAGCTAGAGCTGGTCTTCATGTGGGTCGAATTGAAGAAGTGACTCCCCGATCACACGACCATTCGCGAAGAAAAGGCGGGCATCGTGGCAGAAGAGTTTAAAAAAAGAATGTACGGAATTATTTCTTATTGAATAAATTTCAAGTCTTGAGATTTCTATTCTTTTTCCTATTTGTTTTTGATTATACCGAAATCATTTTTTAGATTCATGACTCCTCTCATGCGTGGAGTTTAGTTACCATCAGATACATTTTTAGATAAAGAAATGAAAAAAACCTCCCTATAAATGCAATTGGTTAAAAAGTAGAGTCAAAGTAAATTTAATTAAGTATCTCTTAAATTATAACTTATTAGTTTTAAATTACTTCAATATATTTAGAATTAACCTGTATGGGAATTAAATTTGACAAGTAAAATTGAATCAATAAAATTGACCCCCATCCACGTTCCCTTTAAGCCTGCTGTAAGAAAAGCCATGGCGGAAAGTGAAGGGGGACTAGGAATGGCAATTGGAGCCGAGGAAGCGTGGTTGGGGGGCGATTTCGTCACATGCCAAATGGCAGATAATCAAGGTAATGAGGGGTTAGGGGAAGTATTCTTATGGTTACCTGAAACGGGTATTTCTCCCGAGCAAGTTATTGATAGTATTGAAAAAAGTTTGTCTAAATATATCATCGGAGAAAATCCCTTTAATATTCAAAAAATCAATCATAGAATGGACATCAACCTTGCCCGTAATGACGTGGCGAAAGGCCTGCTGGACATGGCATGTTATGATTTAATGGGAAAAGCTAAAGAAGTACCTGTTTGTGAGCTAATTGGAGGAAGAAATGTCGAAAAAATTCCTTTAGCGGCGCTCATTCCCCTTGGAGAACCAATGTTAATGAAAGGGTTGGTGAGAAGTTATTATAAGAAGGGGTATCGGACCTTTCGATTAAAATTGGGAAAAAGCGTTCAAAAAGATGTAGAAATTGTGGATACCATTAGGAAGACCTTTGGGAATGAAATCCGTTTACGCGTGGATTATAATCAAGCTTATACGCCACAAATGGCCATCAAAGCTATTGAAGCCATTACTCCCTATCAGATTGATTATGCGGAACAACCCGTAAAAATCGTGGATTATATTGGAATGGCTCACGTTCAAAAAAGTGTCAAAGTTCCTTTATTATCTCATGAAGGATGTTTTTCATTGCAGGATTTTGTCACCTTAGTAGAGCTGGGGGCGGTTAAAGTGTTAGGAATTAATTCTGAACGTCCCGGAGGCATTACTAAAGCTCTTAAAGCTTTGAATTATGCGGAAATTAGAGGGTTGGGAGTAGTTTTTCATAATCAACCACTTGGAATCTCGTCTGCATTTCAAATTCACATGGTAGCTTCTCATATTTATTCAATAGAGCATGCTACGGAACTATTTGGACAAGAAATGCTTGAAGATGATTTAATTGTTAAACCTTTGGAGATATCAGATGGAATGGTAAAGGTTCCAGAGGGTTCCGGATGGGGGATTCAATTGGATGAAATAGCCATGAAAAAATATATTACAAGTTCTCCTTTGACCTTGGAATAAAAATATTTAAAAATCATTTATTTTCAATTGATCTTATCCATTCATTCTTATCTTTCTACATTGCTCATTATTGGATTTTTAAATGACCTTATTCATATTATCAACGTGATAATCAATTTAATAAAGCAAAATTTCGATGATTTTTTTTACATCTTTACAAAAAAAGATATATTGCTACTATTCTTACATTAAAGTGTAATTAATATTCAATTTCATCATATAATCAATATAAAATTATACAAATATTAAATTAAATCAACATAAAGCGATAGATGAGTGAAGATTTAAATTTTCAATCCTTAATAGCGGAAGTAAAAGAACTCCATTCTTTACTAACTAAAGGAGAACCTACTCCCGATGAGGAAATAGAAGCAAGGGATAAATTTATTCAATTATTCGAAAATCTTAGAGCGGTTGCTACTGAACCCAAGATCCAAACTCTTATAGAAGAATCTTTGGAGAAACTTGAATCGTGGGATGCCTTGGAGCTATGGTTCAATGAAGTACCGGATCTTTCGAAAAAGATTAATCAATTAATTAAAGTCACGGGAATAGAGCTATCAGGTCCTTCCTCTCCGCTTCAGGAATCTCCCGGGAGTCAAGTCACGGAAAAATCGAGGGAACCTGCGAATATTGATGTAGAACAAGTGGTTGAAAAAGTATCAGAACAATTTAAAAGTGAAATTTCTGCTCTAAAAGATGAAATTAAAAGGCTTCAAGGCGAATTCACCCAAAAAGAGTCAATTATTGAAGAAGATAGAGAAACAAGTAGAAAACCAACGATTCCCATTAAAGAACAAAGTGGTAAAAAAGAAGAAATTAAATTGACGCCCCCAGAAATAAAGATACCAAAGCTCATCCTTCCAAAAAAGTCAACACCCTTTAAAAGGGAATTTTCTACTGCAGAAAAGATAGAAGAAGCTAACGTGGTTCAATTAGAAGGTATAGAAGAAGAGAAAGGGCATTCAGATAAATTAACTGATCGCGTAAAGAAGTTGGAAGAATTGATATCTCCGATTAAGAAAGAGATCCCAGATGAAGAAAAGCCATCTGAGGAATTTCCACTTATTACTCAAGACGAAATTCAGTCTTTTGAAGAACCCACAAATTTAAAGAAAGTCGAGCAGCTTATTCCTCCAGACATTAAAAAGCAATCTATTCTCGATAAAGATTTACGCGAGATGATTCAGGAAAAAGAGTCTACAGACATTATTTCTGAAATAACCAAAGACTCTCTCGAGACTGGTCCATCGCTTGAAAGCACTGATAAAGACCAAATTTCTTCTGGAGAGTTTGAACAACCAAAAATTCCCGACTTTGAAGTTTCAGAAATTTTCCGAGAGCCCGAATTTGTCCATGAATCCATTCAAAGCTCCACAGAACAAAGCCTAGATCAAGGTAATCCTCCGAATAAAATAATTGACACGGAACTAAATTCGATAGAATCTCAAATAAAGGGTCCCCCTCCTCCCATAATTTTCAAATCCACAGAAAAGTTATCTCCTATACCTGTAGATCCAACAAAGGCAAAAACTAAGTCAGAGAATCTGAGTCCCGTTCCAGAAAAACCAGACATGCACTCATCTGACTTACCCGCTAAAAAGTCAAAAATAACTCTTGAAGTAAGGGAAGAACCCACCCTCAGAGAAGAATCGACTACGGTTCCCTTTATTGCCGCACAGAAAAGTAAGAAGCATGTTTCTATAGTTTCTGAAGTTATAGAAGAAGCTTCACCAATGACAAAGGATGCGGCTGGCCCTTTCGTTCAAAAAAAGGTATCTAAAAAGGATGCCGACCAAGCACTTCCAATGTCAACAACGGATAAAAAATCTGACAAGGAAAAAGAGGACGCTACAGCTATTCCCTTCCTATTAAATATCCAAAAAGAAAAAAAAGGCGATCAGGGTCGTGATCTTTCTAATCACCTAAAAACAAGTGGATCGACTTTATATAATACCTTTGCTTCACTTGGAAAGGAATCTCCTATATTAGATACTAAAAAGAAAAAAGAAACGCCTCCATCCTCAAAAACGTCAATTAATTCTAAAAAAACCTCACGTATTCAGACTAAAGGTGGCGACCAAGGGGAGCGGGCTATTAGCGAGGACGTTATTCCCCTCGATATTAATGCTTTTCCTCGTGATAAAGATAAGTTGTATCAAGAACTCATTTCTTTTGAAGGAAAAAGATACAACATAGAAAAGAAGCATAAAGAATTAGAAGAAAAACATAATAATGGCTTGCTGGACGATTTTGAATTCAATAATGAAGCAATGAAATTAAAAAAAGCACTTGATACTATCACGAATACCATAAATAGCATTCGACAAATCATCTCGAGTCTTTAAAACTTGAATTCTCTATTGTTAAGTATACTCAAAACTCTTTTCTCATGTGTATTAGCCTATTTTACACCTTTATATAGTAAATCACTATGATATCTGCAAGGGCAATGGTTCAATTTTCCATAATTTTTAAATAACCGAAAAGTTAATTAGATCATGCGAAAATTAAATTATGAAAAACTAGTCCTTGACATTTCAAATTGGATGAAGGAGTATACCATTGCTGCTCAATCAAAAGGGATAGTAGTTGGACTCAGTGGAGGTATCGATTCTTCTGTTACAGCAGCACTTTCTGTTAAAGCTTTTGGCACAAAAAACGTACTTGGAGTGGGGATGCCCTGTAATTCTATACCTCAAGATTTAATGGATGCTAAACTAGTAGCTCAAGAATTAAACATTCCTTTTTATGATTTTGATTTAACCTCCGTATATAGGGAATTACTTGCTCAATTGCATGTAAAAGAAGAGGAACGTGATCTTGCACTTTCAAATATTAAACCACGTTTACGAATGACAGCTTTATATTATTTGGCACAATCAAAAGATTATTTAGTAGCGGGCACTGGAAATAGGACAGAAATACTGATCGGCTATTTTACCAAACATGGTGATATTGGAATGCAAATCGGATTTCAACACTAAGGAGGAGTAGATCTGGAGCCTATTGGGGCACTGTATAAATGTGAGGTCAGGGAACTAGCAAAACTCTTAAACATACCTACCAAAATCATTACAAAACCCCCCTCTGCTGGATTATGGAAAGGTCAAACGGATGAAGGGGAAATTGGCATGACGTATAATGAATTAGATGAGATTTTATACCGGCTGGATCATAGCTTAGATTTAAGTGATAATCTTCCTCACATTTTAGAAAAAGTTCAAAATATGATTAAAAAGTCAGAACATAAACGAAAACTCCCCCCCATATTTCCCATTAATGGAGAGTAAGAAACGGTTTTTTACAAAATGTGTTTTTTTTAATTAAATTCCTTGAATTGAAGATGATTTGGTAATTAAATAAAAAGTTTCTTTTTCTATATCATATAATTTTTATTTACTAACTCTAACTACATATATAAATGATTTAAAATTATAATTAATATAAATGAATTAGAGTAATTATCATGAGTGAAGAACTTAAAAAAATTATCGATTCATCATATGATAATGGAAATCCTATATGGATTTATACTCCTGATTATATATATGGAATGGTTCCGGCAGATCCTGATGAAAATCGATGGAAAGAAGTTGTATATACCTTTCAAGAAGATGAAGAACCTCTCATTAAACGAGAAAGGAATGCCGATCTCTCTTATCAATTTTTACTGGAAGAAATTGAAAAAGGACTAGCATTCTTTATAGAAGATTTAAATGTTTTAAAATTAAAAGAGTTCGCAGCAACGATTGAAAGCAAACCAGGACCTGAAAAAGTTAAAGCATTGATAAGCGAAATAGTAACAAATGCTGGCTCCTATTCGGCAAATCTTCCAATAATCAAGTCTAAAGATGAGATAGGAAAATTAAAAGAAAAATTAAGTTAAACCCCTATTTACTTTTTTCCCTACCCGTAATAAATTAAATAAATAAGCCGTCTCTCTGAGGGTGTTTTTTAACAAATTCCGCATCAACTTTTCTTCGGAGGACATGAGAAATGTTTGGGTCTCTTTCTGTAATGATCTTCTTTAAATAATTTCCATGATTTTGGCTGTATTTTTCAATTCCCGCTGCAACCACACTTTGATCATTTATTGGTACGATCATTCCGAATAATCGCAACATGTCATCTTTTGACATGTTTTTTCCAATTTTTTCATCAATATCTCTATCTATATTTCTCACTACGGTCCCCATCGAAAGGGCAGAATAAGGACTTAATGCTTTAGATTTTAACCAATAAGAATTCGGTTTTTTATTGATAAACGTGTCATTATTTCCATGTTCATCTGAACTGCTAATTACATTCCATCCTTTTGAGTCTTTATCATACTCTTTTTTAACTTGCTTAATGATGGCTTGAATAGATTCTACTCCGTGATAATCCTTTTTCTCTTCTTTTTTATCTGTCATTATCTCTAACATATAAAATAAAAAAAAGTATAAAAACTTAAAGAAAAAAAAGGATTAGAGAAAATTAACGATCATGGATTAATTCATAATAAAAAACTTTAATAGAATAAATTCAATTTTATAAAGGCTTTCAAATACATCATTTCAATCTTAAATTTAAAGGACGATGGAAATTAAAACCCAAGAATTCTCATTAAAAGAAGTTTCCCTAGATATCCAATATTCCCTTAATACTCCCAAACCGGCTAAAATCAATTATTATTTAAAGAATTTGGCTGAAATAGAAGCAAAATTTTTGGAAGTATATGATAAAAAGAAAAAAGAGGGCGTGTTTTTTACGAATACGAAAATCTCTCAATTCATGGTGAATCGAGCTTTACTCACGTGTATCAATAAATTTCTAAGAGAAAAAGTAATAATTTCCGAAGTAATAGGCAAATTAGAAGATCTCGAGGGACTCGATAATCAAGTTAAAAATAGAGTGTTTGATTTTTTATTGCAGTTGACAATTTGCGATCCTTCTTGTGGCACCGGGGTTTTTCTGATTACTTTTGCTTCATCGCTAATTAATATTCTTTCAAAATTAAAAAGTGAAGTAAATGAAGTAAATGAAGTAAATGAAAGACCCCTCAAAAAAAGAATTGTAGAAAATTTATTTGGCCTTGATATAAATCCTCTCTCGTTAAATCTTTGCTCCTTAAAATTATTAAAATGGTATTTTAATAATAGATATCCAGAAGACTTGGAAATTATTTCATGTTTAAGGAAGAATTTAAGAATAGATAATACCATAATGTCAGACAATTGGATTCAATTACACTTTAACCATAATTCCTTTGACGTCATTATTGGAAATCCTCCTTACGGAAACATTTTAAGCGATAAAGAAAAACAAATTTTAAGAGAGCAAAAAACGTATTATCAAGATATTTATATTATCTATTTAATAAAAGCGATTAATTGGATTGATGAGGGACTTGTTTGCTTTTTAGTTCCTAAAAGTTTCCTCTTGAGGCAAGGATATGTTCAATTTCGGAGACACTTATTAAAAGAGGTTAATTTACTAGAAATTCACGATCTTGGGTCGAGTATTTTTCCAGGAGCAACTAATGAAGTTCAAATATTAATCTTTGAAAAATCAAAGGGGGAAAAAAAAGATTTGAGGATTTTTGATTATCCTGGGAAATTGATAAACACCCTTACCTCTCAAGATGTCGATCGATTGAGAATGTGCATGAATAAAAAATGTAAGTTTAATTCACTCGCCAAGAAATTTTTTGTATATACCATGAAATCCAGATGTCCTTATTGTAATTTGGAAACCAATCTCATGCATCGAATTCGAATAAAACCCAATGAAGTTAATATGAGTTTAATCAGCAAAATTGAATCGATAGGAGATTTAAATTTTTTAAACTTAATAGAATTTCCAAAGTTAATTCGTGGAGAAGAAGATCACGGATTAAGGGAGGTCAGAAAAAAGGTAGAAAACAATACCAATAATTCTTGCTTTTTTATCGATGCTAAATACGATTTTCACTATTATTTCTTGGATTTTAATAAGAGCGTGAATCTAAACATGATGGATGCCTCCCTCCTTAAAGGAAAAGAAAAAGAATTCTATCTAAAGCCTAAATTGTTGATTAAGCACAATAATATCATCCCTGAAACCATATACACCGAAATTCCCGTGTGTTTTACATCATCGGTCTATTCCTTACTTCATGAGGATGCCACCGTATTACAATTTCTATGTGGGCTCTTAAACTCAAGTTTAATGCAATTTTATTGCATATATGGAATAAATAACCAAAAAGATACCACGATCAATTTAAATCAGTACATGATCCGGCATTTACCCATTATTCGAGCAAATGACCAAAAAAAAAGGGAAATTGGATCAAGAGTAGCAGAGATTATTCAATTGAATGAAAAGAACAAGGATAAATTGAATAATCAGGTCATTAAATTAATCCAAGAAAATGATGAGTTAATTTTTGACCTATATTCCATCACTTTAAAGGAAAAAGAACAGATTATTTACGAAGTTAAACAACAAATTGAATTCTTTAAAAAAGTGCATAAATGAACATCATGGCGCCCAAAATATCTTACCCGCAATTCATTAATTCCGATTTTTATTCCTTTTTCAATTTAGAGGAAATTGATCGAAAAGGTGGAGAACATGGTGTTATTTCTTATTATTATAAGCCGGGGGGATTTCAAGAATATATTGATCTCAATTTTATAATGAAAAATAATGATATCCTCCAAGGTATTTTAAAAATCGATCGAATATGGCTTGGAGATATAAATCACCTCAACATGTTTGCCAAAGATATTACAAAAAGCTTTTTAGAACTTCTAATTCCAAATGATCTAAAAGAATTCAAGCTTTTATTGATTCAAAATATTTGGAACATGAAAGGAAATGAGGATCGGGTGATTTGTTGGGATGAAGTAGTAAAATGTTGGGAGGACTATTCACCCGAAGTTAAAACATTTTTAGACGTATATCGTGGAATTAGCAATTTTAGCCAAAAAGTCTTTGAAGATGCCACGATTTTAATGGAAAATCAACCCAATAAAGAGGAGAATAAAATCTATTTTATTACTTCAGTTTATTGGAATGAAATTGACCCCAATCTATAAAATAGTAAATCTTTTCTCGTTTTAAAATTAAAAGTAAAATGGCATGTTCTCTTAATAGATACCTAGATAATCAGTTAAAGCTTTTGCCATGCCTAAATTCCTGCAAGCCATCTCGAAAGGCTCCCAGGGCCATTCGCATCCCGCAGCATACATGTATTTGCCGCCTGGTTTTCCTGCTTTGATCGTTGATGCAATGGCTTCTAAGACTTCCTTGGGTGAATAAGTAAGGGAACCTAATATTTGAGTATTGGTATTTCCCCGAATGCAATTAAGTCCTTTTAATTTCTCTTTTGCTTCTTTCAAGTTTACTTGATAATCAAGATCTAAAATTGTTGCATTTGTATTCGAAACTAATTTTAACATGTCATGGCCTTCTCTATCTATTTTTGAATTATCTCCGCAAATATGATAGAGAACGGGAACTTTCTTTTGAATCTCTGCGAACAATTCTTTTGTGGCTTTTAGGCAACATCTTTCATACCGCATGGGACCAATCTGAGAAATGGCCGAGTCTCCTGCCCCAATAATGTCTGCCCCTGCTTCTATTTGAAGCAGCGCAAATTCTCTCTGTATGGGAAGTATTCTCTCAATTAAGCTTCTTATTTTTTTATCCCAATCGGGATATCTGCATAATAAAAGTACATTTATGATATCGAATAAACAACAAATTTCTGCAAAAGGAGCTTCAATCCACCCAATAATGCATTGCTCTCCACCGACTTTTTCACGTAATATTTCAACTGCTTTAATCCGATTCTGTATTCGTTCATTTTCTAAGATGTCTGGAGCTTCTAGGGACTCGAATTCTTGGATACTTAAAGGCGTTTTCGCTACGGGCGTATGGCCATTCCAATTTATTTGCACCCCCCAAGCATTTGCTTCCCTATATGCATCCGTGGAAACGTTCACATGATCGATCCCAAACATCCTTGAACACTTGATTTGAGCTTCTGCTAAAATTGTTGGATTTTGACAATAATCATGATTATAATCCACTCTTGCTAAAGAAGCTGCAAAATGCATGATAAAGGGATTAAAAGGAATTTTTTCGGGGATTCCTTTAATTGCTGATAATGTTAAATCCAGAGAATTCATGTTAGATGTATTTTATTCTAATAACGAGAATTGTTATATATATTAATAAAATACTTTTTATTTATCCTTGATCCTTCATTTTTCATTCAGAATGAAATGAAAATCACAAATTTCATCTCCCGCCCCAATGAATCGCTTTCTCACCAGCTTTATGTTTGAATTGTATTCTTCTATAGCAGGTAAAAAGAATGGAACGCACATGTCTTTGCAAATTGATTCCATTTTGTCATGCCGTTCAGGATTACGGTCCATCCCGGCCATATAAGGGCATAAAGTTACTAATAAAATTGCTTCTTCAGAATCGTTTTTAATGACTTTATATTCATAACCTTCCGCCGTGAAGCAGAAAATAAGAATTTCCATTAAGTTCTGCAAGTTTTTCTCTTGAATCTTTAAATATTTAATTAATCTTCGAAAAATTATCTGATAAAGTTTCTGCCAAACTAGTATGTCTATTTTGAGAGCTTTGTCAAATCCTAATTCATTTTCCGTCTCAACCATCCAAAGCCCATCCAAAGTGAGGAAATGATGTTCAAAATAAAACAATTTATCCTCTAATGTGAGCTCTCTTACTTCCAACTCTTCTGTTGAAAGATTAAGCTTTCCTTGAGCGGAAAACTTGAAATGGCATAATGGATCCCCTAACCCTTGAAATTGATCGCGATTAATATTGATGTCGGGATTAAATTCGTGTACTATTTCTTTATAAAAAGGCATGCACATATCCCGGCATATCAATGGAATTTTGTCATGACGCTCGGGATTACGTTCCATGGCTGCTTTATAGGGACAAGTTTTTACTTCTACAATAATCTCATTTAATTCATTCTTGATTATTTCATAGTTCCATCCCTCTATGGTCCATCGGAACGTGAGGATCTGTAATAAATCTTGAAGCGTACTGGATTTAATTCCTAAATATCTTTTAAGACGCCGAAAAATTGTCTTCAAAAGTCTTATCCAGACTATTGTATCGATCTTTAATGCAATTTCCCAATTTGATTCCTCCTCAGTTAAAATCATCCACAAGCCATCCAACGTGAAAAAGCTTCTTCCCAAATAAAAAAGTTTATCCTCTTTTGTAAGTTCTCTCATCTAGCTCCCATTTATCCTAGCAATCCTAATAAATTGTTAAATGTAAATGTATAATTCTTAATATTCTTAATGTTGTAGAGAATAAAAAAATAGAGAGATTCTTCAAGAAAGCTAATATAATTATTTTCTTTTTCAGCCGAATAGTTTTAAAATGAATGATTCATTTATAAATTTCATGATTTTTTAACCAAAAAATCAATGAATTAAAAATGAAAAGGAAATCATTGTATTTGCATAAGACTTTATTTGCATTCTCGATCATGGGGTTGTTCATTTTCCCATTATCATTTATCCTTTCCATGGGAGATATTACATCTATCCCTAATTCCTGTACAATCTTTACGGTATCTAAAGGAGACAAGGTAATTTTTGGAAATAATGAAGATTATCCTCTAGAACATGGTAGGATATGGTTTCTCCCAGGAGCCTCGGGGAAGAATGGACTATCGTTAGTTGGTTATGAGTTACATAATAATTTGGATATTCCTGTTGGGGGAATGAATGATCAAGGGCTGGTCATTGATATGAACGCATTACGTTCTCAATCCATGAAAACAGATCCTGCTAAAAAAGATTATATGGGAAGTTTTATTCAGCAAATGCTCGAAGAATGTGATAATATTATCGAAGTGATAGATTGGATAAAGGATTATAACTTATTTATTTTAGAGACAAATCAAGTACACATTGCCGATAAATTTGGTAATGCGATTGTGATTTCATTAGATTCCAATGGTGGAACAACTATTACTAAAAAAACGGGAGATTTCTTAGTTTCTACTAATTTTAATCTCGCACAAGAAAAACAACAATGCAACCGATATGAAACGGCTACCACCATGTTGGAGAACATGAAAGAATTATCGGTTGAGTATTGCCGACAAATTCTAAAAAGTACGGGCAGTCCTTCCTATACCATGTATTCTAATATTAATGATTTAAAGAATGGACTAATATATCTTTATGCCCATGGAGATTTTGATCGATCTGCTGTTATTAACTTAGCGGAAGAACTTTCTAGAGGTTCTCATTCTTATGACATTTCAACCATCGTTAATCAGCAAACTGGATCTTTTGGGGATGGACAAATATTCAGCATTATATTTTCTTGCTTGATCATTGGCTTTGCATTCTTGGGATGCCTATTGCTCATTCTGGTAAAGCTAAAAAAAATACATGTGAAACAAGATATTGAATAAGTTTGTCAAAAAATATTTTCTATTGAAATTAATTAAAAATATATATTTTGGAAGAAAATTATGACAGTTAATGAAGAAAAATCTAAGAATGATGATACACCTGATAAAAAAGATGAAAAAGTAGACTTTCGCAAGTTTTTTATCACTTTAATTATTTTCACGGGATTGGTCGCCTTTCTTTCTGCTTTTATAAAAATACCAATCACATTGAATCTCTATTGGATTACTTTGACTTATTATTTATACTTCACCCCGCTTCTCATCTATACCATTGGAATCATGTTTAGGTCCTGGATAGCATTCGTCATGGGTACTCTTGGAGTCATTTTAGGAGAAATGATATATTGTTTGGCATATGGATGCAGTGGAGAATTACCCTATTATTTGATTTTTGCATTAGTATCTCGGGGAGCTGAAGTTTTATTAATCTCCTTGCTCCGAAAGAAGAATGAGTTATTAGCAATGCTAGTTGGTGGATTATGGGTACTTATAGGATTACTTTTGGTTTATTATCTATATTATTATCGCTTTCTATATTGGGATTTAACCTTCGTGATCCTTTATGCCATTATTTCTGCCCTACTTGACTTGATCTTTATCCCCTTTTCCTTCCTTCTCAACATGGCACTCCGCAAGGCATTGAATGTAAAATATCTCGAGGAATTATTATATAATACCTAAAAAGTGTGAATACTCCTTTTTTTTATTAATTTCATTTATTAGGGGTTCCTTATTTTTCTTTTCCGCCATTCATTGGTATCGTAGCGGGAATGTTCCTGATGGCCTTGAGTCTTTCTTTTCTCACCTTCTAAATCTTAATGAAGATCATTTTCTTAAAATATAGTTCAGAAAAATAACTTGATTGTACGTGGAAAAATTCCAAAACCTATTCACTCATGCTTTTTTTAATTAAAATAAGCTCCGCATCATATCAATTAAGCTATTATACAATCAAAGTAGGAATAAAAAAAGATTCCTTTAAATGAAATGATCTTTCAAAAAGGGGATATGTAATTAATATACTTGAAATCTTGCTTACGATCATTTTTCCTATCTTTCTGATGATAGGAATTGGAGTAATTCTGGATAAAGCTTTCGAATTGGACTTATCTACCTTATCCAAGATCAATTTCTATGTTTTTGTCCCTGCTTTATTATTCATAAAGATTATTTCTACAAATATCAGTTTAAACGAAATGGTTAGCGTGGTAATATTTAGCGTCATCCATTTCGCACTTTTGTTGTTTATTTCAATTCTCCTTTTTTCTCTAATATTTTTTAGGGAAAATAGAAATACGCTTATTTTAGGGACGATCTTAACCAATGTGGGAAATTATGGCATCCCGTTAGTTTTATTTGCGTTTGGAGAATCCTACTTGGATATCCTCGCTGTTTTGATAATGATACAAAACATACTCACTTTCACTCTCGGTCCTTATTTATTAAAAAAGGAAGGAAGAAATATCAAGGAGCTATTGAAAGAATTTCTTAAAATCCCTTCCCTATATGCAATTATTATTGCTCTATTCTTTAATGCTTATGATATCAAACTGATTCCCCTCATTGAAAATCCATTAACAATAATTGCTGACGGGTTGATTTCCATGGCCCTCATAACTTTGGGGATTCAATTATCCCGAATAAAAATGAAAAAAAATCTCCGCGAAATAAGTAGCGTGGTAATATTAAGATTAGTTATCTCTCCCCTCTTGGCTTTGGCGGTAGCATTATTGCTCGGACTTTCTGAATTACTTTCGGTCGTCTTAATCATTGCGTCAGGGTTTCCCTCGGCAGTTAACTCATATATTTTAGCATTAGAGTACGATAATAATTTTGAATTGGCAAGCCAGTTAATCTTTTGGAGCACCATATTAAGTGCTATTAGCATTCCCATCCTAATTTTAGTCCTAAATTAATGGTTTCATGTGATGATTAGGAAAGACCAAAAATTCTCTTAGCATTTTTAAAAAAAATATTTTCGTAAAAACCTCGAGGTAAATCCAATTTTAACAATCCTTCTGTCGAAAATTCATAATGATAAGGAATATTTGGAAAATCACTTCCATATAAGATACGATCTTGATAACTGATCAATTCTTCTGGTGTTGGACGCTGAAGCTTTCTCTCGGGAAAGATATTATCGGGAATATAAATCATGGCCGTATCTAAATAAAGATTCGCGTATTTATCTAACAAATTTAAGAATTTCTTGTATTCGAACGCTCCCAGATGAGCAACAATTACTTGCACGTTTGGATATTTCTCTAAAAACGGGACAAAATATTTATATCCCACATATTGATTACGATAGGGGGCCGTCCCTACGTGAAAGCATATCCATTTGCCTTTATCCACGATTAAATCATAAATTCTGAGCATTCTCTCATCTAGGGGAAAAAAATTCTGAACTAATAATTGTAATTTAATCCCATAGAAATTATACTCATCAAACATCTTGGATACATATTCCTCCTTGTCATGATCATCCGGCCAGACACACCCAAAGGGAATAGCCTCTTCATGTGCCATGGCACATTCATGAGTCCAATTATTAATATATTCAGCAACTCCTTGCTTATGAGCATAATTGTAGATGGTATAATTTTTAACATTCTTACTCCATAAAACAGATATTAATTGCTCAGGTGATAATTTATAATGGATGGGCCATCCTTTCACGACCCCTTTTTCAGGTCTTTCGAAATAATTCCAAATTGCCTGAAAAATCTTTGGGGGAAATAAATGAACGTGAGCATCAATGAATTCGAAATCACCATGAGTATACATTATAGGATAAAAAACGGGCTATTTTATAATTGTTATTATTTCTATTCAATAAATAAATCCCTATATTACAATTTTTTTCTTATTCAAACATAGAAAAAATTTAAAGATACTTCCATTTCATAAGGACTTCGATTCTTTACAACCAAAATAGAAAATAAAAAGGAAAGAAAAAAAAAGACTTAAATTTACTCTCTTCTTGCTATAGATGTCAACTCTGATTTTAAAAGGTCTCTAATAGCAATTCTTATTACTTCTGATCGGTTTGGATACAGGTTTTGGTTTACTAATCTCTCTATTCCGTCAATATATGCTTCGGGAATATGACAGGTTATCAGTTTCATGAATATTGTGCTCCTTATTTAGTTTAATTTTATTTCGTTAATTCAATGATGTGAGTATAGGGATAAATATTCATATAATATAACGATAATACTGATTTGCTCTGGTTAAATAGTTGAAAAAAATTGAAATAAATTAAAGAATAAAAAAAAATACTTATTGATTTATCTTAGGGGAAGGAGTTGGGTTAGGTATTTTATTCTTTTTCCAGTACTTATGAATATAGTAAATGGCAACTAATCCTATAAAGGGGATAATGAGGTAAAGGCTCACTGTTATGGCTAAATTGCCGGAATAAGTGCTCGTAATTTTATACACGACAGTTCCATAAACATCCTTTACTGTGAACGTATCTAAAGTACCTTGACTTCCAAAGGTCACATCCACTTCTAGAAGAGCTTTACCCAATTTCCGGAATATTAACGTATTCCCATCAACTCTTACATTAGCACTGCAATCCAGAGCTCCAACCAAGTTTATTAAGTAATCGCTAATCGGTTGGGCAAGAATTAATCCATTTAGAACTAGTTCCCATAGAAATTCATCAGGAGTGAATCTGGGAAGTTCTAAGTCGAGGAATCTGATTAAATATTTTCTATTAATATCCGAGATTAAATCATTATAAGAATTCAAAGCATAACCATAATCTTCCGGATTCTGAAAAACAGCCATTGAATATCTGGTATTATTTGCCGTTTCATTAAAACTTCCTCCGACAAAATCCCATTTGGATTGGAATAAATTCCAGATGGGAAAGGTTCGATCATACGTATCATTTATGTATTCTCTATCAAAATCTAAACTCGCAACTAATGCAGCTACCATGAAAGAAACTTCTGGACCATAAATCATGGGAAGAAATAATTGTGAAAACACATCATACATTCCCCAAGACCAGTTATATAATCCTCGAGTTGTCGCTTTACTCCGTGCTCCACTTTTATTACAATCCCCCACAAACCAGCCTGTAACCGTCTTTGCCCACTCTTTTTCATTATATGGTTGAACTTCATACGTTTGAGTTCCTTTTTTTACTGCAATTTCATAATATGATTTTTGACCCAATACATTAGAAGCCATTCCTATTGCCATCATAAATAATAAAAGAATGCAAGTTGCTTTCTTGAGCTTGCTTTTTTTATTTCTCATTTCTTAGATCCTCCATATTATAATTGCCTCCTCGTAAAAATTAATGTAGCTACCACCAAACATATTATCATGTACAGAAGCATTACTATAATTCCCGTTTCAATGGTTGGAACTATCCACGTTCTTATCCTGAAATTTTGATTTCCAAATTCCATGTATCTATCCTCTGTTTTCGTTGGAAACTTTAATTCTAATACGTACGGGATTAGATTGCTTATGTAAGATAAATCCCATATCGGTTCAATATCTGGATTGTTGAGTACAACAATTTGACTTACGATGCTGTACACGATTAATAACAAGATGATAGTAATTACGATGGTCAAATTTACATTTGGCATGAAGGAACTGAAAAAGGTGACAAAAGAAGTCACTGCTAACAAATATAAGAAAGCCATTAGAAAGGATAGAAAAAAACGAGAAATGATAGGACCGCCATAATAGTATATTCCGATTACTCCTAAAACAAGGTAATAAAATCCAATGACGCCTGTCAACAAGGTCAAATTGCCAAAATACTTACCAATTGCAAGTTTATACTTGCTAATTTTAGGAAATACAATAAATCCCGTTTTATCACTATATTCTGAGCAGATGATTCCCGCGTAAAAGAATCCGCCTCCAAAAATAATAAACCAATTCATGAAGCCCAAACCACTTTGAAGATAAATCCATTGTGCAGAAGAAATTTCATCTTGAGGAACAATTGCGTAAGGCACTATTCCTGTTAAAATTAATATGGCTACTGTGACGATTAAAAATACTAAAAAGTGTTTTTTATGTTTTTTTAACTCAAAAATATAAGTATGATAAATTGGTTTAACTATATAATAGGGTTGCCTTAAAACATCTTTGACGTTCATTTTTTCCTTCCCCCTTTCTTGTTTTCTGCTTTTTCATCATCATCCGTTATCATTTGGGAATAAATTTCCTCCAATTGAGAGGTTCTCGGTCTAGTATAGGATACTACCGTAAAATCTGATTCAAAATCCTTGATTAAAACTTTTAAAATTTCCGCTCTCACATCTTTTGAACCATCATAGAATATTTGAAAGATTTGTTCTTGCGGAACGTATTTTATTGGAATCTTAGAAACATTAGGATCTAAAGTTTTATCCAAGTAAGGGTCCAGCGCAGTAGTTAGACGTTTAATTATATTTCCCAAATTTTCAGGAACGATGGGATTTAATACTTCACATTCAATTTCCCTTCTCTTAAGAGTCTTATCGAGATTTTCTATGGTATCAAATGCCACTATTTTTCCGTGGTTGAGCAAGGCTATCCTATCACATACCTCAGAAATCTCATATAATAGATGTGATGCTACAAATATGGTTTTTCCTTGACCATGAAGAAATTTAAGAAATTGCCTCACTTCAATTCTTGCTTTCGGGTCCAATCCAGTTTGGGGCTCATCTAAAATGATGAATGATGGATCATGTATTATGGCTTGAGCAATTCCCAACTTTTGTTTCATTCCCTTCGAAAATTTACCCACCTTTTTATGTTTCCAATCCGTTAAACGAAATAGGAATAGAAGCTCATCAATACGCGCATCTATTTTACTTCTTGGATAATTTCGAAGTAAAGCAAAGTATTTTAGTAAATCATTGGCTGACATGTCATAAAATTCAGGAATATCAATTAAGAACCCTGTCTCAATCAAATTTCGGGAATGTAAACGCAAGTTTTCTAATTCACCGCCCCGACTTTTTAGTAATATTCTTCCAGAACTGGGACGCAACAATTTTGCAATCATCTTGATCGTGGTGGTCTTACCGGCTCCATTTGGACCAACTAATCCTATAATTTCTCCCTCGTTAACCTCCAAGTTGATATTATCTACAGCTTTCAAATCTCCAAAGTTTTTTGAAAGATTTTCTAACTTAATTACTGGTACGGACATTTGTACATTGATTTCTTTTTTTTTATTAAATTTATTATATAAATCATTTAATATTTTAATGAAATATTGTTAAAATATTAGTAGTCCAATATTTCATAATAATTTTATCGTATTGGATTTGCACACTAATTCAATATTAAATGACTTTTTATAGTACTTTACTATGTGCCAAAATTAGTGTGAATATAAATGATTCTATTTTAACTTAATAACTTCTTTACATTCCAATTAAAAATTAATTAAACAATGTAAAGGAAAAAAAAGGAGTGTGCCTTAAAGTGTAATGAAACTATTTCATCTCCAAATCTTTAATCCTTCTGGTTTCCTTTTTTGCCTCCTTATGAGTAGGATCCATCTGTAGTACCTTTTGAAAGCATTCCATTGCTTCTTCATTTTTCCCCAGTTCACTAAGAGCTAATCCCTTGTTGAAAATGGAATTTTTATGATTAGGATCAATTTCCAATGCCTTTTCATAGCATTCAATCGCCTCCTTCCATTCTCGTCTCATCGCATGAGCATATCCGAGGTCATTCCACATGTTAGGATCTAATGGTTTGATTTCAATTGCTTGTTTGAAATACTTTATCGCTTCCCGTTCATCTTGTCGGATGGTTAAGGCAAGTCCCATGTTATATAAGATTTCGGCATCATTAGGAGCTAAATTTAATAACTCTTTAAACGTTTTTACTGCTTCTTTTCCTTTCCTTTCACCCAAGTAATAACTACCTAGTCGCTTTAAAACAGATTCGTTGGTTGGATCTAAGGTTATCACTTTTTCATAATTTAAAATAGCATTACTTTTATCATTTAAATCATCATACAAGAGAGCTAAGTTGAGGAATGAGTCTTTATGCTTAGGATCCAGCTCTAAAACTTTTTTAAACGCTTCTATTGCTTTCTTTTTATCCCCTGCCTTGTTATAAGCAACTCCTAAATTATACCATGTTTCCTTATCATCTGCTTTAATCGTTATTATTTTTTTATGACAATCAATTTCTTTGTTGAATTCTCCCAATTTATTATAACATAACCCCAAATTGTTTAGAAAATCCACATTTTCGGGATAAGCTTTTAGGACTTCTTGGAAACACTTGGAAGCTTCATTAAAATTATTTTCCTCAAAGAATTTAATTCCTAATTCTGCCCATTCAGAAATGGTTTTTCCATCAATTTTATTACTAATATCAATCCCTATTTTCAAATGAATAATGAACTATAAAAGAAGTAAAATTTAAAACTTTAATATATTGGGAATTCTAGAAATAATCAGAATTCTTATTAATGAAAAGAAGAATTAATTTCAAAGTAGATGTGAATTATGAAATCAAATTCAAAGTTAAATATTCTTGTAATTATAGCTCATCACGATGATGCAGCCTTCGTTTGTGGAGGGACCCTCGCAAGATGGGCAGAAGAGGGACATGATATACATGTAATAAGTGTAACAAGTAGTGATATCGGAACCTTAAAAACCGGCATTTCGAAAAAAGAGCTCGGAGAAAAGTGCGAGAAAGAGCTGATAGCTGCCAATGAAATTCTTGGTATAAAAGATACGATTTTCTTGCGATTTCCGGATGGTGGTTTCATTGATGGCGCAAAATTGCGGGAAAGATTGATATATCACGTGAGGAAACTTAAAGCAGATCGAATTTTAACTTTAGATCCATGGCAGCCTTATGAAGTGCATCCCGATCACACGATAGTAGGACGAATGGCTTCTGAAGCAGGAGCTTTTGCCGCCTTTCCATTATTACATGAAGAGCATCTTCAAGAAGGAGTAGAACCTTATAATTGTTCGGAAGTGTGGTTTATGGGAAGACTTGGTCATTCTCCGAACTATTATGTTGATATTTCTTCCACTTTTGAAAAAAAAGTGGAACATGCATTAAAATTTGAATCCACTTTTGAATTACTCTCCATATTTTTTTCTTCCGAAGTCGATCCACTTCACGTTACTCAAGAAGATCTGAAAAAACTTAAAAAGCTGGCGAAAAACCTATTGAATGCATTAGCTTCTGCTCTCGGTAAAAAAGTTGGCTTGAAAATAGCAGAAGCTTTTTTTATTCAAAAAACCTTACCCGGACATTTTGATAACTTTAGGGAGATGACTTTAGAGATGCTAGGAACTCCTCCTGAAAAGCCAACCGTTGAATAGAGACTGCATTTTGAATTTTTGGATGGAACAAGAAGATTTTTTCCCCGACTAAATTCCTATTCGTTTAAATCCTCATCTCGTTCTGAAAATACATGGCATCTATAGTAAAATGTACCTCTTATAAGAATAATAAGAAAAAATGGGATTACTAACTTTTTTCCGATTTCTCACCACGTACCTTTAATATTTTTCCAAACTTTTTAGTTGCATTGGGAGGTTGATTTTCCAATAGAGCCCTTCTGAGCTGGAACTGATCCTGCTGCCACCCAAGCGTCTAATCGTTCGGGAATATATATCATGCTATTCGTGCTGGGGCTGTATTCCATGAAGACCGGACTAACCTCTCCAAATAAATGTTCAAAAGGAGGAATTAATTGAATTTTTTTTATTTCATCTGAGCCCATATCTTTCATTCTTCCCCCAGTAAGTTCGCAGGAGCTTTGAATTTCAACTGCTGTTTTTAAATCGTTTTAATTAATGTTTATGAATCATTAAAACTTCTTGCCCATAATTACTTTCATAATTGAATAATAATTGAAATTTCTAAATTAAATGGGATATTATGGTGAAATGAAAAATATGGATGAGCAAAAACAAGGGAAAATGATTCTTGTATTATCTCTTCTTGTATTAATATTACTTTTTATAACAAGTTATGCAGGAATTTTTATTCCGGAGACTTACGCCAGAAATACGCAATCCTTCAGAGCACAAGGAATTGGTCAAGATATCGTGAACTTATTTATTATTATTCCTCTTTTTTTGATTGCCACTATTTTGTACTATAAGGGAAATAAAAGAGCGATTTTAATTTGGGGTGGAGTTCTACTCTATTTAATCTATTCCTTCGTAATATATTGTCTTGCGCAACCTTTTAACTTTTTATTCTTGGTATACTGTGCTATTCTCGGGTTATCATTTTATTCCGGATTATATTTCATGCTCACAATGATTAATAAACCGATAAAAAGCTGGTATAAAGGGGAGATTCCCGTAAAACTGGTTAGTACTTTCTTCATTGTGGTTGCCATTTTATTTTATTTTGTATGGCTCTCGGAAGTGATCCCCGCTTCAATCAACAATGAAGTACCCCAGAGCGTGATTGAGAATGGCGTTAACACTAATCCGGTGCACGTATTAGATTTGAGCATTCTATTACCTGCTTTATTAATAACGGCAATATTATTGCTAAAAGGTCACAAATTTGGATATTTATTAACCCCGATCTTACTTATATTTTTTATCTTGATGACATTGGCAATCTTAGGAATGGTCCTTGCAATGAGTCTTGAAGGTGTAGCTGCAGATATCGGATTGACCGTTATATTTCTGGTGATTACCGTGATTAGTGCATTAATTGCTCTGGTCATCTTTAAACCTATTAAGAATTAATGATTTTTTAAAAGAGATTAAATAATTAGCTGAGTATTAAAAATTTAAATAATTTTTTTTTAAAATCCTAATTTCTATTCGATTTAAGGCTTAAGAATTAAGTAATTAATCACATGAACTACGGGAAAAATTAAAAAGAATTAAAAAAAAAGTAAAACTATAATATTAGGAGTGCTGTAAAAAAGTTGGGTTTAATCATGCGGCCCATGATGTATTTATACCTCACACTTTTAGGCACTCCACTTCTATTATAATCTTGATAATTAATTATTCTGGGTATTATCAAATTCATTATCTTGTACTTCAAGCATTTGCTGTAATCTTTTTTCAAGTTTTATTTCTAAGATTCCCTTGTCAATACGTGACTTAATCGTTTGTAAGTCCACGTCTGGAGGTAAGGGAATGTCCATGTTCACATCAATGAATTCAAAAAATTGGCGGGCATATTTGAACTTTTGATTCTCGTCTACCTTTTCAATTGGCGCATTTTTCCTGGTCCGCTTCGGTTTTGCTGCTTTAACATTCAGCAAATTACCAATTAATAGCACCTCAATGTCCTCCTTCGTGCGTCCTGGTAGTAATACCTGTATTAAATATTTTTTTCCTAGATCTTCCATGTTATAGGGGACGAATGATCCTTGTTTTACAAAGTATTTTCTCATGTATTTCCTCGCCATTGGAGTTATGATCGCAATATTTTGGCAATCATATTTTAAATCGTGCATTTTTTATTTACCTCGTGCTCTTTTTTAACTTTTTAAAACAATTCAAAATATTTTTACCACCCTAAAAAAAATGAAGATAGAAGTGTACTCAAGCTAAATAAGAAT
>CAYLZE010000046.1:0-37175 GCA_964388035.1 uncultured archaeon
GCCTCCATGTCCTTCTAATCTTGTAACAGGTTCTACTTCAATTTCTTTTACCATATTTTATGCTCCACCTCTAAATTTTTTATTTTCTGCTAGTGTAAATTTCTCAAAGGTTCCAATGGGATCTTTAACTTGTGCTAATAATTGATCCTTCGATAGTCCTACATTAAAACCCTTAATAACCGTATCGGCATATCGCTCTGCTTGGTTTACGCCCGGAATGGTTTGTCCATAACAACCCGTGCATGGAGCATTCACTCTAATGCATAAACCACCACAGCCAGCTTTAGTTACAGGTCCCATACAAATATAACCTTGTTCAATGAAACAATCCTCTTGGTTAGGTAGACCTTGATAATCCCTCTTCACTTTATCCATTTTCATTCTACCTCGAATGCGTGGACAAGTATCACAAACATTCGAGATTTCATGAAAGTCTCGATGTTCTCGAAGGTATCCAAGGAGATTAGTTGCAATATCCGTAGTAACAGATGGAAGTCCTCCTATTGGAGTTTGAGCTTCTCCTTTTAATTTAATTTGCTTGAGAATGTCTGCGGATAATTCAAATCCCGCCATTAAAGGAACACTCAAGAATAAGGATAAGAACTCGTATGCACTCTTTTTCTCTCCAGAACTGACCGAAGAGAGATTTCGAGTTAGAGTCTTCAATTTTTCTGCCCTATTCGCTACGGTTTTTGAAGGTCCAAAGCATCCTACACAAGGATCCCCCTTACTAGGACATTTTAAAGAACATCCTACACTCGTGACTGGCCCAAAGCATACCTTGCCTGCATCTAAAATGCATCCACTTTCATTTAATGGGCAATCAGTGCAGAATGGTTTTTCGTTTTGAGGAAATCCTTTTTGTCCGAGTAAGAACTGAACAGCACTAATTATAGCTTCAGGTTTTGGAGGACATCCTGGGATGGAAACATCAACCTTTATGAGTTCCGCCACGGGAATGATCTTCGATTCAAAACCTGGAACGTGTTCATAGGGTTCTTTTGGAGATTCATCAGTTATTGATTCCGCTTGGACAAATTTTCTATTAATGACTTCTTGAATGTCCCATTCATTGGCTAACCCGTGTACGTTTCCATAACATGAGCAACTGCCAAAATTAATGATGAGTTGGCACTTTTGCCTCATGAGTTTAGTACCCTCAATATCTTCTTTTGTTCTGAGACTTCCTTCCACAAAACCAACTAAAATTTCACCATCTTGTCTTGCTTCCAAGGATTCATATTTGTAATCGATGACAGCTGGCCAATAAACAATTTCCAATTCTGGCAATATGGGTACCAATCCAAGATGAGCATTTAATAAGCTCTGGTGGCACCCCCAGCAATCGCTGTTTTGCCAAAAAGCAACTTTTACTGGCATGATTTTTTCAATTTCGAATTTTTTATGTTTTATTTTTATAATACTTTTTCTTAAAAAGTAATATACTTTGTATTAAATCGAAAAGAATTAAAAAGTTATTGTTATGGCGCGATTCATTGAGAAGTTGAATACGGGAGTGATATTGTGGGCAACAACTTGTGAACGTGGATTATGAATAATTATCCAAAATCCCAAGATATGGAATTAAAAGGGTTTGGAACGAGTATTTTGTGAATATTTATTCAAAAAATCTGGGAACAATTCTTTGATTTAATAGAAAGCTGAACTTGAATATTAAAAAAATCTCAAATTTTCAATCTAAATTGAGGAATATGATTTGAAATTAACATTTAGTGGGATTATCAATAAGTTTTTTCCTTGCTTCAAGTTTTAAGATATCCCGATAAAATTTTAATATACTTTCATAAAGATATTTTGGAATTTTAACCGTGATATTAGCACCTTTCTCGAACTTGATTCCTTTTTCCATTATTTTTATCGAACAAGATTCGGGTAACTTATAGAAACATTTAAATATATTCGATTTTTTTTTATAATTAAGTTAAAAAATTTTAAATTAAAGTTATAAAGTGAGGAATATGCATTCAGAAATTGAAAATATTTATGATTTAGAACAATTTAGGGGATCTGAAGTCGAAAATAAAGAGGAGAATCAAAATTTAACTGGAATTTCAAATTATTTTGAATTCTTGTTAGCAAGTTCTCCACGTTTAGTATTTGAAGTAGTTGATGAAAAAAACCGTAAAACCTATCAGAGAAGAATTAACATAGAAATTGAGTAATTTATCTCAAGATAGGGATAAAAAGTTTCGATCAATTTGATGTTGTATTTACGGGGTCTTTTCTTTAACCGTGAATCATTGTTAAATTGATTTTTTTCTTTCAATTTTCAATATTAATTAAACATTGCACAATTCAGAAGATCATGAATTTAGATATAAATAACAATTTTCAAGCTAATGATTCAATTATAGCTCTCATTGAAAATGTTGAGGATTATGCAACTAGGAAAGAATGCATAGAGTGTTTGAACAATATTGATTTCAAAAATGAGATTATTTTTAAGTCTTTAGAGAATATATTAATCTCTGATGAGAATAATGATATAAAATATGTTGCAGCAAAAGTAATCAAAAATAAATATTTAAATTTAGCATTAAATCCGTTTCTTTGGACATGTGAACATTGTACTTGTTATAAATGTTTAATTTTAATCATTCGCTCTCTAGGGGTCTTAGATGATGAGAATGTTAAATCATTTTTAATTAATAAGATTAAAAAACTTCAAATAGAAAATCATGTAAAATTTGCTGATTCCTTGATTACGCAAGACGAGTTAGAATTATGCTCAAATCATCATCTTAGCGAGATTTTAATAAATCTTTTAACCATAGATTCTTTAAATAAAAAATTTGAACATTTGGATTATAAATTACAACAAGGTTTGGTTACTGAATTAGATTTTTCGCATGTTAACACAACCATTATTGATTGGAAAGAGCGTGAAGTTATTCAGGATCACTCAGATTTACTAGGAATTAAAAATTTAAAAAGTCTGAAAAAGTTAAAATTATTTCCCGAAGATCTTGTATTGAAAAACGAATTCATATTTGAATGCTTACTTTCTATTCTAAAAGCTGTTGAGAAACTTCAAAATCATTTTTCTAAAGAAATTTTAATTTTCGAAATAAATCGTATATATGGTTCTAAAGTTTCCGAAGTTCTAAATGATGTACTAGAACATTATTTAACTATATTTAATGTTCCTATACCAATTTTAGCAGATATTATCCGAAATTATTATTCTATATTATTCTTGAAAAATAAATTTCCTAAAATTCACTATATTATGAAAAATGGACAAGTCAGAAAGATTGAACTAATAAATGCAAAAATTATCACATTTCCAGATTTTATCATAAAAAACCTGACTTACCTCTCTCATTTAACATTAAAAAATTGTAATCTATATAAACTACCAGAGTCCTTAAATCTAAGCAAGCATCTAAAGGTTTTAAATATTGAAGGAAATAAGGTGGAGATTCTCCCCAAATGTCTATTTGAACTAAGATCCTTGAAAATCTTGAATTTAAAAAAGAATAACTTGATTAAATTACCAATTATAATCAATAAATTAAAAAATCTCACGTATCTTAATTTAGCAAGTAATAAATTAACATCAGTACCTTATTCCATCGGATCTTTAGTGAAATTAAGAGTTTTAGATTTATATAGTAATAAATTAAATAAAATTCCTGGATCCATAATCTTTCTACATAAATTAAAAATCTTAAATTTAGGGGCAAATAAACTCATTGGGTTATCAAAGCAATTTGGGTTCATCTCATCTCTTTCCCGATTAAATTTAAGTCATAACTATCTGAAATCTATTCCAAAATCTTTTAAACACCTTAAATCATTAAGAGTATTAAATCTCGAGGGAAACTTGTTAACTTCACTTCCTCGATCGCTTAAACAATTAAAGCGTTTAGAATATTTAAATCTTAATGATAATCGATTAGCACATTTTTCTCTTAGCGCAGAATCTTTTATTTCCCTAAAATTCTTAGACATTTCTTGTAATAATTTGATATGGATTCCAAAATCTATTAAACGGCTTTCTAATCTTAAAAGGTTGGATTTAAGTCAAAACAAGATAATAGCGTTTTCAGAATCATTTTTTGCTCTAAAATCTTTAGAAGTGTTAATATTATTTGATAATCAAATATCTTCTATTCCTAATTCAATAGAAAAAATGAATAACTTAATTAAATTCGACATTAGTTTCAATTTAATTAATTAACTAGAATTTACTAACACCACTTAAACTATACTAGATAGCTTAAATTGTTAAAAGCATAGAAAAAGTTATATAATCATTTGAATTAAAATGATTTAAAATAGTATATAATTCCAATTCGGTCAACAAATTTTTAAAGAAAGCAGAGTACTATGCAAAATATCGCCCCAGCTATCCTTTTGTTATCATTAAAACCCTTAAAGAAAAAGGAGTATTACATGAAAAAGATAAGATCGCGGACATTGGGTCTGGAACGGGAATTTTATCCCGATTGTTTTTAGATTCTGGATATGAAGTATGGGGGGTGGAACCGAATATCGAAATGAGAAAAGGTGCCGAAAAATTACTAACCTCTTACCAAAACTTTATAAGTATTCAAGGATCAGCAGAACATACTTTTCTCCCTTCTAATTCTTTTGATGTGGTCAGTGCTGGGCAACCTTTTCATTGGTTCAATCCAATAGAAGCTAAAAAAGAGTTCAAGAGGATTTTAAAGAGATCTGGTAATGTTCTTTTGGTCTGGAATAGAAGGGAAGATAGTGGAACACCATACGGCATCTTTTTGAGAAAAAATTCAAAAAATTATGAAAAGATAAAGTGGAAACATAAAAATCTTGATTTTTCAAATTTCTTCAAATTTTATGACCACATTCAGATAGATAACCCTAAAAAGTTAAATTAGGAAGATTCAAAAGGATTAACTCTTAGTTATTACTATTTTCCGAACCAATTTTCCCCAGAAATGGAAGGAGAATTAAAGAGTATTTTTAATCAACGGAAAACAGATGGTATCTTCATTCTAAATTATACAATACATTTACATTATGGGAGAATTTGAATAATAATATTTAAAAATTGTATGATCGAATAATTTGAAGAATTAATAAATGCAATAAGTAGGACGAGGAAATTCTGACGAAAAAGAGAGATCAATTATATATTTTTAAAAATATTTTAGATTTTCCAATTTATAGTTTCAGTCACTTGAATATTTATAAGCTATGCTACAAGTTCCCTCATGCGAGACCATGCAAGGGCCAATGGGATTCATTGGTGTACACGTGGTTCTGAAAAGTTTGCATTCTTGAGGATGCAATTTACCCGTCATTACTAAGTGGCAAGAGCACCCAGGAGGGATATCCGTAGATTTTTTTATTTCAATATCGAATTTTTCATCCGCATCATATTTTTGATATAAAGATTTAATTTTCAACCCTCCATCCATTATTCTTCCGATTCCCCTCCATGGGGAGGATATTGTCTCAAAAACATCATTGATTATTTTCTGTGCAACCAGATTTCCTTCAGGTTTAACCACACGAGAATATTCATTTAAAGTGTCATATTGCTTATTCTTAATAAGTTTTAAAAGCATTAATAGTGATAATAACACATCATTGGGCTCAAATCCCGCAATTACATTTGGAACGTGATAAGCATCAGAAAATAATCTAAAAGGTTTTAGTCCGATGATGCTTGCAACGTGTCCAGGAGAAATGAATCCATCAATATTAAGCCTGTCAATACTCATCAATAATTCTAATGCGGCAGGAATGAGCTTATGAGCGCATATCACTGAAAAATTTGGAGGAGGTTGAGCTGAAATTTCATAGCCTATTAATGGAACCGTGGTTTCAAACCCAATAGCAAAAAAGATTACTTCTTTAGACGGATTTTCTCTCGCGATTTTTATTGCATCATTAGGCCCGTATACAATTCGCACATCTGCACCATTTGCTTTTAGTTCTGCCAGAGAGAGGGTGGTGGCAGGTACTCGAATCATGTCTCCAAAAGTTGCAATAATTGTATCGTCTCGTTTTCCCAACTGAATCGCTTTATCAATATCGGCTGCAGGACATACACAAACAGGACAACCGGGTCCTGAGATAATTTCTAATTCGGGGGGCAATAAAGATCGTATTCCATATTTAGAAATGGTATGTTCATGAGTTCCGCATACGTGCATTATATGAATGGGTCTATTCAATTCTGCACAAACCTTTTTTATGGAAGTAACAACCTTTTTGGTAAGGTCCTTATTCTTTAATGCACCTTGTCCCGGAAAGCTCATTTTTGTTAGTTTCTATAACCTACTTTTTTATAATTAAATAAATGTCTTGAAATTAATAAAGGGAATCAATATTAGAATGAAAAATGATATCTCTTTTATTTATAAAAAATGCTTGGTAATTTTAAAATGAGGTATTTAGGTGAATTTAAGAAAATGGTTCAACAAATTCTTGGAATCACCTCACCTAGTGGTACATCCACGAATCTGGTGCCCCCAATAATAGTATTTAATAAAACCCTCTTGGGATGATCTACTTTGACTTCTCCAATTATTTGAGCATCTATTCCAATAGAGGTATTTTTTATTTTTTCTAAAACTTCTTGAGCGTGATTTGGATCAACGGATAATATAGCTCTTCCTTCGGAAGCGATATTAAACGGATCTAGCCCCAGCATCTCGCAGATCGCCTCCACTTCCTTTTTAATGGGTATGTTTTCCTCATCGATATAGATACTTTTATTAGATTTAGTTGACCAATCATTTAATGCTGCCGCAATCCCTCCCCGGGTAGGATCTTTCATGGCGTGAACGACATTATCCTTTATCTCCTTCTCAATGGCTTTATAAATAGGAATTAGAACTGCGAGGTCTGATTTAAGTTCCGTTGATATATTCAAGCCCTCTCGCGAAGCCATTAAAGCCGTTCCATGATCACCAATGGTACCTGTAATTATAATCTTATCTCCCGGTCGAAGATTCTTATCCTCAATTTTAATATTTTTATCTCGAACACCAATTCCGGTTGTAGCCATAATCATTTCATTTAATGTTCCTCGCGGCATTACTTTCGTATCTCCCGCGATAATTGCAAGATTGATTTCATTGGCGGTCGAATTAAATGATTTCATGACTTTTGCTAAGACTTCAAATTTCAAGCCTTCCTCGATAATTACGATTGATGTTAAGGCTAGCGGTACGCCCCCCATCATTAAAATATCATTTACCGTGCCACATATGCTTAATTTTCCTAAATCTCCTCCCGGAAAGAAAAGAGGATGAACCGTGTGTCCATCTGCCGTAATGACGAGCTCTTTCTTGTAATTTTCTAAAGGAATGGTTGCTCCATCATCCATTTCTTCTATTCCTATCCCTTGATTGACTTTCTTTAATGTAATATCCTTGGTAATGAATTTTATTAATTCTTCTTGTAATATGCCGCCAGCACCGTGGGCTAATCTCACGCTTTTAGAACTCTCATTTTTCTCCATATATTAAAGAAAGATCGCCTAATAATAAGAATTTGGTTTAAAAAACTTTATAAAAGTCATGACTTGATTTTATTTTTTACTAAAGATATGATTCTTGTTAATAATTATACAAATTCTTTTGAAAGTGATAATAGTAATATTCATCACCTACTAACCACACGATAGCACAGAATTATTAATACAATTCTTTTTTCTAAAAAAAGGATGGGATTTATATTTTAACGGCTTTTTAATTAACTTGATAGATGCAGAAAACGGTAGAAATCAATATTTCAGGAATTGTACAAGGAGTTGGTTTCCGTCCTTATTTATTTAATCTAGCAAGGGGTTTGGGGCTAAAAGGATACGTTCTAAATAGAGGTAATGCCGGAGTTAGGTTAGTTCTTCAAGGAGATTCTGAAAAAATACAAAATTTTTTAAATTCTGTTGAAAAGAACCGACCGGAAATATCATACATTGAGACCCTTGAATTCCACCCCATTCCAGCAACTGACACTTATTCTGTATTGGAAATTAAAAAAAGTGAACAAGGACGGGGGATTAGTTTAACCCTCCCACCAGATATAGCCATGTGCGATCATTGTATTCATGATATGAGAGATAAATCAAAAGAAAGATATTACATGTATCCATTTACCGCATGTGCAGTATGTGGGCCTAGATTTACTACGGTAAAGGAATTACCATATGATAGAGAACGATCAACCATGATTGAATTTCCATTTTGCAAAGATTGTCTTGCAGAGTATAGAAATTTTGATAATCGCAGATTCCATGCTCAAACTTATGCGTGTTCTGCTTGCGGACCCCATTATACTTTATTCGACAAACAAGGTAATATTCTTAGAAGGAATATCCAAGAAATTCTCGAAGAAACTGCAAGAATGATTAATTCAGGCCTTGTAATTGCCATAAAAGGTATCGGAGGAGTGCATTTAGCTTGCTTAGCATCACGAGAAGATGTCATTCTTAAATTAAGGGAGAGAAAAGGAGAAAGGAAATACAAGCCCTTTGCTCTAATGGTTCCAAATCTGGATGATATCGAAAACTTTTTTCACATTTCAAGTAAAGAAAGGGAAATAATAACCTCCTTTAGACGCCCAATAGTACTTTTAGAAAAAAGATCGAATTTTGGCAGTTCGGGAATTAGTGAGTTAGTAGCACCAGGATTAAATAATATTGGGTTCATGCTTCCTTACTCCGGGATTCATCATTTAATATTTGATGCCATCGGAAATTCTCCCTTAGTTTATACTAGTGGAAATAAGTCAAATATTCCAATGGCAATAGAAAACGAGCAGATCTTTGCTCAATTACGAGATCTGGCGGATGCATTCTTATTGCATGATAGAATAATTTATCAGAGAGCGGATGATAGTGTTTTAAGAGTTCATGATGATAAAATTAAATTGATAAGAAGATCGAGAGGATATGTGCCCGAATATCTACCCTTACCATTCAAGGTAGATATTTCCGGAGCATTGGCGGTTGGTCCAGAATTAGCGGTAACTGGAGCTGTATTGAGAAGAAGTCGCATTTTCCCGACGCAGCATATCGGTAATGTGAGTTTGTTAGAAACACATGATTTTCTTAAAGATGCATTGTTTCACATGAAGAAACTCTTACAAATAGAAGATCAAGAGATTAAGTTTATCGCTTGCGATGCACATCCGGAATTCATTACCACTAAATTTGCAAAAGAACTCTCGTTCCAATATGGAGTTCCCTTATATCCTATACAACATCATTATGCGCACATTTTGGGGCTCATGGCAGAAAATAAAGTTGGTACGGAGGAAGAGATAATAGGGATCAGTACAGATGGAGTCGGTTATGGAGATGATGGAAATATTTGGGGGGGTGAAATAGAAGCTTGTACTTATGAAAGTTACGAGCGTCTCGGACATTTGGAGTATCAGCCGATGATTGGGGGAGATCGTTGCACGAAATTTCCTGCACGAATGGCAATATCTATTCTATTAAACGCATTAGAAGAGGAAGAAGCCAATAATATTTTTAAAGAACTTCGAATTGCAAAGGACTTAGAGCATGGACAACAAGAGTTATCCATAATGATTTCGCAGTATGGGAATAAGCAAAATGTTCGATCCATGAATAATATTCCATTAACAAGCTCAACGGGTAGAATTTTTGACACCGTTTCTTACTTACTGGGTGCGTCAAATATTAAAACGTATCGGGGAGAACCTGCAATGAGATTAGAAGGTCTTGCTGCCAAAGGCGTTCCTGGAAAAGTCACGTTAGAACTTAAATACCAAGCTTCGAATGGAAAACTTGTTTTTAAAACTTCTGATTTGATATTGGATATCATAAATTTATTAAAAAACCCAAAACTAAAGAAAGAGGACATCGCTCTTAGTTTTCATCATGCTTTAGGAGAAGCATTCGCTCAAGGAGCCATGGAATTAGCTAAACAGCGAAATATAAAGAAAATAGGGTTATCAGGAGGAGTCGCATATAATTATCTCTTCTCAAAAACAATAAAAAAAAAGATCCAAGAGGAGAATTATATCTTCTTAGAACATGATAAAGTATGCCCCGGCGATGCTGGAATCAGTACGGGACAATTAATAAATGGTATCTTCAAATATAATAAAGAATTTTAGAAAATATATTAATTTTATGAAGTCTTTAATGATTTGGATAGTTTCTACCTATATTATTTCATCATAATATCGAAATACTATATTTCAAAAAAAAGCTAAATCAAATAATTAGACACAAATACTTATTAATGTAAGTATAAGTGTCAAAGTAATGCTTAAGAACTATCAAATGTATAATAATGTACATGTGAATATTCTATTTTACTGAAAATGTAGATAATTTAAATTAAACGCGATAAAATTGAAAAATATTAAGAAATTTTAATGATAAATGAAATCATATTACATAATCCTTTTAGATAACTATAATCATTTAATTATAAAATAGTGTAAATACTATACATGGAACAAACAAAACTAAAGGTTATTTGTGAAGTTATTTCTGTAATTATTATTCTTAGATTAATTATATGGTTACTTCCTCTTACCAATGTTTATTACATTCTTGATGATATATTTTATTGGAATTATCTTAGTCATATTCTATTTTTAATTGTGCCAATTCTCATTATTGGAATATGTAAACGTGATTTCAAATTATATGGGCTTCATTTGAAGACGATTAAAATAGATTTGATTTTTTTCTCGCTTTTGATAATAGGAATCTTAAGTCCTCCTTTAATTGCAGTAATTCTAAATATATTACAATTTAATTTTGAAAAATATCCACAGCAATATTTATTCTCTACTTTCTTTTTTCAAATTGTTGTTACTGGATTCACCGAAGAAATATTATATCGGGGTTATTACCAAAGTAGACTAAACGATGCTTTTAAAAAACCTTACCACCTGGAAAATTTCAATTTTGGACCAAGCGTGATAATTGTTGCGATATTATTTGGATTAGCTCATGTCCTAAATCCTTTCAATCCTATCAGAGGACAATTTTCATTAAATTTTATTGCAGGAATCTTTACAACTCTCATTGGGTTGATTTTGGGCTTTGTTAGGGAAAAAACAGAGAGTATCTTCGCTCCGAGTTTAATTCACGGCGTATATAATGGCTTTATCGTCTATTTATCAGGGGACTATTCCGATATATTTATCACTATAGGATGGAGCATAGCATATATAATGTTTTTCTTTTGGCTGTTTAGATTGGAATCGAAAGAACTTGATAACTTTCATGAAATTCTTCTTGAGAAAACTATAAACATCCAATAACATTCAAATCTTTTTTTTTAAGAAAAGCTTAGTCGATACGGTTTAATTTTAAATTTTATGAGCAAAATTACGACCAAATCAAGATTTGAATTTTTAATTCGAGGAGTTATCATAAAAATTGGATTACTCTAGTTTTTTAATAAATAAAAATGTGTGAATAAATATGGCACAAAAAGTATGGATAATGCATGATACCAAATTTGGTAATGGAAAGAAGTTGGCAGAATCACTCAAACAGCAGTTTTCTGATGAGTATGAAATAACCATTGGAGATGTGAAAGAAATAACCCCAATGACTGTGGCAAATACTACTCCCAATATATTAATCTTGGGAGGCGCTGTTCGCGCATTCCACGGAGCACCGGCTTCAAAGAAATGGCTTAAGCAGTTAAATGTAAAGTTAAAGGAACAAAATAAAACAATTCAATATGGAATGGGTTTTTTAACCCATGGCTTACCTACCGATAAGGTGCAAGGTTTTGCCAAAAGATTTTTAAACAAAATTATAGACGCATCAATGATTGAAAAAACTTATTCCCCCATGTTAACTACTCGAGTCATGGGACAAAAAGGACCAATATATGAAGAAGAAATGGATAAGTCACAGCAATATATTCAAGATTTTATTCGATGGATGAAATAATTAATAACAATTAAAATATTTTAATTATTTGTTTAATCCTACAAGGGTCTCACTAACGGTCCACAAATGTCTTGCCAAGTCCGCATCATATGTTTGATCAGAAGTTTTGACCATTTTTTTATTTTTAAAATACTTTCCCGTAATATCTGTCACTTCATCAGAAGTAGCTAAATAAATGGGTGTTTCTGCTCCTTTTTGGGGCCTCTTAAATAATATCTTGATAAATAGACGAGAAAAGAAATCCAATTCTCGACCTATATTTGTACTTATAATTCCAGGATGTAAAGCATTTACACTTACACCAGTTCCATCCAATCTTCTACTTAATTCATAAGTGAAGAGTATAAGAGCTATTTTGGATTGTCCATAGGCTTTAAATTTAGAGTAATTTTTCTCCGATTGCAAATCATCCATGTTTAATTTATAATGTTCATGTTCACTTGAAGAGACATTTATTATTCGGGAAGGGGCACTGTTTTTTAAAGTGTTTAGTAAAAGATTTGTTAATAAAAATGGTGCTAAATAATTTACAACAAAAGTCATTTCAATATTATCTTCAGATAATTCTCGATGCTTCTTTATGATCCCCGCATTATTAATAAGAACATCTAATTTTTTGTATTTACGATTAAAATTTTCAACAAGAGCACGAATTTGAGTTTGGGAGGATAAATCCGCAATGAGAACATGAATGTTATTATTATTTGACTTTTTTATAATGTTTTCTTTTACTAAATTACATTTTCCCTCATTTCGACAGATCATTATAATTTTAGCTCCTTTTTGAGCTAATCCCAAGGTAATTGCTTTCCCTAGTCCCGAATTAGCTCCCGTAATCATTATAGTTTTTTCATTCATGTTGCTTTTCGCTTCCCATCGTTTTCAAATTTAATAGTGATGCATAATTTAAACATAATCTTAAGCTCGTTTATTATAATTCGTAAGTGGAAAAGATATAGAAAACTATGAGAACCAAATTCATTCATATTTACTTAATTTAGATTTTATTATGATAAGCTTAATATGGACTCTATTAATATAACTGTCTAAAGCTATAAAAAGTATATCTCATTAAGCAAATTTAGATTTAATAACAAATTTTCCCTAGAATAGAATGCTTGATAATATAATTGAAGTAATACAAAAAGAAGTAAATGCAAAATTTGGTATTTTCTGCTTAAACTCCTTCATTAATCGCTGTTCTATTAAAATGTTGAGCGAATTTACAAGTAAAAATAACATAAAGTGTGATGAAAATTCAAATTCTAAGATTGATTGTCTACGCCGTATTGCCCTCCATTGCTACAAAGAATATCATAATAAATTTGAAATGAAGGAGAAGTATTCAAATTCCCTCGATTATATCGGCTCTATCATTACATCGGACATGATATTTGAAGATCTTATGATAGATTTTGATTTTCTTTCGAAGCAAGAATTAATTGATGTGTTTGCAAATTACTGCGCCGATTTAGGTATCTCAGTTTTTGATGCTTCAAATACCAGAGACTATAACTTGGATCTTTATTTAACACGCAAAACGCCCCGGCTTAGAACAGAGGCAGTCGTCGTTCGAACAGGCTCAGAGCTCGATAGTGATTGTTATCATCAAGATTTAAAAAGATTGGAAAGTGCTGGCAAAATAGCTTCTTGGACGGTATATGTTATCACCCCAATTGGAGCTCAAAAAGTTAATTTAAATAAAATAATTAAGGATATGGAAGAATTGAAAATTTGGTTATATGTTATTGATCCTGTTCGAGAAAAAATAATGGGGATAACGCGAGGGAAAAAAGCTAAGACCTATGACCCGGATTTAAGGGATCAGTATATTAAAAGTTTGCCAATCGATTCCATTCGCTCTCCTTCTCAAGTTATAAAAATTTCAAAATATAATTTTAGTGAGAGCGATTCCTATAATTCAAGTAATTTTACTACCTTTTCACTTGTTCCTGAAGAAGACTTTAACATTCTTTCGAAAGGAAAAATCATTGCGATAAAGCCAAAATATAGAGAAATATTTCGTAATATCATTATAATAAGTATAGATTCAGGAGTCCCAATTCTCTCTTACACCAGTGAGGTAAATCCAATGGATGATGGATTGTTATCGGGATTTTTGACAGCAATGGATAATTTTGTTTCGGAAATCGGAGGTAGTGATAACATTTTAGAAGATATCAATTATAAAGGAGTGTATATACAGGCAGCTTATGGTAAATTAGTGAAAATTGCCCTTTTCCTTTCTAAACCCTCAGATCAGATTTTAAAAGAACGCCTTGCCTTCTTTATAAGACATTTTGAAGAAAAAAATAAGATGAAGATAGAAAAGTTCATAAAATCAGGAGAAGCAAGCTTGTTTGATTCAAAAGAATTCAAAAAGCATTTAGAAAAAATATTATTAATATAGTACTGGGATTCAATTATTTTTTTTTTCTTACTTTATAAAATATTTTCACTTCGCATGGCTTGAACGTTATAAATATTAAATCAATGGATTATATCTTTTTCTTTTCTAAAGGTAAAGATGCCACTGAATTAAACAATGCTATTTAAAAACTAGAAAAGAATAAGATATATCATATTTTTAGACTGATTAAAGATATAAAAAGATAACAAAAGATAGGATGCCAAATGAAGGAATATAAAAAAATAGTTCCATGCTTGGATGTAAAAGATGGGAGAGTAGTAAAAGGAATTCAATTCATAAATTTAAGAGATGCTGGAGATCCCGTTGAATTTGGAATGTTTTATGAAGAAGAAGGTGCTGATGAATTGATCTTTTTAGATATTACGGCGACCATAGAAAAAAGAAAGACCGTTGTAAATTTAATTAAAAGAGTTGCAGATGGAATCAATATTCCATTCACAGTGGGAGGGGGTATTGCATCGATGGAAGATGTAGAAGCAATTCTTAACGCGGGGGCTGATAAGGTTTCCTTGAATAGTGCTGCTGTAAAAGAGCCAGATCTTTTAAAAAAGATTTCAGAAGAATATGGTCCAAAAAGATTAGTATGTGCAATAGATGGAAAAAGAGTATATGTAGATTCCCAAGAAAAAGTTCCAGATAAAAACGTGGTTAAAGTAGAGGAGGGGTACTGTTGGTTTGATGTCCTCACCCACGGAGGTACGAAGTCAACAGGAAAAGATGCTATTCAATGGTCACGAGAAGAAAAAGAACTCGGAGCAGGTGAAATATTACCTACATCGAAAGATTTTGATGGGGTGAAAAAAGGATATGATTTGGAAATGACTAGATCCATTGTAGAAGCTACAGATTTACCTGTAACCGCATCTGGTGGGGCGGGAAATGTACAGCATATTTTAGATGCTTTCAAAATAGGAAAGGCAACTGCGGTTCTAGCGGCATCGATCTTCCATTTTAGAGAAGTTTCAATAAAAGAGGCTAAACAATATTGCATCAGCAATGGAATTCAAATGAAATTATAAAAAATACTTCATTATTTTGCATCAACATTTTAAAATCTTTCTTTATAGTGCATTTCATCTAAATAATTATTCAACAACGGGCTTAATGCAATATGACAAATTGAAAAGTAATATGAAATAATATAGACAATTATTGTTTTAAGGCTCTAATTATTCATAATCGAAAATCTAAAATAAGTTAATTCATCTATTTTCTAAAGGAACTATTGGTATTATTAAAATTGACGTTAACAAAACGCATAATTCCTTGTTTAGATGTTACTGATGGACGCGTGGTCAAAGGAACTAAGTTTATTAATTTGAAAGATGCGGGAGATGCGGTAGAATTAGGGGCATTTTATGATGAACAAGGTGCAGATGAATTGATATTTTTGGACATTACGGCTTCATCAGATAAGCGAAAAATATTAGTTAATTTGGTTGAAAGAACAGGGGAACAAGTCTTTATTCCCTTTACCGTGGGGGGAGGTTTAAGAACCGTGACAGATATAAAAGAGATTTTAAGAGCAGGAGCAGATAAAGTATCATTGAACACGGCTGCAGTAAAAAATCCAGATTTAATCACCGAAGGAGCTAAGAGGTTCGGTTCTCAATGTATTGTAACAGCAATAGATGCGAAAAGAGTATACTTGAATAATACTCAAGTCAAAAGCGATAAAATAGTGATTGAAGTTAATGGAAGATCCTGTTGGTGGGAAGTTTATATTCATGGCGGACGCACTCCCACTGGGATGGATGCCATTCAATGGGGTCAAAAAGCAACCGCTTTAGGAAGTGGAGAAATTTTATTGACTTCAATGGACATGGATGGAGTAAAGAAAGGCTATGATTTGGAGCTTACAAGAGAGTTCAGTGAGAGATTAGATGTGCCTATCATCGCGTCAGGAGGGGCAGGAAACCCTCAGCACATTATCGATGCTTTTAAGATAGGAAAAGCAGATGCCGCATTAGCAGCATCTATCTTCCATTATAATGAATATAGCATCGAGCGAGTAAAAAAAGAATGTCAGAAGGAAGGAATTCCCATGAGGTTATGAAAGATGCCCTTTAACATTGCAATTATAGACTATGGAATGGGGAATTTAAAGAGTATTTATAAATTATTTCGTCATTTAGAAATAGATTGCGAAATTACCTCTAAACCAGATATTATTAAAAATTCAGATGGAGTCGTCTTGCCTGGTGTAGGAGCTTTTGGAGACGCAATGAAAAATCTAAGGGATAGAAATTTAGATGTTTTGATTAAAAATATTGTTAATGAAGGCAAACCGTTATTAGGGGTTTGCTTGGGGCTACAATTATTACTATCTAAAAGTAATGAAATGGGAGAGCATTTGGGATTAGATATTATCAAAGGAAAGGTAATCATGTTTGATAAAAGTAAAGGGGATAAAGTGCCTCAGATAGGATGGAATAACGTGAATTTTGAAGACCCCACCCATTTTTTAGTGAAGGACATCCCGAATCATGCGTATTTTTATTTCGTTCATAGTTTTTACGCCGTAGCGGAAGATCAATCAACCATATTAGGAACAACTAGATATGGAGATATTGAATTTGCGTCCATCTTACAGAAGAAGAATGTAATAGCTACCCAATTTCATCCCGAAAAGTCGAGTAAATATGGAATTCAACTTTACAGGAATTTCATTGCTTATTGCATGAAGTAAGTAATTAATATTTAATTTTCATCACGCTTTTCTTTTTATTCTACTTTTTAAAAAAGGCAACGAGAAAGGTTTGCTAGAATTAGAACATGATTGATTAAAGAAATGTAAAGAGTGCTTAAATTCCATGAATAAAATGGAAATACTTTATTCTTTTTTTCCATTTTTAGCATCTGTTAGATGCGATTGAACTTTCTAATTCAGTTAACTTGACTGCTGATTTTAAGGGATATTCTCCCGTGAGACAAGCCAAACATAATTGATTTTGGCTCAATCCGATGGCATCTATTAAATCATCTAATTTTTGATAAAGAAGGGTATCAGCATCGATTTTTTTTCTAATTTCTTCAAGAAAATGCTCGCCATATTCTTTTTGAAAACGACCAGCAATTAATTCATTTCTGGTAGGAAAATCAATTCCCATGTAACACGCGTTTCTGACAGGAGGGCAACTAATTCTCACATTCACTGATCTAGCTCCTGCAGATCTTATCAGAGAAACGATCTGTTCTGTGGTAGTTCCTCTCACGATAGAATCATCTAATAATATAACATCTTTTCCTTCGATAACACTCTTTATAGGATTTAATTTTTCCTTGACCGCAGTCTTTCTCTTCTGTTGCCCCGGCATGATGAAAGTTCTCCATACATAACGATTTTTCATTAGACCTTCCACATAAGGCAGCTTCGCTTCCTTTGCATAACCTACAGCAGCGCTTCTACCAGAATCAGGGACAGGAACCACGATAGCATTTTCTAGAATTTCAGGATCCTTTAATAAAGGATCTCTTTTAGCTAGATTCATGCCTAATTTAAGGCGTGCATCTGCTACGGCAACCCCATCAATAATGGAATCGGGTCGAGCAAAATATACGAATTCGAACATGCATAATGCCGTTTTATTTGCCTTTAATACCATTTCCGAATGTATTTCTTTCTGATGACTTAAATGAACGATTTCTCCAGGCAGAACATCTCTCAGAAAGTTTCCCCCTACTGCATCGATAGCACAAGACTCGGATGCCACAAAATAAAGATTGCGTTTATCTGTTCTAAGTTCCCCGATACACAAGGGTTTGAATCCTAAGGGATCGCGCATTGCATAAATGTCGCCTTTATTCGTCAATAGAACTAAGGAATAAGAGCCATCCAAAAATCTACTTGTTATCTTTAATACTTCTGGCCAATCTTCTGTTCCCATTCTAATCGATCCAATCAATTGTGCAATAACCTCCGTATCAGTATTGGTGACAAATATACGCCCCATTTCGCTCATCTTATTCTTAATTTCTTCAAAATTTGGTATTGTTCCGTTAAAAGCAAAAGCAAATTCAATCTCATTGTTTTTAAAGTAATAAGGTTGGATATAGTCGATGCTAGAATATTCTTCGGAACCTGTCGTCGCATATCTATTATGACCTATGCCAATATTTCCCCAAAATTGAGAGAGCTTCTTCTCATTTAAAACCTTGGATACTAACCCTAATTTTTTATACGTATAGATGTTCGTGCTTCCCGTGTTCATTATTGAAATGCCCGTGGACTCTTGACCACGATGTTGGAGGGCAATAAGTCCTTTATACAATAAACTAGCGACAGAAAAACCAACATCATCACTACTCACCCCAAAAACAGCACACTTTTCTTTAATCTTTTGGAATCCCAGATCACAGGCTTTGTTTTTGCGCATGATGATTAGAAAGAAATTAAAGATATTCTATTTCATATTCAATTAATTAAAATCTTTTATGATTTTTAATTATTGTTTTAATAAAGTATTAACAATTTCCGCATTTGAGCATTAAAAAGTAAATATTATACTTGCGATGACATCTGCATTATCTCTCATGAATTTAGCTTTCGTAGTTCTTATAGGAGGAAGAAGTAGACGATTCGGGACCGATAAAGGACTTTTCAAAATAAACGGGAAGTCTATAATCTCATATGAATTAGAGATTTTATCCCATTTTGATAAATCTATTTATATTGTAGCACATGATGAATGTCAAGCAAATTCTTATAAAAGTATTTTACTTTCTGACGAGTCTATTGCTCATCTTTTTAGCAATAATACAATTTCATTTATTTTTGACGATACTTCCATGGTTAACAATCAAGACACTCGAACGCCATTATTAGGACTTTATTCAGCATTTCGAGAATTAAATATAAAAGGATATAATAAATGTTTTGTTTTATCATGTGATATACCTTTCATTAAAATAGAAGTCATCCAATTATTAATAGAAGAATCCGTCGAATATGAAGGTGTAATCCCAATATGGGAGAATGGATTTTTAGAACCATTATTTTCTATTTATCCCGTGGATAAAGGATTAGAACAAGCTAAGGAAAATATTATTAATAGAGATTATAAGTTAATTAAATTAATCCGAGAGGATTGGAACATCAATTTCCTTCCTATTGAAAGCAAAATAAAATCAATCGATAAAGATTTAAAGACCTTCATTAATTTAAATGAAAAAATGGATATCAAAAGATTTAATACATTTATGAAATAAATATTGAACTGGGGTATAATAAAAATGAAAATAGATTCACTGGATTCCAAATATTTAGCAATAATGATACTTATCGGGGGAGAAAGTAGACGTTTTGGATTAAAAAATATAGAATTCGAATTTTCAGGGAAACCCCTTCTCTTATATCAAATGGAAACGTTATCGAAATTCGATAATGATGTGTTCTTAGTTGCGCATTCACCAAACCAAGTTGAAACCTATTATAAAAAGTTTAAAATTGACCGCAATAAATTCATTATTGATGATAAGGAAATCATTCCTTACGATAAAATTAGAACTCCCATGATTGGAGTTTATTCCGGTCTTAAGTCGTTAAATGAGATGGGATTTGACAAAGCTTTTGTACTCTCTTGTGATATGCCCTTAATTAAACCTAATGTTATTAAATACATGATTGAACAATCTGAATCTCATGATTGCGTTGTACCTCGATGGAAAAATGGATATTTAGAAACGCTATTTACGATTTATCCCGTGAAAAAAAGTTATGAAAAAGTAAAACAATTATTAGAACAAGAGATCTTTTACCTAAATGAATTAATTGATGATCAATGGGATATTAACTTTATTTCCGTGGAAGATTCCATTAAACCCTTGGATGCTAATTTAACAAGCTTAATAAGCATTAACGGACCAATCGATTTAGAGAAACTCATAAAGTTGTTTTTAATCCCATGAAAATTTACCCTCAAATGGTTGAAATTTCAAGAAAACAATTATTATATTTTAAAAATTCTAATAAAAATACCTATATATCAATAATAGTCAAGAGTTATGAGTCAAAATTTTAATTGGGATGAGATTAAGGCATCTCTCGAAAAATTGGTTGAAATAAAAAAAAGTGATGAGGATTTAAGTATAACTCTAAAAGTTTTAGATGAAGGGGCTAAAAATAATAAGTTAGTAGGAAACTTTATGAAGGATGAGGATGAGATGAAAAAAAATCTTAACCAATTTCTTGGAAGAACTGATCCCTTAGAATGTAAAATAATCATGGATGAGGAAAACAGAGAAATTTTGATAACTTTTTCTCATCAAGAAGATTATTCTAAAGTTTATGAATTATTCCACAATATGTTTTTTGGAGATTTTTTTAAAGAAATGATTGAAACAATGATGGGCGCCTTCGGAAGCATGTTTGGCAAGGATGACTGACGTCTTATATAATGATATATTCTCTATTTTAGTTGAAAGATGAGAATCTATTTTTTCCGATTTATCGAGAATAGTATTAAGAATTTCTTTAATACTTAAGGGTAAGGGTGACATTATACATGAATCTATTGAGGTGAAAGGTCATAAACCTTATATTTCTACAAAATAATTACTACCTACATATACATTCATATTAATGATTTTGATGAAAGAAAAAATAGTGCGCGTGGAGTTAACTCCATTATATGTTCCATTTAATGCAGTTGCAAGGAAAGCAATGGGTGAGAGTGAAGGGGGGATTGGAATGTCTCATCCTTCAGAAGAAGAATGGTTGGGAGCAGAGTTTGTTATTGCAAAAGTGATATGTGATAATGGGAGTGTAGGGTTGGGGGAATCATCGATATGGCTCCCTGAAAGTGGAATTACACCCCTACAAGTCATTGATGTCATTAAAAAAGGAAAATTGGCAAATTATGTAATAGGAGAAAGCCCTTTCAATGTGGAAAAAATTAATCAAAAGATGGATGATAATGTAGCCCGAAATGATCAAGCTAAGGGTTTACTAGATATGGCTTGTTATGATTTAATGGGAAAAATTGCGGGGATTCCTGCTTGCTGTTTTATGGGAGGGCGTAATGTGGAGGAAATACCACTTGCAGCTCTCATTCCATTAGGATCTCCCATGTTAATGAGAGGATTGGTTAGAAGTTATTATAGGAAAGGATATAGGACATTTAGATTGAAGCTCGGAAGAAGTATCCAAGAAGACGTTGAGATCTTGAAAACCATAAGGAAAGCATTGGGCAATGATATTCGGATACGCGTGGATTATAACCAAGTATATACCCCTTCACAAGCAATTAAAGCAATAAAAGCAATCGAACCGTATAATATCGATTTTGTGGAACAACCCGTTAGGACAGGAGATTATATGGGAATGGCTTATGTACAAAGTAAAGTCGATACTCCTTTAATGAATCATGAAGATTTCTTTAACATGAGGGATTTTATTAGCCTTGTTGAATTAGGAGGGGCTCGAGTATTAGGACTACAATCTGATCGCCCTGCGGGGGTTACTAAAGCCCTTAAATTGATTCATTATGCTAGATGCAAGGGTGTAGAAGTAATGATCCATAAAGAACCTTTAGGGATTTGCTCAGCCATGCTTATTCATTTACATGTCGGACAATATTATTCAATTGACCACGCAACAGAATTATTTGGCATGGAGATGATGGAAGATGATTTGATTGTTACTCCTATTGATTATAGCGGGGGTACTGCTAAGCTACCAGAGGGTTCAGGTTATGGCGTGGAACTCGATGAAAAATCCTTACAGAAATACGCAACAGGAGAGACTATAATCATTGAATAATACGATATTACTTGATGATAATAAATTCTTTAATGTATAAAATCCCTATATTTTCATTATTTTTTTTGATCTCGTTATTTTTTCTGATTTCATGCTCTCTCGTGTTTCAACAAAATAACTTATTTAAATGATAAACACGAAGATAAAAATATAATTATATAATTTAGTCTTCTTAAAAAATGTAAATTATAATTAAGTAATAGGGGATTAGCTTAAATGAGTACTATTAAAGAGCATCATGAAGTGCCCACATATATACACTCCAAGAAGATAATGACTTCCTATTCCGCGGGCGAATTCGTATATGAGTTCACTCAAGGTATTTTGGTTTTCATTTTATTTTATTTTTATGAAGTGGAAGTAGGATTGGGAGCCTGGTTGACGGGTATAGCGTTAATGATCTATTCTCTATGGGACGCAATCAACGATCCCTTAATTGGATATCTATGTGATCGACCAAGAGGATTTACTAAAAAATGGGGTCGAAGATTTCCTTGGATGATAATTGGATACATCCCAATGTTGATCTTTTTTCTATTAATTTTTTCACCTCCCAATATTGATGCCCAAACTCAACCTTGGACGATATTTATATGGTTAGTTGTAGTTTTATGCCTATTTGATACCTTTGAAACTTTATTTACTTCTAACTTTTTCGCATTATTCCCGGATAAATTTAGAGGAGATGATGAACGAGTAAAAGCTTCTTGGATTTACGTGTATTTAGGATTGATTGGGGTCGTCCTTGCTAATTTACTCCCGCCCATAATAATTATATACGGAAATTTGGGATCTTTTGCTTTAATGGCTTGGATTGCAATTATTATTAGTCTCGCTAGCGGGGTCGTAATGATACCCGGAATTAAGGATGATAAAAAATCTGTAGAAGAATATCTTTCAAAATATGATAAGATTGAAAAGGAATCTTTTATAACCTCTTTAAAAGCAGCTATTAAACATAAATCTCTCATCGGATTTCTATTTTTGTTTCTTGCTTGGATAAACTTATCTAGCATGGTTCAATCCTCCTTTTTATATGTAGTCCGTTTTGTTTTATTAGGAGAAACTGGCGATGTGTTAATTTTAATGGTCATGTTTCTCTTAGGAGTCATAATAGGCATTCCTATATGGTTTAAATATTATAAAAAGGTAGAAGATAATCGGAAAACCATGATATACACATCCATTGCATGTGTAATAATGACGGCCCTCCTTAGCTTTATGACGACATTAATTTCACTTCTTATTGTTATATTTATATGGGGCATAGCTCTTGGCGGCTTTTGGGTAATTTATATTCCTACATTTTCGGACGTCATCGACGAATCGATAGCAACAACCGGAATACGACGAGAAGGATTTTATTCAGGAATCAGACGATTTTTCAGCAATTTTTCCCGTGTAATTTTATCACTCCTTTTCGCCCTTGTCCATGATCTTACAGGATTTGTGGAAACATCTGACATTCAAACACCTTTGGCCAATATGGGAATATTACTTCTTTTTGGAGTAGTTCCCGCGAGTATCATGGTCTTAGGATTGATTATCTTCTGGAGATTATATGAAATTACTCCCGATAGGGCAAAATCAATAAAGGAAAAACTTGCAGAGCTTAAAATCTAATTTATATTCATTTCTTCTTTTTTTTATTTTAGATTATTCTGGATTGTTTAAATTAACAAGAGCGCGTCTATATCATTCATGATGAGAGCATTTAGAAGCATGTGAAAAGTAAAAAGTTATTCTAACGTATCTCTCAGACCAGATTCAAGCAATTTCCTAAACACTGAGCGATGCAAGCATGACAATTAATGCATTTATCTGGATGTTCTATTTTGGCCTTTTTTGTGTCATTATCGAACGTGAACACATTTCTTGGGCATACATCAAGGCAATTTTTACACCCGATACAATCCTCTTCAGTAATATTGATTGTTCCATAAGATGCCAACTTATATTTGCTGAAAAGAAAACTCATTTCTTTGCTTCCTTTTTTCCATTGGCGCTCCCCTAATTCACTTTTATATATAGGAGTAAGCCCATGGAAATCTTCTGCCATTAATAAGAGGAATAATATCGAGAGAACTAAATCCCAGCCAAGATAAAAATAATTTAAAGAAAGTACCAGATTATAAAAGACTACCAAGAAGACGACGATACAACCGTAAATCAAAACTTTTTTCCAGCCTTTTTCTCCCGGAATGCTAGGTAAGAAGAGCATTGAACCATAAATGACAATCACGAGTAAAGCAAGTGTATGTAAATATAATACCAAATTCAATGCCGGGACGAAAAAAGCAGTAATCCAATATACAGCGCTAATTAAAATAAGTAGCATGAAAAAATATAGATTGCCCATTTCTAATCTTGATAGAATAGGAAAAGCGACTTTCTTCTGTTGTTCTGTTTTTGTGAATTGGTTTCTTACATATACAGGAATATCTTTTGCATGGATCGGTCCGAATTTGACATTCCATCCAGTGCTTTCTTTCACCTTCTTTGGTATTATGCCAGGAGCGCTTAATTGAGGTAAGATAAGAATTTTATGATCAACAAGATCATCGATATTACTTGTTTTTATAATGGAAATTACCGAATTTGAATTAAAATCTCCTCCGCATGCACCACACCATACATTAATTCCATTTGAAGGAGCAACTAATAAAAAGCAATCCATGTTTTGTATGGCTTTTAAAACCCGTTTTACTGTAAGAATAAAATTGCACGTGAGAAAAACGGGACTATTTCGAGTAGGATTTCCCACCTTGATTAACGTTGGTTCCATTGGAAATCCAATCCATCGAAAAAAGTAAGCCCCCAATAATTTTAACATACTTTTCAAAGACATAACATTACTCTATATAGAATTGATAATTAATAACTTTTTATTCATTTTTTTTTAGCTCGAATTAATTTCAAGGAATCCAATAAAAATTCCTTTTCCTCAATAATTAGAAAATTATTTTTTTTTAATAAATCTATAATTTCCTTTAAGGGATGAGTGGTTAAATGAGTGGAGAAGAAAGTCACAATTAGGAGTGGTATCCTGATTAAAGCATAGATTATTCTTTTCCACATCTTTTTCGGTTTTACCTCATCTAAAATAATAAATTCTCCATCAAGTTTCAGAATTCTATGTACCTGTCTAATGCAAAACTCCATTTCTTTTTCATATAATTCACTAAGAACTAAAATGGCCGTCACTTTATCAAATGAATCGTTCGGAAATTTTTTATCTAAATCAATAATAGGCATTTCAAATATGGTAATTAGAGAGGATAAATCTAGCTTAGAAATCTTTTTTTTTCCAACTTCTAACATTTTTTCAGACTGATCAATACCAAAGACATGATACCCTTTTTCAGCACAAGCAATCGCAAATGACCCCGTTCCCATTCCAATATCTAAAATCTCCTCGTTTTCCCTTAAATAATTGTCAATGATATAGTCTTTTATCTTGGATAATTTGCCTAAAGTTAAGAGTTGAATGCCTTTATCATATTTTTCTGCTTTATTCTCCAATGATTTCATATAAACATAAGACATTGTTAACAGGGTTCCGAAAGATAAATAATGGTATTATTTCTAAGTAATAAGAAAAAGCAATATAAATATAAGTCACTTAAAAAATTATCATCTCCCATCAATGATATCTTAGAATATGCCTCTTATTCTTTTTTCGCTTTTTCCATTATCATTCCAGCACAAAAATCATAATGTTAATATATCATATAGTCATGACATGTTAGATGGGGCTATAAAATTAGTGATGAATAATTCTGAAATTGATAAGATAGATTTTAGGTATTAAGTAAAGTGCAATTTCAAGGCTAAATTAAGGTAGAAAAAGGAAAAAAATGTTTTCAATGATTTTAAAAACCTTATTTCATTTTAAAAAAATTATTATTTATTTTTTGATATAGTGAATTTAGATTGGAAAACAAAAACTTTGTACAAAAGCATAAGATATTGATTTTTAATATTCTTGCTTTCGCATGGACGTTTGTATTATTGGGTATCGTAATTTTAGTATCGGGTGTCGGTCTCGATCCCTCATCTCTTCCCATCTGGCAGTTCATAATTGTCTTTATCGGGGGTTTTGGACCTACCATTGCGGGAGTATTTGTAACCCGCATGACAGGTAATAAGGGAATCCTATGGAAACGTATTAAAATGTACAAGCAACCTGCTTGGCTTTATGTTTTTGCATTAGGATTGATATTTGTAATTGCCATTATCTCCATGATCCTTGATTCATTATTGGGGATTCCCATAGACTCTGCCTCCGATATGCTTGCCGTTCTTCCATTAGCGTTAATTTGGCCTCTCTTTTCTAGTACAGGTGAAGAACCAGGGTGGAGAGGAGTATTATTGCCAGAATTGCAGAAAAAGTATTCTCCATTCATTTCTGCGTTGGTCGTAGGAACATTATGGGGTTTGTGGCATTTTCCCTCTTATTTTATCGCTCTAGGGACGTTAGGCATTAACTTCATTCCTTATTTCATTCTATCGGGTCCGATTAGTTTTATTGGATTAACGATTGCGATGACCTTTGTATACAATAAGTCCAAAGGTAGCTTGTTCTTAATGATTCTAATGCACTACACAATAACTATGACGGGGATTTTATTTGTGCGATTGGATCTCACGTTCGAACAAACGCTCGTCCATTCCTCCTTGAGTTTCAGTTTATACATTATTCTTGATATAATAATTATCTTGTTTAACCGGAAGGAATGGATAATGCAAAAGCATGAACATCCTTTGGAAAAAACATAAATTGTTAGCTATTTTTTTTTAATTTAGTATCTTGAATATCCTTAATTTTGTCGCTTGCCTTGCTTAATCATTAATTATTAAATTGCCAAAGATCTTGTCATGCATTTTGATTTAATTTCTTCTTATTTTACTTGAGATTGATTTCAAATGACATTATAATGAAAATTGCTTTAAGTTTAAAATCAACTCCAAGCGATTAAATAAAACCTTGATTATGATACTGAACCATTTTTGAACCCGATTTTCTCCATTCTTCTCCGATAGTTTGAAAAAGATTGCGTGCTCGCGCATTAGCTTTATCAATGATTTCTTGTTCATCTATCACTTGAAAGGTATTATTCATGAGTATCGGATTTCCATTGATAATGACATGATCTACTTCATTTCCTTTATTTGAATAAATCAAATTTGCGATTAAATTCGAAAAAGGCTCGTCAATGATAGGAGTAAAATGAGCATAATTTAAATTTACAAGGATTATATCTGCTTTTTTCCCAACCTTTAGACTTCCAATCTGATCCTCAAGCTGCATTACTTTTGCCCCTCCAAGAGTAGCTAAATGTAAAGCTTTCCATGGAGGTAAAGCGGTAGGATCTCGCTTAGTAATCTTGGATAACAGGCTAGCCATTCTTAGTTCATTAAATAAATTATGATGTCCCGTGCCCGGTGCTTCATCGGTGCCCAGTCCAGCTTTTCCTCCTAATTCTAAATAATTAACAAGGGGAGGGATGATCCCATCGATCTTTGAAATGGAGCTAGGACATCCTACCATTTGAACTCCTTTTTTGACCATTAACTCTCTTTCTTGCTCGGTAGTATCATGTATATGAGCAGCAATTAAATGAGAATCCATTAAGTTATTTTTATCTAACACTTTTACTGTCGTCAAGTCATTCCCAAATCTTTTTTTAATTTGTATTCGTTCTCTTTCTCCTTGAGCTACATGAACATGGATTTTTGAGTTTCTAATCTTAGCTTCTTCATGGATTTCTTTTAGTAACTCTAAAGATACCATATCCAGAGCATTTGGTCCATACATGCAAGATACTAAAGGATTGTCTTGAAATTCCTTAAATAATTTATTGGCTCGTTTGAATGCGCTCCTACCAAGATACTCATAGAAGGAATAAGGTTCATACGGTTTCTTTTCCTCAGAGAAGTCCAATTCCGAAATCATCTCTGTAGCTACAACTCTAGCTTTAAATGGGTTGTATATCTTGTTGATTAAGCTTGATAATCCTATGCCATATTCTGTGAAAGTGGTCGTGCCTGCTCTCAAGCCCTCGAGAACAGCCAGTTTCGTGCTTAGTAGGAAATCTTCTCCTTTTAATAGATTGGCGAAGAGGCTCAATCCTTTTGGCATGTACTCGATCTCCGGCAAATCATGTGCCATTCCTCTACAGAGCGTTAGCATAGAATGGGTGTGAGCATTAATTAGCCCGGGAAGAACAACATGATTGTCATTTCCATTAATGAGGATATCTGCTTGTCGGTAGTTAAAGCCCTCCATTTTCCCAACATAGGAAATATGATCCTTTTCAATTCCCATCGCCCCGTGTCGAATGAATCCCAGACCTTTTCCTTCCATGGTGATAATCCTGGAATTAATAATTGCAATATCCATTTTTTTTCAACAGTAACAAATGAGTTTTAATTATTTTACCATCAAGAATTCTTAAGTTCTTTAAAGTATAATTTTCGGTGCTTTCGATCCATTTGATTAAATTCTTTCTCGGCTTCTTCGGAGGGAAGTACGATAATCGTTCCATCTTCTTTCTGAATAACGCAACCAGAATTGACCAAAAGCTCGTAATTCTTTGATGTTTCTTCTGAATCTCCGAAACAAATCAATTGGCAATTTCCGCAAGTTAATTTTGTATCTCTAATCATTTCTAAAGCGCTTTTATCTCCAATCATCACTGAGCTTAACTCTAAATTTTGTTCCAATTTAGACATGTCAATTCCACCAGGTTCGTCGGGATTTTTTGGCCATTTAGACGCGTTAGTTACACATAATGAAAAAAGTCGGGTAACATCTTTATCCGTTTCAGGGTAAGGATATCTCCCCGGCGACCATGTTGACCACTTCTTTGATTTATCTAATCCTGATAGCCCACCGCATACGATTTGACACCTCCCGATATTTCTCCTTTTTGCGTAAGTGAAAGTGCTATCCCCCAAAGAAATAGATTCAGTCTCTTTAGTATCAAACATTCTCATTGCACAAACCTTGGTACATAATTTACATTTTGAGCAGAAGGATTCTTCCTCGGGCATAGGTTCGGTAGGAGCAAGTATTGCGGATGTAACTAAACATCCTAAAATGATAGCACAACCTTGCCCTTTCATTCCAACATTTCCCGACCAGCCAAAAGAACCCACGCCGGATCTCACTGCTATATACCTGAGTGCAATCTCTGGAAACATTCGTAATTCCCATCCGGGAATCTCTTCTCTATATTTGAAATTAGGAAACACCTCCACAGCATCATATCCCTTATTTTGGAGTAATTTCGAAGTTTCTTTAGCCAATAAAAAGGCTCTCACGTTTGTTTCGATATTATCTATCTCGTGATCTACCCTTCCATTAGGCATTTCTTTTTTCAAAAAGGATCGTATTTTTTCTTTATTTAATGGGAGTGCAAAACATATGGCGGATTCTGCGCTTGGTAATGGATAAGTTATATCAATACTTGGTGGTCCTCCTTGTAATGTTTTCTTGGTAGCCACGCCAACTCTTAAAGCACCACTATCCAATAAATTTTGTTCAATTTCTTTAAAAAATGATATTGATCATCACCTTGAGTGTAAACGGTTATTAAACTAAAACCCGATTTCTTTTATATTTTATGAATTAGAGTGCTCATTTAATTGAATTGGCTCATTTATATTTCAAAACGAGTTTTAAGGTGTTTAATTCCAATTTTTAGTCATTTTTAATTATTTAGTATAGCTATTTTTGATTCAAACAATAACCAATCATGTAATTACTACTAATCTTATCATGTTTAAATGGGAATATTATATCTTATAAGAAGACGTGAGATTTTCCCATTAAACTTTAGTAATACTTTATTTAAATTAAGAATTCTTTTATGTAATAACACGTGTACTATAATAATATTATTTAAATAATCAAATTTACAGCCAGAATCAAGGAAAACTAATATGAGTGATTCGATAATTATTAAAAACGGAATTATATTTGATCCGATCAATAATATAGATGGGGAAAAAAAAGAGATTCACATTCAAAACGGGAAAATTGTTGAAAAGGTAAAAGGGGATGCGAAAGTAATAGATGCCTCTGGCATGGTTGTCATGCCTGGTGGGGTAGATATACATTCCCATATCGCGGGAGCTAAAGTAAATTCGGGAAGATCTTTTCGCCCCGAGGACAAACATTTCGAAGCTACCATGAAAAAAACAAAGATAACTCGAAGCGGAACAGGATTTTCAGTACCTTCTACTTGGATAACAGGATATAAATATGCCAAATTGGGATATACCACCGTTTTTGAACCTGCAATGCCCCTTCTTGAAGCTCGCCATACTCATGAAGAATTCTTAGAAATGCCCATTATTGATAAAGGAGCTTTTCCGATATTAGGAAATAACTGGTACGTGCTCGAGTATGTTAGAGAAAATGACATGGAAAAATTGGCAGCCTACATTGCCTGGGTTCTTAAAGCAACGAAGGGTTATGCAATTAAAATCGTTAACCCCGGAGGAGTAGAAAACTGGGCTTGGGGCAAAAATTGCGAAAGTCTTGATGATCCTGTTGTGTATTGGGATGTAACACCAAGACAAATAGTGGAAAGCTTAGCAAAAGTTAATGAAATGTTAGAATTACCCCATTCCATACATATTCACTGCAATAATCTGGGACATCCTGGTAATGTAAATCATACCATTGATACCTTCAATGTTACTAAAGACTTGGATATTAAACGAAAGGATCGAAAAACAAGTTTACATTGCACTCACGTTCAATTTAATGCGTATAGTGGAACAAATTGGAAAGATTTTAAATCGGGCGCATCTGAAATTGCTGAATATGTTAATGCAAACAGTCATGTCACTGTTGATGCAGGACAAGTTGTTTTTACAAAATATGCAACCACCACCATGACTGGAGATGGTCCATGGGAATTTGCCCTTCATCACTTGGGCGGAGTAAGCCCCTGGGGCAATAAACCAGGAGTAAAATGGATTAACGGTCAAGTAGAAGCAGAATCCGGTTCAGGAATAGTTCCCTATTTCTTCACGCCATCTGTTGGTGTAAATGCCGTGCAATGGGCAATTGGGCTAGAAATCATGCTATTAGTAAAAAATAAATATCAAATCTTCATGACCACCGATCATCCAAACGGAGCACCTTTTACGACGTATCCCATCGTAATTAAATGGTTAATGGATCGCAAGGCAAGAAAGGAAATGCTTGAAAAGGTTTCTAAAAAAGCCAGTACAGATACGACTCTCCCGGATCTTGACCAAGAATATTCATTGAATGAACTGTGCATTGTCACCAGAGCAGGGACCGCTCAATGCTTGGGATTGAAAGATAGAGGGCATATAGGTGTAGGTGCTATAGGTGATGTATCCATTTATAAGTTAGATCCTAATAATTATGACGGGAAGGCAATTGAAAAAGCTTTTTCCGCCGCAGCATACACCTTAAAAGACGGACAGATTGTTGTGAAAGACGGAGAAATCGTTGCCGCACCCATGGGAACTCTTCTTTGTGCGGAAGGAAAAATCAAGGAAAGCGTATATGACGCAACGCTTGAGGATGTAAAGCTACATTGGCGAGACCATTATAGCATTAATTTCAACAATTATGCCGTTCAAGATGTTTATGCTCCTAAAGTTAAAATTGTTAATGGAGTATAAAAATCAATAATATAACATTTTTATTTCCTATTTCTCTTTACAATTTTTGCATTTTTTGAATTCTAATTTTGAAATTTATTTAATCATTCATGAATTAAAATTTCCCTTTTAAAAAATTGAAAGTTAAGAGAATATATATCATGAAGATGAAATAATAAAAAAAACCGCATTTCCATATTCACTATTTTTTTGAATTAATTCTTCAAGAAAAATATCTATTTATTAGAAGGCAATCGTTTTTCTGACCATAAAACGAATTGGACACGAGTGAGAAGAAGCATACCTGCTAAAAAAAATCCGATACTGATATATAATATCAATATGTATTGAGATTGGGGCGATGTATAAAAAGTAATTACCCAAATTATGATAAAAGCGAGGCTAACTACGATAATGAATAGTGCGATATTTCTTAAATTTTTATTTGTTTTATTGATGATTTCCATAAAATGTTGATGTAATTCTAATTCTTATATATCTATAGTAATCTGAAGTTCTATTTAATAAATCATATTAAATTAATTAAATAGAATAATAAAGACTTATATTCCATATTAATTAGTTTTAATTCAGAAAAAAAAGAGTAATTTGAAGAATATTAAAAATTTACATCCTAAATTTTATTAGTAACCATATTAATGGTGATTAGGTCATCGAGATAATGTATCTTTAATAATCTTCTAACCACTTCATTTAGTATTATAGAGATAGGAATTAAAAAGAAAGTAAAAAGTGAGGAAAATAACGGGTAAAATATATAGACAGCATAGAGTTGCCAATTAAAGAAAGAGATTATTACTTCATAATAGACATATGCTGTAATTACCAAACCGATATATTGCCAAAGTATACCAATTATAATTGCGAAAATCTCTCCAATAATTCCTTTCTCTATTTTATGATTTAGAACCGATATGATTCCTCCTGCAAATCCCGAGGAAACTAACATGAAAATTAGATATGCTGGTAATGATTCTCCACATCCGAAGATTAAGCAGTATAAAAACTCACCTAATACAGAACCGACCATAGAAATGAATAAAGCTTCCCAAGGTCTAAATAATATACCTGCTGAAAAGATAAAAATAGACCCAAGATTTAAATAGAAAATTATATTGTAGGATTCTGAGCTATTGTAAAAAAGAGCAATTCTCAAGAACGAGGTAAAGAAAGAAATTAAACCAATATAACCCATAAGGATTATTAAGAATTGCTTTACATGATTCCCTTCTTTTTCCATACCTTTCTGAACACTGCTGATAGTCTTACTATTATTTGTCAACCTGACCACCCCTGTTTAATTTTTCTTTATTTATTGGATTATTTTTAGCAACCATAATAATGGGTTTGATTTTATATATCCAGACTACCGCACAACCTATCATGATGCTGGTAAAAACCATGAAAGTACTCGCAATTAGACTCGTATTAGGCATTTGGTTTTCACTTCGGTTGATCAAGGTAAGAATATCATAGGAATGAAATCCTTTCGATAATTCTTCACTTAGATTAACAGTAGCGTGTCCTTTATAATCATTAATAGCAGTATAGAAATATAGAATTCCATTCTTTAAGTCATTAATATTCGAGTATCGGGTAAATTTGCCTTGATGAGTTGCTTTTAAAATTGACAAACAGTATTCAAGGGATACTTCTTGCATGCTATCAAGCATTTTTTCGGCAGTATCATACCTCCAGCATGGTTTCCTACCTTGAGCCACGTTAAAATTTGTAGAAAGTAAGTAATTTCCACTTTTTCGAGTAATAACCACTTCTCCATCTAATCCAATACCAATTATGGCAGCATCTCCTGTTTTATCTGCGAAATGAACTTGACAAGGATATAATTCCAATTGAATAAGATTATAATCCTTGATCCATTCAATAACTTCCGCAACCGTAGTGCATTCTTCTAAAATTTTGGTAAATACATTGTTTTGCATATAATCAATTTTATTCGGATCACGTTTCACTGGAGTGGAGGGTACCCAATTCTCATCAGCACTTAATCCATATTCGTTCATCCCACCTAATGGGTTAAATACGTGCTGATAAGTGAATCCATATAAAACCTTTCCATATTTTCCTTCTGTTGCCGGAAAAAAGTACATTCGCATATGATCAGGGAAATAATCTTCATTATTACAGAAATAAACTATATCATTATTCTTCGAGGTAACTGTGAAAACGGTACAAGTGTTTGTAATGGAATGGGTAGAAGAACACATTGTTATGAATGTAAAAAGTAAAAAACTTGAAAATAAAAATAGAAATCCTATTTTCCTTCCCAATGTCTTTTTATTCATAGATTTTAAGCACCATAAATTTTTATTAGATTATAAATTACATAGTATAATTTATTTTATAAACATTACTAAGAATTAATACTCTAAAAATACACTTTACATATAGAAGAATAAAAAAAAGGAGCAAAGCAGGAAATGCAGAAGGAAAATTCATCTTACACACCACCGGAAAAGTCTTTGAAAGAAATTAATAAGAAAAAGAGGGCGCGTTCTAAGGAAAAAAAAGCTCAAAAATTTGAGAAAATTTTAGATAAAGGTATTGAATTATATTGTCAAAATAAATTCAGTTTAAAAAAGTTGGCCAAACACATGGATATGTCCATGCCAAATCTTTATCATTACGTTAAAAGTAAACGGGAGCTCTGGATTGCTATCCGTAAGAGATATTTTAGAGAACTTAGACATAAACTAAATAACATTATAAAAAATCATAATGGTCAATATAGAGATTTAATAATTAAATTAGGTGTAGCATTTTTAGAGTTTTCAGAAGAAGATTATCAAAGATTTGATTTCATGTTTTTAATTCCAGTCCCCTTCTCTAAAAAACTCGGACCAATAGAGAAAAGTTATAAACAGTTTAATTTATTGAATTTAATCAAAAATGTAGTTCAAAAAGCTATTGATGCAAAGGAAATTAAAGAACTAAATACTATAGCACTAACTTTTTTTTTTTACCAATTGGCCTTAGGTACAGCAATAGTTGAACGTAATCTTGTTCAAATTAAAGAAGAAGTATCTGAACCAGTAAAATTAGATACAAATCCAGTTGATATTAAAGAAAATAGAAATTTTTTATTAGATCAATTGCGTAAATTTTTAATTTTAATGAGTTTATGAAAGAGATTAGCATTTAATACTTATAAAAATAAATTTCATTTAAATTGCATTTTTTTCCGAATATTTATTTAAGAGTTTAAGTTAGATCATATAACTTATTATAAAAAAGTGATTGATTTGATAGAAAGTGTTAAAAAAGAAGAAAAACCACAAACAGCATCTACATTGAAAATGCTGTCATATTCTCTCACTTTTTATGTGAGCAATATTGTTCTCTTAGCATATTCTTTTATTGGCTTTTACTTTTACGAGGTTGAAGTTGGATTAAATGTTACACTTGTTGCAATAGCTCAAACAATCTACGCAATTTGGAACATGTTTAACGACCCACTTGTAGGATATTTAACCGATAAGCCAATGCCCTGGACTAAAAAATGGGGCATGCGAGCACCTTGGATTATAATAGGTGTAATCCCCACAGTAATCTTCTTTTATCTTATTTTTACCCCTCCAGAGTTAGATCCAAACAATCAACTGCCTGTTTTTTTATACATGCTCATTATGACTTGCCTTTTTGATGCATTTTACTCTATTTTTACGGAACATTATTCAGGTGGATTTGCAATTCATTTTCGCACGGAATCCGAGCGGCATAAAGCAAGTTTAATGACTGCAATATTAGGCACTTTCGGAACCCTAACAGTCATCATTATTCCTCCCATGATCTACCAATATGGTGATAAAGCATCCTTCGCACGTGCAGCGGGAATAGGTGTTTTAATAATGGTAGGAGCAATAATTTTTATGATACCCGGAATAAAAGAGAATGATGAAATAAAACAAAGATTCCTTCATGGTTATGCGACAGCAGAAAAAATCTCATTTTGGCAAACGATGAAATACGCATTTAAAGCAAAAAATTTTATGATCTCTCTTTTAGCCTATACATTATATACCGTTTCATATACGTTAGCGGGTGCTACGGCTATATATTTTATGAAGGATGTGTTATTAATGAAGGAGGAAGAAGCTATAATTCTTCCAAATGCTCTCAACATGCTATTTACTCTTATTTCAATGCCAATTTGGATAAAAATTGGACCTAAAAGGCTTGGACAAAAAAAGATGTATGCACTAGGTCTGTTGTGGATGGGATTGGCTTATATCCCCGTATTATGGTATACGCAATATATTTGGGCACCCATTTTAGCTGCCATTGGAGCAATAGGAGCTGGTTGTTTCACAGTAATGGTAATGCCTATTGTTTCAGACTGCTATGATGAAGTTGCCACCTTCACGGGCAAGCACCAAGAAGCGACCCTTTTAGGAATTAGAAATTTTTTCATTCGCATTTCTATTATTCTTCAGAGTGTTATTATAGCAGTAGTTCATGAACTCACTCATTATAATCCCGATCCCTTTGCCATACAAACACCCTTGGCAATTTTAGGAATCAGACTTACTAACGGACTAATTCCTGCATTATGTCTATTCATTGGTGCTTTTATAATGTTGAAATTTTACGATTTAGAGGGAAAAAATAAAAATAACGTGATCAAAAAATTAGAAGGATTAGGTATATAACAGAATGCAATAAAAAAATGGATTTTTTTTTTTTTAATATAATAGGAATCAATTGAGGTGTCTTCATTTTTAAGGAATATATAATTTAACGAATAACTTGTTCTCCATTCTTCTTTTGTTTTCAAACTTTAAATTCGTTTCAATACTAAAAGAAAAAAAGAATCGTGGACTTTAAACTCGTTTTCAGACGCAATTAAGTATCTTCCACGAGAATACCTAGTTCTCTCAATGATTTCCTAATGATATCACTGATTTCATAATTTTTCTCTTTCTTAGTTAAGCACGTATACCTTTTATGATTTCAAAGAGTTCCGTTATTAGTTCACCTATGTCATCAAAAGAACTTCCTAACCCTAAACCAAACTCTTTTGTAATCCAGAATTGCCCAAATTCTTGATTAACATTATCACTTAAATCAATGGGCATACTTTTATGTGCTGAAGGAAAAATTAAGGAGAGCATATATAATGCAACACTTGATGATGTAAAGCTCCATTGGCGAGACTATTATAGCATTAATTTCAATAATTATGCAGTTCAAGACGTATATGCTTCTAAAGTCAAAATCGTAAATGGAGCATAATAACCAATAATATAACATTTTTATTTCCTATTTCTCTTTACAATTTAAATACATTTTGTATTTCAATTTTGAAATCAATTTAATCATTTACTAATTGAGTGTATTTTTGATTTTTTCCTTTTGACTGAAATTTAAAAATCATTTAT